>JBKHGE010000030.1:0-27426 GCA_046539845.1 Desulfonatronovibrionaceae bacterium
ACCGCGTGGCCACGGGCATCATCAGGGCGGCCACGGGCATTATCAGGGCGGCCACGGGCATTATCAGGGCGGCCACAGGGGGCCGCCCCTACGATGACAACAATTCCATGAATATGGTTGGGCATGACAACAAACGCATCAATTCCAATTCCAGGATAATGCAACGGGATTTCATCCCATACCGTTTGTACCATCCGCCCTGCATCGTTCGATACCATTTCCCGGTTCACAATTTCACCGAACAAACATTCCCGGTTCTGGGTACAGATGGTCACAAAATACGCCCCGGCCTGTGAATAATCGTATTCTTTCAATCGAATCGACCGGCGATGACGAATATCGGGATTGTATTTCATAGCCCGGCCTCTTCAATAAATTTCTCGGCATTCGGAGGTCGCAGTTCTCCGGAAATGAGCTTCGGGAGAAGAGTTTCGCGAAGAGAAGCAAGAAAACCATTTTCATTAATATTTGCCAAAATATAATCCATTAATGGCTTTAACATACTGTCAAAAGAATTGGTAAGTTTAGCTGGTGGACAGGCTATTCGGAGAGTCTTAAAGGTATCGCGTGTGATCGTGTTGAATACGGACCCATGTCCACTCCTCTGTAAATCAGCTACCTGTCTCCTAATTGTAAAATAAACGAAATAATCGCTTATGCCGTGTTTGCTCTGGAGCCCGTAACAGGATTGATTCATGGCCATTGACCGTCCCACCAGAGCACACTTTCCAACCGTGCCCCGCGCACTAATTATCGTTGTCCCTTTGCGAAGTACTTTAGCAGATGATTTTTCAACCCCAAGCTGGGTAATATGCTTCTCAGTATCAGTTACAAATACATCTGTTTCACTCGGCGCATCCACAACTGAAAACCAAGGGATATCACCATCCCAATATTCCTTCACTTTTGTTTTCGGCGTTCCCCCGCCGATTATGTCTAAGACTTCGGATAGTGGTAAAACCCTCCACCCCGCCGGAATCTCCCCCAGCTCCGAATCTTCAAAACTATCAGGAAAAAGCGCTGCAATCTCCTCAGGCAAGCCTGTATCCCGGCCTTCAGCCTTGGCATACACCGGATCAAAATCCACGAACCAGGACTTAAAGATGGCACGGGCCATAGATTCCAGGGTTTCGTTCATCTGGCGGTTGAGTTCTATTTTGTCGTCGAAGGAGCCGAGGATGTGAGCTATGGCGCGTTGTTCCTCATATGGTGGGCAATAAAATGAATATTTTTGAAGAGTCGGTGCGGGTACACGTTGCCGCCCAGAGGAGCCCTCCATACGAGCTATTGCGAAGTTACGAAATTGAGGTAAACGGGAAAGATAATAGACGAAGAGCTTATCTGTAACGCCTTCAATTCCTGAAAGCACTATAAATTCTGTTGAACCATGCCCTACTTCCATGTCCTCAAGAAAATCCACATAGGCAGTTTTCCCATTTTCAAGGCAAGGCGTAATACGCGCTAAAAGTGTATCTCCATTCTGAAAACGAGAACCTGACCCCTTGAAGGGCCTATGAGCAATTTCGTTGACTGATCGATTTTCAGACTCGACTTGCTGCATTGATATATATACTGAGTCGACACCTTTGCTGAGGGGGCGCGATGGATTTATTGAGATTAAATCCCCCAATTCACAGCGTTTCCAATCATTCCCCATAACCCAAGACCTCCAGATTCTTCTTAATCGCAGTCTTTAGCCTGTCGGACTCGGCAAACTGCTCATACAGCGTGGCGGAAAGTTCAGACATCTTCTCCTCAAAAGGGATGCCGCCTGCCTGCCGCGCCCGGCCTTCGGCGATGGCTTTTTTGATCCATCTGCGACCTGATGTGGTTTTTAGTTCTTTTTCACGAGCAACTGCTTCTTCTCTGCTTTGAAATTCCTCATAGTGAGGAATGTATCGAGGCTTGTTTTTCTTCGTCCAATCTGCGCCTTTACCGGTGATATGCTCTTGCCATCGCCGAGGAAGGTTGTCTGTATGTCCGATATAATAGCTGTCACCTTCACATGCGATCACATAAACGAAGAACACACCCGGCCGCGGCGCAGGCAGGTCATCTTCGATTTCAGCAGCCCCCACATATCGGCCCGGAGTCAAAACATAGCCGTGTTCCCGAATTTTTTCAGTGGGAACACTTTTGCAAAAGCCCGGCACATCCTCATAAGTCCCGGCGCCTTTCTCCCCGCGCCAGGCATGATAGGTGGCGGCAATTTTTTGTATGTCATTGTCAGAAAGTTCTCTATGCACACGGTCTATCAATTCGCCCATGTTTCGAGCATCGATAAAAAGCGTGTGTTTTTGTCTGTTTTGAAACTTACCGTTGCTTTTGTTTCTGGACAGAAACCACAAACAGGCCGGGATTTGAGTGGTATAGAAAAGCTGCCCCGGCAGGGCAATCATGCAGTCTACCAGGTCATCCTCGATAATGGCCTTTCGGATTTCGCCTTCCCCTGAACTATTGGAAGACATGGACCCGTTGGCCAGGACGAAGCCGGCGATCCCGGAAGGAGCCAGGTGATAAATGAAATGTTGAATCCAGGCGTAATTGGCATTATTTACCGGCGGTATGCCGTATTTCCACCGGGCATCCTCCCGCAGTCTCTCCCCGCCCCAGTCGTTCATGTTAAAGGGCGGATTGGCCAGGATATAATCCGCGCGCAGGTCTTTATGCAGGTCATTGTGGAAGCTGTCCGCGTTTTGTCCGCCCAGATTGGCGTCTATTCCCCGGATAGCCAGGTTCATCTTGGCAAGGCGCCAGGTTGTGGGATTGGACTCCTGGCCATAAATAGAAATATCCCCCAGCCGGCCGCCGTGTTCTTCCACGAATTTTTCACTCTGGACAAACATGCCCCCTGAGCCGCAGCAGGGGTCAAAAACCCTGCCCTTGTAGGGCTCAATCATATTGACCAACAGTTTGACCACGCATTGGGGAGTGTAGAATTCACCGCCACCCTTGCCCTCGGAGGCTGCAAACTTGCCCAAGAAATATTCATACACCCGGCCAAGAACGTCCCTTGATTTTGCTTCATCATCGCCAAGCCCGATTTTGCTGATAATGTCGATAAGCTCACCCAGACGGTATTTGTCCAGGGATGGGCGGGAGTAGTCCTTGGGCAGCACACCTTTAAGGTTCGGGTTTTCTTTCTCAATAGCCACCATGGCATCATCAATGACTTTGCCAATGGTCGGCTGCTTGGCATTGGCCTGCAGCTTGTCCCAGCGGGCTTCCTTGGGAACCCAGAAAATATTGGCGGCCGAATATTCGTCCCTGTCCTCCGGATCTGTATATTCAGTCTCTTTTGTGGCTTCCAGCTGGTTGTATTTGGCTTGAAATGCATCGGATATGTATTTGAGGAAAATCAGTCCGAGAACCACGTGTTTGTACTCGGAAGCGTCCATGTGGCCCCGGAGTTTATCCGCAGCAGCCCACATCTGATTTTCAAAGCCGAGATTGGCTCCGTTGTTGTTCTTCTTTGTCATAAACTCCCTCTTGTATTAGCCCACCAGGTGCGCAGGCTTTTCAACTCCTATTAAATACTAAACAAAATCTGAACTATCCCCAAATATCCGCAATGTAAATTTTCACTTATGTGTCATTATACTTTGCCCTTAAATATCAACATCCTTTTTAATAAAGAAAATCAGGCCGCACAACCCCACAGCTGACGCCCACTTAATAACAAACAAAGGCAGCGGCAAAACAAACTTGAACCCAAAAAAAAGGCCGAAGCTTTTGGCTTCGGCCTTGATTATTCTCAACGGACTGAATTTTAAAATTCCAGTCATATTATTTTTCCTGGTAGCGGGGAGAGGATTTGAACCTCTGACCTTCGGGTTATGAGCCCGACGAGCTACCATACTGCTCCACCCCGCGCCGTGAACTTTAACTTATTATATTCTCCGCTGTCGCCTGTCAAGAGCTTTTTTCCGGGTTTAGCTTGTTTCGAAATAAAAACAGGGCCAGGCCAACGGCCAGGATGGGTAGTACCGCGCAGTAAAAGGGCAGGGATATCCCGCCGATCTCGGCCAGTGCGCCCATCATCAGCGGGCCCAGAAAAGTGCCCAGGGTAAGGGTGGAGAACCTGAGCCCCATGGCCAGACCGCGGCGGTCATCGGCACTGCTTTCCGAGACCATGACCATGGACAAAGGCTGGGAGAGCCCGAAACCCAGGCCGAATACGGCCAATACCGTGGCCAATGCCCAGGCCTGATCCAAAAGCGGCAGTATGCCTACTGCAGAGCCGGTGACCACCAAAACAAAGGTCATCACACCCAGCCTGGAGAACCGGCCCAGGATCCTGCCCACCATGACCCGGACCAGAGTCATGGATACCGCAAAAACCGAAAGCATGGCCCCGATATACACCCCGCTCACCCCTTTGGACTGGAGCAAAATGGGCAGAAACGAGCCGCGCAGGCAAACGGCAAGGATAACCCCCAGGGTAAAGGCCAAAACTATTGCCATGCGCGGATTTCTGGCCATCCGGGTAAGCTTGGCCAATTTCTCGGCCAAAGGCTCAAACGGCTTGGCCCGGCCGGTACGGGAAGCGTCCATACGAAGGCCAAAGACCACCGCCCCCAAAAGGGACACCCCGATTGCCGCAGCAAAGACCAGGTCAAAGGAACCAATGGAAAGCAACCAGCCACCGCACAAAGGGCCGGTGGATTGCCCCACTGCGGCGGCCAAGGTGACCCGGGAAAAATTCTTCTCCCGTTCCCTGACTCCGGGCAGGCCAGAGATATAGGCCTGAGTGCAAACAATTAAGAGCAAAAAACCCAAACCGCCTATTATCTGGGTCCCCACCAGTGCCCAGGGGTTTACAGCCGCATACAAAAGCAGACTATAGACAAGGTTGCACACTGCACCGGCAATCAGCATCTTCTTGATGGATATCCGGTCCGCCAGATCACCGACCACAAGGCCCAGGAGCAGTGAAAGGGCGTTAAAGCTCCCGACCACCAGCCCGACCATGGACGCACCGGCCCCGAGATCCTGGGCAAATAGCGGGACCACGGGCAAAACCATGCCGTGGCGCAGGAAGTGTACGAAATACATTAAAAGCAGAATGCGCATATCTGAAATCCACTTTAAAACCCAATAACCCAGGCCGAAAAATTCGTCTTTGGGCGTGGGCCGCGGCTGCCTTGAATAACCAATCACAGCCGGAAGTCAAATCAGGGTGAGCATACACACCCCGGCCGGAAAATCTGTTGCCTGTGCATTTTTGATATGCCAAAGTGAAAAACCGGATCAGAAACAGCCAGCGGAGGTAAAGTACACTATGCTCAGCGGGTACAAAAAATACTCAGAACCGTGGTACGCGGGATACGCCTTTCAGGGAGCGGTTGTCCTGGGCATCGCCCCCATCCTTATCCCCCTGGTGGTGGGCAACGCCCTGGGTGCGGCCGCCGCCGGAACGGTTGTGGCCGCGTTCTACGCCGGGCAGCTGACCGCCCCTATACTGGGCGCACTCACGGACAAAAGCGGCCGATACCACTTCTTTTACTTGGCCGGCTACGTGCTCCTTGCCCTGGGCCTGATCTTTTTCCCCGCCCTTAAGTCCTTCTGGTTCTGGACCGGCCTGGCGTTTATCCAGGGCATGGGCTCGGCAGTGACCAACACTGTCTCGGCCATGTTCATTGTCGAGAACAAGCCCAAATCTGAATGGGACCAGCGGATCGGCTGGCTGCAGACATTCTACGGTACCGGCCAGGCCGCCGGATTGGCCCTGGTCGCCCTGCTGCAGCTGAACCCGCAATTGGGTATGGTCATAGCCGGCTTGCTCATGCTCCCGGGTTTTATTTTAGGCCGCATGCACCTGCCTTCGGATCACAAAAGCAGGGTAAACAAAAAGGATATACAATTCGCTTACCGTACCCACCGCCCGGCCCGGGGGGCATTCTCCATCCTGCACACCTACGAGCAAAACCTGCCCCACTATCTGCGGGAGGTAAAGCAGATAATAAAAACCCCGTTCGCCTTGTACATCCTTGCCTGGTTCTGCATCATGTTCAGCAACTGGGTCATATACAATCTCTATCCCCTGCTCATGCACGATGTGTATACGGTGTCCGCGGGGAAATCATCGCTCTACTACGCCATTGGCGCCGGGATCGGGGTATTTGCCTACGCCCCGGCCGGGGCCCTGGGCAAAAAGATCGGGGACGGCTGGGTGGTCATGATCGGGGCGCTCATGTCTTTGCTCTCTTTGCTCGCCCTGACCGGCCTGGCCTTTATCCAAACCGGGATAAACCCCTGGCTCGTGCCCCTTTTCTTTTTCCTTTTGCCCGTGGCTTGGTCCCCGCTGATTGTGGCCGGTACCGATTACACAGCGGAACTGTCCGAACTGCCCCAGGGTACGGCTGTGGGCATATTCAACGCTACGACTGCTGTGGCCAGCCTATTGAGCGCGTTTGCCGCCGGGCTGCTGGCCGATCAGCTGGGCTACAAGAGTCTGCCAATAGCCGGACTGATCCTGGCTGGGGCCGGAACCGCCCTTATGCTCATGCTTCTAAAAGGGGTGCAAAAGAAGGCATCCAGGCGGAAAACCGCCTGATACACCCGAAAGACAGGGGAAAAGAATCCGGGTCAGATGTCCCCGTTTTCCTTTATTTTTTTATCCTCGTAAGGGGAAAGGCGCCTGCGGTACCATTCCAGCTTGGCGTGCTCCATGGCTGAGGAGCACATGGCCAGCTTGGCGTAGCTCTCACCGACGCGGGCGATAAGCTCAGTGGACAGCTTGTAGAAACAATAATTGAGTTCGCCTTCCTCTTCCACCCGCGCGGCCAGATCCTTGATCAGACCGTCCAGCTCGCCGCGTTTGCTTAGTTTTATATACGGCATCAGTCCTCCGTTTAAAAAGATTTATACCCACCCGCTTTAAGCTCGCCGGGCGACCTTGCAAAAAAACAGCGGCCTGGACCGGCTTTTATCCGGCAGGTGCTTGAAATCTTTTTGCCCTTTTACCCCCGGCCCGATGCCGGCCCCGGATTCACTTCGAGTTATTCGCCTCCCTGATGCCCAGCATATACCTATACGGCCCCGGGGTGCCCGGAGGAACAAAGGCGACGCGGTCTCCGTCTTGCAGATAATAGTCCGGGGTCCTGATCCGGCCGTTAACAAATACGCCCTCGACTTCGGACTGATCCAGACCGAGCTCGGCAATAAGCCCGCCCACAGTACAGCCGTTTTTCACCTGCATGCGGGACTGGGGCGCAATGCCGCTTGCGCGCAGCCTTGCCTGTAAAAAGGAAAAGGCCTTGAAATCGAGTTCAATCATCTTCTACGTCCTTTGGGGCCCTTTTGCGGTCAAGCAGGGACCCCGGGGGAGGAGACGGGTTCCGGCACTACCCGTTCCACCTCCCTGATAAAAACCAAAAGGGGAGAGTCGGGACCTGTTTTAAACAAGCCGCTACCGGCGGTCCGTCCGGGGACAGGGCCGCCTAATCGGCCTGCATGCGGATAAACGAGGGGATCTCGAATTCATCCTCGTCAAAAATGAACTCCTCCCCGTTGCCGTTCTTCCTGGTCACCGGCTTCTTTTTGGGCGCCTTGGACTGACTCTCGTTGTTGCGGTTCTGCTGCCGGATGTAAGCCGGGATGCGCAAATCCTCCTGCTCGTCCGGCCGGATATTGGACTTTCTCGGCCGCTGGGCGGCAGCCGGGACCTCTTCCTTCTGCTTCCGGCTGATCGGGGTTATATTCTGTCTGCTCCGATCCTCGCCCGCCTGTTCCTCTTCGGACTCGATTCCGGTGGCAATCACGGTCACCCGGAGTTCATCCCCAATATCCTGGTCGAACACACATCCGAAATAGATCTTGGCGTCCTCGTGTGCGGCTTCGTGAATGAAATTGGCCGCCTCGCTGACCTCGTCAATGGTTAGATCCGGGCCGCAGCTGACATTCATGAGCACCCCTTTGGCCCCTTCAATGGACACATCTTCGAGCAGGGGACTGGTAATGGCCTTCATGGCCGCTTCCCTGGCCCGGGACTCGCCGCTGGAGATGCCCGTGCCCATCATGGCCAGGCCCATCTCGGCCATGACCGCCTGCACGTCCGCGAAGTCCAGATTGATAAGTCCCGGGACCATTATCAGGTCCGAGATGCCCTTGACTGCGTAGTACAGGACCTCGTCCGCCTTTTTGAGCATGTCCAGGAAGGTGGCCTTTTTCGAGGCCAAAGACAAAAGCCGGTCATTGGGGATGGAGATGATGCTGTCCACAACATCGGTCAGCTCTTCAATCCCCTTTTCCGCCAGGCTCAGACGGCGCTTACCCTCAAAATAAAACGGTTTGGTCACCACCCCGACGGTAAGGGCTCCCATTTCCTTGGCGATCTCGGCGATGACCGGTGCCGCTCCGGTCCCGGTCCCGCCGCCCATGCCGGCGGTGACAAAGACCATATCGCTTCCGGCTAGACATTCCTTGATCAGTTCTGTGCTCTCCTGCGCAGCCTCTCGTCCGATTTCTGGATTTGCACCCGCGCCCAGCCCCTTGGTTAGTTTCTCACCGAGCTGGAGTTTGTGCGGGGCCTGAGAATGCTTCAAGGCTTGCACGTCAGTGTTCGCGGCGATAAAACTCACTCCCTGCATAGCGGAGCAGATCATGTTGTTCACGGCGTTACCGCCGCCCCCTCCGACACCGACGACCTTGATCTGGGCGTTGCTTTCCATTTCAATCTCTGTAAATTCCATGGTTCCTCCTTCCCCTTTTTTTCAACTGAAAAATTGCGGGCTACAGTCAAACATCCACCCGTTTCCGGTACTGCCGGACGACCGGGAAACGGTTTTTCCGCATTTCTTAGGATATATCTGAAAACCATTTCCGCATGCGGCCCAGAATGCGGTTGAACACATTCTTGTCCCGGATGCGGAAGCGGTCTTCAGTACCCTCTTTTTTCGCCCCGTACTGCAGCAGCCCGACAGCTGTGGCGTACATGGGGCTGTTGACCACGTCAGTAAGCCCGCCCACTCCCACGGGATATCCCACGCGGGTGGGCATATTGAAAATCTGCTCGGCCAGGTCCTGAACACCCTCGATAAGGGCGGACCCACCGGTCAAAACCACCCCGGCCCCGATAATATCCTTGTACCCGGAGCGGATCAGCTCCTGGTCCACCAGGGCCAGCAGCTCCTCCATACGGGGCTCGCATATCTCGGCCAATACGTGCCTGGACAGCTCACGGGGATCGCGACCGCCCACACTGTCCACCAAAATGGTCTCATCATCCGGGACCAAGTCGGCCAGAGCACATCCATACTGGACTTTTATTTTTTCCGCCGAGGCCATGGGTGTGCGCAAACCAAAGGCGATATCATTGGTCAGATTGGTCCCGCCGATGGCCAGGACACTGGTGTGCTTTATGGAATCATCGTTGAAAATGGCCAGATCCGTGGTCCCGCCGCCGATATCAACCAGTGCCACCCCGATTTCCCTTTCCTCTTCAGTAAGCGCGGCCTTGGCCGAGCCCAGAGACTCCAAAACGATATCCGAAACATCCAGGCCGGAACGGTGGCAGGAGCGGACGATATTCTGGGCACTGCTGACCGCGCCGGTGACAATGTGCACCTTGACCTCCAGGCGCACCCCGGCCATGCCCAAAGGATCGGCGATCCCCCGTTGATCGTCCACTATATACTCCTGGGGCAGGATGTGGATTACCTCCCGGTCCAGAGGAATGGCCACGGCCTTGGCCGCGTCAATGACCCGCTCCATATCCCGGGCGTTGACCTCCCCGCCCTTGACCGCGATGACCCCGTGGCTGTTGAAGCCCTTGATATGGCTGCCCGCGATCCCGGCATACACGGAGCGGATCTCGCAGCCGGCCATGAGTTCGGCTTCTTCCAGGGCCCGCTTGATGGACTGCACGGTCTGTTCGATATTCACCACCACCCCCTTGCGCAGACCGGTGGAGGGACTGCTCCCGATCCCGATCACATCCACGCCGTTCGGAGTGATCTGCCCCACAACGGCGCAGATCTTGGTGGTCCCCAGATCAAGTCCGACAATCAGGTCTGATTTGGACATATTTAACCCGTCCTTTTTTTGAATTCCACCCAGGCAATGTCTCCGACGGTGCCCAGATACGCCGTTCCCCCTAGCTCGCCCCTGGCTTCAAGATCATCCCATACCCGGCCCAGTCTGCCCACGCTCTGCGGCCAGTTCTCCGTATCCATCTCCACCTGCATCTCCCGGTCGCGCAGACCAAAAATCACCGAGCCGGACCCGGTGACTCGGGCCCAGGCCACCTGCTGCAGGGAAAAAGGCATCTTGCCCTGCTGAAAGCTCTTTACCACCTCTTTGAGCCGGGCGCTGTCCCCGCCCGAATACAAAAGAGGCAGGGAGACAAAGCCCCGGGCCCGAACCGGAGCGATCGTTTCCCCGTTTTGGTCCGCGTAAAACAATTTTTCCCCTTTTTTCACCCAGAAGCAGGCCTGGCGCTCGGACAGAGTGAGGGTCAGCCTGTCCGGGAATTCCCGGGTGACAATCACCGAACTGACCCAGGGATTCTCTTTCAGCCTGCTTTTTATATCCGAGATATTCAGCCCGGCCAGATTGTCCCCCGGCTCTACCTGTGCGGCGGCAAGCACCTCCTGGTTGCGCAGGTGCTCGTTCCCGGTGATTTCGATCTTTTTCAGGGCCAGAAGAGAGCTGGTGACCACCTCACGGTAGCCAAAAAGGATAAGCAGGCTGAACCCGAGCACCACTACCAGTGCGGCTGCAATCTTTAAGACCGCTATGATCAGGCCGAGGATATCCGCAAGCCGTGACCTGCTCCCGGACCGAGGCCGGCTCGTGGAAAAGGCGGCCCTGTTTTTTCTGTACCTGGAGACTGCTACGGACATGGGATTATCCTTATCTCGGTTTCCAGCCGGATCCCTTTTTTTTGCCAGGCCGCGTCCCGGGATTTTCGGATAAGCTCCAGGGCCTGCTCCGAAGTACCGCCGCCCTCGTGGACCAGAAAATTGGCATGCATCCGGGAAAAACCCACCCCGCCCAGGCGCATGCCCCTAAAGCCGAGCTCATCCAGGATCCTGCCCGCGGTCTTTGGACCGGGGTTCTTGAACACGCATCCGGCGGTACGCTTCAGTACGGGCTGAACAGATTTCTTGCGCACGAACCACTTTCGGACCGCCTTTTTCACCTGCTCCGCTCCGGTCCTGCGCAGGGCGAACCAGGCTTTGACCACCACCGGGGACCCCGGACAAGGAAAGCCCATCTCCCTGTATTTCGGACTGAGTTCGGCCGCCTGGATATCCATCTCCCCGCACTCTGCAGTCCACACCCGGACCGAGGTGAGCAGATCGCCAGTCTCCACGCCGTGCGCCCCCGCATTCATGGCCACGGCCCCGCCCACGCTGCCCGGAATCCCGGCCAGCGGCTCCAGACCGGAAAGCCCATTCTCTGCGCACCAGCCTATAAGACGCGGCAGACGCACCCCGGCGTCCGCGGCCACCACGACCTCCTTGCACCGTTGTTCGTGCACCGAGATGCTGGATGTACCGGCCCATTTGACCAGGACCAGCTCTTCTGCTTCCGGGGTAAAAAGTATATTGCTTCCCTCGCCCATAAACATAATCTTTGTGTCTTTTCCCTTCTCCGGGCCAAATATTTCCCTCAAATCCGCGGTACTTTCCACCAGATAAAGGGCCCGTCCGGTCCCGCCCAGACGCAGGGTGGACAGCCCGGCCAGATCCGGACGACTATAAACACGCATCGCGATTCAAAAACCTTTCGCCCACACGCCAGACACTGCCGGCGCCCTGGGTGATAAACACGTCTCCCGGCTGGAGTATATCCAGCAGGGCTTTGAAGGCGGCATCAAAGTCCTGGACGAAATCCACCTCGGTCTGACTGACCTGCCTTATCCCCTGGGAAAGGCTCAATCCATTCACTCCGGGTATCGGCGCCTCGGATGCCGGATATATCTCGGTCAAAAGGAGCCGGTCCACGTCCTGAAAAGTACTACAGAAATCCCCGAAAAGCGCTCTGGTCCGGGTAAAACGGTGAGGCTGGAACAGGACCACCAGCCTGCGGCCCGGATAGCACTGCCTGGCCGTCTCCAGGGTGGCCCGGATCTCGGTCGGGTGGTGTCCGTAGTCGTCTATGACCAGGACCCCGTTTTTTTCGCCCTTGACCTCGAATCTGCGGCCCACCCCGCCGAAAAGCTCCAGCCCGGCAACTATCTTCTCCCGCGGCAGACCAGCGACTATGGAAATACCCACCGCTGCCAAGGCGTTCAGGATATTGTGCCTGCCCGGCTGACTCAGCCGGACCCGGCTCCACTTTTCCCTGTCCAAGAAGATTTCGAACTCAGAGCAGGTGGAGGAAACAATATCTCTGGCCTGCAGGCGGTTCCCGGGCCCTACACCATAGGTCATAACCGGCCTTTTCACCCTGGGGATCAGTTCCATGACCCCGGGATCGTCACCGCAGACCACGTTAATCCCGTAAAAAGGGACCGAATTCATGAACTGGACAAACACGTCCTTTATCTCCTGCAGGTCGCGGTAGTGATCCAGGTGATCCGCATCCACGTTGGTGACCACGTTCATTATGGGGAAAAGGCACAGAAAGGACTTGTCCGATTCGTCCGCCTCCGCGATCAGAAAGTCCCCGCGCCCCGGCAGGGCATTGCTCCCGTAGGAGTTGAGCCTTCCGCCTATGATCACCGTCGGATCCAATCCGGCCTCCTTGAATATGGTCCCCAGAAAAGATGTGGTTGAGGTCTTGCCGTGGGTCCCGGCCACTGCAATCCCGGTCTTGAGGCGCATGAGCTCGGCCAGCATCTCCGCCCTGGGGATAACCGGGATGCTTTTCTCCCGGGCCCGGACCAGCTCCGCATTGTCTTCGTCTATGGCCGTGGACTTGACCACCACCTCGGCCTTTTCCACATTGTCCGGGTCATGACCGATACACACCCGGGCCCCGGCCTGCCGCAGCTGCTCCACCGCCCCACTCTCGCTCAGGTCCGAACCGGACACCCTGTAGCCCAGATTCAAAAGGACCTCGGCGATCCCGCTCATTCCCGAGCCGCCGATTCCGACCATGTGTATGCGCCTGACTTTGTCTTTCAACTTTTGATCCTGTCTGCTTATAGTCTGCGCCTCAGTTAGCGTTCATTTCTTCCAATTCTTTTATGATATCTTTGGCTGCATTCGGTCTTCCCAGGCTTTTGGCCGCCTCACCCATATCCTTCAGTTTCTGCCTGGCCCCGAGCAGATCCCCGATCAGCGTGGCCAGATTAACCTCGCCCAGATAGTTCTGCATAAGGAGCATGGCCGCGCCCGCCTCCTCCAGGTATCTGGCGTTGTTCAACTGGTGGTTGTGCGTGGCATAGGGAAACGGGACCAGCACTGAGGGCTTGCCCGCAGCGCACAGCTCGGCCAGTGTTGTCGCTCCAGCCCGGCACAAAACCAGATCAGCAAAGGCATATGCCTCGGCCATATCCTGGATAAACCTGTCCACCCTGGCCTCGGGATAGACCTGTTCATATCTGGGGCTCACCTCATCAAACCCTTGCTCTCCGGCCTGATGCCAGATGCTTATGCCCTGCTCACGGAGTTCGGGCAGACAATCGACTACTGCCCTGTTGACCCCCCTGGCTCCCTGGCTCCCGCCCAGGACCAGGAGATTCTTCCCCCGCTTTTGCCCCTTTTTCCGGTCCGCGGCCATCAGGACCTCTTTGCGCACCGGATTGCCAAAAGTGCGTACCTTATCCGGATCAAAGAACCCGTATTCGTCCGGAAAAGAGAGAAACACCCGGTGTACACGCCTGCCCAGGACCCTGTTGGTCATCCCGGGCAAGCTGTTCTGTTCGTGCACCGCGGTTGGAATGCCCAGCCACTTGGCGGCCAGGACCGGAGCGAATCCGGCGTAGCCGCCGAAGCCCAGGACAGCGTTCGGTCTTAGCCGGCGCAAAAGGAGCAGGGCTATGGTCAGGCTGCGGCCCATGCGGAAGAAAGCGCCCACGGATTTGAACCCGCGGCCCATTATTCCCCGGGCGGGCAGGGCCACAAAACGAATTCCGTTTTGCTCTGCCAGTTCCTTCTCCGGGCCGTACCTGCCGCCGACAAAGATTATTTCGCAGTCCGGACGGGTATGGCGCACAGTTTCGGCCACGGCCAGGGCGGGAAATATATGCCCGCCGGTGCCGCCTGTGGTCAAAACAAGACGCTTTAGCATCTCTTCCTCCGGGAGAGATTCAAAAGGACCCCGGCGCAGAAGAAGCTGATCAACAAACTGCTTCCCCCGTAGCTGATAAAGGGCATGGCTACTCCCTTGGGCGGGACCGCACCCAGAACTACGGCCATATTCAAAAGAGCGGCCAAGGTAACCACCAGCCCCAGACCACAGCCCAAGAATCTCTTCTCCAGTTCGTCCTGATCCAGGGAGATCTTAAACGCCCGCCACATCCACAGCCCCAGGAGCAAAAACACGATAGATATCCCGATAAAACCCAGCTCCTCGCCCAAAACAGCCAAAATAAAGTCGTTATGCGCCTCCGGGAGAAAAAACAGTTTTTGCCTGCCTTCGCCCAGGCCGCGTCCCCAAACCCCCCCTGCGCCCAGGCCGTACAAAGACTGGACCAGCTGATACCCGGAGTCGCTCGGATCCTTGAACGGGTCCAGGAACACGAACCAGCGCTTGAACCGATAGGGGGAATTGATGATCATGGCCGTTCCCGTGGCCACGGCCAAGACGGCTGCCGGAAACAAATACATGAGCCTGGTCCCGCCGATAAGGCTCATAAAAAACAAAAGTCCGGCCAGAAACACGGCCCCGCCGAAATCCGGCTGCAGCAATAAAAGCACGCACATGGCGCCGGTTATTACGCTGGGCGGAAGAAAGCCCACGCTAAAGGTCTTTACCAGGTGCTGCTTGTTGGCGAAAAAATAAGCCAGATAGATGACCAGCCCGGCCTTGGCCGCCTCCAGGGGCTGGAGGCCCACCCCGCCCAGACTGACCCATCTGCTGGCCCCGCCGGATTCCACCTGCCACGGGGAGACCACGCTCAAAATCAGAAGGGCAAAGACCAAAATCAGCCACACGTATTTTAAACGGGTCAAAAGCCGGACCGGGAAATACATAAAGAAGGACATGACCAGGAGCCCGAGCAAGGTGAACACGACCTGCTTTTCAAAGAAATAATACTTGTTGGACCAGAATTTCTCGGCCATAAGCGAACTTGAGCTTAGAACCATGATCAGTCCGATGGCGGACAGACCCAGGACCGAGGCCAAAAGGACATAGTCGAATCCGGGATGGGCTGCGGTCTTGTTCTTTCTTTTGCTCATATGTGAACAGCCCTTTTTACGGTTTCCTTGAACGTATCCCCTCTAGCCTTGTAGTCCGGAAACAAATCAAAGCTGGCCGTGGCCGGAGACAAGATGACATTGTCCCCGGGAGAACTCTCTTCAACCGCCCTGCGGGCCGCGGCCTCCAGACTTGAAAACCATTCCATACCCACCGCTTCCTTCCAGGCGGACTCGAATATCTCCCGGCTGTCCCCAAACAAATAGACTTTGGCCGCTTTTGCCTGCAAAAGCCCGTTTACCTGGCTCAAGTCACCGCCTTTGAACACCCCTCCGGCCAACAGCCGTACCGGGGCGGGAAAGCTGGCCAAGGCGGCCCGGAGCGCATCCACGGACGTGGCCTTGGAGTCATTCACATATCTGATCCCGTTATGGACCAAAAAGATCTCCTGCCTGTGCTCCGGGGGCCTGAAACCGTTCAATGCCTTTTGGAAGCTTTCTTCGCTTACCCCGAAATAGCGGCAGGCGTGATACGCGGCCTCCATATTGGCCTGATTGTGTTCCCCGGGCAGGGCCGAACAGACAAACACCCCTCTGGGCATGAAATACACGGTCTTTGCCGCGGTGAAATCCAGCCGGGCAAGCCTCTCCCGCAGGGCAAAAGGCACAACCGCCAGATCTTTTTCCTGCTGCCTGGCAAAGAGTTTCAGTTTGGCCTCCAGGTACTCCTGTTCATCGGCGTGATAGTCCAGGTGATTGGCACTGAAATTGAGCAGCACCCCGACTGCGGGCCTGAAGCCGCTGCAGTTCTGGAGCTGAAAGCTGCTCACTTCCAGGAGCAAAATATCCGCTTTGCGGCCCTCCAAGACGAATTCCGATAGAGGCGTGCCGATATTCCCGCCGGTGAAAACCGTCTTGCCGCACTCGGTCAGGACATGACTGAGCAGCAGCGTGGTCGAGGTCTTGCCGTTGGTCCCGGTTACAGCCAGAATCGGGGTGGATACGAACCAGGAGGCGAATTCCAGCTCGGAAAAGACCTGGGCCTGGCTCGGCAGGCAATGCTTTAGTTTTTTTCTGGGCACACCAGGGCTTAAAACGATCATCTGCGCCTCCCGGAAATGCTCCGGGCGGTGCTCTCCGGACACGAGCGTCCATCCGCTTCTCTTTGCCCGGTCTTTGACCTCCGGGGAGAAGCTGTCTTTTCTGTCTGCGACAAGCACGCGGGCCCCGAGGGCTGAAGCCAGGGAAGCGGCGGCCAAACCGGAGCTTCCGGCCCCTACAACCGCCACGCAGTGCCCGCGCAATTGTTCCCGATGGATCAACTCGTTCATCTGCTACCTCAGCTTGAGTGTGCTTAGGGCCAAAAGGGCCAGGAGTATGGATAAGATCCAGAAACGAATGATTATCTTGGACTCCGGGACCCCTTTGAGTTCAAAATGGTGATGCAGCGGGGCCATTTTAAATATCCTCTTGCCCCCGCTCACCTTGAAATATCCCACCTGAAGTATGACCGAGAGGGTCTCGACCACAAACAGCCCGCCGACAATGACCAGCAAAAGCTCCTGCTTGCACAAAACAGCTATAAAGCCCAACACACCGCCTATGCTCAGACTGCCCACATCACCCATGAACACCTGGGCCGGATAGGCATTGAACCACAAAAATCCCAGTCCGGCCCCAACCAGGGCACTGCAGAACACAGCCACCTCTCCCACTCCCGGGATGTACGTGACCTGCAGATAGTCGGCCAAGTGATAGTGGCCGCTTACATAGATAAAAAGGGCGAAACAGCCGGCGGTTACCACGCAGGGCCCGATAGCCAGTCCGTCCAGCCCGTCGGTCAGGTTCACTCCGTTGGACGCGCCGACCATGACCAAAACAGCGAACGGGAGATACAGCAGGCCCAGATCCGGAGTCAGGCCCTTGAAGAACGGAACCATGAGTTCCGAAGAGTAGCCGGGCATTATCATCAAAACCGAGACCGCGCCTATGCCTACGATTATCTGTCCGCTGAACTTGCCCCACGGCCTAAGCCCCTGATTCTTTTTTTTGACCACCTTCAGATAGTCGTCAAAAAATCCGACCAGCCCGAATCCGACGAACACGAAGATAATCAGCCAGGTATAGACATTGCTCAAATCGCCCCAGAGCAGCACACTGGTCAAAACCGTCCCGCAAATGAGCAATCCGCCCATGGTCGGGGTCCCGGCCTTGCTCTGGTGATTCGGTCCGTCCTCCTGGATATATTGGCCGAATTTTATTTTCTTCAGCCACCTGATGACCCGGGGCCCCAAGAGTATGCTTAAAATAAGGGCCGTAAGCAGGGCGTATATGCTCCGGAAGGTGATATACCGAAAGACATTGAATGCCCCCACATACTCGGCCAAAGGAAACAGCAGGTGATAAAGCATGGATCTTAATTCTCTCCCGGGTTATGGCCCAGTTCAGTGCTCAGGGCCTGCAGATATCTCTCCATTTGGGCGCTTCTGGAACCTTTGAAAAGGGTGACCGCAGCAGCCGGGGCATCCTTCCTCCAGGCCCGGAGGAAATCCTCCGGGGAATCCACGGCCTGAAATACATCCCTTCTTTCCGGATCAATACCAATGCGGACCTCCTCCCGGCTGGGGCCGGCAAAATAGGCCTTTTCACAGCCGCTCTTTTCTATCCAGGCCCCAAGCTCGCGGTGCTTTTCCGCCCGCTTGTTTCCGAGTTCGCCCATCTCACCCAGAACCAGGACCAGTCCTCTGCCGCCGGCCGCCTCTTTTGCCGCCTGGATGGCCCCGGACATGGACAAGGGATTGGCGTTGTAAGAGTCGTCCAAAATCAGCCGCTCTCCGAACAGCATGGAGCGCATGCGGCGCTCCGGGACCCTGACCCGGGCAAGCCCATTTGCAATCCTGTTTTCTGTCATTCCCAAGGCGCTGGCAGTGCAGGCGGCTGCAGCCACGCTCTCCGCCAGATGCCGCCCGAAAAAGGGAAGAAAAACCTCTGCTTCCCGGTCTTGGACCGAAATACGGTATACTCCCCCGCCTTCCCTGGGTCCGGCATATTCGGCCCGGCACTGCGCACCTTGTCCGCCAAACCAAAGCTTTTGGATATCTCTTCGGCAGCCCAGCTCCTGTAACAGCTCCGGGTGGTCAGCGCTGGCAACGCACAGGCCCTGTTTTGGGAGGTAGTCGGCAAGTCTGGCCTTGGCCCGGGCCACACCTTTTTCGTTTTCAAGTCCCTGCAGGTGACAGGGGCCGATATTGATCACCACCGCCACGTCCGGCTCACAAATCCTCCCCAGCTCGTCCATGTCCCCGGGGCAATTAATCCCCAGTTCCAGGATCCAGAATTCTTCGTCTCCATCCATGGCCAGTATACTCAAAGGCAGTCCGACCTGATTATTGAAATTCTTGTAGTTGCGGCCGGTTTTGCCCTGGGTCTGCAGGACCGCGTATAAAAGCTCCTTGGTAGTGGTCTTTCCAGCCGAGCCAGTGACCGCTATGACCCGGGAGCTTGTCCGTCGCCGGGCGTAAACGGCCAGATCGCCCAAGGCGACAAGGGTATCCCGGACCATGAGCACCGGGACCGCGGTGATATCCGGCAGGGGCTTATGGGCCACCACTGCTGCCGCCCCTCTCCGAACCGCATCCGGGGCAAAATTGTGCCCGTCAAAGGCTTGGCCGCTCAGGCAGAAAAAGACATCTCCCTTTTGGATCGCCCGGCTGTCGGTTTGGACCCGGACAAGACCGCTGGCTGCGGTTTGGTCCAAATCGCCCAGAGCACGGATGGCGGAGGCTATCTCCTGCAGTTCAAATCTCATTTCCCACCTCGGCCAAGACCTTGGCGTCGTCGAATTCCCGGCGCTCACCGCGGACTTCCTGATAGGTCTCGTGTCCCTTGCCCGCGACCAGAAGGGCCCCGCCGGCAGGACATTTTTCCAGCCCCAGCCTGATTGCCTGCCGCCGATCCGGCTGGACAAAAACCTGTGTGCACTCCCCGGTCCCGGCCAGAATCTCTTGGATTATATCCTCGGGATCCTCATCCCGGGGATTGTCCGAAGTGACGACCACGGTATCCGCATACCTGCAGGCGATACCGCCCATAAGCGGCCTTTTCTGCCGGTCCCGGTTGCCTCCACAGCCGAAGACCACGACCAGGGCGGTGAAATCCGCTCCTCGCAGGGCCCGGCAGCAATTTTCCAGGGCATCCGGGGTGTGGGCGTAATCAACAAACATATTTTTGCCCCGGTCGTTGGGCACCTTCTGCAACCGTCCGGGGATGCCCGGAAATTTCTCCAAGGCCCGGAAGTCTTCCGGGGCTAGACCCAGCTTCAGTCCGATGCCTGCGGCTGCAAGCAGATTGGAGGCGTTGTATTCCCCGACAAGCGGGCTTTTGATCTCCCAGGATCTGTCTTGGTAAAAGCATCTGAGTTCCAGGCCGCCGGGGCCTGTCCGGATAATCTCTCCTTTCAGGGCCGGCTCAAACTGGCCTTGCAGGCCGTAAGTAAGCGCGGAGCCGATTTCCGCGGCCAGTTCGCGACCAAAGAGGTCGTCAGAATTGACCACCGCCGCAGGCCGTTTCCCACGGGCAGGGAAAAACAATTTTTTCTTGGCCTGGAAATAGCTGTCCATATCCGAATGATAGTCCAGGTGCTCCCGGGTCAGATTGGTGAACACAGCCGCATCAAAGTCTACACCGGCCAGCCTGTTCTGTTCCAAGGCGTGTGAGGAGACCTCCATACACACCGCCTTCACCCCGCAGTCAGCCATTTCCCGCAGCAGGGCATGGGTCTGGAGGCAATCCGGGGTAGTCATCCCGGCCGTACGCCTCACCCCGGGCCAGCGGTACTCCACAGTGCCGATCACGCCCGTCTGGTATCCACAGGAAAAAAGCAGGTGCTCCAACAGATAAGTACAACTGGTCTTTCCGTTGGTCCCGGTGATGCCGATAATCTGCATATCCAGTTTTGCGGTTTGATATGCGGCCCTGGCCAGTTCCCCCAAAGCCTCTCGGCTGTCCGGGACCCGGACTATCCGCCTGTCTTCGACCCGGACGCGGTCCCCTGCGGAGACCACGGCAAAGGCGGCCCCACTGTCCAGGACCCGGGGCACAAATTTTATCCCGTGCACATGGGTCCCGGGAAGGGCAACAAAGATATCCCCTTTTCCCGTCCGGCGGGAGTCAATGCGTATCCGCCCCCTGTCTGCGGCGTACTCCAGGACCCTTTGCCATTTGTGCCGCTCATCCATTGTCTTTACCGTCCTCGGTCCATAAAACTACCGGGCTTTCCGGATCCAGATCCGCTCCGGGCTCCGGGCTCTGCTTGGAAATCAATGTCCCCCGGCCCCTGATGCTGGGGATCCGGCCAGAACCGGCCAGGGCCTCCACAGCCGTGCGCAGGCCAAGGCCACGCAGATCAGGCATCTTGCCCTCGCGCGTATCCCTGCTTGCCCGGGACCGGACATCGCGCCTGACCCGGGACTTTTTGACCCCGTCGGAAGCCGCGGAACCGCTTTTTTCAATGCCGGCAAGCAGGATATCACTTGCCGACACTATCCTGGTGCCTACGTCTCTTATCACCGGCGCAGCCACCACTCCGCCGTAAATATTTTTCTCCGGGTCATCCACAAGGCACATAATCAGATATTCCGGATCCATGGCCGGAATAAGCCCAATGAATGAAGCCACGTAATTTTGGCTGTAACCCCCGCCCACCGAAGCCTTTTGGGCCGTTCCGGTCTTGCCTCCCACTCGTACCCCCTGGATCCGGGCCAGCTTGCCGGTGCCGTCTTCCTGGACCACATCCTCAAGCATGGTCAGGATTTTTCGAGCCACCTCCGGGGAAAAAACCTTTTCTCCCGGGGACTTGGGCTGATTCGGATCCTTAAGGATATTCATCTCCTTCATCACCCCGCCGTTGGCCAGCCCGAGGTAGGCCCGGGCCAGATGCAGCGGAGTAGAGGCCAGCCCCTGACCGAAGGAGGCTGCGGCAAGATCCACGGCAGTCCATTTGTGCGACGGCCTGAGTATGCTCTTGCCCTGTCCGGGCAGGGGCATACTGATGGGCCGATTGAACCACAGCCGGGTCAGATAGCTGTGGAAGCGGTCCGCCCCCAGATCCACACCCAGCTTGGCCGCCCCGATATTGCTTGAATAGCGCAGCACTTTGCTCACCGGGAGCCAATCGTATTCATGGGTGTCGTTGATCTCCTCGCCCCCAATTTCCCATTTGCCGTTTTCGCAAAAGTATAGCGAGTCTGTCTTGCACACGTTTTCCTGCAGGGCCGCGGCCACCAGAAACGGCTTTAAAGTGGAGCCGGGCTCGGTCAGATCTGTTGCGCTGTGGTTACGCCAGTTCGCCGGAGAAGACTGCTTATAGCGATTGGGGTTGAAAAACGGGTAATGGGCCCAGGCCAGGACATCTCCGGTCTTCACCTTGAGGACTATGGCCATGCCCCTTTTCCCGGAGTGTTTTTCAACCGCTCGGGCCAGGGCCTCCTCAGCCGCGAACTGCAGCCGGCCGTCAATGGTCAGGGCAACGTCCTCCCCATCCACTTTTTGTCCGCTTTCCCGGGGATCGGCTATAACCGCTCCCGACCCGTCCCTCTGCATGACTATGCGGCGCTCGCCGGCCTGCAGCTGCTCGTTGAGACTCTTTTCCAGGCCCTCAAGGCCCTTGCCGTCAACCCCCACGAATCCCAGGACCTGGCCCAGGAGCCGACCCTGCGGATAGACCCGCTCATATTCCTCCAAAAGATGTATCCCGGACAGATCCTTTTCCCTGATCTCCTGCGCGGTCCTGTCCCCGATCTTGCGTCTGATCCAGACGAAATTCTTTTTTTTCCGCAGCTCGTTTTTGACCTCCTCCATCGAGAGCCCGAGGGTACGGGCCAGAAACCGGCTGCTCTCATCAACATCTTCTACCTGCACCGGATTGGCGTATACCGAGCTTACGGCAACGCTTTTGGCCAGAAGAAGGCCCTTGCGGTCATAGATCTCTCCGCGGCGGCCGTGTACCTTTTTCTGGCACCAGTATTGCCCCTTTGCCTTTCTGGCCAACTCTTCGCCCTGGACCACCTGGAGCATGTACGCTTTGGCCCACAGCCCGCCCCAAAAAGCGAAAAAGAGCACCCCGATCCCGACTATCTTGAACCGGCTGTACTCCTTGCGGGAAAATGTCTTTTTGCCCTTGCTCATTTCCCTCTCATCTTTCGCACCTGGCCCGCTTGCGGGTCTTCTAGGCCCTGCTCTTCGGCAATTTGCTGCAGATTGTAGGAGGAGAGGAGGTTGTCCCTTTCCACAATCAGCTTGGCCTGGAGCCGGCGGTTTTTATCCACGTCCTGCTGCAGCTTTTCCAGCTCATAGGCCAAATCCACCCTCTCCACATTTACCCAGACCCGGCCCAGCCCCAAACACAAGGCCAGAAAAAAGGAAAAGACCATGAAAACCACTTGTTTTCTTTTGGCCGGGACCGGACTCATAGCCTCTCTGCCACCCGGAGCTTGGCGCTGCGGCTCCTGGGGTTTGCCCCGGCCTCATCTCTTCCGGCCTGCAGGGGCTTTTTGGTCAGTATGCGCAAAGACCTTTTATGTTTGCACCTGCATACCGGCTCCTCCCTGGGACAGATGCAGTCCCTGGCCTCGCGGCGGAAAAACCATTTCACAGTCCGGTCCTCCAGGGAATGAAAGGAAATCACCGCCAGCCTGGCCCCTGAAGCCAGATAGGGGACTATCTTTTCCAGGAAGGCCTCGAGTTCTTCCAACTCTTTGTTCACCGCAATGCGCAGGGCCTGAAAGGTCTTGGTCGCCGGGTGATTGCGGGCAAGGGCCCTTCTTTTGGCCGGGTAGGCGCCGGCCACGATTTCGGCCAACTCCACGGTGTCTGTCACCGCTTTCTTCTCCCTGGCTTTGACTATGGCCCTGGCTATTCTTGCGGCCATGGGCTCCTCCCCGTATTTCAGGATAATGCTCCGCAGCTCTTCAAATCCGGCCCTGTTCACCATATCCCGGGCACTTTCCAGGCCCTGCTCTCCGGACATGCGCATGTCCAGGGGGCCGTTTCTCAGAAAACTAAAACCCCGTTGCGGTGAATCCAGGTGTAAAGAAGACACCCCCAGGTCCAGAAGCACACCGTTTAAACTATCCCAGCCCAGCTCCTGCATCGCCGTGTCAAATTCACTGAAGGACATGCGGAAAAAATGGACATTGGCATAAGCCTTAAGTCTCTCCCTGGCAATTTCCAGGGCCCGGGGGTCCTGATCAATTCCCAGTAGCTCCAGTCCCTTTCCCTTTTCGAGCAAAAACCGGGCGTGCCCGCCCAGTCCGAGAGTCCCGTCCAGAAAGAGCCCTCCCTGCTCCGGCCTGAGAAAAGCGAGTACTTCAGTCGGGAGTACAGGCAGATGTTCACAGGGCTCCATAATAATATTCCGGTCCTTTTAGTCGGCTCAGATCATCAGCTCCACGCCGCTTTCAGCCAGACTGTCCATCACATTGTCCAGCTCCATCTCCATCTTGCTGCGCTGGGCCTCGAACCTCTCCAAGTCCCAAATTTCAAACTTCCGGCCCACCCCGGCCAGAACTGCCTCCCTGCGCAGCCCGGCGTAATCGCGCAGATAAGGTGGGACAAGTATCCGGCCTTGCTTGTCCAAAGCGGCCTCCATGGCCCCGGAAATAAAAAAACGGTGGAAATCCCTAAATTTTCTGTTAGCCATATTCAGGCGGCTGAAGCGCTCCTCGATCTTCTCCCAGTCCGGGATCGGATATCCGACCACGCACTGATCAAAATTGGTCAGCATGAGCCTGCCTTCGGAATCGCCCTGATAAATCTCCTCCCGGAATTCGGGTGGGAGCATTATCCTGCACTTGCTATCCAGGCTCCTATGGCTGTGTCCCCTGAACATGGATTACCTTTTATCCTTTCCCCTTTCCACTTATTACCACCTTTTACCACCCACTCTTCCATGAAGCAAGTAAAAGTCAAGCTTTTTTTGAAAAAAAACTTTATTCCGCCGTGTATTTGGATTAAAAGGATCGATATCAAGCAGAAATTAATGCTTTGGCTCCCGGCCTACGGGATCCGGCGCACAGGCCGGTCAGGGAAGGCTGAGAGGCCTCTAGAGGCTGGACAGGGCAGGCGGGAAAAGACAGCCGGGCGGGGCAGAAAACAGGAGAGAAAGATGAAAAGCAAGATTATCTGCACCATAGGACCGTCCAGCGAGTCAGCGGGTGTGCTCAAGGATCTGGTCCAGTCCGGGATCAGGATTTTCCGCCTCAATTTCTCGCACGGGAATGCAAACGACTTCCAGACCATCGTCAGACGCCTGCGAGACATTGAGGACGCCTCCGGCTGCGGGCTGACCCTGCTCCAGGATCTGTCCGGGCCGAAAATTCGCACCGGAGAACTGCCCGAGTCGCCTTTAAAGGTGACCGAAGGCGAAACCGTGCACATGGGCACCTCGGACTGCCCGGCCCGCGGGGAGGAAAAATTCATCCCCTTTAATCACCTAGAGCTGTTGCAGGATTTGTCTCCGGGAGACACGGTCCGCCTGAGCGACGGGGGCCTCAAGTTCCGGGTGCAGTCCGGGCAAGAACAAAGCGTTGCCATGCTGGCCTTGACTTCCGGACTCATCACCTCCCGCAAGGGAGTATCCTTCCCGGGCAAAAAGTCCAAACTGCCGGCGCTGACCGAAAAGGACAAAATCGATCTGGAACAGGGCCTTGACCTGGGGCTTGACGCCGTGGCCCTGTCCTTTGTCCAGGGTCCGGAGGACATAGCCCGGGCAAAGGCGGTCATAACCCGCAAGGGGCATAAGACCCCGGTCATAGCCAAACTGGAGAGACAGGCCGCGGTGGACCGCCTGGAGGAGATACTGAATATCGCCGACGGGATAATGGTCGCCCGCGGGGACCTAGGTCTGGAATGCCCCCTGCCCTCCCTGCCCACTCTGCAAAAGAGGATAATCCGGGCCTGCAACCGGCGGGCAAAACCGGTTATAGTGGCCACCCAGATGCTCCTGTCCATGGTAAACAATCCCATGCCCACCCGGGCGGAAACCACTGACGTGGCCAACGCCATTTTGGACGGCACGGACGGGCTCATGCTCTCCGAAGAAACAGCGGTCGGCAAATATCCCGTAGAATGCGTCCAGTACATGGCCGATATAGCCCGGGCCGCTGAAGAGCACTATTTTGAAAACGACCCCGAACCAGTCCGGCACCCAAACGACTCCGGGGAGAGCTTCTTGTCCTATGCCGCCTGCCTTTTGGCCCAGAACATCAAGGGACGCGCCCTGCTCGCCCACACTGATTCCGGATCTACGGCCCGGCTGCTGAGCGCCTGCCGGCCGGCCCAACAGATATTCGGGCTGACTCCGTTCAAGGCGGTGGCCAAATACCTGAATTTCTCCTGGGGAGTGACCCCGGTGCAGGTCCCGGAAGAACCGGAAGACCACCTGCGCAGGGTGGAGAAATACATCCAGGAAAAACGGGGTTTCTATTCCGGAGAAAAACTGATCATCACTGCCGGGCACCCCAAAACCGGCCAGTCCCGTGCTCCAACCAATCTACTCAAAATATTCGTCAAATAGCCATGAACGCATTCAATCCGGAACTAAAGAAATTCGAGGAAGAATACTACCAGATATCCCCGGCCATCCTCTCCAGCTTCTCCAAATTCCGTCTCCCCTTGAATCTATACCTGTTCAAGGAGGGGTCAAACACCCTGGTCCCGTACTATTACGCGGATAACCGGCTGAGTGCGGAAAAACAGGCCGAGCTGTCTGAACTCAGCGACCAGGGACTCATATTTGTGGCCCGCTCCGAGCACCATATCTATGCCAAGCATATAAGCAAGCAACTGGACCTGGTCTTGGTGGATACCCAGCTCACCCCCGGAGAGGCGGCCCTGGTATTCAGAAACGCACTCACCGAAGATGTGGCCGCCTTTTTTGAGCAGCCGGTCAAACCGGCTTTGAATAAGCTGCAGGAATCGGTGTCTATCCTCATCCAATACCTGCTGGAGGACCAATATCGGATAAAAAGCTTCTATCCCAGGCTGCACACCGAATACAGCCTGGAAAACTCCGGCTTCAATTCCGGGATCCTGGCAACTGCCATATACATGAACATGCAATCCGAGCCGAAAGAGAAATTTTTGAACCAGGCGGCCTTAGGCTTTTTTGCCCTTGATCTGGGCATGGCCAAGATCCCGAAGTTCATCCGGGAAAAAAAAGGCAATCTGAGCCGTGAGGAGCAGCAGAAATTTTTGCAGCACCCGCTTATAGGGGGCGAGATCCTGCACAAACTGGGTGTCTCGGAAACGCTCACTCTGGGCAGTTTGACCGAGCACCACGAGAGGCTGGACGGCAGCGGCACCCCCAGAGGTCTAAAAGGCGGGCAGATAAGCCTGTCCGGAAGGATAGCCGCGGCTGTGGCCTCCTTTGTCCAGTTGACTTTGGTCGGAGACCCAAAGCCTGTCCCGGCTCGAGAGGCTGCCGACCGTCTTTATTCCGACCGGGTCGGCCTGGACCAGAAAGTGACCGGCGCACTAAAAAACATCACCCTTTCGCCCGCATTTGAGCAGCAAAAAAACTGATTATCCCCTAACCGAGTGTCAAAGTAGCCCGGGCTGTTTTGCAATCACAAGGAACGGAACGGGCGGATAGGATTTTAAAACCCGCAAGGCTTACCCAAGGAGCAAACATATCTAGTCAACGGACTTGGCGGCTTGAGCGCAGCTCGGTTCGCTCTCAGAAATACACTCCGACCGCAGGGAGCATAAAAAAGGCGCCGGGCGATTGACAACAATCATCCGGCGCTTTTTAGAATAAAAAAAGTCCTGGCGACGACCTACTTTCCCGCTCTTAGAAGAGAAGTATCATTGGCGCTGGAGGGCTTAACTTCCGAGTTCGGAATGGTATCGGGTGTGACCCCTCCGCCATGGTCACCAGGACTAAATATATAAGCTAAACAGGGGGTAAGGATTTTTTGAGATTAAGACTAACGGACTATTAGTACCGGTTAGCTGAACATATTGCTATGCTTACACACCCGGCCTATCTACCTGGTCGTCTTCCAGGGTCCTTCATTCGGCACTCACCGAAGTAAGTACCGAAGGGAGACCTCATCTTGAGGCAGGCTTCCCGCTTAGATGCCTTCAGCGGTTATCCCTTCCGATCATAGCTACC
>JBKHGE010000031.1:0-26253 GCA_046539845.1 Desulfonatronovibrionaceae bacterium
TCTGGGATTTGGGCTGGCCTCGGGCATGGAGCCCGGCAAGGTTGTTCAGAACATAAATACCGGCTTCGGCCAGACCATAGGTGAAATAGGGATTGTCATCCTGGCCGGGACAATAATCGGGATATTTCTGGAAAAATCCGGAGGAGCACGGCGCATCGCTGATAGTGCACTACGCTTGACAGGCAAAAAAAATGTGCCCCTGGCCTTGGCTATCACCGGATATATCGTCTCTCTCCCTGTTTATTGCGACTCAGGGTATGTCATCCTCTCCCCATTAAATAAAGTTCTGACCCGCAGGGCCGGTCTCTCCCTGGCAACCGGGACAGCCTGTCTCAGCCTGGGGCTCTATGTGGCCCATACCATGGTCCCGCCAACTCCGGGCCCGATTGCAGCCGCGGGCATCCTTTCCGCGGACCTGGGGCTGGTCATTATGCTGGGGCTTGCTGTCAGTGCTGTCGCCCTTACCGCGAGTTGGCTGTTTGCAATAACTTATGCATCCAGGATTGAGATAGCTGAGCCGGACAGTTCAGGCAAAGAAGTCTCAAGGCATGAATCCTGCGGACCCGAGGATAATTCCCCGCCGACCATATTATCCCTGCTGCCCATAATCCTGCCCCTCTTATTGATCATGCTTGGTTCAATGGCCCAAAGTCCTTTTAATCCGTTTGCGCAGGGACTTGTCTACAAATGGATAACTTTCGCGGGACAACCGGCCGTGGCCCTTTTGTGCGGGCTTGGCTGTGCCCTGCTTTTGCCCTCCAAGCTTGAGCGGAGGCTGCTTTCATCCTCGGGCTGGGTTGGCCAGGCCATAAAATCAGCAGGAACAATTCTCATCATTACCGGAGCCGGAGGCGCATTGGGCAAAGTCCTGCAGGAATCCGGCATAGCTGATCTGCTTGGCTCCAATCTACAATTTATTCAGCTGGGCATTTTTCTGCCCTTTATCCTAGCCGCCGGGATAAAAACCCTACAGGGTTCCTCCACCGTGGCCATGATCACCACGGCAGCCATGCTGGCTCCCCTGCTGGATGCCCTGGGTCTTGGCGAAGAGACGGGCAAGGCCCTGGCGGTTGTTGCCCTGGGGGCCGGTTCAATGGTGGTCTCGCATATAAATGACAGTTACTTCTGGGTTGTTACCCAGTTTTCGGACATGCAAGTAGGGCAGGGATGCAAGGTGCAGACGCTGGGCTCGCTGGTTGCCGGACTGTCGGCCTTTGCCGCCATAGTTGCTCTCCGGGGGCTCCTGATATAAGCACGGGGCTTTCGATTTGCACATTCTTTCAGGCTAACCAGATCAATTATGTCAGCATCTGAAAATGTATCTAAAAATCAGGAAGAAAACAGACCCGCTACTCCGGGCAATCTTCTATTTGCGGTCAATGAAAATCCCCCGGAGTGGCTTAGCGCCTTGCTGGGCCTGCAACTGATCCTGATCATTGCCGGGCCCATAGCACTGACCCCGGTGGTTGTTGCCCGGAAGGCGGGGATTGATCCCGCCCAGATTCCCTGGATAATTTTTGCCTCCTTTCTGGCCAGCGCGATCGGGACCTTGATTCAGGTGCATCGTTTTGGCCGGGTGGGTTCGGGCTATCTGCTCTTTGTCGGCTCCTCGGGTACTTTCCTGGCCTGTGCCCTTTCGGCGGCCGAAATCGGGGGGATGTCCCTGGTGGCTAGCATGTCTGTACTCTCCGCCCCTTTGCAGATCCTTTTCGGCTGGTTTCTGGGCCCGTTGCGCCGCATCATAACTCCGGCCGTGGGCGGAGTAGTCATTATGCTCATTGTGGTCAGTGTCCTGGGCATAGCCCTGGATCTCATGAATGGCCAGCAGGGACCGGGACCGGACCTTCATCATCTGCTGGTCTCGATATTTACTCTGGCCAGCATTGTCGCCCTGGCCGTGTTCGGCAACAAGACCCTGCGTCTGTGGAGTCTTTTTATCGGCATATGTGCCGGGACATTTCTGGCTATGGCTCTGGGCATGGCGGATTTTTCCCGGATAGCCGAGGAAAGCTGGACAGGTATGCCCCAAATGGCCTGGCAGGGTTTTAATCTGGACTTTGGCCCTGAATTTTTTTCCCTGTACCTGGCCTTCGCATTGGTGACCATTGTGGGCGCGGTGGAGACCCTGGGCGACAGCATGGCCATCCAGCAGGTTTCCGATCGCAATTTTCGCAAAATAAACTATGCAACCGTTCAAGGGGCCATATATGCGGACGGGATAGCCAACGCCATAGCCGGGGCTCTGGGGACATTGCCCAATACCACATATTCCAACGCCATCTCCGCTGTTGAACTTACAGGTGTTGCCGCTCGCAGGGTCGGTTATTATACATCCTTTTTTCTTGCCCTGCTGGCCTTTTGCCCCAAAGTAAGCGCGCTTTTGGCGGCCATCCCCTCGCCCGTGGTCGGGGCGTTTTTATTCGTGCTTCTAGCCATGCTCTTTGTCACCGGAATAAAACTGGCTACCGCGCAAGGGCTGAGCTATGAAAACAGCATTATCATCGGACTATCGTTCTGGATTGGCTATACCTTTCAAAACAAACTTTTTTTTGCCGAATTCATCCCCGAGAGCCTGACTCCATTTTTAAACAACGGAATGGCTGTAGGCGGGATGAACGCGATCCTGCTGAGTCTGCTTTTCAGTATGAAACCGGCTGGCCAGGCCAAATTAGTGCTCAAACGCCAACCAAAAGAAGCCGCCAGGCTACAGCAATTTTTAAATAATTACACCGCAACCCGGAATATCCCCTCATATCTGGGACAACAGCTGCACCTCACAGCTGAGGAACTTTTCCTTCACCTGTGCGCTTCCGGACGAGCCGCGGCTGACAACCTGCGGATAAAGCTGCGCAAAGGCGAAGAAACCCTGCAGGTGGAATTTATCGACTCCGGGTTTACCTGGGACCTGGATGATCAGGTCCAGGCTGCCCGGGCCAAGCCTGGCGAGCTTCTGCCCGAGGATTTGGGGCTTTTGCTTTTGGGTAGATATGCGCTAAATTTACGACATATTACTATCGGCGGCTACAATTATATTTCCTACGAACTGCCGCTGTAAAAACATTTGAGACTTGAGAGTATTGCCTTGTGCCCGGTAAGCAACGCTAGCTTCCGGGCCGAAAAAGTCGTTTTTGATTTAAAACTAGTTTAGCGTATGAATCTGCTGGGCCTTTCTATTGCTGGGACTGCCGGCCCGGAGTTCCTTCTTGTCCTGCCTCAGCCTTACATAATCGCTCAAAAGGAAAATGATGCGCTCCACCTTGTGCGTGGACTGTAAGACTGCCTCAAGATGAACATCCCCGCCTTCCTGTTGCCGGACAAAGTATTTGTTGCGCAAATTGTCGAACCTTTGCCGATACTTCGAAGTAAGGCTCTCCAGCATGCCGAAGTCCATATGGTCCCGGGATTCCACGGCCATGGCCGTCGTGTCTATCAAGGTCCTCAGACCCTCGTGCATTAGTTGCTGCAATTCCAGCCCATCCGAGGAAACCTGCAAGCCCGTGCCTGGTCGCTGTTCAAGAAAGGTAAAAAGATTGTATTCCAGGGATTGGGCTATTTCCAGGCAGGCGTTGCATTGGCGGTAAGTATTTATGCTGCTTTCGTTTAGAGGCTCCGCAGCCACCTGGTGCAGGGATTCTTTAAGTTCTCCGGTCAAATACATAAACCGGTTGTGCACCTCTTCCAATCCGGCTCGGGGAAGCGGAGCGGTCCGGGAATGTTCGTCGTCCGCGTAGTACTCGGAGATAAGTTTAAACAGCTCCGGCTCTTTGCTCATGAACTGCTGCAGGCGGGTGTCCGGGTGGGTATATACATCCCCGAACTGAAGCGGATTCATATACCCTTTCCAAAGGAGAAAAAATCTCAGCCCGAACAACAAAAGCACCATGGCCACGGTTAGATAAAAAATAAACGTCAGGCTCAAGTCATAAGAAGAGTTCATCAGAACGCAGGTATAGATAATGCCCCCGAAAAGAGAAGTTTCCGCATAGGTATCCTGCTTGAGCATTTCTATATTGAAATCCGCCCGAACTATGTCCCGCAGAATCACCCCCCCCGGAAGCAGTAAGCACAGCCATGGCCGGCCCCCAGAGCCATAACGGCTCGACGCGCATTTCCAGGGCCACTCCGACCCCGATGACTGTAAAACTGGCCACGGCCCAAGCATCAAAAAACTTAAACAGTCGTCCAAAAACACTCCCCAGCTTCCTTTCAATAAAGCTGTCGATTTTCCGACCCAATACAGCAGAACGATCGTGAATGAAATCGTAGCATTTAATGCTCACGAAACCGGCCAGCACGACACAAATGGCCACCAGAAAATAGGCTGGAGTCTTTAATACGAAGACCTGATCCACGCCCAGGAAAAGATCCCGCAAAACACCACCCCCTATGGCCGGCAATGTAGCCAGCACCAAGGCTCCGAAAAGATTGTACCGCTCCTTGCGGGCCAAAAACAACGCGGAAACGCAAAAGGCGACAATGCCCAAAAGATTCAGGACGGTAAACCAGCTCTGTCCCGTGGTTATTGACAGATAAGCGGGCAAAACGAATTCCCGCAGCAGATCGTTTATGCGACCTTGTTTTTGCATCTCCATGAGGAGGGAGTTAAATTCTTCGAGTTGATTTCTGGATATGCTCTTTTTGCTGAACAGGATATGTACTGGAATTTCCCGGGATTTTATCCCGAGTTTGCGCACTGCGGAGGTACTCTCTGTCTCCGCGATGAGGCGATCCATAATTATGGGATTGGCCGCAAAAAGATCCACAATCCCCTCGAGCATCAGGGTCAGGCTCTCCCGGTAACTCTGCGTGGGAATAAGATTGAGATTCGAGGGCGGATCGCGCACAAGACGCGCGAACTTTTTCGAACCGTAGGCATGGCCTTCGACAACGGCTAGGTTCAGGTTTTCGCTTTGCAAAAAATCGAGGACATCCTGCACGCTTTTTAGATTGTCCAGGTTTCCAATACTTTCGTGGTAGTAAATATCGTTTCTTTCTGTGCGGTAGGGCCTTGAATAATACGCGAATTCTTCCCGGGATTTTTTGTAATAGGCCCCCATGAGAAACTCTGTTTCTCCGGTTTGCAGGCCCGTCAAAATTTCAGACCAGGACATGGGCTCGAAGATCACCCGATACCCGCCTTGCTCGAACAGCTCTCTGCTTATCTGAATATCCAGCCCGGAGAGTTCGTTCGCAGAACCCGGGCGGGCCTTCATCTGATAGGGTTCGTCCGGGTACCATCCACTTCGCAGTTCCCGTGATTCGGCATTGGACTCAGCCGGACAAGGGCAGGCGAGTAAAAACAGATACAGAAAAACCAGAATGGGAAAACAACATTTTCGAGAAATCGAAATCAACCGATTGCTTTCCGAGAGTTTTTCTTCCGGGGATAATACTCTGATAATATATAAATCAATCATCGGGTCACATGTTAGCTGCTGAGAATGTTTCCCCGTACCAGGACACGGCTTTTCTGCAATAATATAACTAGCTGTTCAAACTAAAAGATTTGCAGTCAGCTTTTTTCATATTTTATTGCGTCTGACAAGCCATGAAAATATCCTAAAAATCCACCGTATTTTGTGCATTCATTCAAAAACTTACTGCCAACCATGATGCCAGACTGCCAACGAAATTGGCACAACGGCTTGTTTTCTCTAGAAAGATCCATTTATCCCAAGCAGTTAACTATTGGCACAAATTTTGTTACAATAAATACAAAGTTATTGATTTTGATAAAGATCGGCTTTAAATTGCATTCATTTTAAAATTCACAATACCCCAAAACACCTCGCAAGGACCAAGGGCAGTAGCTAAAAATAAATGTCATGCAATATCATTTGCTGAAATGTTTCAAGAAAAAAGGAGAACGACATGAAAACAGTTCCCAATCAAATTGCCGTGTTGGCTGCCTTCATTTTTATTGCAATCTCTTTTCACCCCGCAATTGCCGAAAACAGCCAATTTGAAGAACTGGATAAAGTAACGGATTGCTATAAAAAATGTGTTGTCTCATGCTATGAGCGCAAAAATCCGGATTCGAATATTGACGATACCCCCCGACTGGAAGTCCGTAGATCATGCGAAAACATTTGCTCCAAGCAATGCTACGGTCAAGAGATAGATCCGATAATTACGCCCCCATTAAAGCCGACCTCCGGGGTATATCTATCCACACCTCAGGCAGACAAACCCTGGTTAACGAAATGTCTGTCGCATTGTAGTGAAAAGCCGTCACATGTCAGGACCTTTTGCAGGAAACTGTGCCAAGAACTGAAATAAATAGCCAAACAATTAAAAAGGAAGAAACTATGAACAAGACATTTCTGCTTTTTATTCTATCGTTTATCTTCATTAGCGTAAACGCTTATGCGTATGATGACGACCATGTCATAAAAAAGACGGTATGTACAAGTAAAGATAGTTCAAGCTGCAAGACCATTAAATTCTCATGTGAAATTAAATCTGAATCTGATGACAATAATAACTTTAATCTAGAAGTAAAGAGAACATTTCCCTTAGAAGATGCTGTAAGAAAATGCTTTTGCAGAGAAGCAGACTCCAATTTCCTGCAGACAACTTATTTCAAATGTGATTGTAGTGGAGATGTTCCATATGGTATGAGAAGAGATTTTGAATTTAATTGGCTTTTATTTGGCTCCACAGAAATGACATGCAATCATTTTATAAATAATCTATACAGAGAGGACTATGATGACATTGACCCAGATATGATTGGTTGGTAGCGGCAAGCGGCAATAAAATCACCAATTGCTTTTTGTTGCTGCTGGACGCTTCACATTCAAGACAACTCACCAGGCCAAGCTTTAAACAACGAGGAAAAACCGGTCATGTATGCGTCAGACATATTTTTAAACGCACTCAACCGCCTTTTATTTTTGCTCATATTCCTTTTTATCGCCATGTCGAGCGCATGGGCGGACGACATGCCGGCAAGTTTCGATTTGTGCGATGTCGACGGCCGGTCTTATCTGAGTCCGATCAAGAACCAGAATCCATGGGGGACCTGCTACGCATTCGGGGCCGTGGCCGCAGCGGAAAGCACCTATAACCGGGCTATGGACTTGTACGACGAAGACGCGGTCTCTTTATCCGAAGCCTTTATCATCTGGAGCCTGGGCCCGAAATATGCAGGATTTCCGCTGAAAGCAAATGGCTCCAGCGGCAGCCCTGACTATGATCAACTTCAGGCACTGGTCGATTACGGTACGGTAAGGGAAAGCGTATTTCCGTACCGACCGGATTTCATGGCCTATGCCAAAGACGAAGATCATCTGCTGGATTACCATTGGGACGCCCCGCGCACAAAATTCGCCGGCTGGCACCGTTTGCCGGTAAACGATCTCGCGACCATGAAGGAAACGATCACACGATTCGGAGCCCTGGCTGCGGCGATTGATGCCAACAGTACCGAATTCGGCAATTATAAAGGCGGAGTATTCGAATATAACGGCAGCGCCCCGAATAACTATCTTGAATATTATTCAGGAAGCAATCATGCAATCTCTCTGGTCGGCTGGGACGACGACAAGCAGGCCTGGATTCTACGCAATTCCTGGGGCAAGGGTTGGGGCGAGGACGGATACATGTATATCGACTACCACTCCGCTTTTGTCGGAACAGCAGCAAGCTACCTGCACTACGAGCCCTGGTCCGGAGAGGATTTCAGCGTAACCAATACATCGAATATAAACGCCACAGTCGATTACTCCGGTTACCAGCCGGTGGCCAGAGGCATGTATAAATGGGGCGGCAATCACGCATCAATGAGCAACGAAGCAAGCATTGAAGCCGTGGCCGATGTCGACGCGGGCAATCCATACGTACACGGCATGTATCTCTGGGCCGGGAACAGCAGCCGCATTGAAAACCACGGAACTATTAAAGCCGGGGCAGCAAGCGATAACGGCCAAGCGACTGCCTACGGCATCTGCCTGCAGGGCAAAGAGGCGCTTAACTCCGACACAATCATCGTGGAGGTGGAAAATGGCGGCAACGAGCGAGCCACGGCATATGGAATCAGGCACTTCGGTTTTGACGACACCGCGATCCTTGAAAACTCTGGCAGCATAAGCTCCACCGCCAATACCGACAACGGCTGGGCCTATGGCCTGTTCGGCTCCAATCTGTCCGAAGTGTTTAACACCGGAACAGTTTACGCCGAGGCCGAGGGCGCCGCCCTGGGCATTGTTGCCGGTCGAAAATCGCATATTGAAAACCGGGGACAAATAGTTTCCTCCGCATCCTTAGATGGCAACGCCTACGGGATATACAAACACAAAGGGAGCGTATTCAATTCCGGGAATATCAATGCCACTTCAATGAGCGGCGACGTTTGCGGGGTATTTGGATATAAAGCGGGTTTTGAAAACGCCGGCAGCATAATTTCAGAGGCAAAGGCAGGGGACGCCTCCGCGGTTGCGCTCACAGACAGCGAATTCATCAACCGAGCGGATGGAACTCTCCAGGCCTCTAATCAGCCGGGTAACGCCACGGCCCTGTATCTTGAACATTCCCTGGGAATAAACAACGGTAAAATCATCGGGGATACCCTGTTTCAAGACGCCTCCCTGCTGCGCGGCAGCGGCGAATTCAACGGCGATGTTACGAACAAGGGCAGCCGTCTGGCCCCGGGCAATTCCATAGGGACAATGACCATAAACGGAAACTACATCCAGAACCAAAACGGAGAACTGGAAATAGAATTCGACGACTCCGCTTCGGACAGGCTTATCGTCGGAGAAACCGCTTCCCTGGACGGAACCCTGATCCTTATCCCCGAGGGATACGTACCCGGTAGCGGTTACAAAATCATGAATGCCTCGCAAATCAACGGGAACTTCGCCAGAATCATCTCCCCGGCCGTATTTACTCCCGGCCTAAGCTACTCTTCTACAGACTTGGACCTGGACATCTCCAGAAACAGCTATACATCCCTGGTCGGTCATTCGGACCAGAAAGACATGGCCGTAGCCCTGGATCATATAAGGCCCACTGCCTCCGGGGATATGGCCTACGTACTGAACGGGATAGACAGGATGCAGCTCTCCGGGGTGCAGGATTCCATGCTGGACATGTATCCGGGCATGCATGCAGCGGCCGGATATTCCGCGCTTCAGGGTGCACACGACCCCACGAGAATCATCAATGAGCACTGGGATACACAGCTTTTCGCCGCTGGGCATCAAACCATGCCCGGGAAATTCAAGACCCAAAACGCCACGAATTCCTCCCGGTTCACTTCCTGGGGGACATTTACCGGAGGCCAGTCCCGGACCAAGGCCACAGGCTCTGTTCCGGGGATAAAAGAAAATCGCTCCGGCATGCTCCTAGGACTGGACTACAAACTGGGCGAGCATGTTATCATCGGAGCGGCCGGGGCTTATTCGCAAAAGTACCTGGATGAAAGGGACGGTGAAGGATCAGCAGAGATAAAATCCTGGACCGGGCACTTGTTTTCGCAATGGACCCCAACCCCACAGAAAGGCGGATGGCATGTGTCTGGAGCGCTCGGGGCGGGCAAGGTCTATTTCGACACCACCCGTTCCCTGGACTTTGTACACCGCGAAGCGGATAGCAACCACCACGGGTATTCATATTCCCTGGCCGCGAAAACAAATTATGACCACCTCGCCGGGAAATGGACCATCAGCCCGGGCTTTGATCTCAAATACGCCCATTTGTATGAACAAGGGTATACCGAGTCCGGGGCCGATTCCCTGGACCTGGACATGGACTCCCGCAGTTCACATTCCCTGCAATCCGGATTGGGAATAGGTATTTCCCGCTCATGTGATCTGAAAAAACTTGAACTTATACCGGCGGTTAAAATCGAGTGGCAGCACGAATTCCTGCCAGAATCAGAAGACTTAAACGCTCGGTTTAAAGGCGAGTCCCCGGGCTTCGACGCCCCGGGCAGAGATCTGCCAAAAAACGCGGCCGCTGTTGAAGCATCACTTACGGCCCGTTTTTCAGATTCATTCCAGGCCACGGCCGGATACGCATGCCGGTTGACCGAAGGCAACCAGGAAACCGCACATAGCTTGAATGCCGAATTGCGGATCATGTTTTGATTTTGGAGTAGATGTGTGATGCGCAGATCAAACAAACTGGGAGTCCTATGCTTTGTATGCTTTTTAATAGCGACCTGCCCGATGCCACGTGGATCAAGGAGAGAAAATGTGCTTCAAGGGGCCACTAGGGTAGAAAGCAGGAGACGGACATTCCCAAAGTAACTGGGGACAGACGAACTATGTTGATTTGCTCTTCGCTTGGATTACCCGATTAAACCGGGTAATGACGGGAAGAAATGGTCCTCATCCGCAGGGACCCGAGCGAATGATGTGCATCCCCCTCTTTATGTCATCCCCATACCGGATCGGGGGGCCGGGAGACGGATCAGGGAGCCTGGCAACAACTCAAACCAAACAGCGCGATGTCCCTTCTTACTTATTAAAAGCATTTAACCCGGGAAAAGCCGCTTTATCTTTTTTCTAAGCCCCTCCCGGCTTATGCCCAGCATCTCGGCCGCCTGCGTCTTATTACCATCAGTGGCTTCCAGGGCCCTTTGAATCAGCTTTTTTTCATGCTCGGCCAGACTGCTGAAACCGTTCAGTCCCAAATCCGACTCGGCTTTATCTATACCCAGCGGCTGATTCGCATCACAAATCGTTTGCGGCATTTCCGACCCCAGGCTTTCATGCCCGGCAATCCAGGGGGAAAGATCCTCAAGCCTTATCTCCGAAGAGTAGGAAAGCGCGACCAGGCGCTCAACTTCATTCTCAAGTTCGCGTACATTTCCGGGCCAAGAATAATGCATGAGCGCATCCATTGCCTCCGGGCGGACCTTCATGATCGGCCGCCCCATGCTGCGGCAATGCACAGCCAGAAACTTCTTTACCAACAGGGGGATATCATCGGGCCGCTTTCGCAAGGGGGGGATATTGATGGATACAACATTGAGGCGATAATATAGATCCTTGCGAAAATCCCCGGCCTCGACCATGGCCTGCAGATCAACATTCGCCGCGGCCAGGACCCGGATATCCACGGAAATGGACTTCGAGCCCCCGACCCGGACGAGTTCCCGTTCCTCCAGGACGCGCAGTATCTTGGCCTGACTGGCCATGGACATATCCGCGACTTCATCCAGAAGCAGGGTTCCCCCGTCCGCCTGCTCCATGAGTCCCTTGCGCTTGGTGACGCCGGTGGCCACGCCCTTTTCGATCCCGAAGAGCTCGCTCTCAAAAAGGGTCTCGGGAATGGCCGAGCAATTCATGGCCACGAAAGGGGCTGTTTTGCGGAAGGAATTGTAATGCAGGGCCTTGGCCACCAACTCCTTGCCCGTTCCGGTCTCTCCGGTTATGAGCACGTTGACCGGGGTGTCGGCAATGCGCTCTATGCGGCTTAAGATATCGCGCATCATCGCGCTCTGGGCCACAATGCGCTTGGAGGAATAGCGATCCATGAGTCCTTTTTTCAGACCGGCGTTTTCATCTTTGAGCCTCTTACGCGACTCCTCTAGTTCTTTATTGGCCTGCCTGAGTTCGACCAGGACCTCTTCCATATGGTACTCGCGGGCCTCGACCTTGACCAGCATCATCCCGAAGGATTCGGCCAATCTGGCAATCTGCTCCGGGTACTCCTTTTGTTTGGTCAGCTCAAAGAGCTCACCCACCCGGTCATACCTGTTCCAGGCCAGATCGTGACAAACCTGCTCCATTTTTTTCAGGAGCGCCCCGACTTCCGGAGTCAATGCCTCATTGCCTTTACCCATAACCTGTTTTCCCCGTCCTTGAATTATTGGCACTCACCAGATGAGCGGACAAGAATCAACATCTGTTAACATCCATTTTCCGGGCCTGATAAGCCCAAAAACCGGCATGCATGTATATGCAGCTAGCATATTTACATCCGGATCGAAACCCGCGTCCAAGATTCAATCCCGCCCGGCCCGGAGATGCTTTTTTCAGGCTTGCCCTCGGTTGAGGATTAAACTATACGGATTCTTCCTTTCCCATGCCATGACCTGAACATCTCATCTTTTCCTCAGCGAAGTGCAGTAGCAGATGCCTGTTGTCCCGGTATTTTCCGGGAGATGAATGCATGGGGAACCCAAAATTCAAGACCGGAGTAACAAAGATGCCTGAAAGGAAAGACAACAATAAATTACGCAATATCGCCATCATCGCCCATGTCGATCACGGCAAGACCACCCTGGTGGACGCCATGTTCCGGCAAAGCGGTCTCTTCCGTGACGGCCAGGAAGTGGATGAACGGCTCATGGACAGCATGGACCTGGAACGGGAACGCGGGATCACCATCGCGGCCAAGAACTGTTCCGTGATGTGGAACGGGGTGCGGATTAATATTATCGACACCCCCGGCCATGCCGATTTCGGAGGGGAAGTGGAGCGGGCCCTGTCCATGGCCGACGGAGCGATCCTTTTGGTGGACGCCTCGGAAGGTCCTCTGCCCCAGACCAGGTTTGTTTTGAGCAAGGCCCTTGCCGCCGAGCTGCCCATAATAGTGGTCATGAACAAAATCGACCGCCAGGATGCAAGACCGGCGGAAGTCCTGGATGAGATCTACGATCTCTTGATCGAGCTGGACGCATCCGAGGAACAACTTGAGTTCAGCCTTTTCTATGCCGTGGGACGGGACGGGGTCGCCTCCCGTTCTCAGGATGAGCCCGGCAAGAACCTGCATCCCCTGTTTGAGGCCATCCTTAAAGACATACCCGGCCCGAAATACACCCCCGGAGCCCCGCTGCAGATGCTGATCTCCGACCTGGGTTATTCCGATTTTGTCGGCCGCCTGGCCGTGGGCAAGGTGGCCAACGGGTCTATCCGGGTAAGAGACAACCTGATCTGCATCGGAGAAGGAGAAGACCATAAGCCGCTGAAAATATCCAAGCTGCAGATTTACGAAGGCATGCAGATGAAGGACGTGGAAGAAGTGGAAGCCGGGGACATAGCAGTAGTGGCCGGACTGGACACCATCCGCATCGGGGACACCATATGCAGGCAGGACGATCCCCGGCCGCTGCCGCGCATAACCGTGGATAAGCCCACTGTGGCCATGAAATTCGCGGTCAATGACTCGCCCTTGAGCGGCCGGGAGGGAAAATACATCCAATTCACCCGCATCCGGGAACGCTTGGAAAAGGAAGTCCTGGCCAATGTGGCTATCGCCCTGGAGGACACCGAAGACCCGGACACGGTCCTGGTCAAGGGCCGGGGGGAATTTCAGCTGTCCATCCTGATCGAGACCATGCGCCGCGAAGGATATGAATTCAGCATAGGCCGGCCGGAAGTTATCTTCCGTTATGAAAATGGGGAAAAGCAGGAGCCCATGGAGCGACTGCTGGTGGACTGCGAAGAACAATTCATGGGCGTGGTCACGGAAAAGCTTTCTTTGCGCAAGGGCAAGATGACCAATCTGGTGAATAACGGCCAGGGCCGGGTGCGCATTGAATTCTCCATTCCCGCCCGGGGACTTATCGGCTACCGGGACGAATTTTTGACCGACACCCGGGGATCCGGTCTCCTGCATTCCAGATTCGACGGATATGGACCGTTTCGCGGAGATTTCCCCTCCCGGTTCAGCGGCTCAATCGTGTCCGACCGCTCCGGCAAGGCCGTGCCCTACGCCCTGTTCAATCTCGAACCCCGGGGGCAGCTCTTTATCCAGCCCGGGGAGCCGGTCTATGAAGGCATGGTCATTGGAGAGCATAACCGCGGACAGGACATAGACGTAAACCCGTGCAAGGAAAAAAAGCTGACCAATGTCCGGGCCTCGGGCAAGGATGAAAGCGTGACCCTGACCCCGGTCAAGCCTTTGTCCCTGGAGCTGGCCATAAGCTTTATCCGCGAGGATGAACTCCTGGAGGTGACTCCCGTTTCCCTGCGTATGCGCAAGCAGATTCTATCCGCCCAAAAAAGACACACCCAGCAGGCCAGGAAACGCAAGATGGAAGACGAAGGGTAACTGACTGCCAAAAAAATCCTTATCCAGCAGGTCGTTTTTAAAACTCCGCGGGCAAGGCGCAAAAAAAAAATCAAGGTCGCAGCTTACTTGTCCGGAAACAAGAACTTAGAATTATTGCTTCAACTCAGCGGTTTGGAGATTTAAGCACGGCCTGCCAGATAAAAATTCCGCATTGAAGACCCCCCAAAAAAATATTATCCAAACCTAGAACATCCTCAATAAAGATGGGGGGGATTCCGCATTAAGGGGCGGATTTTAACACCAGAGAGCCTTCCTTTTCATCAGTGAAGCGCGAAATAGTTACTCTCCCCCCATTCGTGACCGGAAAAGACGCCGTGCACTGCAATATCATTTTGCCACCAGACCAGCCCGGCAAATTAGAATTCAGACTCTTGAGACAGAACCAAAGGAGGTGTCATGGCCACTGCTAAAACAGCCGACTCCCGTTCGGTCATCCTTGGAGGATTGTCCGGGAACATAATGGAGTGGTATGATTTTGCTGTTTATGGATATTTCGCCCCGGTTATATCCCAACAATTTTTCCCCTCCAAAGATCCCATGACCTCGCTAATCGCCACATTCGGCGCTTTTGCCGCGGGATTTCTGGTCCGCCCCCTGGGCGGAATAATCTTCGGGCACCTGGGCGACCGGGTAGGGCGGAAATACGTGATGATCCTCTCCGGGATACTCATGGCCGTGCCCAGCTTTCTCATCGGAGTTTTGCCCACTTATTCCCAGATAGGGATTTGGGCCGCGGTCTTGCTTATCCTTTTGCGCGTAGTCCAGGGACTTTCCGTGGGCGGTGAATACACAACTTCCATCATTTTCCTGGCCGAACACGCCCAAAAAGACGCTCGGGGGTTCATGGCCAGTTGGAGCAGCGTAGGAGCGGTGGCCGGGGCTCTTTTGGGATCGGCTGTAGGCGCCCTTTTCAGTACGCTCATGACCGACGCGGCCCTGCACTCCTGGGGCTGGCGGCTGGCCTTCATCCTGTCCATACTCGTGGGCTGGGCGGCCATATATCTGAGCAAGAAGGTGCCGGAAGTCTCTCTGGACGAAGGAGATAAAAAGGAATTTGAAGGCACACCCATTTGGGAAGCCCTGCGCACCCAAAAGGCGGCCATGCTGCGGGTGATCGGCATCGTTTTAGCCTATTCCGTGGGCTACTACCTGGTATTTTTGTATATCACCACTTTTCTGATCGACATTGTCAAGATCCCGGCATCCGAGGCCCTGGATATAAACACAATCAGCATGGTGGTTCTCATGTGCCTGCTTCCGATAATGGCCAAACTCTCGGACAAACTGGGACGTAAGCCGGTGCTAATCACAGCCTCCCTCGGCCTTATTTTTTTAAGCTATCCCCTGTTCTGGATGATGCACCACCATCAGGCAATGATCATACTCGGCGGACAATTGGGATTTGCCCTGTTCATCGCCGCCTTTGCCGGGACCAACCCGGTGACCATGGTCGAGGCTTTTCCCTCGCACTTAAGGTGCAGCGCCATGTCCTTTGCTTTTAATGTCTGCTTCGCGCTTTTCGGGGGAACCACCCCTATGGTCGCAGCCTATCTCATAAAGCACACGCATGACGACCTGTCCATAGCCTTTCTTTTGATGGGGGCGGGGCTTTTATCCCTTATCGCACTTTTGGTCCATCCGGAGACAGCCAAGGAAAAACTACGCTGATGCGGGGAAAATCAGGCGAATGAAACATAAAAATCCATACGCTATGTCGGAGAACCAATCAGGCGCAGGTGAGCCCGAGGCTGCGGATAAGAAAGATGTCCTGAGTGGCCGTGCGGCCGCGCACTGTAAGGTAGTTCCCGGTCATGAGCCCGCTGGCCCCGGCCTGAAAAATAAACGGATGCAGTTCGCCCAGATTCTCCATGCGCCCGCCACAGACGATTATTTCTTTTTCCGGAAGGATGAACCGGAGCATGGCTATAATCTTCAGGCAACGCAATGGTGAAGGGGGACAGATAGCAGCAAGAGGTGTACCCGGCACCGGGACCAAGAAATTCACCGGAACGGCATCCACGTCCAAATCGCGCAGCATGACTCCCAGAGAAGCCACATCCCGGTCGCTCTCCCCGATGCCAAACACCCCTCCGCTGCAAACTGAAAGGCCGGCTTCCTTTGCTGCGCGCACGGTTTCCAGCCTTTGTTCAAATGTGTGGGTAGTGCATATACGGCTGAAAAAATCCGGAGAGGTCTCCAGATTATGATGATAGCGGGAAAGGCCGGCCTCTTTCATAAAGGCCAGATCATCCGGCTGGGCAATGCCCAGGGAGGCGCAGAGCTTGATCCCGGATCTTAGCTCCCGGAAAACAGGCAGAAGGGCCTGCATTTCCTTCCGGCTCATCCCGCGGCCGGAAGTAACCAGGGAATAGCGGTCTATCCCCTCCCTGGCACAGGCTTGACCCGGGGCAATCATTTCTTCCCCGGATAAAAAAGGGTACTTAACTATCTCCGCCCGGCTGCGCCTGGACTGGGCGCAAAAGGCGCAATCCTCGCTGCAGGCTCCGGAGCGGGCGTTTAAGATGGAACAAAGACTTATCCGGGAACCGAAAAATTCGCGGCGCAAAAAATCCGCTCCGGGCAGGATCTCCATGGCCCTATCCTGGGGATGATGGATGAGCGCCTGTATATCCTCTTGCGAAGCCCGGCCGCTTTTCGCGGTCCGGCGGGCGATATCTATCCAGCGGGCAAGAGGCTCATTCATAATAAACCCATATCGCAGCAACAAAAACGCAAGCCGGAAAAGTGTCTTTCGCCTGCGGACAATATTTTCTCGGGAGTAAGTTCGCTCAACACATCTATCTCCGCAACAACATTTGTCCCGCCGTATTTCTCTACAGCCTTTTTGTTCTCCGGGTTGGGCTTTCCGTTAAGGACCACGCCCAAAACATCCACTCCGCTTAAGCGCAAACGGTGCACGGTGAGCAGGGTGTGGTTAATGGTCCCCAGCCCGGAGCGGGCCACCACCAAAACCGGTGCGGCCAGGCGAACGATCAGATCGAGCATGAACTCCTTTTCATTCAGGGGGACCATTATTCCCCCGGCGCCCTCGGCAATAACCTGCTCGCTGCTTTCCGGCCAGTTCACCTTTAAGGGATCAATCCTTTGTCCCGCCCATTTTGCGGCCAGGTGCGGAGAAACCGGCTCGGGGAAAGAGTATGTCTCCGGATAAATCCTTTGCCTGGGCACCCCGCAGACCCGTTTCACCCATGCGGAGTCAGTCTCCAAATCGGATCCGGTCTGAATCGGCTTCCAATAACACCCCGCGCCCGCAGCAGCCAGCATCCCGGCAACCACTGTCTTGCCCACTCCGGTATCAGTTCCGGTTATGAAAATCCGCTTGGAGCAGTCAACATGCATTGGCAAACCAAAATATTCCAGGGTCCTCGACGTTGGGAGTGAATTTCATCCGCCCATCTCCCCAACCACTTTGTATATGGCCGAGCACAATCTTTCCAGGTCCGCGGGAGGAATTATATACGGGGGCATGATGTAGATCAGATTCTTGAACGGCCTGATCCATACGCCCATATCCACAAACCGCTTCTGGGCCCGGGAGACATCCACCTCTTTATCCATCTCCACCACGCCGATGGCCCCCAGAATCCGGACATCCCTGACCCCGGGCAGATCGGCACAGCCCTGCAGGTTCTCGTGCATGATTCTTTCCACTGCCTGGACCTTGTTCTGCCAAGAGGAGCGAATCAAAAGATTTATGCTCACCTCGGCCACCTTGCAGGCCAAAGGGTTGCCCATGAAGGTCGGACCGTGCATGAAAACCCCGGGACCGCTGCCAGAAATGGTCTCGGCCACGTTGTCCGTACACAGGGTGGCGGCCATGCTCATGCACCCCCCGGTTAGCGCCTTGCCCACGCACATGATGTCCGGGGATATCCCGGCATGCTCGCAGGCGAAAAAAGCCCCCGTCCGGCCGAACCCAGTGGCAATCTCGTCCGCTATCAAAAGCACGCCGTATTCGTTACACAATTTCCGCACCCCGGCCAGATACTGCGGGGAGTAGAAACGCATTCCTCCCGCCCCCTGGACAATCGGCTCCAGAATAACCGCGGCAATTGACTCTGCGGAATTCTCCAGAAGTTCCTTTAGTTCCGCCAGATCCTCTTCCGTGCATGTACGCTCGAATCCGGCCGGAGGGGCGGAAACAAAATAATTGGCCGGGAGAAATCCCTTAAACGTGCCGTGCATGCCCGTGACCGGATCGCACACGGACATGGCCCCGAAAGTATCCCCGTGATATCCTTTGCTCAGGGCCACAAATTTCTTGCGCGATTCCGAGCCCTTTCCCTGCCAGTATTGCAGGGCCATTTTCAGGGCCACTTCCACGGAAACCGACCCGGAATCGGAAAAAAACACCCGGTTAAGCCCCTCCGGGGCAAAAGCGATCAGTCTCCGGGCCAGATCCACCGCGGGCTCGTGGGTGAGGCCGCCAAACATGACATGACTCATGTTTTCCGACTGTTCGGCCAAGGCCTGTTTCAAGACCGGATTATTGTACCCGTGGATCATGCACCACCAGGAGGACATGCCGTCCAACAGACTCTGGCCGTCTTGCAGATAAATGCGCACCCCGCGGGCCCATTTGACCGGATAGACCGGCAAAGGGTCAAGCATGGAGGTATACGGATGCCAGATATGTTCACGATCAAAGTCGAGCATACCTTTTTTACCCGGCATATCGGGACTCCTTTTTGAGCATCTTTTTTGTTTTAAAAGACACAACCGTTATCACCCCAAAAATGATAAAAAAAACCCGCCCAAAGCGGACGGGAGATCTCTTCTGTGGCGGAGGGGGAGAGATTCGAACTCCCGGGCCCTTGCGGGCCTGCGGTTTTCAAGACCGCCGCCTTCGACCATCTCGGCCACCCCTCCAAAAAAAATGGCGGAGAGGGAGGGATTTGAACCCTCGAACGAGTGTTACCCCGTTACTCGCTTAGCAGGCGAGCGCCTTCAGCCAGCTCGGCCACCTCTCCGCAAGGAATAAATAATTAATTCAACGCCGCCCCGGAGTCAAGCCTGACGCAGACAACCCTGTGTTTGTCATGCCGGGGGCATCGCGGTATCTGCCCGGACAGCGCATTGACAATACTAAAACAGTCTTTGTAGGATTTGTTTTATTTTTTAATCGTTGCAGTCAGCCGTCAAGCCCCTGCCTTGCGGCTTTCGGTTATCGGGAAACAGATCCAAGACAAGAACTCATAGCGGAACGCAACTGATTCTTTCGGATAAACCATCCGCATCGCCGAGGGATTGAACGAGCACGCGCAAACAACCTGCCCGTCCAGTGACCTCGTGATTGCAACGGCAGGAAAGCCAGCAAAATATCCGGTTAAGCCGCTTTTGTCCGGCCAGTCAACAGGACACGCAACCCAAGGAGAAGCCATATGCACCAGTTTCCGCGCATGCACCGCCTCCCCCCCTACGTATTCGCCGTGGTCAACGACCTCAAAATGCAGATGCGCCGCCAGGGTGAGGATATCATTGACTTAGGGATGGGTAACCCGGATCTGGGAACCCCACAGCATATCGTGGATAAGCTGGTGGAAGCGGCCCAGAAGCCGGTCAATCATCGCTATTCCGCCTCCAGGGGGATACCCAATCTGCGCAAGGCCATCTGCGATTGGTATGCACGCCGCTATCAGGTCCATCTGGACCCGGACTCAGAAGCAGTGGCCACTATGGGTGCTAAGGAAGGCCTTTCCCATCTGGCCCTGGCCATGCTCAGTCCAGGGGATGTAGTCTTTGCCCAGGACCCGACCTACCCCATCCATCCTTACTCAGCCATTATTGCCGGCGCAGATGTGCGCCGCATCCCCATCGGCCTGGACCGCGACTTTTTCGAGGACCTGCTCACCGCCACCCGACAGACCTGGCCCATGCCCAAAGTGCTCATTATCTGCTATCCGCATAATCCGACTACGGCCACTGTGGATCTAAAATTTTTCCAAAAAATAGTCGATTTCGCTAAAGAGCACGGCATTTACGTCATCCATGACTTGGCCTATGCAGACCTTTGTTTTGACGGCTACGAGCCGCCCAGCTTCCTCCAGGCCAAGGGAGCCAAAGACGTGGGCGTGGAATTCTTTTCCATGTCCAAGAGCTACTCCATGGCCGGTTGGCGGATGGGTTTTTGCTGCGGGAACAAGGATATGGTCCAGGCCCTGACCCGGATCAAAAGTTACCTGGACTACGGGATCTTCCAACCCATCCAGATCGCTTCCATAGTGGCCCTGAACGGGCCCCAGGAATGCGTGTGCGAAATAGTAAATGAATACAAAAACCGCCGTGACGCCCTGTCCGAGGGCCTGAACAGGATTGGGTGGAAGACTGATCCGCCCAAGGCGACCATGTTCCATTGGGCCAAAATACCTAAAGAGTTCCGGCACATGGGTTCGGTGGAATTTTCCAAGATGCTTTTAAGAGAGGCCAGGGTGGCGGTCGCTCCCGGATTAGGCTTCGGCCAGTACGGGGACGATCATGTCCGCTTCGCCCTGGTTGAAAACCGCCACCGCATCAATCAGGCCCTGCGGGGAATGAAAAAAATTATCGGAGGCTGAATTGGACAAACAAACCATCACTTTGGGTCTGGCCGGATTTGGGACAGTGGGTTCCGGATTGGCCCGGATCATCGAGGAGAACAAGGAGTGGATCGCCCGCAGGATCGGCAAAAAGCTGGTCATCAAACACATCCTGGTCCGGGACAAGGACAAGGTCCGCCCTTTTGTCCCCGGTCCGGAGGCGAAATTCACCACCGAGGCGGAGGAACTCCTGGCCGATCCGGAAACAGATATATTGGTGGAGCTAATGGGCGGAACCGATGCGGCCCGGGAGTTCATAACCCGGGCGCTTGAGGCCGGCAAGCATGTGGTCACCGCGAACAAGGCCCTTTTGGCCGAGGAGGGCGGCAGCCTTTTTGACTTGGCGGAAAAAAAAGGCCGGGCCCTTTACTATGAAGCCAGCGTAGCCGGGGGGATCCCTATTGTCCAGACCCTGCGGGACAGCCTGGCCGGAAACCGGATCAAAAGCCTGACCGGGATATTAAACGGCACCGCCAATTACATCTTAAGCGAGATGACCACCACCGGCGTGGACTTTTCCGCCGCCCTGGAGATGGCCAAAGCAAAAGGCTATGCCGAAGCCGACCCCACCCTGGACATAGAGGGAATCGATGCCGGACACAAACTGGCCATACTCATCCGCCTGGCCCATGGACAGAACTATCCGTTTAAATCCCTGCCCGTGGAAGGGATATCCGCAGTCAGCCCTGCGGACATCGAATTGGCCAAGGAGTTCGGATACATCTTAAAGCTGATCGCCCAGGTCAAGGAAAAGTCCGGCCGGCTGCAGGCCGGTGTGCACCCGGTGTTTCTGCCCCAAGACCATATCCTGGCCAAGGTGGACGGGCCGTTCAATTCCATTTTGTTGAACGGTAATGCAGTAGGCCCGATCATGCTCTACGGCCAGGGGGCCGGGGACCTGCCCACCGGCAGTGCGGTCCTGGCGGACATCCTGGCCTTGGCCCGGGATGAACGGCACCCGAACAATACAGGATTTTTGGAAAATCCGTTGCCTGACGCGGATATTTTGGATCCGGAACTCACGGTCAGCGGGCATTATTTCCGGTTCACAGTCCAGGACCGTCCCGGAGTCCTGTCCGCCCTTTCCGGAATACTGGGGGAAAACAATATAAGCATCGCCCAAGCCGTGCAAAGACAGGACAACGAAGACAAATCCGTGCCCGTGGTCTTTTTCACTCATCAGGCACTTATGCGCGACGTATCCAGGGCTCTCAAGGAAATCTCTTCCTTTGATTTCATAAACGCTCCTACAGTCCACTACAGGATAATCAAATGAAATATCTGTACCTTGTCGCCGACGGCATGGGGGATTGGCCTCTGGATAAACTGGGAGGCCGCACTCCCCTGGAAGCGGCCCACACACCGGAGATGGACAAACTGGCCGCAACTTCCCTGGTCGGACAGTGCCAAACCATCCCCGAGGGGATGGAACCGGGCTCGGACATCGCCAACATGGCCCTTATGGGCTACAATCCGGCCCGGTATCACACCGGCCGGGGGCCGATAGAGGCTGCCGCCCAGGGCCTGGAGACCGGGCCAAAAGACCTTATCTGGCGCATGAACCTGGTTACCCTGGAAGGGGAAAACAGCCGGGATATCATGCGCGACTACAGCGGAGGGCATGTGGAGACCGAAGATGCCCGAAAACTCATAGACAGTGTGGCGGATGCCGCTCCCCAGGACATGACCCCGATAACTGGAGTGCAGTACCGCCATCTGCTGGTGCATAAGGACGGGGCCCAAACACCTGCCTCCAAAGTCTCCATCCGCCCGCCACACGACATACTGGACAAGGATATTGCCCCGGATATTCAGGCCTATTCCGCTTACAGGCCGCTATCTGATTTCTGGAATAAAGCCAGAAAAATCCTATCCGGCCCGGAAAACCCCACCACAGCCAACGCAATCTGGCCCTGGGGTCAGGGTACCCCGCTTTCTCTCCCGGATTTTTCCCAAACCCGCGGTCTCAGCGGCGCGGTGATCTCCGCCGTGGACTTGGTCCGCGGTCTGGGCCGGGCAGCGGGTATACACGTCCCGGACGTGCCCGGAGTGACCGGCCTGGTGGACACCAACTATCAGGGCAAGGTGGATGCGGCCCTGGACTTTCTGCAGCAGGGGGATTTCGCGTTCGTGCACTTGGAGGGCCCGGACGAATGCGGGCACATGGGCGATCCGGAGGAGAAGATAAGGGCGATTGAGAACTTTGATCAGCAAATCCTGGGCAGGCTTCTTGAGGCAGTGTCCGGACAGAATTTCACAGTCGTGGTCTGCTGCGACCACCTGACTCCGATAAAAATCCGCACCCACGCCCCGGATCCGGTGCCCTTCATGATCCACTTTTCTAAAAAAAGCCTGGCCGGCGTGGACGAATTCAGCGAAAAAACTGCCGCCTCCACCGGCGTATTCCTCGGACAGGGCACGGACATCCTGGAGACAGCTCTAAAGGGAGACTCGATATGACCGCTCCGGCCGCAGACTTTCCCGCTCCCTGCATATGGCAACCGCATCGGGTGTATTACGGCGAGACTGACTCCATGGGCGTGGTCTATTACGCCAACTACCTGCACTGGTTCGAGATAGGCAGAAATACATATATCCGGGAGCGGGGGCTCACCTACCGCGAAATCGAGGACCGGGGGATATTTCTGCCTGTGACCCGGATGGAATGCAGGTACCTGGCCCCGGCCACCTTCGATCAGGAAATCTTTATCCGTGCGGGGATAAAAAAGTGGGGCCGGGCCTCACTGGTGTTCGCCTATGAAATCACGGACAAGGACAAACAAAAAGTACTGACCAAGGGATTTACCGAGCACGCCTGCGTTAATTCCAGCAGCCGGCCTACCCGGGCCCCGGACTGGCTGAAGGAGCTTTAACCCTGGCCAAAATAAAAAAATCCCCGGAAAGGAAAAAGCTGCTTTGCTTTTTCACCGCCCTGATCCTCCTAACCCTTGGATGCTCGGCCGCGCATAAAGACACCGCCTTTCAGACCTCGACCATTGATGCGTTACTTGCCGGAGTCTACGACGGGGACATGTCCTGCCGCGAACTGCTGCGGCACGGAGACTTCGGCATCGGCACTTTTGACCACCTCGACGGGGAAATGGCCCTCATAAACGGGAATATCTACCAGATAAAAGCGGACGGAAAGGTGTACAAGCCGGACCCGACCCTTAAGACCCCGTTTGCCACGGTATGCAAGTTCGCCCCGGAGCATACGTTAACCATAAACCCGGGCGCGGATTATGATACGCTAAAAAAGCTTATCGATTCCGACTTTCCCAACCAAAACCTGTTTTATGCCCTAAAAGTGACAGGAAGATTCCGGAGCATAAAGACCAGAAGCGTGCCCGGACAGAAGAAGCCCTACCCGCCGCTTAAGGAAGTGACCAGAAACCAGCCGGAATTCAGTATGCAGGACATTTCCGGGACCATCGTCGGATTCAGGTGCCCGCCCTTTGTTCAGGGTATAAATGTCCCCGGATATCATTTGCACTTTATAAGCCGGAACAGGAAAGAAGGCGGGCATGTCTTGGAGTTTGAGATTGAAAGCGCGGAATGCGAAATAGATGTAATCAACCGCTACACCCTGGTCCTTCCGCAAAAGGAAAGCAAATTCTCCCGAACCGATCTCGGCCGGGACAGAAGCAAAGAGCTAAAGGAAGTGGAGGGCAGGTAAGGGTTTAAAAAACATCAAACACCGGATCTTCTGAAGCCGCTTTCATGCAGTCCAAGACTACTCGATTCGGGAAAGCTCAAGCATAAGCAAATCGCTTTCCGGTGCCGAACCGAAAGCAGCAGGCCGGCCCTTGTCGCTTGATTCATCGCGGATACATAGTTTGAGCTCATTGCCGCTACATTCATATATTCCTTTCACCGGCACTTGGTCGTCCAACTCGGAAAAGCTCAAATGGTGGGGAGTAACCGCATCGTTCACTGTAAAAAAACAGCCCTCATCATCACTTTCTTGCCAGGCGCTCTTGATCAGCAATTTGTTTCCCGAAAAAACAAATTTCATATTTTCAAGCCGACTTACCTCTTTTCCGTCCTTCTTTGCGGACTTTACAAGCCAGCGACCTTCCAGGCAGGGAGCGGTACCTATTTTTGAACACCATGACGGTGTTATCATTCTTCGTTTGAAGCAAAGCCGGTTCTTCCTGAACTCTCCTGTTTTCAGGTGCCGATCAACGATCTCCTTCAAGCGGGCCGGAGTCATATGCGGATGATTTACCGGAACCCCAAGGGACTCGGGATGCAGCCAACAAAAACAAAATGAATCCCCCCCGATATCTTCAAATACTCCGAGGACATATTTACCGGCAATCTTTTCACTATATTCATTGTTTGTCTTTTCTTCGGCAGCAAAACTATCTACCCTGAATTGCCCAACTCTTTTACCACAAGCTTCAGTCAAATACCCGGTCGCGTTGAAATTAAATATTAGAGGAGACCCCACAAAACCAGAGGTCTGTTCGTATTCGATTTGGTATGTGTATTTATCCCGTTCCTCTATATGGACCCCGTAAGATCCCTTTGCGGACCCGTCCCTGTTTGTCCAATCTCCGACCAGACGCTTATCCACGAGAATATTCTTATGATTTGAGTACGGCACGGAAAACAGACAGGCCGAGAGTAACCCGGCGGCAAAAACCGCCACTACTAATCTAAAAAAAAACTTTATTTTCAGCAAAGGCGGCTCCCGTTGGGGACTTCGGCATCCGGCACGGCCAGGACAATGGCCCCGTCCCCACGATCGAATCCGGTTATCAGGCACTCGGACATAAACGGCCCGATCTGCCGGGGCGGAAAATTGACCACGCCGAGGACCTGCCTGCCCACAAGACTCTCAACATCATACACATCAGTTATCTGGGCGCTGGAATTCTTTATTCCAATTTCCTGCCCGAAATCCACCTTGAGCCTGTACGCGGGCTTTCTGGCTTCAGGAAACTCCCTTGCCTCGACAATAGTCCCCACCCGCAGGTCAACTTTTTCAAAATCCACCCATTGTATTTGTTCCATGCAATACTCCTGATATGTTACTCAAATGATACTTCATACTGTTTCTTTCAGGTTACTGGATTTCATCTTTCCTTGTAAACCCGCATACATTGGGATAATCATAAATACATACACGCATTTGGCAGACAGAAAGGAGAAATAATGGCCATCCCCGACTTTCAAACTATTATGCTCCCCTTGCTTGAATATATAGCCGACGGCAATGAACATTCCAATCACGAACTCACCGCGGCTTTGGCTGAGCATTTCCAGCTGTCCGAAGAAGAGCGCAACCAATTTTTACCAAGCGGCCGACAAAAATTGTTTACCAACCGCGTGGCCTGGGCAAAGGCGGACTTAAAAATGGCCGGCCTTATCCACAGCCCCAAGCGTGGTATTTCGGTCATAACGGAGCGGGGTTTTGAGGTGCTTAAAAAACCTCCGAATAAAATCGACCGAAAATTTTTGAAAAAATTTCCGGAATACTCTCAAAAAATCGGCTCTCCGCACAAAAAAGGCAACACAATCTCACAACAGACGCCACAGGAAATATTGGAAAATGCCTACCAAGTGCTCAGACGAGAGCTTTCTTCTGAACTTTTAATCCAGATTAAAAACAGCACACCAGCCT
>JBKHGE010000032.1:0-26105 GCA_046539845.1 Desulfonatronovibrionaceae bacterium
GCCAAGATAGAAAAGCAATTGCAACAGGGCAAAAAATAAAAGCTCATATTTTAATAAACAAACCTTAAATAAAACAGGTCCTATGTGATGCCAGCGAATATCCCTCCCTGTATCCTGACCATTGCCGGTTCTGATTCCGGAGGCGGAGCCGGGATTCAGGCCGATCTGAAGACTATTACTGTCCTGGGCGGGTACGGCCTGTCCGTCTTAACCGCTCTTACCGCCCAGAACACCCTGGGAGTACAGGCCATCCACGCGGTTCCGGAAGATTTTGTCCGCAAGCAGCTGGATTCTGTGCTCTCAGATTTCCCTGTCCAGGCGGCCAAGACCGGGATGCTTTTTTCGGAAAAAATTATCCGCACTGTGGCAGAGAAGTTACAAGACAGGCAATTCCCCCTGGTGGTCGACCCGGTGTGCATGAGCCAGTCCGGTGATAAACTGCTCGAGGACCGGGCGATAAAGGCCCTGCTGGAAGATATTGTCCCCCGGGCGGACCTGATTACCCCCAATCGGCCGGAGGCCGAGCTTTTGACCAAAATCAGGATCGATAATGACCAGGACATCCGGTCCGCAGCGCAGGAATTTTTATCCATGGGCTGCCGGGCGGTACTAATAAAGGGAGGGCACTTTGACCGGGATATGGTCCGGGACTGGCTATTCACTCCTGGCCAGGAGCCGATCTGTATCCAAAAGGAGCGGATCCGCACTTCAAACACCCATGGGACGGGATGCACCCTGTCCGCCGCCCTGGCCGTGTTCCTGGCCCGGGAAACAGAGACTGCGGAAGCGGCCCGACGCTCCAGGGAGTTCCTGCACCAGACACTCAGCGCAGCCTTTTCTCTGGGTTCCGGACAAGGACCAGTCAACCATCTGGCCGAGCAGAGCAGGCACCGGGCGTGCAAAGAAGTCTTGCATACTCTGGAGACGCTCCGGGACCGCCTGGTCCTGGACACGGATATAGGGCCATTAATCCCGGAAGTGGGCATGAATATTGCTTTTAGCCCCCCCTGGCCCCGCAGTCCGAAAGACATAGCCGCATTCGACGGACGAATAAGGCGGACCAAAAGCGGACGGCTCATAGCGGGCTGCCCTTCCTTCGGCTCTTCCTCGCATATGGCCAAAGTCCTGCTCTCGGCCCGAAGACTGAATCCAAAGATCCACTGCGCGGCCAACATCCGTTTCAGCGAAAGGATACTGAGCGCAGCGAACGAACTGCGTCTGCCTCTGGCCTGGTTCGATCGGGCTGACGAGCCGCGCGATGTCAAGGAAAAAGAGGGCTCAAGCCTAGAATGGGGCACCCTGCGGGCCCTAGAGGGGCACAAATCACCGGCCACAGTAAAAATAGTGGCTGACCGGGGAGAGGCGGGCAAGGAAGCAATGCTCCGGGTCCTGGCTCAGGATGTAGATGAACTTGACTTGTTGCTTACAAAATTATCCCGGATGGCTTAAGCGACTCGGGGAGTTTTCCTTATTTGCTGAAAAACCGGTTCCGGATGCCGACTATATTTGCCCTTAAACGGTAAGAGTGGTATAAGGTTAGGCAAACAATAAAACGGGGGTGAAATAATGGCGTCCAAGTGCGAAGAATTGCGGAAGATTTTTGATTCCTGCACCTGGGAGAAAAAATATCTGAATCAGCTCCCGGAAAACGAGGATGATATCAGGTATTCCTGGACCGAAGAGGACGCGGAGTACGCCCGGCCTTTTTTCAGCACCGGCCTGTTGCAGGAAGAGACGTCAGCGGTAACAAGGAGCCTATATCTGGGCGAAGACCCGCAGAGCAAGGCCTGGAGGCTATGTGTGTGCGAAGTTACCGACCCGGGGTTCGACACCAAGGAAGTCGCCCGGGGGATCGTGCACATGATGGACATCTCCAAGGTGGTGGACAAAGACAAACACTAATCTGAACGAAATTTAGCAGCTGGATCAGGACCCGATTTCCCGGCTTTTGTCCCGAGCCCGGATTACCGCCTGGATAAAAGCGGATTTTACCCGCCTGCGGTCCAGTTCGTTCAGGCCGATGATGGTCGTGCCCGCCGGGGAGCTCACCTGCTCCTTGAGAAGAACCGGGTGACCCCCTTGGCTTTTGAGCATGGTCACACTCCCGGAAACCAGGGAGGTGACCATGGAAGTGGCCTTGTCTCTGGGCAATCCCAGGGTCACCCCGGCCTCAATGAGACTCTCCATAAAATAGTAGACATACGCCGGCCCGGAGCCGATAAGGGCGGTAAAGGCGTCAAAATGTTCCTCGGGAAGGACATGAACGTCCCCGAGTCGGCTGAAAAAAGCAGTCAAAAACTCCTTTTTGTCTTCCCCCAGTCTTTCATCCTCCAGGCACAGGGCAAATACCCCCTGCCCGACCAAGGTGGGGGTATTGGGCATTACCCGGACCACGGGGCAGGCCCGTCCGCAGGCCTCGGCGATCCGGGACATACGGATCCCTGCGGCAACCGAGACCAAGCATTTGTCCGCATCCAAAGCCGGAGATACCTCCCGGGTCACAGCGGATATCAGGCCGGGTTTCACCGCCAGGATCAGGTATTGGCTCTTCTCGGCCACAGTCAAAGGATCCGGATCCTGGGCGACTGCCTCCAGCCTATTGAACCTGTCCGGGTCCGGATCATAACCGCGGACCTTGATGTCTGCAAACGGGACCAAGCCCTCGGCAATAGCCCCGCCCATATTCCCCAGGCCGATAATGCCTATATCCACCTGTTGCATATCGCTTAGTCCATAAGTTCCAGTTGGTTAAAAAAGAAAGCTATCTCCCGGGCTGCGTTTTCCTCTGAGTCTGAACCATGCACGGAATTTTTCTCTATGTCCAGGGCGAATTGCTTGCGGATGGTCCCTTCGGCCGCTTCTTCCGGATTGGTCGCACCCATGAGCTTTCTGTATCTCTCCACTGCATTGTCCTGTTCCAGGACAGAGACCACCACCGGCCCGGAAGTCATAAACTCGGTTAAGCTCTGAAAAAAAGGCCGTTCCTTGTGTACCGCATAAAATTTCTCGGCCTGGCTCCCGGTCATCCGGATCATTTTCAGGCCCACGATTTTGAATCCATCCTCCTGGATCAGGCCCAGGATTTTCCCCTGCAGATTGCGGGAAGTGGCATCTGGCTTGATAATACTCAAAGTCCTCTGGCTCATTTGATTTCCTCCCTTGGTTTATTTTTCCCTGCTCCTAATAGGATTGCCGGCAAAGGGCAAGATTTTATCCTTAGCCGCAGGCATTGCAGGTTTGCCTGTCCCGCGATAAAAGGATGTCTTTCCCAACCCGGGAGTAAAAAGACAAAAAAGGACATACCGTATGGATAAACTGATTATAGAGGGCGGGGCCAAACTGAACGGAAAAATCCGGATCAGCGGGTCGAAGAATGCGGCCCTGCCCATTCTCATGGCCGGAATAATGGCTGAAAACGGGGTGCGGATCCTGAATGTCCCGGGTCTGAAGGACATCTATACCACAGTCAAGCTTTTGACCATGCTCGGCTGCGAAGTGGATCACGACCCAAATAGAGGCGAGGTGACTATCCGGCCGCAAAATATAGTCCCCGAGGCCCCGTACGATCTGGTCCGGACCATGCGCGCCTCTGTTCTGTGCCTGGGTCCCCTTCTTGGTCTTCTGGGGCTGGCCAAGGTGGCCATGCCCGGAGGCTGTGCCATAGGCTCCAGACCGGTGGACATGCATCTTAGGGCCCTGGAGCAGATGGGGGCGGAGTTCGAGCTTAAGGATGGATATATAATCGGCAGGTGTTCTGGACTCCGCGGGGCGCATATCCAATTCGACTTCCCCACTGTGGGGGGGACGGAAAATCTGATTATGGCCGCGGCCACCGCAGACGGGGAGACCGTTCTGGAAAACGCCGCCCGGGAGCCGGAAGTGGCTGACCTGTGCAATTTTTTGAATTGCTGCGGAGCGGAAATAAGCGGCCAGGGAACGAGTGTCTTGCGGATCACGGGAAAAAGCAGGTTATGTACGGATATAAGGCCTGAATACGCGGTCATGCCGGATCGCATTGAGGCCGGTACCTATATGGTGGCCGCGGGTATAACCAACGGAGAGCTTTTGCTGGAACAATGCCCGCTTAAGGCCCTGGATGCGGTTGTTTTCAAACTGCGGGAAATGGGCCTTGAGATTACCCCGGAAAACGACGGGGTCAGGGTCAGATGTTCGCATCCCCTTTGCGGCGTGGATGTGATGACCCTGCCTTTTCCCGGTTTTCCCACGGACATGCAGGCCCAGATCATGGCCCTTATGACTGTGTCCAAGGGATCGGGAATAATCCAGGAAACCGTGTTCGAGAACCGGTTCATGCATGCCCTGGAGATGATTCGCATGGGGGCGAATATAAAACTCTCCGGGCAAAATGCCATGGTCCGGGGAGTGGAGCGCCTGAAAGGGGCTCCGGTCATGGCCTCAGATCTGCGGGCCAGTGCCGGGCTGGTCCTGGCCGGACTGGTTGCCGAGGGAAACACAGAGGTGCGCAGGATATATCACCTGGACCGGGGATATGAACGCATGGAAGAAAAACTAAAACTTGTCGGGGCCAAAATAAAAAGGACCGAAGACAAATAAAAAAGGCCGGGGATGCCCCCGGCCTTTTTTATTTATATGTCTAAGGTGATCTAGACCTTGGCCGCGTCATCAGCGGCGTCTTCCTGCTCTTCCTTTATATCTTTCATCTCCTGCACCAGTTTGTGCAGTTTCTGGGCCTGGGCGGCCAAATCGGAGATGGCCTGGGAGGACTGGCGCATCCCGTCCGCGGTTTCCGTGGATATCTTGTTGATCTCCTCCACGGCCTGGTTTATCTGCTCGCTGGCCGCGGACTGCTCCTCGGAAGCGGTGGCTATAGCCCGGATCTGGTCCGTGCTGTCCTTGACCAAAGAGACGATCTTGTTCAGGGCCTGTCCGGAATTGTCCGCCAGCTTGGTACTCTCCTCCACCGCGGAAGTGGCGTTTTCCGTTTCCTGCACGTTCTTCTGGGTGCTGTCCTGAATGTTGGAAATGGCCGACTCCACTTCCTTGGTCGCGGACATGGTCTTTTCCGCCAACTTGCGCACCTCGTCGGCGACGACCGCGAAACCGCGGCCGTGTTCCCCGGCCCGGGCCGCTTCAATGGCCGCGTTCAGGGCCAGGAGATTGGTCTGGTCGGCGATATCGTTAATGGTATTTATGATCTCGCCGATGGACTTGGCCTGTCCACTGAGCTCGTTCATATTCTCCCTGAGACTCCCGGTCATGGCATCGACGCGTTTAATGGCCTGGATGACCTGATTGACCACCTGAGCCCCTTCCTCGGCCTGCTGCCGGACCTGATCCGCGCCCTCGGCCGCATTGGAGGCGTTCCTGGCCACCTCCATGACCGTGGAGTTCATCTGCTCCATGGAGGTCGCGGTCTCACCGGCGCGTTCATTCTGCTGCTCCGCGCCCCTGGTCGCCTGGTCTATCTGTGCGGAGAGCTCCTCTGAGGCGGAAGCGAGCAGGTCGGCCACTTCAGTCAGGGAATCCGCGGCCTTGGACAAGCGCTCGGCCTGGGTGCGCATGATTTCTTCATTCTGACGGATCTCGGTGATATCCTGGACAATCACGTTGGCTTCCAGGATTTCCCCATTACGGTCCGCAGTGGGGAAGGCAAAAATCTGGATGGTCTTTTCCTCTTTTTGCTTGTTGTGAAATGTGGCCTCGCCGGACCAGATCTTACCCTGAGCGAGGACAATATCCTGGATCGGACCGCACACCGGACACTCATCCAAAGAGGAGTAGTTCAGGAACTCAAAACCGGTCATCTTGCCTATGACTTTGTCCGCGGGGTTGCCGGTCAATGCGCAGGCTGCGTCGTTTACATGGTTAATCTTCCTGTTGCCCGCGTTCAAGCTGAACATGGGAACGGAAATGCCCTTTTTGAACGACTCCAGGTAAAATACCCGGTCTTCGATCTCCCGGGCCATGTTGTTTATGGACCCGGCGGTCTTACCAATAATATCGTCTGCGCTGTAGTCAATGCGTTTCTCGTAGTTGCCTTCGGCCATCTCCCCGCAGGCGGAGGAGATATTCTGCAGCGGCTTTATAAGGGACCTTATGACCAGATAGATAAGCAGGGCGGCCACTAGAAGGGATAATCCAACACTGGCTGCCGTGGTCCAGGCCAGAGTCTTGTCCATCCCGAAATACATGTCTTTCTTGCCCAGGCCGAAGGCCAGATACCAGTCCCAGGGCTTGAAGTGGGCGACATAGGTGACCTTGTCCTCGCCCTGCCAGTCATAGCTGACCAGGCCGCTCTTGGTCTGGAGCATCTTTTCCCCGAAAGGAAAGTCGGTTAGGTTCTTTTCCGCCACTTCATCATTTGGATGATAGATGAATTCGCCTTTAGAGTTGAAAATAAACGGATAGCCCTTGCCCTTAACATTCATCCGGCCGAGCATGTTCTTCAGATCCGGGGTCACTATCTTCCGGCCCACGTACAGGACGGCCACTACATCCCCGTTTTTGTCCTTTAAGGGCTTGTACGCGGTCAGGTACCAGGCGTTTACCACATAGGCCTTGCCCCGGTAGGTTTCCCCGCGCATGACCGTTTTATATACCGGGCTGGAGGAGGGTATGTACGTACCCACGGCCCGTTCGCCGTTCAGTTTCTTTACATTGGTGGACACCCGCAAAAGCTTGTCCGGCAGGACCTGGAATATGGTCGCAGTCCCCCCGACCATATCCTGGACCTGATCCACAAGCTCAAAATTATTGTTTATCTGCTGCCCGCCGATCTTGAGGGTAGGGATGTTCACCCTTTCGGACTCCTTGGTGACCTGGTTGGTAATCCGGGTGTCAATGGTCTGTTCCTCGTCCAGGAGCGGAGTGCCCTGCCGACTGATTTCGCCCTGCATGAGCTTTAAATCAGAGTCAATTTTCTCCTGCAGGACGTCATTTTCCATATCCAGAAAATCTTCCAGTTGAACCACTGTATTCTTGACGATGTCCTCGCCCAGGGCAAACTGGGAATCGCTTATCTTCCAGAAGGTCAACCCGGAAGTAATCAAGATGGTTAAAAGGACCACCCCGAAAAAACTGATAAGCAGCTTGCTTGAAAAGCGCATGGTGCGCATGGGGTCAACTCCTTGTGTGGTTAGAGATTAATTTCCACTTTGTTTTATACATTATAAAATTTAATACCAAAAAACAAGCAGATAACTTAAAAAAAACGCCATCCATAGAAAAGGAAGGGGAAAGTCAATCGTATACGCGATAAAATCAAGCGGGATTTATAACCGGCTTAGTTGTGGTAGGGAAAATTGCGGATTATGGCCGCGGCCCGGAATATCTGCTCCAAAAGCATCACCCGGGCCAGCTCATGGGGAAAGGTCATGGGGCTTAGGGAAAGGACAAGGTCGGATTTTTGCTTGAGCTTTATTGATGGGCCGTAAGGCCCGGGGAGGAGAAAACAGGGGATTTTTCCGGGCATTTCCAGCCAAGCGGACAGGGCGGATGCAAACTCCCGGGTGGACATCTCTTTCCCGTGTTCGGAAAGGAGGATCAGAAAGTCCCGGCTCGTAACCCGGGAGAGGATGTCGCGTCCCTCGCAGGCGATTTTCTGCTTAACATCGCGGCTGGAGGAATCCTTTATCTCTGTTTCCTGCAGGGGGAAAAACCTATCTATTCCCTTGCGGTAGTGTGTGCATCCCTGCCGAGCGAACTCCTGTTTAAGTTTGCCCGTGTAAATACATTTTATTTCCAGCATGTAGACATCATCCGGGATTTTTCCCCGACAGAGATAAATAAGCTCGTAATATCAAGCCAAAATGCGGCCGATACGCTCGCTTATGGAGGTCAGGTCCGGACACACAGTATATCCGGTGTCGTGCATCTTTTTAAGCTTGCCCTCGATCCCGGCCTCATCTTCCAGAATGGCCCCGGCGTGTCCCAGCCGTTTTCCCGGGGGAGCGGTCTGTCCGGCAATAAACCCGAAAAGAGGGCGGTCAAATCCTTTTTGTTGCAAATATTCGCCCAGTTCCTCCTCGGCCCGGCCGCCGATTTCCCCCAAAACAAGCAGGGCCTTTGTGGCCGGATCATCGAGCAAAAGCCCGGCTATATCCTTAAAGGAGGAGCCCACGAAAGGATCCCCGCCGATCCCGATGCACGCGGACTGGCCTATGCCCGCCCGGGTCAGGCGGAAAACGCTTTCATAGGTAAGGGTCCCGCTGCGGGACAAGACAGCCACCGGTCCCGGGGTAAACACGTCTCCGGGCATGATCCCGATCTTTATCCGCCCGGGAATGATCATCCCCGGAGTATTCGGGCCTATAAGCCGGGTGCCTGTTCCAGCAAGCTGCTGTCTTACCCGGAGCATTTCCTGTTGAGGAATGCCCTCGGTTATGCACACCACCCATTTTATCCCCGCGTCCGCGGCCTCCAGGATTGCGTCCGTAGCCAAGGCCGGGGGGACGAAAATGATGGAAGCGCCTATCTTTTGTTCGCGGCAGGCCTCTTTTACCGTATTATACACCGGAATCCCGTGCACATCCGTGCCGCCCTTGAACGGAGTCACCCCGGCCTTTACCCGGGTTCCGTAATCAAGCATCATCCGGGTATGGAGCATGCCTTCCTTCCCGGTTATCCCCTGGACAAGTACTCCACAGTCATCCGGGAGCAATTTTTTTGAAGACTTTGTACTGTTTTGGATGCGGGAAAAATTTTGTTCCGGGAATTTCAGGTGCCGGAAACGGGATTCGGTCTGTCCGGATTTGTATTCGCAAAGCAGATCGATAGCTTGCGTGAGATCCTCGGCCAGACGCAGCCGGCCCGGATCGGCCTTACAGATTATGTCCCGGGCCTTATCGGACTCGAACCCGGAAAAGCGGACTATTATTTCCTTTTCCCCGGCACTGCTTTTCAAAACGGAACACATGGCCCGGGCTACCTTGGCGCAGGAAAGGATTCCTCCGAAAATATTGATAAATACCACCCGGACCGACTCATCCCGGCAAAGGATATCCAGGGCCCGGGACATTTTTTCTTCCGAGGCCCCGCCCCCCATATCCAGGAAGTTGGCCGCGGGCAAATCGGAGAAGTTTAAAAGATCCATGCTGGCCATAGCCAACCCCGCTCCATTGACCATCAATCCGACAAATCCGTCCAGGCGATGAAAATTCAGTCCGGCCCGCTTGGCCTCCAATTCCACCGTATCCATATGCTCGGGGACAAAATAGCTTTCAAGCTCCGGAGCCAGGGCAAAATAATTGTCATCTATCTCCACCTTTCCGTCCAGGGCGATGAGGGTCTCATTCCGGTCCAGGACCAAAGGATTTATTTCAGCCAGGAGCAGACGCTTGTGCACAAAGATATTATACAGGGCAAAACAGGTCTCCGCCCATTTCTTGTATATGTCCTTTTTCAGATCCAGATGGAAAAAGGCCTGGCGCAGCTGGTAGGAAGACAGTCCACGGCAGGGATCTATCTCCAAAAAGAGAAAGTTGTCCGCTCCGGTTTGTTCTATATCCACGCCCCCCTGCCGACCAACGGTCAGGGTTATGTTTTGCCGTTCCCGGTTAACGGAAAAAGAGACATAAAATTCCCTGTGGATGTCCGTGGCCTGTTCCACACGGACAAAGGGCACTGCCTCGCCCCGGATATGCATGTCCAGGATGCGCGCGGATTCCTTTGCCAACTCCGCGTGGTCCCGAACAATGCTTATCCCCCCGGCCTTGCCCCGGCCTCCGCTTAAGACCTGGGCCTTTACCGCCCAGGGAAAGTCAAAATCGGCATCAGCCGGGATGTTCTCCCTGTTTCCGGAGTACAAAAAACCGGGCGGTACAATAATGCCCGCCCGGGAAAAGAGCTTTTTGCTCATGTGTTCATTTAATTTCATGGCTTCCCCGAAAAGATGGGCCTGTAAAAAATATGCTCTTGCAGGCGGTGTTAAATTTTAAATTGAGATTCTCTAGGGAAATAAGCGGGTTGAAGAGTTCAAGCTATACATTAACCCCTGACTTTCGTCCATCTGTCCTCTGTCTTCCGTCCTCTTTCTAAAAGCAGGCATCTTCCAGCCCGATCAGGTCGATATACATCTCCCGTCTTCTGGCTACGGTGACCTCTTCCCCGTCCACCAGGAGCTCAGCGGCCCGGGTCCGGGAATTGTACTGCGAGGACATCCCGAATCCATACGCCCCGGAAGAAAACACAGCCAAAAGATCCTCCGGCTCCAATGCGGGCATCTCCCGGTCCTGGGCCAGAAAATCGCTGGACTCGCAAATCGGGCCGACAATATCCATTTTTATGTCCGCGGCTCCCATTTCCCGGACCGGCGCGATACGGTGATAGGCCTGATACAATGAAGGCCGGATAAGGTCGTTCATGCCCGCGTCCACAACCGTAAACTCCTTGAGTTCGGTCTGTTTGGTATACAGAACCCGGGTGACCAGTATCCCCGCGTTTCCGGAGATTACCCGGCCCGGCTCTAGAATAAGCTTCAGTCCGGAATCTTTAAGGCTTTCAGTTAAGGCTTCGCCCAGTTCCACCGGATGCGGGGGTTCTTCCTCGTCATAGGTGATTCCCAGGCCGCCGCCCAGGTCCAGATATTTAATGTCCAGACCGATGTCAGCCAGCCGGGAGTGAAAACCTTTTATCCGCTCCAGGGCCTCCAGAAAAGGGGATATGGACGTCAGCTGCGAGCCTATATGGCAGTCGATCCCCAGCGGCTCAATATGTTCGAGTTCCTTGGTTCGCTTGTAGATCTCCAGGGCCCGGTCCATATCCACCCCGAATTTATTCTTCTTAAGCCCGGTGGAGATATACGGATGGGTCTTTGGGTCCACGTCCGGATTTATGCGCACGCTGATCCGGGCCGTTTGATTCAGCCCGGCGGCGACCTGATTTATTTTTTCCAGTTCCTGGTCCGATTCCACGTTGAACATAAGGATATTGGCCAGAAGGGCCTCCTGGATCTCGTTCTCCCTTTTGCCCACCCCGGAGTAGACGATTTTCTGTGGATCAATACCCGCCTTGAGTGCTCGAAAGAGCTCACCTCCGGAGACAACATCCGCCCCGGCGCCCATCTTGCCCAAAAGGCGCAAAACACACAGATTGGAGTTAGCCTTGGCCGAATAACAGGTCAGATGGTCCAGGCCGGAAAACGCGGAGTCAAAGGCCTGAAAATGTCTTCTCAAAGTCCGGGCGGAATACACATACAAAGGGGTATCGTATTCCTGAACCAGTTTGCGCACCGGGATGTCCTCGGCATACAATTCTCCATCCCTGTATTGGAAGTAATGCATTTTTACTCCTTTCTTTTTTTCTCCGGGGAAAAGACCCGGGTTTCAGCATCATTGATCTGCGAATGAATATTTTTCCCCAGAATTCGAAAACGATAATCTGAATCCAGATCCAGACCACAGACCTGCAGATGGAGGATATCCCCAAGGATATCCATCTGGGCAGAGTTCCTAGACAAGGTAAAGGATTGGGTGGCCTGGAATGGACAGGTGGGACAGGCCGCCTCTTTCCCTATATCTTCTGCCTCCAAGACCACAGCGGACAGATTGTCGGCCCGTCCGGAAACGCGGGCCTGTACCTGTAGACAATCCCTGACCCGGGTGGCGTTTTCCACTTGGAGACTGAAGACCTCTTCCTTAACAATCGGGGAGGGCCATTCCTTCTTTCCACAGGCCAACACCGCGGTTAGACTAAAAATCAAAATAACTACGGTACGGTATCTAAGCATATTTCTTTTTCCATTCATGCAGGATGTTCAGCGCATCCACCGGTGTGATGGCCTCAGGATCGACCCGCTTGAGTTCCTCTAACAAAGGATGCCCGGGGGCCTCTTTTTGACTATTTTGTTTTTTTTCTGATCCATCCAGACCGGGGAGTACAACCCGGGCGTCCTTTTTACGCACCCACTTCCCTGGCCCGGTACCCTTTTTCTCCAGACCGGAGAGGATATCCTTGGCCCTTTTCACCACCGGGCCGGGGACCCCGGCCAGCCTGGCCACTTCAATCCCGTAACTCTTGTCCGACGGACCGGGGACCATACGCCGCAAAAAAACTATACTCCCTTTCCATTCCTTGACCGCCACGTTGAAATTGCGAATGGACCCAAATTTATCGGCCAGAGCGGTCAATTCGTGATAATGAGTGGCAAAAAGCGTTCTTACCCCCCCGTATCTGACGGCCAGATCCTCAGCCACTGCCCAGGCCAGGGATAATCCATCAAAAGTGCTTGTTCCCCGGCCGATCTCATCCAAAATGACCAGACTCTTTTTTGTGGCCTGACGCAGGATGCGGGCGGTTTCGGTCATCTCCACCATGAACGTGCTCTGGCCCATGGCCAGATTGTCTGAAGCCCCCACTCTGGAAAAGACCCGGTCGCAGAGACCGATTTCGGCTCTGTCCGCAGGCACGTAGGACCCCATCTGGGCCATTATGGTGATGATCGCGGTCTGGCGGAGAATAGTGGATTTTCCGGACATATTCGGTCCGGTGATGATGAACAGCCTGGCCCCTTCATCCATCACCAAGCTGTTGGGGATGTAGTTGGACCTGCCCTGGACCGCCTCGATCGCTGGATGCCGTCCGGACTTTATCTCCAGGCGCATATCCCTGGCGAGCTTTGGTCTGTTCCAGTGCCATTTGCGGGCGGCAAAGGCCAGGGCCTGCCAGTAGTCCAGGCTGGACAGGGCGCTGGAGACAGCGGCGAACCTGGCTCTGAAACCGGCCACCTGCTGCCTGAGGGAGTTGAAGAGTTCGTATTCCTTGGCCTTGCGTCGCTCGGACGCGGAAAAAAGGGTATCCTCGAGCTGCTTGAGCTCCGGAGTTATGTACCGTTCACTGGAGACCAGGGTCTGTCTGCGCTCGAAATGTGCAGGCACTGCGCCCTTGTACGCCTTGGATATCTCCAGATAGTAGCCGAAGACTTTGTTAAAACCCAGCTTCAGCTTGGGGATATCGTTTTCCTGCTTTTCCTTCTCCAGAAGCTGCTGCAGACGGGATTCTCCGTGCTCGGTAAGGTCTATGAGCTCGTCCAGCTCCCGGTCAAAACCGGTTTTGAAAAGGCCGCCTTCGGTTATCAAATGATTGGGGTTGTCCAAAAGGGAGTCCTTCAGGAGACAATAGACTTCCTCAAGGTCGTCCCAATGATTCAGGATCTCGTTAACCAGCCGGGGCAGTTCCCGGCAAAAGGGGCTTAAATGGGAGTAAATCTCCGGGAGGACTTCCAGGCTGCGGCGCAGACTGACAAAGTCCTTGGGCGTGCACCTGTTCAGATATATACGGGTAGCCAATCTTTCCAGGTCATAAACACTGTCCAGCAGGCCGCGCAGCCCGGAACGGAGTTCGTCTTTGGCGTGGAAAAAAGCCACTGCCTCCTGATTTTCGCTTACCGGGGTCATGTCTTTCCAAGGCTGACGCAGCCTGGTCTCCAGGAGACGGCCGCCCATAGGGGTCAGGGTCTGGTCCAAAACACTCCACAAGGTCCCGGGACCTGTTTTGCCGTCCATGCGCCGGAAGAGCTCCAGATTGCGCTCCGTAACCTCATCCAAAAGGAGGAAATCACCCGGATTCAGAGGGCGGAATTGATCCAAAGGACAGGCGGACTGTTTCTGGGTATTTTTAAGATAGACTAGGACCGCCCCGCAGACGCGAACCAATACCGGCTTATCCCCAAGGTCCAAAACTTCCAGGGAGCCTACCTCCTGGGTCTTGTATAAAAGCTCTTCAGCGGCTGAATAGTCAAAATAGAAAGGGGAGTGGACCCGATTGATTGCGGCAGAAAAGTCCGGATACTCGTCAAGCAGGTCTTCGCCCCTGGACATGAGTATTTCTTTGGGTTTGACCTTGACCAGCCATTGCTTGAGGGTCTGTCTGGATCTACTTTCCAGGCCGGTCCAATAACCGGTGGAAAAATCCGCCCAGGCCGCCGCCCCTTTACCCGCCTCCTCATCCCAAAAAAAGGCGGCCAGGTGATTATGCTCCTTGGCCTTCAGGCTGAGGTCCTCAACCACAGTGCCCGGGGTGAGGATCCGGGTCACCGCTCTTTGCACCAGTCCCTTGGCCTGGGCAGGGTCCTCGATCTGGTCGCAGATAGCCACTTTGTAACCCTTATCTAAAAGCTGGCGCAGATATTCCTCACAGGCATGATGCGGCACGCCGCACATGGGGACATTGAGGTCGGCATTGGGATTGCGGGAAGTCAGGGTGATCTGCAGTTCGCGGGCTGCTTTTTCCGCATCCTCAAAAAAGAGTTCGAAAAAATCTCCCATACGGAAAAAGAGCAGGACTCCGGGATTTTCTTCCTTTATCCGCAGATACTGCTCCAGCATGGGGGTCAGTCGACCCGAAAGCCGTCTTTTAAAGCCGGAATACTTCTCAGTCATTGAGCTTGATTCTGAAGGCTATGGAATGCCAGCTGTGGCAGCGGGGACATACAAAAAAAACCTGTTCTCTTTTTAGACCGCAGTGAGTACAGACAAAACGCTTTACCAGCCGGGCCTTTTCCAGAAAAAAATCCAGCTGGGTCTTGAAAGTACTGGTCAAGTCCTGTTCCCCGGCGCTTATGGACAAAAGCTCCAAGCGAGCGGGCCAGAACTCCGGATCCAAAACCAGAGACTTCTCCAGCCCCTGTAAAGCGGTGTGATTGTCCCCGGCCTTGAGGCTGAGGACCGCGTGATAGTAATGCAGTAACGAATCCTCGATATGTCCGGCCAAAACCCGGCCCACAACCGAAACTATCCTGGAGCAGGCCTCGGAATCACTCTTTGTCCCGCTTTTACTTACATGGGAGACAAGCCCCTGCAGCAGGACGAAAGACAGACGCGGGGCCACCCGCTCCAGGCCTTGACACAGATCTTTCTCCAAAAGTTTCCAGTTCCGGGCGGTTACATCCCGGCGAATCTTTTCCAGCCAAGCTTCGGGTGAGGGCGGATATATTTTCAGGGCCCGCTCCAGCTGCTTGTCCCGGCTGTCTGCATCCCGGGCCCCCAGGACCAAATAATGCGCCTGGGGGATGGGATCATGCAGCTGGCTGAAAATCTCCGCGGCCTGGCGGTAATCTTTGCTCTCGGCAAAAATAGAGGCCATGGTCCGCAGTATGGCCGGTTCATCCCCGGCGGTCAGGCGGGCATTCTCCAGAGAGGAAAGGGCCCGGTCCAGAAGGCCGGCCCGCTTGAAGTCAATGCCCAGTTCATACCAGGCCCGAGCCTTGAACTGGGCATCCAGATTGGGCCTTGCGATTATGTTCTGCCTTATGTGCAAAGCCCGTTCAATGTCCCCGCGGGAACGATAAAGATTGCCCAGAGCCAGATATATCTCCACCGCATCCGGATTGTTCCGGACCACCCGGCTCAAATCGTTGATAGCCGTTTGGGTGTCCTTGGTGGTCAGGCTGTCCCCGCCGGCCATATCCCGGAAAAGGGCCCTGGACTCCCGCTTCAGACCGAATTTATTCCTGAATCTGCGAAACAATGTCATTCCGGGTGCCGGGTTGCATCAACTGCGATCGCTCATTTGCTCATCAGTATGGAATCCGGACTCCTCCAGGGGCATATTGCGCAGGGAATTGAGTTCCTTTTCCAGATTGGCAACCTTGTGCCTGTATTGTCTGATTTGTCTGGTAGTCCTGAATTTCTCCACAAAAAAGTAGGCCACTGTAAGCAGGGCGCCCACGGCAAAGGCGATCAAGACCAGAAGATAGAAGGGAAACTCTTTGCTGATGAACTCGGTCTCGAACAGGTTCAGGCGCAAGGAAAGAGTCTGGGAGAGGACATCAGTATTCTGGACAAAAAAGAGCATGGAGAAAAAGAAAATGGCCACAAAGACAATGATCTTTACAAAGCGCATAACCCCTCCTTAAGATAGAGTTGATGGAATCACCGGTCCGGGACCGGATATTTAAATGCATTCATAGGTCCGCAGCAAGGAATCCTTTGCTTCTTCAATGGCAGTAAAGCGGCATTAAGGGCAACCTCTTTCTATCCTGATAAGTATATTCAGGCCTTGAACTTTTTAAGTCGCCATTGAGGTCTTTGAACGGCCTGGGTTACAAGGTTTTTTTTCAATCCTCAGTCAGATCTCGACTTTATCGAAATACGGCTTCAATTTGCCGTAGGTCTTTTGCAAGTGCTCGGGAATGACCATGGTCTCGTCCATAACCGCCATAAAGGAATGGTCCCCCACCCAGCGGGGGAGGAGATGGTAATGGAGGTGCTCCCTGATCCCCGCCCCAGCGGCCTCACCTATATTCAGACCGATATTTACGCCCTGAGGATTGAATTCCTCCTTCAGTATCCGGGTACAAACCAAAAGCCAGTCCATGATCTCCCGGGACTCATCTTTTGAGAGTTCGGTCAAACACTGCACGTGCCTGAAGGGGGTAACCATTATATGGCCGGTGTTGTACGGGAACTTGTTCATGATAACAAAACAGGTCTTTGCCCGTTTCAACACCAACCGCTCTCTATCCTCAGCAGTGTGTTCTGGAAGACAAAAAACGCATTCGTCCGGTTTAGGCCCCAGGATGTACTCGATGCGCCACGGGGCCCACATGGTTTTCATTATTAATATCCCTTGTTTTAAAATCCGCTGCACAAGGGCGGCACCCCGGGCGCGGGTTCATTTTCTTCGAAAGCAATCTTTCGGGTACCGGCCGCAATATGGCCGGACCGCGTTCGTACGGTAAATTAATTAGTTAAATTATAGGGGAAGTTTGGTCAAGAACAAGGATGTGCGGGAAAATATCCGGACCGCCCCCTTTGGGCGGCCCGGATTATTAGGAGGGGGAGTGATAGAAGAGGAGGTTGGTCCCCTGATCACAGAGGTCTATCCTGTCCAAACAGGAAATGGCCCCTGCGGTCATGAAGTCCTGTATCTATAATTTTAGCAATTATCATGCCGAATCCAACAAGCCCGCCGGTTTCCGATGTGCAGGCTTTTTACCGGACTCATCACTCCCCGCCTGCAAACTTTGATTGGCAGGCGGGGAACTTATTGCTACACTGGCAAAGAGAACAAAACTGTTCTATTGGACCCAAGTTATGCGCCTGAAACAACCCTTGAGCCTGCAATCCAAATTCCTGGCCGGCCTTGCCTTTATTGCCGTCATCTTGGGGTGTCTGTTTATGGGGATTTTATATTTTCATATGCAGAGCCTGCTGGTTTCCCAGATAAGTGACAAAGCCAACCTGGCCCTTACCCAGGCTAATTCGGTCCAGGAGTATGTCCGGAGCGTGCTTCGGCCCAGGCTGTTCAAGGAATTTCCCAAGCACAAATTCGTGATCCAGGCCATGTCCTCCTCGTATGTCTCACGCAAGGTCATGGAAAAAATGGAAGGGGAAAACAAAGGATTTTATTATCGACGGGTGGCCCTTAACGCCAGAAACAAAAAGTATTCCCCGAATAAGATGGAAAAGGATCTGATCCGCTATTTCCAGGAAAATCCCCACCTGAAACATTTTGAGGGATTCAAACAGTTCAAGGGCCTTGAGTACTATTTTTCCGCCCGGCCGGTAAAATTCACCAAATCCTGTATGCATTGCCACGGCGATCCTGCAGACGCCCCGGAGGAACTGATAGCCAAATACGGCAACAAAAGGGGATTCGAATACGACCTGAACAGGATAGCCGGAGCTGTAGTGGTCGGATTCCCGGTTCAGGCCTCAGTGAAAAGGATAAAAGACATCACCCTGGGGTATATGGTCTTATATTTGGCCTGCGTGCTCCTCTTCTTTACGCTTATAAGCATTTATTTTCAAAGACTCGTTGTCCACAACCTGCACCGGGTGACCGGTATTTTTCGCAGGCACTTCTCCGAACCTCAGGATGTGGAGATCCTGGACAGCCTCAAAGGTAAAGACGAGATAGAGGAGCTAGTCTGGGGAGTGGAGACCCTGGCCGACCACCTGCAGAATACGCGGCGCAAACTGCAGGAATATGCCGGCAACCTGGAGGAGATGGTCAACGAAAGAACCAGAGACCTGAGCCGGGAGGTCACCGAACGGCACAAAGACGTGCATTTGTTCATCCGATTTTTGAACTGCCTGAATATCCGTTCTGAAGTACACAGTCTTTTGGACGCGGCCCTGGAGAACATATACGCTCGCTACGATTTGCAGTATGCCGCCTATATCGACGCCCAGCCTCCGCAAAAGGTCTACCTCTGGCCTATAGAGGCCAGATTGGACAAGGTCTCATATACAGATATCAGCGCAAAAATGGGCCCCGATTCGGTGCTAAAGAAAAACAGGCTTACCTATGTAAAGGTCCGCTCCCAGGAGACGGTCTGGGGAATTCTGATTCTGGCCTGGAAGACTGAGGATGGGCACGGCCCGGAAAAGAGCCGGGATCTTTTGGACGCTTTGGGGCAGCAACTGGGCATCGCCCTAGAAAATATCCAGTCTTTATATGAGGTAATGTATCACTATGAAATGCTGCAGACCTTGTTTGACGGCATCTCCGACCCCCTATTTCTGGTCGAAGAACACGGCTGGGTGCGCATGGCCAATCAGGCGGCCCGAGAGCTGGACAGCAGCCTGCAGGACGATGGCACATTCATGGATTTCTTGAATACCGGGGAGGCAGACAAAGCTGGCGTGCTGACTGCGTGCCTGGATGCACAGAAACCCTGGGCCAGCGACGTACGCCTCCCGGATGGGAGATCGTTCTGGGTCAGCGTGTATCCTCTGCCTGCCCCGGGCAATATGCAGCGCCGAGCCGTGCTTTACGCCCGGGAAAATACTGCGGAAAAAGAAATGGTGGACCGGATGCAACGGGCGGAAAAGCTGAGCGCTGTGGGCAAACTGGCCGCCGGACTGGCCCATGAGATAAACAATCCCCTTGGAGTGATTATCTGCTATGTGGACCTCTTGCGCTCCAATATTGAGAACGAGGAGGGCTTGTCCGATCTGGAGGTCATAAAGAAGCACGCCGGGCATGCCCAGAAAGTGCTTCAGGACCTCTTGAATTTCGCTCGTCCCAAGCCGGCCCTTACTACCGGCAAATGCGATCTGAACCGGCTCATTAACAGCTCCATGCATGTGTTCCAAGTCCAGGCCGAACGCAGGGGAGTGGAACTGGCTGCGGACCTGCATCCCGAGCTCCCGGTGCTGGAATACAGCAGCAACGCATTCGACCAGATACTGACTAATCTGCTTTTGAACGCGCTGGACGCGGTGGAGGAAAACACCGGCCGCATCCGGATAAGCACCGCCTTAAGCAAAGACAAAAGCTGGATATTGTTGACTGTTGCAGATAATGGTCCGGGAATAGAAGAAAAAGTCAAAGAGCATCTGTTCGATCCCTTTTATACCACCAAGGAAGTCGGTCAGGGCACCGGGCTGGGCTTGGCAGTGGTTTACGGGCTTGTCCAGGAACTCGGAGGCAAGATAGAGGTAAAAAACAGTGGCGGGGCCGTATTCACTATATACATCCCCTGCGAGAGCAAAAAGAATGAGCAGTAAGGATATCGCGATACTCGTGGTGGACGACGAAGAGGACTTTGCCCAAGGGCTGTCCCGGATGATTTCTAGGAAATTCCCCAATCCTTGCCTTTTCTGTTCTTCCGGGGATAAGGCTTTGGGCCTCCTGGACGAAAAAGAGGTCGGGGTCCTAATCACCGACCTGCGGATGCCGGGCATGGACGGCCTTCAACTCATGAAAAAGGCCCTGGGCAAAAAACAAGATCTGAGCGTGATAATGCTTACCGCCTACGGGACCATAGACAAGGCGGTGGAGGCCATGAAAGAGGGGGCCTACAACTTCTTGACCAAGCCGCTGGATCCGGAACAGCTGGAAATGGTCTTGAACAAGGCCTTGGAAAGGATCCATATCCTGAAGGAGAACACCCGGCTTAAGGAGTTGATCTCCAGACAAAAGACCCAGAGGCAGATCCTGGGAGAGAGTACTGAAATGGTCCGGCTTTTGGAACTGATCAAGGCAGTGGCCGCCACCGGATATACAGTGCTCATCCGCGGCGAATCCGGAACAGGCAAGGAACTGGTGGCCAGGACGATTCACGATCTTAGTCAGCGCCGGGATGAGGATTTCGTATCCGTGAATTGTCCGGCCATTCCCTCGGAACTGATGGAGAGCGAACTCTTCGGACACGCCCGCGGCGCGTTCACCGGGGCAGAAAAGGCACACAAAGGCCTTTTTTTTCAGGCAGACAAAGGGACCATCCTTCTGGACGAAATCGGGGACATCCGTCCTGAAGTGCAAACCAAACTCTTGCGCGTTTTGCAGGAGCAGGAAATAAGACCGGTAGGCGGGAGCAAAAATATTGGCATTGATGTGCGCATCCTGGCCACGACCAATCAGGACCTGGAAGAGAAGATAAAAACGGCCGAATTCAGAGAGGATCTTTTTTACCGGCTCAATGTCCTGTGCATAAATGTCCCGCCCTTAAGGGAACGCAAGGAAGATATCCCGGTACTGGTGCTTAATTTCGTGCATCAGACCTGCAAGGAATTGAATATCGCACCCAAAGATGTGGAGCCTGAGGCCCAGGCCTATCTGGCGGCCAAGAACTGGCCCGGCAATGTCCGAGAGCTGCTCAATTTCACCCGCAGGCTGGTGGTCTTCTGCTCCAAAGAAAGCATTGATCTGTCTTTGGTCCGAGTGGTGGAGAATATGGAGGAAGGGAACTCATTCAACGCCCCGCCGGAGGAAATTGCCCCGTACAAGGAACACAAGGCAGCAGTGGTCCACGACTTCACCCGGGTGTATGTGCGCAATCTTTTGCAGAAAACAAAGGGTAATATAAGCGAGGCCGCACGCATTAGCGGATTGGAACGCGTTTCTTTGCAGAAGATACTGCGCCGGATCGGAATAGACGCAGAGGAATTCAGAAAGCAATAACTCCGCTTTGCCCGGCCCTGCGGTCTTTTTGGTCCGTGGTCAGGTCTTGTTTTTATCTGCAGTCAAGGCCTTTTTTTCCAGCCACTTGAGTTGGGACTCGCGATCCGGGCACTCTCCGTCGATCTGGGCGGCGGTCAGCTCACGCAGGATCCGCCCCACTTCCGGCCCGGGAGGGACGCCCGCGGCAACCACGTCCCGCCCGGAGACATACAGCTCCACATCCCGCAGGGTGGTAACAAAAGTGGAGATGTGTCTGCGGATATCCTCCTGCTGGCTCCTGGCCATTAGATAGAGCAGGGCCTCCAGGGAAAGAGGGTCGAGTATAAAGTACAGCTCACTCAGCCGGCCCTGGTTTTTGTACCAGAAATATATCTGCTGCACTGCCTCCCGGACCTGCTGGCGCAGGGAATAGAGGCACTCAGCCTGTTTTTTGGACAAATTGAGCCGGCTCACGGTTATTCCCAGCTGCCGGTCGTTCATGGAGCTGAACAACCCGGCAAAGAAGACAATCCAGGGCCGGGGAGTTTCCTCCATATACAAGAGCCTGTACCAGTTAAGGACCTTGTCGATCTCTTCCAGCATGCGCTCCAGGGTGGGCGTAAGTTCCAGGTACGGGTTAACAATCTTCAACAGTCCGAATTCGTTCATCCGCCGTAGACAGGCGGATGGGGCCTCTTCCTCGAAAATAAGACGCAGTTCCTGGAATATCCGGTTTCCGGACAGGCGGTGGAAGGTATCCAGCTCCACTGCGTTCTTGATCAATTTTTCCGTCTGCTTACCAATTTTGAATTGGAAACGCTGCTCAAAACGGATAGCGCGGATGATCCGGGTGGGATCCTCGACAAAGCTCAAGGAATGCAAAACCCGGATGGTCTTTTCCTTTATATCTCGCTGTCCGCCGAAAAAATCGACCAACTTGCCGAAGCTGCGGCTGTTTAAATGCACCGCTAGGGAGTTTATGGTGAAATCCCTGCGGTTGAGATCCATCTTGATCGATGACAGCTCCACAGTGGGCAGGGCAGCCGGATACTCATAGTACTCCAGACGGGCGGTGGCCACATCAATGCGCTGATCGTCGGGCAGAATGACCACCGCGGTCCTGAACTTCTTGTGTGCCCGGATGCGGCCGCCCAGTTTCCGGGCCAGCTCACGGGCAAAGACTATGCCGTCCCCCTCCACAACCAAGTCCACATCCAGATTGTTCCGGGCCAGAAGTATATCCCGAACAAATCCGCCCACACAGTATAGGGAATAGCCCATTTCTTCGGCCAGCTCCCCGGCACTGACCAACATATTGAACACCTCTTCCGGCAGGCGGTCTTTGAGCATGCTCTTTATATTCCGTTCCCGCTTTTTCTGGGGCAGGAGGCTCTCCGGCAGGCGGGCCGGCTCCCGGACCAGGATGTTCACCAGATCGGTCCTGGTAACCACTCCGGTCAGGGCCTGGTTCTCAACCACCGGGATAAGTCGTTGATGTTGACCGATAATTATCTCCATGACCTGATACAGATCCGAATCCGGACCGAGAAGATGGCAGTCCGAATGCATATACTCCCGGACCGCTATATGCCCCAGACCGTGTCCCACTGCCTTGTCCGCCAATTGGTGATCCAAAATCCCTTCCACTACACTGGATTGGCTGTTTAGCACGGGCACCGCCTTGAGCCCGTATCTGGTCATGATCTCGGCCGCCTTGGCCAAATTCTGACTATCCCGGATATACACGGGGGGAGTGGACATGATATCTTTGACCAGGACTTGGGGGTTTATCTCTGAATAGAGCAGGGCGAACAGCTCGTTTTTTACCTCAGCCGGGGTCCTCTTTTTTATGGAGGCGGAAGCAGCATAGGAGTGCCCCCCTCCGCCCAGAGAGGAGCATATCTTGCCCACATCCACCTCTGCGGATCGGCTGCGGGCCACCATATGCACCCGGTCGTGCATACGAGCGATAGCAAAAAGGACCCGGATATTTTCTATCTCCATTAATTTGTGGGCGAGCAGAGCAAAATCACCGAAATATGTCTCCATGGATGCCTCGGCGACCACGATCTCCACTCCATTGATAGACAATCGGGTGGAATTTTCGATCAATTCGTTGAGCACGGTAATCTGATCCGCGCTCAGATCCCGGGAAACCATGTCCGAGATAATGTTCAGATCCATTCCCTGAGTGTGCAGCCAGGCCCCGGCCTCCAGGTCTTTAGCAGTGGTGGAATTGAACGTGAAACACCCGGTATCCTCGTATATCCCCAACCCAAAGATTGTGGCCTCGTCTTCGGTTACGGCCAGGCCTTGTTCCCTGATCTTTAAGACCAGCATGGAGGTGGTCGCCCCCCAGTCCGAGATGTCCTCCAGATCCCCTTGGATATCCTCTTCTGTCTGCGGGTGGTGGTCAAAAATATGGATTTCTACGTCCTTGCGATCCAAAAGAGGAAATACGTGACTGAGCCGGGATTTCTGTCTGGTGTCCACAACCACCAGGGTACTCACTCCCTCCAGATCGACCTCCCTGGCCATCTTGAAATTATACAAATAAAAGGCGCTTTGGATAAAGAAATTCTTGATATTCTTTTCCTGGCTGCCCGGAAAAATAAGCGCGGCCCGGGGGTACAATTTTCTTGCGGCTACCATTGCGGCCAGGGCGTCAAAGTCCGCATTCTGGTGGCAGGTAATGACCACCGAGGCCTTGATCGGCGTATTCATGGGCTCTCCTGGGCCCCGAATCCGGTCCCGGCGCGGGAACGGGGGTGGTATTTGCGGTGCATATCAATCAGCCTCTGGCTCTGGACGTGAGTGTATATTTCGGTTGCGGCGATATCCGTGTGTCCAAGGAGAATCTGTACGGTGCGTAGGTCAGCTCCGCCATCCAAAAGATGGGTGGCGAACGAGTGCCTGAGGGTATGCGGGGAAAGGTGTCTGGTGATCCCTATTTTTGCGGCGTATTTCTTGACCATCTTCCACACTCCCTGGCGGGTCAATCCCCTTCCCGAACGATTAAGAAATATCCTGTCCTCAAGTGGATTAAAAAGCGGCCGCCAGGTTTGGAGATAACGGGCCAAAACAGCGGAAGCGGTATTGTGCAAGGGCACGATTCTCTGTTTGTCCCCCTTGCCCCATACTTTAAGGATATCGGTCTGGGGATCGAAATCAAAGGGTTTGAGCGTAACCGCTTCGGATACCCGTAGTCCTGCGGCATACATAAGCTCCAACAGAGCCCGGTCCCGTTCGCCCAGCTTAGATCCAGCCGCCGGGGAATCGAGCAGGGCCTCTACTTCCCCTTCGCTGAGCACCCGGGGCAAAGATTTGGGCAGGCGGGGATTCTCCAGCAGTTCAGCCGGATTGACAGCAATATATTTGTGTTCGCTCAGATAGTCGAAAAAAATCCGTAAAGAGGCCATATGCCGGGCCAGAGTACGGCCCTGCAAACCCTCTTTTCGCCGCAGATGTAAAAAATACAGCATCAAAGCGTCATAATCGACCCCGGAAATATCCAGGCCTTTGTCCCCAACAAAGAGAGTAAACTTGTGTATATCCCGGGTATAGGCCTCTACAGTAAGCGGAGACAGGCCTTTGACCGCGGACAAGAACATATTAAATTCCCTGTGGATTGCTTGCATATCCATGGCACTGAAAAATCCCGGCTGAAAAGGGGGTGAACTCAAAGGGACAATATCGGCCAATGGTCGGGCCCGGCGCTGCCTGCTCCCGGACCGGACCAAAGAATCAAATACATACACCCTATGCCTTGCGCCCTCAAGGACAAATAAGTAAAGAGCAGGGCATGTCCTGCTCTCGTCTGGAAGTCTTGCAAAGCGCGGAAGCAGCTGTGGGCTTGGGCTCGAACCTGGGTGACAGTACGCAGACCATTTCCATAGCCCTGCAGGAGATATCCCGGCTTTCCGGGGTTAGCCTGGTTAGGACCTCAAGGCTGTATAAAACCGAACCGCAGGACTTTTGGAAGCAACCCTGGTTTACCAATGCCGCGGCCAAATTCCGGGTGGACAGAGACAAATGGTCCGCGTTAGATTTCTTGCGGGAGCTGTTGCGGATAGAAACCGAACAGGGTCGACGCCGGATTAAGGAAAAAGGACCACGGACCCTTGATCTAGATCTTTTGCTTTTTGGGGATGAACAGTTTTCAGGCCCGGAAATAACTCTGCCGCATCCCAGAATGCACAAGCGGGCCTTTGTTTTGATCCCGCTTTTGGAGATCAGTCCGGAATTGGTCCTGCCCGGGGGCAAAAAACTTAAAGAATACCTTAAGGATATCGATTACAGCCTGGAGGGGAACCAAATCTGGCAAACCTGATGTAAAACTTTAACAGAGGGCAAGATGTTTAAAATTCTTATCATCGCTGCGGCCGGATTTATTTTGTTCAAACTGCTGACCAATGACCGCAAGAAAAAAGGCGCCCAGCGCGAGGTAAAGGAAGAAGCGGAAAAAAAGAAAGCTGCTGCCGCCGGGGAGATGGTCCGGGACCCGATTTGCGGGACATATGTACCAAACAATTGTGACATTCGGGTGCGTAAAGACGGGCAAGTCTTTCACTTTTGTAGCTTCGAATGCAGAGATGAATTTTTGCAGGGTGTGGAATCCGGAGCCAAGCAGGAAAAAAACAGGGAGTTGGATACATGAAATTCTTTATTGATACCGCCAATATACAGGAAATTGAACAGGCAATCGAGTACGGGCAAATCGACGGCGTAACCACCAATCCCAGCCTCATGGCCCGGGAGGGGGGGGACTGGAAACAGACCGCTGAAAAGATCTGTGCCCTGGTGGACGGCCCGGTCAGTCTAGAGGCAGTGTCCACCGACGCCGAGGGGATGATCAAGGAAGCCAAAGAACTAACTAAATACGGCCCTAATGTCGTGGTCAAAATCCCCATGACCATGCCAGGAATAAAAGCGGTTCGAACCCTTTCCCGGATGGGGGTTGCCACCAATGTGACCCTGGTTTTTTCCGAGTTGCAGGCACTTATGGCCGCCAAGGCCGGGGCGGATTACGTAAGCCCGTTCGTTGGCAGACTGGATGATATCGGGCACAATGGTATGGATTTGGTCTCCAGGATTTTGTCCATATATGACAGCTACGCCTTTGAGACCGAAGTTATAGTCGCCAGCATAAGGACCATGAATCATGTCCAGGAAGCAGCCATGCTCGGGGCGGATATAGCCACCATCCCGTATAAGGTACTAGCCAAACTCGCCAACCATCCGCTGACTGACAAGGGCTTAGAGGCCTTCTTAAAGGATTGGGAGGAGATGAAAAAATA
>JBKHGE010000033.1:0-26061 GCA_046539845.1 Desulfonatronovibrionaceae bacterium
AGTGAAATATTTTCATAAAAAAAAGGTCGTGTAAATATATTTACAGCAGGTTTTGACTTTTTGGAGGTAACATGCCAATAATTCGATCTAAGTATTCAATGTGCTGAAAAAACTGGAAACCATGCCCGGATCCTTTCCAGCCCAGAGTCCGGTTAGGCGGGAAAAATTTTGTTTAAGAACAGGGTAAGAATAATTGCGCACAGAAGACAGCAGCAGAGTAGTTATTACCGGCCTGGGGGCGATCACCCCTTTGGCCCTGGGGGCGGAGGCAAGCTGGGAGCGAATGCTTAACGGGGTTTCCGGCATAACTCCGGTACAAGGTTTTGATGTCACAGGATTGCGAACCAGGATAGCCGGGCAGATAACCGGTTTTGATCCGGCGGAGTTTATGGACAGGCGGTTTGTCAGGCGTTTTGACCGCTCCATTCAGCTGGGGCTGGCCTGCGCCTTGATGGCCCTGGAGGATGCCGGGCTTAAGATCTCCGAGGGGAGAGCGGCAGGGACCGGGGTGTTTATGGGCAACGCCCTGGGCGGGCGCAACCTTTTAGAGGAAAATCTGATCCGTATGTACGAAGGCGGATCCAAAAGGGTGTCTCCATATTTTATCGCCGGGAGTCTGGCCAGTATTATCTCCGGGCAGATAGCCATTTCCATCGGGGCCAAAGGTCCCAATCTGACCGTTAACGCGGCCTGTGCCTCCGGGGCGCATGCCTTGGCCTGCGGCCTGAAAGCGATCCGCTGCAAAGAGTGCGACTGCGTTTTGGCCGGGGGGTGCGAGGCCGGTCTTACCCGGCTCACTTTCCTTGGCTATGACTCCATGAAGGTCACCTCAGCAGCCAACGCTGCCCCGGCCAAGGCCTCCAGGCCCTTTGATCGGGACCGGGACGGGTTTGTCCCCGCCGAGGGGGCGGCGGTATTGGTCCTGGAGAGCATGGCTTCGGCGCGGGAGCGCAATGCGTATATATATTCCGAACTGGCCGGGTGCGGCTCCTCGTGCGACGCCTATCATGTGACCACCCCGGACCCCGGGGCAAAGGGCCCGGAGTTGTGTATGCAAAGCGCTTTAGATCATGCCGGAATCAGTTCCCGGGAAGTGGACTGCATAAGCGCCCATGGCACAGCGACCAAACTGAACGACATAGCCGAAACCAAAGCGATCAAGGCGGTTTTCGGGTCAATGAGCCCTAAAATCCCGGTAACCGCAAGCAAATCCATGCTCGGGCATATGATCGGGGCGGCCGGTGCTGCGGAGGCGGTATTTTCCGTGCTTTCCATTCGGGACGGGGTGATCCCTCCGACCATAAACCATGAACTCCCGGATGAAGGTTGTGACCTGGATTATGTGCCCGGCCAAAAGCGAAACAGGGATGTCACTTGTGTGTTGAGCAATTCCTTTGGTTTTGGGGGCAATAATACCGCTTTGATATTCAAAAAATTGTAAAGGAGGAGGTATGTCTTGAGAGGCAGTAGCCAACACAAGCGGTTGTTTTCCCGGAAAAGGAAAAAGTGAGTCATATTTCCGGGACCTTTATGCTTTAGGGAGGATTGTTATGCGCGAATACAGCGAGATATTTAATCAGGATTTTGTTTATCTGAGGAACTTTTTGCGCACTGTGGAGCGTGATCCGTGGCGAAACGCGCTTACATGTACCGCTCAGGGGCTTACCTGGAGCTATGAGCAGCTGAACGCTGAGAGTAACAGGCTTGCCGCGGCAGTCCAAAGGGATGGTCTTGTCCGGGGAGACGTGGTCATGACCATGCTCCTCAACACCCCGGAATATGTCTTTTGCTGGATTGGACTGCAGAAGGCGGGGGTGGTTTTTTCGCCTATAAATTTCCGTCTGGCCCCGGCTGAAGTGGCTTCGCACATAGAGGACAGCCGTCCCAAGGCCTTTATATTTGACGCCAGTGTAAAGGATGTAGTCCTGGAGGCCCTGGAACTGCTAAAGGATAGACCAGAAATCCTGGTCATGACCGGAGAGGAGAAGACTCCCTCGGAAGGGGTGCTGAGCTACCGGGATTACGTGCAGAGCGTGCCGGCAAATGAGGTATATCCCGAAGGCATGGGACCGTTCGAGGAGATAGTCCGTCTGTATACCTCCGGGACCACGGGCAGCCCCAAGGGGGTACCGCTGAACAATATAAACAATGTCCTCAGGAGCTATGATGTGCTTATGCATTTCCCCCTCGGTCCCGGGGACAAGACAATGAATATGTCTCCCTGGTTTCACGCCGGCGGACTGCACAGCGGAGGACCTTGTCCCACCCTGCATGCCGGCGGGGAGATTTTTGCCCTTAAGGTCTTTGCTCCGCGGCAGGTCCTGGATTTAGTCCAGGAACACGGTTTGACTTTTCTGATCGGAGCCCCGGCCAACCTGGAGATGCTGGCCGCAGCCCAGGCTCAGAGCCCCCGGGACTTAAGCAGCCTAAAAGGGATAGTGACCATGGGCGCTCCGCTCTCCAGGGAGGCCTGCCTGCGTTACCAGGAGGTTTTGACCCCGAATATATTCAACGGCTACGGGACCACTGAGACCTTCTGGAATACCTTTTTACGGCCGCATGATCTCCCGGCCAAGGCCGGCACCGCAGGAAGACCCTGCACCGACGACCAGGTCCGGGTGGTGAGAATATATGAAGAAAAGGTCCATGCCGAGCCTGATGATTATGTGCCCAGAAACGGGAGCGAAGAGGGCGAGGTGATAATAAGGACGCTCAAGGCCCCTTATCGCTATTTCAACAAGCCTGAAGAGGATGAAAAGCATTATTACCAGGGGTGGTACTATACCAACGATATAGCCACCTGGGACGAAAAAGGGTTTATAACCATCTGCGGCCGCAAGGATGATATGATTATAAGCGAGGGGGAAAATATCCATCCGGTCCAAGTGGAAACCGTGATCAACTCCCATCCCAAGGTGCGGGATTCCTTTGTCATCGGAGTTCCGGACAAGATGCGGGGCGAGGCGGTGGCTGCCTATGTCATCCCCGAGGACGATGGGCTCACCGCCCAGGAACTGTTCCAGTATCTGACCGACAGCCCGGAGCTGTCCAGGTTCAAGCGGCCCAGATACATAAAATTCGCGGACAGTCTTCCGTTTACAGCCACCGGAAAGAAGCAGTATTTTGTCCTTCGCAAACAGGCAGAAGAGGATCTTGCAAACGGCAGCCTTAAAAGACCGTAGGCCAGATCTAGCCGGGATATACGGTTTTGCTGAACTCCGCGTTACCGGGAAAAATTCCGGCTTAAAAAAGGGAAGCCTTTGGGGGGGATGGAGGATGGCTGGGGGACAGCAGCCGCGCATAAACCTCCCCAGGGCAGGAAAGCGGCTATAAATGCATGTTACTTACAGATAGGTACGCTTAGGCCCTGATCTTTTTCACTGTCAGCCAAGGCCGGGATATTTTCCCGGCTGATAAAGATCGGGTAGAAAGGGATCAAAAACAAGGATTGAATTTAATTGTTTGCCAGGTCAGGCTTTTATTTGGTGGAGGCGAGGGGGATCGAACCCCTGACCTCAGCGTTGCGAACGCTGCGCTCTCCCGGCTGAGCTACGCCCCCACTTGAAGATTGCGGCCGAGTCCCTGTCCACACATGCTTAAGCGCTCCAACTACTGGCAATTTTTCCCCTGCTTGTCAAAGGAGACTTGGATTGCGCCCAGGGGCTTGACGCCAAAAGCGGATTATACTCCAAGGAGAATTTCAATGCGTACATCCAAGCCAGTGCATTATAGGCAACCGGCTTCAGGTCCAGGTTGCAGCCGATGGCCTCAAGCCCCGGAAAGGCTGTTCGCTGGCCGGGGCAAAGGATTTTTTACTGGAGCCAGGAATCGGACTTGAACCGACGACCTGCTGATTACGAATCAGCTGCTCTACCAACTGAGCTATCCTGGCTAAGGGACTCTATTTATACTTGTTTTCCAAAAAAAGCAAGGGATTTTAAGGGGGAATGCGTGTCCCCTGTACAATCGACTCTCTGAGTTGTAAGTAAAAATTGTCGAGACACAGGCGAAATACATATGGACAAGATCTTTATTTATGGGACTGGTTATGTCCGGATTGCTCCTCAAAACCGGACTTAAAGAGTGCTTTGACGCCGCGGGCGGGTTAGTACGCTGCAGCGGGTCCGGACAGGATGCAGAGTTTAGGATCGGGAGGGAGATCCCTGTGCCTCGCTTCATCCCTGCCGGGGAAGGATTGGTCCGGGATGAATATACCGGATTGGTCTGGCCAAGGGGTTCGGATGTATTTGATTTTCCCCTGACCTGGGCTGAGTCTTTACAGATGATCGAATCCCTGAATAAAGAGGCCTTTTTGGGCCGAAATACCTGGCGCATGCCGGACAGAAGGGAGCTTAGGAGCCTGATCGATCACGGTTCCAGGATGCCGGCCATGCCGGGTGAGCATCCTTTTTTCGGTTTCCGGGAGTCCTGGTACTGGACGGGGACGAGTTCAGCCATGTATACGGACTATGCGTGGTATATTCATTTTGCCGGAGGTCGAATGTTTTGGGGGCGCAAGGATCAGCAGGCATTCTGTCGTCCTGTGAGCGGCCGCTCCAAGATTATCCTGCCCACGGGTCAGTCGACCTGCCTGGACAGCCGCGGCAAAGAGATAAGATGCAGCGGGATATATGCCCTGGCGGACAGAGGGCATCCCCTGGATGCGAAAGAGAGATTCCGGGTGCACTCTACGGGAGTTGAGGACGGGCTGACCGGATTGCTGTGGCATGTGGATCCTTTTCTCGATTCCCGGGAAGTAAAATGGCAAAAGGCCCTGGATATGGTGGACCGGATGAATTCCAAACAATCGGAAGTGTCTTGGCGCTTGCCGAACATAAACGAGTTGGAGTCAATCGTGGATTGCTCTAGGCATACCCCGGCCCTCTCCCTGCCGGTAGCGTCTGAAAAGGTCCAAGAAGTGTATTGGTCCTCCAGCACCAGCGGCTATGAAACGGATTGGGCCTTTGCCCTGTACATGCACAAAGGTGCTGTCGGGGTGGGTCACAAGTCCTCGGCCGCATACGCTGTTTGGCCGGTGGCCGGGGATCCAAAGCGTTTAGGCTGAGAGTCTGTCAAGCACTTGATGGGAGAAAGATCCGGCAAAGAGAGTTGCGGACAAGGGGTAAGGTGCGCTTGCGGGAACCAGGGAGCTTATCAATTTCAGGCACAAAAGGAGATAGTCATGTTGCGTGTCTTTTTTGTCTTTTCGGTGTTTTTGTTTTTCGGCCTGTTTTTTGCCCCTGCGGCTCACTGCCAAAGTGCGGAGGAACTGGCCGAGACAGCCAGGGAAAAGGCGAGTCGATCCTCAGATGCCGATCTCAGTTGGGACGAGATCTATGACAAATTGGACCAAGCCTGTGCCATGCTGCAGGAAGACGGTCTGGAGGAAGGTCTGAAACAGATGCAGGGCGACAGCCCGTTCGTGTTTAAGGGGACATATATATGGGTGCACGATCTGGACTTTACTATGCTTATGCATCCCATGGACCCGGAGCTGGTGGGGGAGAATATAAAAGACTATCGCGACGACCAGGGTAAACTCTTGTTTCAGGACATGAACGAGCGGGTGGAGGTGTCCCCGGAAGGCGTGGCTTTTGTGGATTATTACTGGCCCAAGCCGGGGGTAGAGGACAAGAGTTTTCCCAAGCGTTCTATCGTCAGCCTGTGTGAGGTGGAGGGGAAGGAGGTTGTTTTGGGCTGTGGCAAATACCTGGACTGATTGTTATAACCGGGAAAAATCCTTTTTTCGGCAGCCGCGGGGGTACTCAGTTTTCTGAATAATAGGGTCCGAATACCTCGAGGGCCTCGCGGACGGTGTTTAGATCCGCGACCCGGATCTCTACGCCGGCATCGTCCAGAATGATGCCCGGTCCCTTGTCCCGGATGTCATCTTTTACAACCAGGCGGTCTATATCCAGGTTGGCAAGCCAGGCGGCCACTTTTATCCCCCGGCCTTGGCCTGCGGATTGGTAGGGGTTGGCCTGGATATCCCGGGTGAATGAGTTTCTGTCTTGGGCGCAAAAGTCCAGAAAGGCGAAATACGGGGCTGCTCCAAAATTGCCGCTCAGGGCCTCTTTTCCTGCATTAAGAGGCATGGCGAGCCGAAAACATTTTTCTGCACAAGGTTCGTAATGGATGGTTATGCGATCCGCCCGCGGCAATGCCCTGCGGATATTTTTCTCTATCTCCTCGCTTGCCTGATGCGCTTTTTCCAGATCCGCGGTGCGCAGTCTGATCTCCGCCTGGATGAAAACAAATCTGCCCGCATTGCTGGCGATCAGACTTTCTGTCTTGGTGACCAGGGGGTGTTCATTTATGATGTCCCTAATTTCCTCCAGGGTGCGGGAATCGATTGAGGCGTCCAAAAGGGCGCGTACCCCCTCGGACAAAAGTTCCCACCCGGCTTTGGCTATGAATAAGAGTACTATTGCGGCTCCGAGGCGGTCTATTCCTATCCCCAGGATATCAAAATCCATATTAAAATAACCCAGGGTGACCGAAGTCAAAACCACCAGGGAGGAAAGCACATCCACCTGTCTGTGCTTGGCCTCGGCCAGAAGGGTGGGTGATCCGGTGCGCCGGCCCACGTGCAGAGCGAATCTGCCGAACCCGTAGATGGCCAGTGTGGACAGAAACATGAAAACAAGGATTGAAAGGGTGATCCTGGGCGCGGGACCGCCCGGGCTCAGAGCCCGGACAGCGATTTCATATCCGGCGTAAAAGATGAACAGGGCCACAACCACGGAGATCAGGTTCTCTATCTTATACAGGCCCAAAGGGTAATTCTTTGTTTTTTTCTCCGCGAGGCATACGCCGATGAACACGGCCAAGGAGGTCACCGAGTCTGTGGCCGAGTCAATAGCCCCTGCGGTTACAGCCAGGCTCCCGGACATAAGGGCCAGCAGCCCCTTGCCTCCAGCCAGAACCAGATTGAGGACAAAGGCGAAAAAGGTGACTTTGCGTATGCTGTTTGCTTCCCGGTCGGTCCGGGATTTTTGTGCAGAGGTAGTCATGGACGATTGCAGCGCTGCAGCCTGTGCTAAAGATTACAGTCAGTCAGTATAAATCTTGCCTTCCCCGGCTGAAAGAGGATCAAAGTACTCAAAGAGGAGAGTACCCGGACCGGGTTGCGCAGACTGGTTTTGCGGCCCGGATCACAAGGATTTTTTCAGCAGTCAGCTAGGTTCTTGGGCCATTTATGGCCATGCTAAGGTGAGGAGCGCATTTTGTCCACGCCCCATTTTCTCGGGATCGTCTGAAGGCTGCGGTCCAGTGCCTTAAGACCGGCGGGATAGGATGGGGGAAGATCTCAAGCGGATATGTACTTACATGCACCCCCCTGGAGGCAGGCTGCAGAGGCAGGCAAATACACCCGGAATCCGGTCTGCGGTCTTTGACAAATAGGAAACCGCCCGGATATATAAACTTAAAATGGGTGTAAAAAATGAAGGGTTAGCCGGGATATTTAAAACCAAACGAGGCAATACTGGAGGTCAAGTGTCTGCTCCGGCTGTGATATTGTGCAGGACAAAGTATCCGGAAAACATTGGTTCCGCGGCCAGGGCATGTGCCAACATGGGCTGCCGGGAGATGGTGCTGGTGGCCCCCAATGATTTTGATCCGGAAAAGGCGGCCCCGCTGGCCACTTCCAGGGGAATGCGTATCCTGGAAAAGGCCAGGCGGGTACCGGATCTGGAACAAGGGCTTTGCGGGTATCATGACGTGTATGCAACTACAGCCAGAATCGGGGGTTGGAGAAAGGGGGTTCTCCGGCCGGATCAGGCGGCCCGGGAAATGCTTGCGGGGACAAAAAAAGGCAAGACCGCGGCCGTGGTCTTCGGTCCGGAAGATACCGGGCTTACCAACCGGGAAGTAGAGATGTGCGGCCGGCTCATCTGCATCCCCACTGTTTTTGATGCCTGGTCCTTGAATATATCTCAGGCGGTTTTGCTTGTCCTTTACGAGTATTTCAAGGTAGATCCGGGCAAAATGGCCCGGAACAGCGACCGGGGAAGCGCCCCGTTTATCACCCATTCAGAACGCAGGATCCTCTATTTTCATATCCAAAAGGCCCTTTTGGATATGGATTACCTCCATCCGGATAATCCGGACTATTTTATGATGGCCATGAAGCGTTTCCTGGACCGCATAGATTTCCGGCGCAACGAATTTGATCTCTTGATGGGGGTCTGCCGTCAGATAGGCTGGCTCAGGCGGGAGGCGGATAAAGATCCCATCCGTTCCTAAAAGAGGCAGGAATAATAGCCTTTAAATCCAGCTTGTTCAATATTGCTTGCTGATTATTGGCAACTGAATTTTGTATATATTTGTGTGCGCAGCCGGATACATTTTCCTGGTCCGGTCTTGTTGGCAAGGCAGCATAAAGGGCCGGGAAAAATCCACAGTAAACGTCAGGGAACCGACTTTTGGTCACAAGCGGAGGGAAGAATGGTCAAAAAAGTCTGTTTTTGGGGGTGCTTGTTTTTGTTTTTTGCTTGTCCGGCAAGGGCCGCTGTCACTGAGGTGGAGCTGTATCCAAATCAGGCCCGGGTCGAAGAGACCGCGGTCCTTCAGGCCGGGAAAAAGCAGCTGAGCGTGGAGCTGTCCGGACACGTTCGGGCGAACACGATCCGTGTGCATTATCCGCAGGGAGAGATTATCTCCCTGTCCACTGACCTGCGCTCCGCATCTATGCCGGATAGACTAGCCGCACTCAAGGAAAAATTGCAAAAACTGAAAAGCAAAAAGGATGCAATACAGAGTCAAGTCAATTCCCTGGAGGGGGAGATATCTTATTTCCGGAGCACGGAACCGGCTCCGGAAAGCGGTCTGCAGGCCGTCCTTTCCTTGGGGGAAGCGGTCCGAAAGCAGCTGCGAACTGCTTATGACCAATTGTTTGAGCACAAAAGGGTTCAAGGCGACATCGAAGAAGAGATAAAAGAGGTTGAGCAGGAGCTGGATCAGGCCTCCGGGAGCCGGGAAGAGAAGTTGGTCCTTGATCTGGTCGTGGATAGGCCTGCGTCCCGGGATAGTGATGTCTATCTGAGCTATGTAGTGGATAATTGCGGCTGGAGGAGTGAATACCGCCTGAACGGGGACCCGGCCGGGAAGGCTGTTGATTTTACCTGGAAGGCCGGGGTATGGCAGAATACGGGGGTGGACTGGAGTAACGCCTCCCTGAGCCTGGCCACCTCCCGGCCTTTCTGGCAGCTCCAGCCCCCGCAGATAGGGGAGTGGACCATAGCCCCGGCCCGGAAGGGCAAAGTGGGGAAAGAAGGCCGGGACGCGGACCGTAACCTGGCGGCCATGGCCCTGACTCAGGCCGCACAAGACGAGCCTTTGCAGGAGAAAAAGGAGTTTCGCACGGTGTACAGTCTGGGGGATATGAACCTCAAGGCCGGGGAAGAGAAAAGCGTTAAGCTCAGACATGAATCCTGGCCGGCGGAATTTGATTACCTGATCCGCCCCTATCGAGCCCAGGCCGCTTTTGTCCGGGCCCGGGTGGAATTCGATTCCGCTGTGCGCCTCCCTTCGGGTAAGGCGACCTATTTTCTGGATTCGGCGTATGTCGGCGAGGGGCCTTTGAAGATCAGCACGGAAGAAAAAGAGCTGTTTTTCGGTCCGGACGAGCAGATACAAGTGGAGTATATGAACGTGGACAGCATGTCCGGGGAGTCAGGTTTTTTTTCCAAAAAGGACAGTCATTCCTGGAAATGGCGGGTAAGTGTTAAAAACAGCAAATCCGGTCCGGCTGCGATAGTGATCCAGGATATTATGCCCAAAATCGGGGATGAGGATATTGAACTGGAAAAGACCTTTGATCCCCGACCGGACAGCGTAGAAGACCGTTTGCTGACTTGGCGCCTGGATATAGATCCCGGGGCAGAGAAAAAAGTGGTCTATGGCTGCGAGGTGGTCTATCCGAGCGATATGAGTGTGGATCTGGGCCGCTGAACCCGGCGGCTTTACTTTTTTCTTTTGATCGGGAACAGATAATCATCGGAATGGAAAAAGGTTCGTTATATTCGCAACAAAAGCGGGTCTGCACATCTGTTCCCGTCCCTGTGGACCGCTCCGGACCCGGAAGGGGCCCTGGACATGCCCAGCACCCCGAATATGAACACCGGTAATTATTAAGCCGGATAAAAAAGCCCCGGCTGTCCGGGGCTTTTTTTAGTCATTTAAGTTTTCCAGGAATTTTTCCGGGAAGATGGGGTTCCCGTCCGAGTCGTACATAAAGAGTCCCGGGGCATCATCTCCGGCCGGAGCTGAAGGGGGTCCCCCGGGCGGATTCATGGGCGGGACTTCCTGTGGCCCGGGATGTTCGGCCCACAGGGGAGGTTCCGGGATGTCGGGGATAATATGTTTTAAATAAGCCGGAGTATCGGCTTCCAACCTCAGTTCGTCATCGTTTTTGTGCCGGGAGAGATCGAACTTGCCGCGCAGGACTTCCGCCCCGGATTCGATGTACATATACACGTCGGTCCTCCCGGAATAATTAAGCCCGGCATCATCCAGTTCCCAGCAGTCGGCCCTGGTCCCGGGGTCCAGGGAAAAGTCCTTTTCCATTGTGAATTCATCGAATTCATTTCCCTCTTTGTTCAGTTTGCGGAACATCTGTCTGTATTTGTTTATATTCATCAATTCAAACTCCCTGCCCAATCCGTAGCAGCCGCTGCTTATCATGGTCAAAAGCGGAGCCGGAAACAGGTACTGGTCCAGATGCAGGGGGACTTCCACTTGCGGCATGGGCATAGCGGAATATGTAATCCCGCAGGAGTTGTCCGTGTGCATTTGCTTGGTGTGGATGCCTATCTTTTCCTCCTCTGGATAATAAAGCGGCTGCCCGTCCTCGTCTTCACCCAGCAAATCCTCTGGAGTGTCCTCGCAGATTCTGCATATAACCTCGGCCATTCCCTGCGCATCCGGGGAGGCCTGGACCATAAGCTCGCGGATTACTCCGTCGGTCCCCGGGGTGGGGATTATGTCTTCCCTGCCGTGGGACAGTTGGCCAAAGGCTTGCGGATCCAGTTCAAAACCGGTTGCTTCCACCGAGGTCAATGGTTCGTCCTTGAAGTCCACCGCCTGGAACGTGACTTCCTTTTCCTCGCCGGGAATGAGTGGAATAACCGGGCCGCCCTTGACTCTTACCGGACAGCGCAGAGTCAATTTGGGGGGATCCTTTATCTCAATTTTGTCATCAGGGGCTATATTGGGATCACCGAAGGAGGATAGGACCCGCAGTTCAGGCTCGGCCACAGGGCGGGCGCAGGGTTCGCCGACTGCATTGCAGCTTTTGCTCCATCCCTATGATAGTTCCAGGTCGTATGGACCCTAAGGGCGCCGGGTGTGGAGATGTATATAAGCGGGGTATGCGCTATTTGTTTCGGCCCCGAGGACACATCCGGGAGATACAGCCGGGCAAGCTCAGTAGGTACTTCCGAGCTGTCTCCTTTGAATTCCGTGGTAATGGCCAAAATTAAAGACAGGCAGGCAGGGATATGCATGGCAAAGCCCTTTTTTGCCTTTTGCTTAGCCCATAATAAAGGCCGGGTAAAGTACCCGGCCATGATTCAATTTGAGGCTTTTTGGGGAAATTCAGTCGGCTATGGACTCCATGCCGGGGCCTTTGAGGTGCAGACCATGTTCCGGCCGCTGTTTTTGGCCAGGTAAAGTGCCCGGTCCGCGTGTTCGATCAGTCTCCCGGCCGGATATAATGAGCCCGGTTCCATGGAGGTGATGCCGATGCTCACGGTAAGCCTTATGGTATGCCTGCCGTACTGCAGCGTCAGCCCGGCGATTTTTTTGCGCAGTCTGTGGGCCAGAAACCAAGCCTGGTTTTCCGAGGTCTCCGGGAGAATGATCGCGAACTCCTCTCCCCCGTACCGGGCCGGAAAATCGGTTTCCCGCAGGGTGTACTGCAGGATCTCCCCGATCTTTTTCAAAGCCAGGTCCCCGGCCTGATGTCCGTACTTGTCGTTTATGTTTTTAAAGTAATCCACATCGAGCATAAGTAGGCTCAGGGTGCTACCGTGTCTTTGGTGTCTTTTGATTTCTTCTTTTAATCTGTTGTCAAAATGGTGACGATTGTAGATTTTGGTCAGGCCGTCATGGTCGGCTCGGATGCGCACTCTTTCGTATTTAAGGGCGTTCAGGGCGGCCAGGCCCAGATGGTTGCCGGCGTTGCGGACTATTTCCACCTGGTCCTTGCCCAACTCGGTTTCATCGTCGGTAACCAAAAGGATCAGGCCCAGGGTGTCTTGTCCGGAGCGGATGGGGATGACTATTGTCTTGCCCGGCTGAGGATATTCAAGACGGATACTGTCCTGGGTGTAATACCCGGTCTGGTACTCCCGGACCTCTTTCCCGGTCAGCTTGCCGGCTGCCTCCAACAGATGCGATGTCCATTCCCTTTCTTCTTCCGGTTCAAAAAAGCTGGGGATGAATAGACCGGCCTCCATAGGCTCACCGGAAGCGTCCCAGAATATCCCCATTGTGCACCTGGCTTGCAAGAGGTTTTTGAATTCCTCGTCCGCCAAGGCCATAATATCTTTAATGTTCAGAGTCTGTGCCGCCCGGGTCAGGATACGGTTTATAAACGACAGCTGTGTGCTTTTGCGGGCCAGGAGCTCCCTTTCCAGAGCGATTTCTTTGGCCATGTGATAGATGTCCGAATAGAGCTCAAATGCCTGGGAGGCCTTGGCCAGCAGGCCGGTGATTTCATTTTTCTGGATCGGCAGGCGGACAAAACCCAGAAAAGAGGACGGGATGTTCAGGTCAGGGGGCAACTTGTCCCCGTTTTCCGCCACAAGAGCCAGCTGAACCTCGTTTTCATCCACGACCTTCTGTTCTTGCCAAGAGAGCCCGGCCCATTTGGCGACTGGTGTGATCAAGATGTGCGGCCGATTGAAGCTTACCTCCTCTTTCAGGCTAGAAAGTCCGGGATTCAAGGTTTTGACAGTCTCGGCATTATCTATGCAGTCAGAAATTTTTTCCCGGATGTCCGGGTCGGTTTCCAAGAACAAGATCTTGGGGGTGGTATTTTTTTCCTTCATATCCGCTCCCTTGCGCTGGGGATATCTGTTCCCGGTGCTTACGTGCCCGGGTTGGGGAGTCCGGACGCAGGTCTTCTGAAACAGATTTCAGGCCCGGCCGGACTTGCTATTCAACCAAGTAAATGCAAAAAAAAGGCCGAAATCAAAGTGAATCCAAAAAGCACGGTGGTTTTTTATGGGTAAGAAAATCTGGGCCAGCCTGGACTGTTTTCTGGAGCAGGGGCCGGTCATGGGCAGGAAAGTGGCCAACCTGGAATTCATAAGGGCCCTGTTTCGGGCCGATCCCTTTGACGAATATCATTTCTTCCCGGTCAGTCAGAAACACTTCCAGGGGCTTTTAAACTGGGTCGAGAAAAATTTTCCTGGGATAAAAAAACGGTTGCTGGCATATTCCCGTTTGGACCTCCCGGATATGCTCTCCCGGGTGGAGTATCACTGCTTTCACCTTTCGGACTGCATCAATTATCCGGCTGCGGTGGCCCGGCTGCGGAACAAATACAGCCCCCGCGTCTTCCCTGTGACCTCGGTTATCCATTCCCTGAGCTACAGCGATTACCCGGCCGGTTTTCTGCGTCATCTGTGGCCGGGCACCACAGCGCGCGACTGTGTGGTCTGCACTTCCCGGGCCGGGATGGGGGTGGTAAACAGCTACTTTCAAGCCCTGCGCCGGGATTACGACCTGGATGACTCCTTTCGGTCCCCTGTGCTCAGGCATATCCCCCTGGGTCTGGACTGGGAAAAATACTCTGCTGTTTCGGCCGAAGCCCGCGGCAGGGGACGGACCGACCTGGGCATTGCGGACGAGGATGTGTGCATCCTTATTTTGGGACGTATTTCCTATTACTCCAAGATGGATTTCATTCCTTTTATGCGTTCTCTTAGCGCCTGCCTGCCCAGGACCGGAAGCGGCGGCACGGTGCATCTGGTTTTGTCCGGTGGTGCGGACAAAGGGGGCAATATCTGCGAGGCGCTCATGAATCTGGCTGCAAACGCCGGAATCAGCCTGCAGACTGTTTTTGACCCCTCGGAAGATAAGAAGCTGGATCTTTTGGCTGCTGCGGACATCTTTGCCTCCCCAGCGGACAACTATCAGGAGACTTTCGGTTTGACCCTTTTGGAGGCCGCGGCCAGCGGCCTGCCAGTGCTGGCCTCGGATTTTGACGGCTATAGAGAGCTTGTAAAAAACCGGGAGACCGGTTTTTTGGTCCCGACTTTCGGCCCTGAGCAGTCAGCAGTGCTGAACGACCTGGCCTTTGTCCTCCCGGACAGTCATACCCATCTCCTTTTGGCCCAGAACATCTGTCTGGATACCGAAGAGATGGCCGATCGTTTGGGAGAATTGCTGGACAACCCAGGACTGCGCCTGGAGATGGGACAACGGGGCAGGGAAAAAAGCAAATCCTATGATTGGGCAAAGATAATAAACAGGTATGTCACGCTCTGGGACGAGTTATGGGACGCGGAAGTTGACCCCGAAACAGAAAAGGGCCCCCATCCGCTGGGTCTGGATTATGCCCGGGTGTTTGCCGGATATCCAGCCCGGATATTGACGGATGGGCAGATGCTGGTCTGGACTGATTTGGGCCGATCCGTATATCGCAAAAAGGATTTTCCGGTGGTCTATGCCGGGATGGAGGGATTTGCTCCGGTGGACAATCTGCGGACCCTGCTTTTTCTGTCCAGGAACCCGATCAGCCTGCAGGACCTTGCCTCCAGGCTGTGGGCCGCAGTCCCGTCTCTTGGGGAAAAAGCGGAGTATTTCGTGCTCTGGGCCGTGAAGCAGGGATATCTGCGCCCGGTAGGATAAGGCGCCGGGGCAGATACCTCAGGCCCCGATTTTTTTCAGCAGGTTTTTGGCGTTTTGCATGCCCGGCTTCAGTCTTAGGGCTATTTTCGCGTACTTTTCCGCTTCCGGTATCTTTTTCATCTTGTAGTGGGTGAAAGCGATCTGGTAGGGGACATTGGGATGATTTTCCAGGAGTTCGGGCTGCAGTTCGACGGCCTTTTCAAAGTTTTGCATCGCCCGGTAGAAATGCTCCCCCTGCAGGTAGGCCATCCCAATATTGTAGTACAGCCCTCCGTCCATGGGCGCTATCTTTAAGGCCTGCTGATAGTATTCGATGGCCTGCTGCCATTTGCCTTGATGGCGCAGGTTGATTCCCATCTCGTTGAACATCCACAGGTCTTCCTTGTTCAGCATCTCTCCTTTGGCGTCTATGGCCCGGGCGATAAATTCCGTGGCCATCTCCGGCCTTTTCTCCCTTGTGCTGCGGGCGATATCCATAAGGACTGAGGACAGCAGGTCCGCGGCCTGCTTCTGTACCTGGCGCACGGCCTGATCAAAGAATTCCCGGGCCTCGTCGTCCTGGTCCAGGTCCAGATAGGTCTCCCCGATTTTCACCTTGCGCTTGTGGTTTAGAGGGGAGAGATTGTCCAGCCTTTTCAGAAACTTCAGTTTCTTTTCCGGGTCATTTAGAGACTCGTACAAAGCAACCAGCTTGTTGAGCGGCTTTAGATACATCTTGTTCTGGTTGGCCGCCCGGATATAGAATTCCTCGGCTGCGGACATGTCCTTTCTTTTAAAGCTTATATCCCCCTTGAGCATCAAGCCTGCGGCGCTGTCCGGCTTTTCCTCCAGGACCTTGTCCGCCATTTCATCCGCTTTATCCAGGTCCCCTCCGTCCATGTATTCCTGGCACTTTTCAATATGCTGGGAAAGGGAGGTGTTCGGTTTGACCGTAAGGGCCACTTTTTGGATTATGGCATTGACCGAGGCCGGTTTGACAATTACATTGTCCGCACCCATTTCATAGATCTGGACTATGGTATCCCGGCCCACTTCGTTGGTCAGGCAGATGAGTTTGGCTTTTTCTTTGAAAGTCTCTTTTAAGGCGGGAAATTCCAGGACATTGCTCTTGTCCTCCACCCGGGACTCGATAAAGAAGATTATGGTCTTGAATCTCTTGAGGTTTTTTTGGGCCTCGGCCACAGCGGTGGTCAGGCTGTGATGGATGAACAGGAAATCCTGTTCCTGTCCCAGGTATTTGAAGCAGGCCTTAAGCGTCCTTTGGATGGTCACATCCGGGGAGACCAGAAACATGCATCCCCCCATCTGCAAAAAGAAATATCTGAAGACCTGATCGTATATATTCAGTTGATCCTTGTTCATGCGTTTTTTATCCGTTTTTTCTGTTTTTCCGGCGCGGATCGCAAACCGGCCATAACAACATATCCTGCCCAATCACAGGCGCTTAGTCAAGGATGCCCGGAGATCCGGGTGGATCCAGGAGGGATGTGTTCCGGGTGGATGCAAGGCGGCATTTTTACCCGGGTATTGAAATCCCGGCCTGAATAAGTAAAGATATAACTGTGAATGCTTAATGACTGGCTGTCTTTTTGGGGACATGGTTTGCATTAAAAGCAGGGACTTGAGGTAAGTTGTTGTGTTCTACGTACTAATTTTTTGGCGAGGTCATGCCCGCATCGGGGGCGGACAATGAGGACAAGCAGCCGCCTTGACTGTTTTGGGATCTGGTGCAGGCGATGTACGGTGTTTATATGCGTTCTTTTCTTTGTCCTCTCCGGTTCAATTGCAACCGGCCAGGACAGGGAGATAGTCCTGGGTATGTCCGGGGCCTTCAGCGGGGCCACCCGTAGCCTGGGCATTGAACTTTACCGGGGAGCGGCCGCTTATTTCGCCAAAATAAACGAACAGGGCGGAGTGAACGGCAACCGTATCCGTATTCTGGCCTATGACGACGGGTACAATCCCGAACCCGCGGTAGAAAACACCATAAGGCTTATCCGCGAGGACCATGTCTTTGCGCTCTTCAATTACGTGGGCACCCCGACCACCACCAGGATGCTCCCCCTTTTGGCCAAGTTCTCGGATCGCCACATGTATCTTTTCTGTCCCTTTACCGGGGCCAATCCCATGCGCCGAGAGCCCTATTCTAAGTATGTATTCAATCTCCGGGCTTCCTACGATCAGGAGGTCGAGGCCCTGGTGGACAACCTGGTGGATATGGGCAAGACGCGTATCGCGGTTTTGCATCAGGTGGACGCCTACGGTCGCGGGGGGTGGCAGGGGGTGAAAAAGGCTTTGAGCAAGCATGGTCTGGAGATCACTGCCGAGGCCACTTATACGCGTGGCATGGGTATCAATGATGATTTTCACCCCCAGGTGGATATCATAGCTTCCCGGGATCCGGATGCGGTCATCTGTATCGCCTCCTATGCGGCAGCAGCCGGATTTATCCGTGACGCCCGGCAAAGCGGGCTGGAAGTGCCTATAGCCAATATTTCTTTTGTGGATGCGAAAATGATGCACAGGCTGCTTATCAAGGCCGGGGAAGAGGATGATACCGATTATACCCGTAATCTGGTCAATTCCCAGGTGGTGCCTTTTTACGGGAGCAGGAACCTGCCTGCGGTGGATGAGTATAAGCAATGCATGCGCAAATACCGCCCGAAAATTCCGGACAAATTCGAGTGTCCGGGCTATGAACAGCAGGGCTTTGGAGCGGTCAGTTTTGAGGGGTTCTTAAACGCCAAAATGATGGTCGAACTCTTGCGCAGCCTGGGGCCGTATCCCTCCCGTAAGGACATAAAAATCAATATGGACCGTATGTACAATATAGATATCGGATTGGACCGGAAGATAAGCTTTACCCCGTTTCTGGATCAGGGCCTGGAACAAGTGTATTTCATTACCTTCCGGGGCGATCAGATATATCCACTGCGGGATTTTGAAGAGGTCCTCAATTGATAGTCTCCCGCCTGTTCAAAAAGACCTTGCTCGTGGTCTTGGGGATTTTTCTGGCCATAGGAGTGCTCTCCTCCGCCTTTTCCGCCTGGGTTTTGCGCGAGCAGCTGATAGACGACTATGTCTCCCGGGCAAAGAGTATTGTGAACACCATCTCGGTATCTGTGCCCGCCATTTTCCTGGAGAGGGAGGCGGCGAGCATCCAGTCCATAATCGATCAGTATCTTGCGGAAAAAGGCGTGGGTTACGTGTATGTCCTGAACGATGAAAAGGAAATCATCGCCCATACCTTCACTCCGGGCATTCCCGAGGACATAGATAATATCTCCAGTATCAGCTATGAGCGCATGGCCCAGAAAAAGGTCTTTATCTCTGGAAACGAGTACATAGATATAGGCGGACCAGTGCTTAGGGGCGAGGGCGGATACGTGCACGTAGGCATGAAGATGCAGACTATAAACGGGATCATCCTGCGCAATCTATTCGCCATCCAGGTCTTTAATTTCTTTTTATTCCTTTTGAGTGTGGGCTTTTTATATGCGTATATGGACAAGATATCCCGGCCGCTTATGCAGCTTACAGACTACGCCCGCAAGCTGGCCGGAAAGGATTTTTCCGCTGAGCTGGATATCCGGTCCAATGACGAGGTGGGGGATCTGGCCAGCTCCATGCAGCATATGGGCCGGGAGCTGGCCGGATTCGTGGACAAGCTGCAAAAAGCGGTAAACAACGCCACGCATGAACTCCAGGAGACCCTGGCCTATCTGCACGCCATTTTGGATAATCTGGCGGACGGGCTGGTGGTCACGGATGAGAACAAGAAAATTATCCGCTACAATCTGGCCTTCAAGGAGATCTTCGAGGTCTCCAGGAAGAATCTCGTAGATTCCGGCCTTGCGGAGTTCACCCCGAAGGAGCTGACTCAAAAGGTGGACGAGGACCCCTTTCAGGAAGCGCAGCGGATCGAGCTGGTGTTCAAGGACCGGGAGGACAGGAAGAGATATATCGAGGCCACGGTCACTTATGTGTCCATGAGCTGTGGGCTCAATTTTATATTTATCTTCCATGACGTCACCAAGAGAAAAGAGACCGAGAACGAGCTTCGTTCCCTGTATACAGAGCTGGATCAGCGGGTGATAGAAAGGACCCGGGAGCTGGAAAGGACAAACGAGCTTTTGCAGTCCGAAGTGGAGCTGCGCAAGCAGGCCGAGGAGCAGCTCATGTCCGAGAAGGAACTCTTCTCGGTTACTTTGCGCAGTATCGGAGACGGGGTGATTACCACGGACTGGTCCGGAAACGTGCTCTTTGTAAACGCCACTGCCGAGGGTTTTTTGGGAGCGGGCATGGAAGATGTGCAGGGGCTCCCTTTCAGCCGGATCTGCCGCCTGGTGGACGGGAACGGCAACCAGATCAACCCGGTCCGGGAAGTGCTTGCCGAGGGCAGGATATTTGAGCGTAAGCGCGGGGTGTCTTTGAAAGTGGAAGGTGAACTGTCCTGCACCTATTTGAGCGTGTCGTTCAAGACCACTCCCATCTATGACCGCCAGAGTCTTATTCTGGGGACGGTAACCGTACTGCAGGACATAACGGATATTTTGCGCATGGAGGAAGAGCGGCTGCGCAAGGAAAAACTGGAGTCCATAGGGGTCCTTGCCGGAGGCATTGCTCATGATTTCAACAACCTGTTGACTGCTGTCTTGAATCATATCCAAATGGTCCGCCTGAATACCGATCCGGAAAGCAAGGAGTTCTACAGACTGAATGATGCCCAGAACGCAGTTATGCGTTCCAAGCAGCTTACCCAGCAGCTTTTGACCTTCTCCAGAGGCGGGGCACCGATCCGGGAGGTCATTTCCATCCCTGAGCTTTTGGAAGAGACCATAAATTTCGCCCTGCGCGGTTCCAATGTCAAAAGCGATATCCAGACCGCCAAGAATTTGTGGCCGGCTAAAGTGGACTATGGCCAGGTGGCCCAGGTCTTTGAGAACCTGACCCTGAACTCGGTCCAGGCTATGCCCGGAGGCGGCAATATCTATGTCCGGGCCTCTAACTATGCCTATAAGGGCGGGGATGAGGACCTGGACTTGTATTTCGGGAACTATATCCGCATCGATTTCTGGGATGACGGTCCGGGGATTTCCGAGGAACACCTGGAAAAGATATTTGATCCGTATTTTACGACCAAGGAGGTCGGCAGCGGACTGGGACTGGCCAGCTCTTATTCGATTGTCAAAAATCACATGGGGGATATCACGGTTTCCTCTTCGCCGGGCAAAGGAGCCCATTTCGTGATCTATCTCCCGGCTGTTGACAGTCGACTCCAGGCCAGAGCGGGCCGGGGAGAGCAGGGCGGCCTCAGGTTTGGGCAGGGCCGAATCCTGGTAATGGACGATGTCCAGGATATCCTGGATGTCATGCGCGATGCCCTGGAGCTGCTCGGATACGAAGGGGATTTTGCTTCCAGCGGAGAGGAGGCGGTGGCCAAGTACAATGCGGCCCTGGAGGCGGGCCAGCCTTATGATGCGGTTATCCTGGATCTGACCGTTCCCGGGGGCATGGGAGGTAAGGAGGCCGTGGGCGAGATACTGCGCATGGATCCCGAAGCCAGGGTGGTTGTCTCCAGCGGGTATTCCCAGGATCCCATAATGGGTAATTATAGAGGTTACGGGTTCTGCGGGGTCCTGGCCAAGCCGTACACCGTGGAGGACGTGGGCCGGGTGCTGGAGGAAGCACTGCGCGGTACACGGCAAAAAGGAGGTTAATTCTTTTTGCCCACTGCGGGAAGAGGTCCTTTTTCAGCATCCAGCGAAGACGATAAGCATAAAAAACCGAGACTAAATGCCCGGACCGGACAAAAACCCCCTGCAGGTGGATTTCTTTCACTGCCCGGATTACGGCCCGAAGTTTACGCACAGGCTGGAAAAGGCGTTCGCCTCTTGCGGGTGTTCTTTTTCCGGGCTTAAGGTGTTGGTCAAGCCCAATCTGGTGGCGGCAAAAAACAGCGGGGCCGGGTGCACCCATCCGGCATTCACCGCTGAAGCGAGCCGGATCCTCCTGGACTCAGGGGCCAAGGTGACGGTTGCTGACTCGCCGGCCTTTGGGAGCGCGGCCAAAGTGGCCAAAAAGATCGGGCTGGACAAATATCTGCAGCCCCTGGGGCTCAAGGCGCTTACCCTGGACCGGGGCAGGCGCATGGATCTTTCCGGATTCCGGGTCCTTGTCTCAGAAGCGGCCCTGGAAGCGGACGTGATAGTCAATTTACCCAAACTCAAGGCCCATTCCCAAATGCGGCTGAGCGTTGCGGTCAAAAATCTGTTCGGATGTGTGTGTGGGCTGCACAAGGCCTTATGGCACACCCGCATCGGCTCCTGCCGCGAGTCTTTTGCCGCCCTGATTCTGGAGGTCTGCCGCCTTTTCCCCAGCGTGTTCACCGTGGTGGACGGAGTGTGGGCCATGCACGGTACCGGGCCGATCCACGGCCGCCTTATCAACCTGGAAAAGATCATCTGCGGACAGGATGCAGTGGCCGTAGATACCGCCCTGTACAAGATGTTCGGCCTCCTCCCGGCCGAGGTACCTTTGTACCGGGTCGCCTCGGATCTGAATCTGCCTGGTGCAGACCCGGGTGCGGTGCGCATAAGCGGGGAGCAGGCCGGAAGCTGGGCAAAGATGAGACTGCCCCGGACCCTGAAAAGTGCGGACTTCAGCCTGCCTTATCTAACCTTAAGCCTTTTCAAACGTCTGAAGCAGAGGATATTTCCCGGCTGAAAAGCGCTGCACCGGGCGGATCAGTCCCTGTCCAGGGACAGGGTAATCCTGACGTCAGCCACAATCCCTTCCTTGGAGTTGACCAGGACTGGATTGAATTCTGCTTCGTAAATCTCCGGGAAGTCCATGGCCAGCGCGGACATCTTGAGCAGGATGGTCTCCAGGGCGCCGAAATTCACCCCCTCCTCTCCCCGGAATCCCTTAAGCAGCATATATGACCGGATTTCCTTGATCATTTCCCGGGCATCCCCGGCTGTGAGCGGGGCCAAGCGAAAAGAGATGTCCTTGAGCACTTCCACATATATCCCGCCCAGCCCAAACATGACCAGGGGGCCGAACTGCTCGTCCCGCTTGACTCCGATGATCACTTCTTTGCTGTCTTCCGGGGCCATTTTCTGGACCAGACAGCCGGCGATGTGTGCCTGTGGCATGCGCCGCAGGGCCCGGGAAGTTATGGCTGAAAAAGCGGAGCGAACTTCCTCTTCGCTTTTCAGGCTGACCACCACGCCGTTTACGTCTGTTTTGTGCGAGATGTCCGGGGAGGCGATTTTCAGGACCACAGGAAAACCGATCTCCTTGGCCGCCTGCATCGCAGCCATGCTGGAGCGGGCTAGGCGTGTTTCCGGATAGGGCAGGGAGTAGGCCTTGAGTATCTCCAGGGCCTGAAATTCCACTATATCCTGATGCCCGTGCCTGCGGGCCCTAGCCAGGACTTCCCTGGCCCGGTCCAGGTCGCGTTCTATCTCCGGGATCTCCGGCCGGGGCTGGATCTTGCGCTGGTATTGGTTGTGCATGCATTCCAGACTGCTTATGGCCGGTTCCGGGAAGGAATAGCAGGGGATTCCGGCGTGCAAAAGGATTTTTTGTCCCGGGGCGATCCTTTTTTTGCCCATGTAACAGGCGAGAATGGGCTTGTTTGAAGCCGCGGCAGTCTCGGCGATGCCCCGGCTGATTTCCTCGATCTCCCCGGCTGCGCTCGCGGTCGGGGTCAACAGGATCAGGATGGCGTGGACGTTGCTGTCCCCGGCCACCGCCTTCAGGGTGTTTATGTACCTCTTTGCCCCGGCGTCGCCTATGATATCGATCGGGTTGTATAATGATGCATACGAGGGGAGTGCTTTTTGCAGCTTGTGCAGGGTGTCCGGGGACAGACGGGCCATTTGCAGAGAGGAGTTCTCGCACGCGTCCGCGGCCATTATCCCCGGCCCTCCGGAATTAGTGATTATGCATAGATTTGGTCCTTCGGGCAGGGGCTGGGTAGAAAAGGCATGGGCCAGGTTAAAAAGCGTTTGCACATCATGGGCCCGGAGGATTCCGGCCTTAGTAAATGCCGAGGAATAGGCCTGATCCGATCCGGCTATGGCCCCGGTATGCGAGGAGGCGGCCTTGGCCCCGGCCGCGGTGGTCCCGGATTTGATCATGATTACCGGCTTTTGCTGGCTTATTCTGGTCGCGGCCCGGATGAATTTTTCTCCATCGCATACGTTTTCGATATATCCGAGGATGACATCCGTGTTTTCGTCCTCGGCCAGGAACTCGAGCATGTCCGCCTCGTCCAGGACCGCCTTGTTGCCCAGGCTTATGAATTTGGAAAACCCGATGTCCTCACCCAGGGCCCAGTCCAGGATGGCCACACACAGGGCTCCGGACTGGGAGAAAAAGGCAATATTCCCCTGTTTTGGTTGTTCCGCGGCAAAGGAGGCGTTTACCTTGTTCCGGGTATCAATAAGTCCCAGGCAATTGGGGCCGAGCAGGGCCATGCGGTGCTGGCGGGCGATTTTCACCATTTCCTGCTCCATGTGATAGCCGCGGCCCCCGACTTCCTTGAATCCGGCGGTTATGACCACGGCCGCGCGGGTGCCTTTCTCACCGAGCATGCCCAGCGCCTCCAGGACTCCGTCCCTGGGGATGGCTATGACTGCCAGGTCCAGATTGGCCGGGAGGGCGCTAATGTCCGGGGTTACTTTTAAGCCCAGGATGCTGTTTGCTTTCGGGTTTACCGGGTATATACTCCCGGAAAAGCCGGAGTCGAGCATATTTTTGACTATGCTGTGTCCTATCTTCCCCTGCGTATCCGAGGCCCCGATTATGGCCACGCTTTGAGGGCTGAACAAGGCTTGGATATTGTCAGCGGGCATTTCACTTTCCTTTCTTTGTCTGTTTTTCCAAGGCTGTTGGACTTGTCCGTCTTTGCTTTCTTATTTAATGTATAGAGGCTACAGGTTTTATATTAAGACTTCAACAAAAGTTGTGCGCCAAGCAGGCCGGCTTGATGTGCATTTTGTTTTTAGGCGTTGCACTCTTGTCAAACAGGACTGACTTGGTTTATTTTAAAATAGCAAAATCAGGATACAAGTCAGCAAGGAGGAAAGATGTATTTTAAGCAGCTCACGATCCAGGGGCTGGGATGCAATTCTTATGTGCTCGGCTGTCCCGGGGCCAGGAAAATGGTGGTTGTCGATCCCAAGCGGGATGTCCAGGACTATCTGGATATTTCCCGGGAAGAGGGGATGAAGATTACTCATATTATAGACACGCACGTGCATGCCGATCATGTCAGCGGTGCGCATGAGCTCAAATCCCAGACCGGGGCGGATATCTATATGTCCGAACATGCCCCGGTGAAGTTTGACTGCGGCGAACTTAAGGAAGGGCAGCGCATTGAATTCGGCATGGTCAGGATCGAGGTGATTTATACCCCCGGGCATACGCCCAATGCCATTTCCCTTTTGGTAACGGATAAGGCCAGGTCGGATGAACCGTGGATGATCCTGACCGGGGATTTGTTGTTTGTGGGGTCCATAGGCCGTCCGGACCTGGCCGGAGAGGAGATACTCGAGGATCAGGTCCGGAACCTGTATGATTCCCTGTACAATAAAATCGGGGCTCTTCCCGATTATCTGGAACTGTATCCGGCGCATGGACAGGGGTCGTTGTGCGGCAAGGGTCTGAGTTTCAAGAGCAGCTCCACCCTCGGCTTTGAGAAAAGGGCGCAGGAGATTCTCAGGTTGGACAGCTTTGAGGAGTTTCACGATCAGGTTATCGGAGAATATCCGGCCCGGCCCAAGAGTTTCTCGCATATAATTTCCACCAATACCCGGGGAGCTCCACTTCTGGAGCGCTGTCCCCTGGATCGGGCCATGAATCCGGATATGTTCAAGCAGGCCGTGGATCGGGGGGCAACCATAATAGATACCCGGGATACCGGTGCCTTTGGTGGCTTCCATGTCCCCGGGGCCATTAATATCGGTTTTGAAAAACAGATGGCCAATTGGATAGGCATGGTAATCGAGCCGGATGCGGATCTGCTGCTGGTAGTGGATGAGGAGCACAAATATGACCTTATGCTCACTGAATTGCACCGCATCGGCTATGATAATGTCTTCGGATATCTGGCCGGGGGAATGGCTGCATGGATAAATCACGGTTTGCCCATAGACAATTTGTCCCCGATTTCCGTGCAGGGGCTTAAAGTCAAGATGGATACCGGCGATTTCGAGCACATAGTCGATGTCCGCACTCCGGCGGAACGCGAATCAGGCTATGTCCCCAAAACCTCGTTCGCCCCCATGACCGATATACTGGAAAAAGGTCTGGATTTGCCCCCAAAGGAGGAAGTGATCCTTGTTTGCGGAAGCGGATACCGCTCCAATATCGTTGCCAGCAAGCTGAAGCAAAACGGGTTTACCCATGTGCACAGTCTGGCCGGGGGCATGCATGCCTGGTCCAGCGCCGGATTTGAGCTTGCCGGACAGTCCTGATCTGCTGCCTTTAAGATTGCTTGTGCCCGGCAAAAGCATCCGGGATGATCAGGCGGAAGGAATCCATATCAAGTTTGATATACCCCCGGGCTCCAAAACGGAAAATCAGCTAAAGGAAAAGGTCAGGATACTGTGTACGCGTTACAGGAGCCGATTGCTGCTTACAGCGATGATTTTGGCGGCAAAATTGAGTCTCTAAGGGCTGAAAACGGGCTTTTGTGGAACGAATTTAATGAAATTTGAGAATGTTACACAGGTCCGACCCCACACCACTCAATGACAACATACTGAAAATATTTGAGTCATTCTTTGAAAAATACAAGAAAACCGAAGGAGACTGCACGGTATGGTCCGCCCCCTTCAGGCAGTTCTTCCCCCATGGCAGCTTTGAGATAAATATGACCAAATGCCCGCGCGGGGAAATATTCAAGGTGTTCGTGGACAGCCAGAAGATAATGGAAATAGAGGGGCGGGAAAATTTCCTGAACAGCCTGGGCGAACTGGAAAAGACCTATCCCAGGCTTTTCAAAAAGGATGACTTCTTCAGGGACATGCAGGAGATGGTAGAGTAGGCGGCATGCCGACCGATCCTCCACTGCTTGACTTCACTTTAGGCACTTTTTGTTCCTAATGCGAAGTAAAAGTAGTGTCTTTTGAATCCTGAATCCGTGACTATTCCTTAAACGAAGTACTTATATGCACATTTCAGCCG
>JBKHGE010000034.1:0-24820 GCA_046539845.1 Desulfonatronovibrionaceae bacterium
TTAGGGATTCCTACCTAATGTTAAAGGGCAAGAAAACGCACGAGCCTCTCGTTAAAAGCATCAAAAAGGATCAGGTGGATGAAATCCACATCCAACGTCGAGGGACCGAAATTAATTTGGCCTCTTGCTGAATAGGGGATACGCGTTCTTTGAGAGGGCTAATTATCCCGGAGCAGACTGCTTTTGCAGAATTCAACTGCCATTTCTTCATAGGCCGCGTCCTCCGGGTTGTGCATTACCTTGTTCCGGAATATACCGTTGATAAGGCAGCGCAGAACCGCCACTGTTTCCGGAATGGGGTAGTCCTTGAATTCACCGGACTTAATCCCTTCGCGGAGCGTTTTCTCCAGATAGTTGTCCAATAGCCTTTTTTGCCCTTCCAGAACCTCCCAGCAGACGCTGTATCCCCGGTCGAGCATGGCCGGACAGGCGGAGAGGATCAGTTTGGCCTCGTGCGGATACAGGACGGCTATCTCCGTGTGTTTGCGGAGCAGGTTGGCTATCTTAGCAAGACTGGTATTTGTCTCTCTAGGCAGATCGCAAATGATTTTTTGATATTGATCGAAAAAGTCACGGATGACAATGGAGAATATCTCTTCCTTGCCCCGGAAATGATAATACAGAAGGGGTTCGGTCACTCCGGCTTCCCCGGCTATGCCCAAGGTGGTGGTGTCCTCGAAGCCGTGCTGGGCGAACAGCCTGGCCGCGGTGGAGATTATTTCCTGTTTTTTGTTTCTGGCCATCTTGCCTCCTGATGCAGGCTATTCCACCAGGGCGGCAGCGAAATCTTCGCCGCTGAACGGGCGCAGGTCCTCCATCTTTTCGCCCAGGCCGATAAAGGTGATCGGCAGTCCCCTTTCCAGGGCTATGGCCACCACCACCCCGCCTTTGGCGGTGCCGTCCAGCTTGGTGAGCACGATTTCGTCTATGGGTACTGCTTTGGCAAAGAGATCCGCCTGAGACAGGGCGTTTTGACCTGTGGTGGCGTCCAGGACTAGCACTGTCCGATGCGGGGCTCCGGTATGCTTCTGGCCCAGGACCCGCCTTACCTTTTTCAGCTCTTCCATGAGATCCACTTTGGTATGTAGGCGGCCTGCAGTATCCACGAATACGGTATCGTAGCCCTCTTGCCTAGCCACTTCAATGGCCTCATAGGCCACCGAGGCCGGGTCTGCACCCGGCTCACGGCTATAGAACCCGGATCCGGTCCTCTGGGCCCAGATCTCCAGCTGTTCAACGGCCGCGGCCCGGAAAGTATCCCCGGCCACCAGAAGGGGCTTTTTGCCCTGCATCTGGGCCCGATGGGCGAGTTTGGCTATAGTCGTGGTTTTGCCCACTCCGTTGACACCCATCATCAGGATGACTTCCGGCGGGGGTGGGACCGGTTTCTTGGCCGGAGCAGGGAATATCCCGGCCAGCTCCAGGCGTAAGAGTTCTTTGAATTGTTCTGGGTCCTGGACTCCCTCCCGGCGTACTCTGGGACGCAGGCGGTCCACCAGCTCTTGGGTGGCCTGGTAGCCGACGTCGGCCATGACCAATATTTCTTCCAGCTCCTCCCAGAAGTTTTCATCGAATTTCCCGCTGGATTGGAGCAGATCGTCTATGCGTCTGGAAAGCTGGTCCTTGGTCTTGGTCAGGCCGCTGGAGAGCTTGAGAAAGAGGCGGCTCTGTTCGTCCTCCTCGTCCTCGAGATCCAGGGCCAAGGCCAGGCGGTACTGGAGTTCGGAGCGAAATTCGCTTATGTGCTCGTAGTCCATTTTGTCCAGCCAGTCCGAGAACTTGGCTATAAAGCTCTGCGCCTCTTCAGGGGGCGCCTCCAGGATCTCGAACAAAAACAAAAGCCTGGACCACAATAGATCGCCCTTTTTGTCCACATCGCGGAGTATTAGCTCCAACCAAGCGCTCAAACGAGGCCGGGCCTCCTGCAGGGCCAGACGCAACTCCTCTTGCCAGTCCCCGTCAGGTTCCGAAAGCGGCGACTCCCTCTCAAGGGCCTTAGATTCCGCGGTCTGTTCGGTTGTTTTCTCGACTTCTTCGGGTCTGTCCCGGTCCCAGATCTTTTTTATCTTAGAGAAAAAGCCCATTTGTTCTCCTTAGGGTGATGCGTCTTGATCAATATACTCCCGTGTCCATCAGATATTTGTCCCAGACTATCTTGCCCTTGTCTTTTCTGTACTTGCGCAACAGTATGTATATCGCACCCGTTCCTCCATGCTTGGGCAGGGAGGTGCAGAAGGCCAGGACTATGCGCTTTAAGGGCTCCCGGGTGAGCCAAGTCTGTATTTCCTTTTTCAAGACCCCCATTTTCAAGGGTGAGCCCTTGCCCCGTCCGGGGATGACCAGCACACAACGGCTACCGCCCAGATAGTGATCCCGCAAGAAGGTAAGCAGAGACACCCGGGCCTGCTCCGCGTTCATCCCATGCAGGTCCAGGTTGCCCTCGATGCTGTATCGCCCGCTTTTGAGTCTGCGGAATATCTTCGGGTCCAGGCCCTGAACATATCCTTCCACGTGTTCATCAGTAAAAGTCAGGTCAAAATTTATCTCCCCGTTGACCAGTTTCTCCAGAGTCCTGGTCGGGTCCTCGCTTTCCGGAGGTCCGGCTCCGGATTTTTCCGGGGCCGGGGATACGTGGCGCCCTTTTTTTTGGAGCGGCTTAACCCCGGACATGGCTGAGAGGAACAGGGCGGTCTCCTCGTCCGGGGGCTTTTGTTCGCCTTGGGAGGGTATTTTTTGCTTGGCAGGCTTTTTATCTCCGGCCTTGTTTTTATCCCCGCTTAAATCGAGTTGCTGCAGTTTTTTGAACGGCTGTTGCATATTTTATGTGGCCATGGTTTGTCGCCGTCTCCCGGTTTCCGCTGCCGGGCCGGCTGGTTGGCGAATACCGGTTCGCTAAGACTGAGCTTCTGTGGTGTGCCGGCTCCAAAGATTGTTCGGCCGGGAGAAGAGCAGGAGAATTCAGGACTGCTGTATCTTTTTGCGGGCGAAAGTATACATTTTTTCCGCCTCTGTGAAATCCGGGTTAATTTCCAAAGCCCGTTCAGCGCTTTTAATGGCCTTGTCCCACATCTTGTTTTCCAGATACAGCCGGCCCAGGTTGAAGTGCAGATACTCATCGCCCGGGCCCAGTTTCAGGGCCTGTTTATAGGCCTTTTCCGCGTCCTCGACCCGGTTGAGTTTACGCAGGGCCATTCCCAGCCTGTTGAAGATGTGCACCGAAGAGGGGTTCTCCTTGTATGCGTTCTTCAGATGGTCGATAGCCCGGGTATACTCCTCAGCATTCAGCCAAATGTCCGCTATTTCGATCTTCAGATCAAAGTCGCCCTCGTGCTCGCGCTCCAGTTTGCGGAATATGGCGTCCGCTTTTTCCACGTCCTTTTTCTGGACCAGCTCCCGCCCTTCCTGCAGATCTTTCTGCTTTCTCTTTTCCAGCTCCGCATAGCTCTCTCTGGCCGCGGCCGTGATATCTTCCTGCAGGGTGTCGATTATCTCCCGCAGGTACTGCAAGAGGTCTTTTTCCTTTCCCGGTTTGTACTCCAACAGGACCGGATAGAGTTCGCGCAGCTGCGGGTTGGAATTCAGCCGGTACACTGCGTCTTCCACGAGCTGGGTGAATTCCTTCCTTTCGTTCTGCATAAGCGAACTCTTTAAAAAGGTCTGGATGGCGTCGTGCATGGCCGTGACCGCAGCCAGTGGCTTACCCTGCTTCAAAAGGGAGTTCAGACTGTTTATCTGGCTTCGGGCCTTTCTCAGATCGGACATATTATTCCCTTGGATCGGGTTTACTTTTCCTTGCCGAATCTAGCCATTTTTTCGAACCGCGTAAAGAAGTGCCTGCTGTCGTGCGGACCGGGACCGGCCTCGGGGTGATACTGCACCGCGAAGATGGGCTTTTGCTTGTGCCGGAACCCCTCCAGGGTGTTGTCGTTTAGGTTTATATGGGTCTGTTCCAGAAAGTCCAGACTGTCTATGTCCACGCAGAAGCCGTGGTTCTGGGAGGAGATCTCTATTCTGTCCTCAGTAAGGGATTTGACCGGGTGGTTCAGTCCGTGGTGCCCGAATTTGAGCTTGTAGCTGTCCCCGCCCAGGGCCAGACCCAGAATCTGGTGTCCCAGGCAGATTCCGGCCACCGGATAGTGCTCGGACAAAAGAGAGATATTGTGGATCACGTTCTCAAGCGGAGCAGGGTCTCCGGGACCGTTGGACAGAAATACCGCGTCCGGGGAAAGGGAGCGGACCTGTTCAAAGGTGTAATGGGCGGGCACGGCCAGGATTTCCAAGTCCCGGGCGTGCAAAAGCCGTAATATGTTCCATTTGACCCCGAAGTCAAAGACCACGACCCGGGGACGGTTTCCGGACCAGGCATATTTACCCTCTTTTATCTCCGCCGGCCTTGGGCCGCCGGCCTCCCAGGTATACGGAGCGGCACAGGTAGTTTGCCGCACCAGGTTCGCCCCTTGCATCGAGGGCAGCTCCCCGGCTTTACGTGCCAGACGCTTGGGGTCGGTTTCCAAAGTGGACATCACCCCCCGCATGGCCCCGTGAATGCGGGTGTGCCTAGTCAAAGCGCGGGTATCTATGTCCTCGATGCCCATAACCCCGTGCCTTTTCAGATATTCGGGTAAAGATTCCGCGGATCTCCAATTGGAGGGCTCGCGGCAGCATTCCTTGACAATAAAGGCTGCCACCTGGACCCGGTCCGACTCGATATCCTCCAGATTTACCCCGTAGTTCCCGACCAGGGGATAGGTCATGCATACCATCTGCCCGGAATACGAGGGGTCGGTGAGTATCTCCTGGTATCCGGTCATTCCAGTATTAAAGATGACCTCGCCCCCGGTTTCCCCGGGTCCGGTGAATGATCTGCCCTCAAAACAGGTGCCATCTTCCAGGGCCAGCAGAGCTTTCATTATTTCTCCTGCAGTATTTTTTCGATTTTTGGAATGTCTTCGGGCCGGTCCACGCCGTGCGAGACGTGTTCAGTAATGCCCACCAGGATGTCTATGTCCGCCTGCAAAAGCCGAAGCTGCTCCAGCCTTTCCGCCCGCTCCAGAGGGCTCGGTCCGAGGCGGGAGAATTCCCGCAGCGTCTCAAAGGTATAGGCGTACAGACCGATGTGTCCCAGGTAGTATGGTTCCTTCCCCCCCGGATAAGGGATGGGGGAGCGGGAGAAATACAGTGCCCGACCAGACTCTGAGCGGACCACTTTGACCGTGTTCGGATCCTGGGCCTCTTCAGCAGTTATGGGCCGGGCAAGAGTGGCCGCCTGTACCCGGCCCTGGAAGGGCTCCAGAAGTCTGGTCAGCATCTCCGGATGCAGGGCCGGTTCATCGCCCTGGACGTTGGCTATGACAGAGTCAGGGGGCAGGTCAAGTTTTGACGCCGCCTCCAGAATCCGGTCCGTGCCGCTGGCATGGTCCCGGCCGGTCATAAGCGCGGGCACCCCCAGGTCTGCGGCTTGATTGTAGATCCGTTCGTCATCAGTGGCCAGCCAGGTCTTGTCGATAAGCGGGCACTCCAGGGTGCGTCTGTATACGTGCCAGAACATGGGTCTGCCCAGAATTCGGGCCAATGGCTTCCCGGGAAACCTGCTCGACTGGTATCTGGCCGGGATGATTGCAAAATATTTGGCTTTGGGTCTGCTTGGTGCACACATAGTCTTTAATCCGGGGGACAAAAACGCTCTGCGTCCAGGGCGGCAAGTATGCGTTCCGCGTTTGTACCGCTCCCGCCTTTACGCTTTTGGAGATAATCCCGGAAATCCGCGCATACTTTCTCCCGGTTCGAGGGAGGCAGGGCCTCCAAACAATCGGCCATAAAAGCAGGGTCTTCCACTTCGCGGGCCAGACCGGTGGACAAAATCTCCCGTCCAGCCCAGGCGAAATTGAACCAGTGCGGACCGATGCACGGGACCACTCCCTGTTCGATGGCCTCTAGAAAGTTCTGTCCCCCGCAGGATACGAGACTGCCCCCGACGTATGCGGAACGGGCCAAGGCATAGGCGTATTTGAGCTCTCCAAATCCGTCCCAGAGGATGACGCTACCCGGGGCGGCCTTTTCCTGGATTTTGGAGCGCAGACTGTAATTGATCCCCTGTTTTTTGAAAAAGTCCTCCCAAGTGCGGATGCGGTGCATATGCCTGGGGAAAAGGGCTATTACCGCCGCCGGGTGCCGGGAAAGAAGCGAACGGATGATTTCCCGGACATACCTTTCTTCCTGTTCCCGCACCGAGGCCAGGACAAAGAGATACGGCCGGGGGCCGAACAGATCGCTCAGCGGATTGTCAACGAAAGGAATCGGTTCCTCCGGATCCAAGGCGTCGAACTTCATGTTCGGAGCTACAGTGGCCCGGGCAAGGGGAAAGATATCCACATAGCGCCTGGCGTCCTGTTCAGACACCGCCACTACCTCGTTGGGCCCGTATTTCTTGAGCCGGCTGCCCAGACGCAGATAACGGGCATAGCTCTTGGTGGACATGCGCGCGTTGGCTGTGATCAGCGGGATGCTGCGCCTGCTGCACTCGCGCATGAACCCGGGCCAGATCTCGGTCTCCAGAAGGACCGCGGCTCGCGGGGTGATACCCAAAAAGGCCTTTTTCATGATCCCGGGCAGGTCAAATGGGAAATAAGCAGATACACAGCCCTCCCTGTCCAGGTCGTCGTCCAGGATCTTTTTACCTTCCCGGGTACAGGTGGTGACCAATATTTTGAGCTCTTTTCGGCTGCGGACCTCCTGCACAAGGCGGACCGCTAGCTGGCATTCCCCCACTGAGGCGGCCTGGATCCATAGGTCGAACGGTCCTCGGGGCAGGTTCCGGCCCATGCGGGAGGCAAGTCCTTGTCTGAGCCTCGGGGAGAAAAAGGTGAACGGTAGGGCCAAGCCCCAGACTACAGTGTATAGGAAAAAAAAACAGCAGTTATTCCCGTTTCTTTCCCGCATGTTATTCTCCTTTTTTGGATTGCAGGCCCAGGCGGATGAGTTCCCGGATCAATCCGGGAAAATCTATGCCGGCTGCTGCCGCAGCCCGGGGGACTAGGCTGGTTTCAGTCATGCCCGGCAGGGTATTTGTCTCCAGGAGATAGTGCCTGTTCCCGGAATCGACTATAAAATCGGTGCGGCTGTAGTCCTTGAGCCCCAGCGCCTGGTGCGCTTCCAGGGCGGACTGCTTCAGAGTGGAAGTGAGTTCTGCACTGATCGGGGCCGGACAGATTTCCTCGGCCCCCCCCTGTTCGTATTTGCTCTTGTAGTCGAAAAAAGCTCCCCGCTTCGGCCGAATCAGGATGGGAGGCAAAGCCCGGTCCCCCAGTATGGCGCAGGTCATCTCCAGACCGGACACGAAATCCTCCAGGATGAATTCCACGCCCGGTAGCAGGGAAGCCTTGGCCCGCTCCAGGTCCAGATCGTTTCTCAGTATCTCCAGGCCCAGGCTGGATCCGCCGGTGTTCGGCTTGAGCACCGCGGGGTAGGTCTTGACTCTCAAGTCCAGAACCCTTTGCGGAGGTAGGAGCTGCCACCGCGGAGTAGGAAGGTCACTGTTGATAAAAATCTGCTTGGCCAAGGCCTTGTTCAAGGCCATGAGGGAACCGCGCGGTCCCGCGCCCTGGTAGGGTACTCCCATGCTTTGCAAAAGGGCCTGCACACAGCCGTCCTCACCGGGCAGACCATGTAGGTTGATAAAGGCGAACTCCACGCCAGTCGCCTGCCGGGCCAGTTCCTGAAAACCATCGTTCAGATCAAAGGGTAAGACCGTGTGTCCCAGTTCCTCCAGGGCGGCATGGATCTGTCTGGCCCCTTTCAGGGATACTTCCCGTTCATTGGACCAGCCGCCGGCAATCAAAAGTACACGCATGCAGATCGACTCCGATCAGTTTTTCCAGTTCGTTCTCTATTTCCAGGGCCTGGTTTTTGGATCCTTGGATCAGCTTCATTCGGGTTTCGTTGATCCCGTATCTGGAGAAGAGGTCGCTGAAACGGTCGTCTATGCTGACCACTTGGTTGTGCCTGACTCTTTTGTCGCTGTAGATAATGGTCAGCGGAGTGAAGTAGTCGCGGACACTGATTTGCTCCGGCCAAAACACATGGTGCATTACCGCTTGGGCTATCACCGGGTTGCCGGTTTCCTCCATGACTATGCTCGCCCCGAGCTGGCTGTGCGCGCCTCCGTGCCTAATACTGTAGGCCTTGCCGATGTCATGCAGCAGGGCTGCGGCCTCAAGTACGGGCAGGCATACCTCCAGGCCTGATTTTTGCGCGGCCAGCCCGATCAACCGGGCCACGTCGCGCACTGTTATGCTGTGCGCCCGGATATGCTCCGGAGTCTTGTACTTGTCCAGCAAAAAGCGGCATTGTTCCGCGTCAGGCGCTGGCCAGCCGGAACAGTCCACGGCCGGAATTGGCGGCAGGGGCATAAGTGTATTCCGTAAAATTTTTTAAAAGCAGAAAGCCGTTTCCCGGAAAAAAATGGGCAGTAGGTTTGTTTTTCTTGTTCATTGACACTTTTGACCCCGGACTTTATCTGTAAATCTCGGTCCGGGACAGACAGAATCAAATATCGTCCCTTTCTGGATGTATAATTATGTTCGTCCGGAGGCAAGGGTAATTTTTCGCAAACCAGGTCAAAACAGGAGAGGCTTATGTGTCTAGCCGTTCCCATGGAAATCAAGTCGATAGAGGACAATGTGGCTCAGGTTGAGGTTGGCGGGGTGAAGAATGAAGTCCGTTTGGACATTATTGACGCCGAGCCGCAGGTGGGAGATTTTGTGATTGTCCACGCCGGATTTGCCATCCGCAGACTGGACCGGGAGGAGGGTCTGGAGACCATTAAATTGTTTGAAGAGGGCCTGAACCTTGAACTTGTTTGACAAACTCTCAGACCCGGAGCTTTGCCGCTCGGTCCTGGACAGAATCAGGGGGAAGGTAGGGGAACGCCTTAAATTCATGGAGGTATGCGGAACGCATACAGTGGCCATATTTCAGAGCGGGATCCGCAGCGTGCTCCCGGAAAACGTGACCCATCTGTCCGGTCCGGGCTGTCCGGTGTGTGTGACTCATGAGAGCGAGGTGGCTGCCTTTTTGGAGCTGGCCGGGCAGGACGCAGTAGTGGCCACCTTCGGCGACTTGATGCGGGTCCCCGGCCCCGGGGGTATGGATCTGAAAAAAGCCCAGGCCGAAGGGGCGCGGATCAATGTTGTCTATTCCCCGTTCGACGCCCTGGAACTGGCCCGGAAAAATCCTACGGAGCGAGTGGTCTTCCTCGGTGTCGGCTTTGAGACCACCGCGCCTACTGTGGCCGCCACCCTCAATTTGGCCCGGGAACAGGGAGTGGACAACTTTTTTGTCCTCTCCTTTCACAAACTGGTTCCCCCTGCCCTCAGGGCCTTGGTCCAGGACGGGGAAGTAGAGTTGGACGCCCTGCTTCTGCCCGGTCACGTATCGACCATAACCGGCCGTCAACCCTATGAGTTTCTGGCCCGGGAATACGGGATACCCTCTGTTATCGGCGGGTTTGATCCCCTGGACATACTGCGGGCCGTTTTGGAGATGGCCGAGCAACTGGAACAAGGCCGGGCGGAAGTGGTCAACTGCTATAAACGGGCCGTGGGCGATGAGGGCAATCCCAATGCCCGAAAGATGATGGACAAAGTCTTTTGCGTCCAGGACAGCCAGTGGAGGGGGTTGGGCACCATCCCCCAGAGCGGCCTGGGGCTGAATGATTCTTTTGCCGCCTTTGATGCGGAAAAGGAATTTGAGCTGGAGATGAAGGATGTCTCCCCGCTACCCGGATGTAGATGCGGGGAGGTCTTAAAGGGGCTTATCTGCCCGGATGAATGCCCGCTTTTTTCCAAGGTCTGCACTCCGGCCAAACCGGTGGGGCCGTGCATGGTTTCCACCGAGGGTTCATGTGCCGCCTATTTCAAGTATTCCCTGGGTCCTTAGGCCCTGTTCGTCCCAACTTAACAGCCTGCGCTAAAGTTTCCCAATGCCAGTAAAGCGTGCGGCGTATTGATTTGTTTGATGATACTTACTTAAGGATGGATTGAGATTTGGAAACCATGACAAGCGACAAAAAGCTGCTATTGGATTACGGAAGCGGGGGCAAGGCCTCACAGAGACTGGTCGGGGAACTTTTTCTGCGCCATTTCCAAAACCCCAGGCTGGAGCGACTGGATGACGCCGCCCTGCTTGAGGACATCAAACCGCCTCTTTCCATGAGTACGGACACCTTTACCGTGGACCCGCTGTTCTTCCCGGGCGGAGACATCGGCTCTCTGGCCGTGCACGGGACGGTGAATGACGTGGCTATGCTCGGGGCGGTGCCCAGGTACTTGAGCTGCGGGTTTATTCTGGAGGAAGGTCTGGATATGGCTGACCTGGAAAGGATTGTTGTCTCCATGGCCCGTGCCGCTAAAAGGGCCGGGGTGGAGATAGTCACTGGGGACACCAAGGTTGTTCCCCGCGGTGCTGCGGATAAGGTATTCATCAATACCACCGGGCTGGGCGAGGTCTTTCTTGCCCCTGGGCCTTCCGGTTCCTCAGCCGAAGCCGGGGATGTGATCCTGATAAGCGGGACAATGGGTGACCACGGCCTAACCATTCTCTCCCGACGAGAGGGCCTGGAATTTGACGCCGCAATAAGCAGTGATTCAGCCGCTCTCAATCATCTGATTGTCCGTTTACTGAAAGAGATCCCTGAGGTCCATGTCCTGCGCGACCCCACTCGGGGCGGTTTGGCCACGACCCTAAACGAGATCGCTATTCAGTCCGGGGTGGAGTGCGTGATCCACGAAGAGAATATACCAGTCCGCGAAGAGGTCCGGGGCGGGTGTTCCTTCTTGGGGCTGGATCCCTTGTATCTGGCAAATGAAGGCAAATTCATCTGCGTGCTCCCCCGGGAGTATGCAAACAAGGCTCTGGAGATGTTGCGCAGTGACGAGCTGGGCAAAGACGCCTGTCCCATCGGGGAAGTGGCCGGTAAAAGGGACAGGGGGCGGGTGGTTTTGCGCACCCCGATCGGGGGCAGCCGGCTTTTGGATATGCTGGAGGGAGAGCAACTCCCCAGAATTTGTTGATTTTCGGGGTTGTCCGCCCATCCCGGTCTGTGTCTGTACGGAGCGGAATTGTCAACAAACCGCTGCCTGCTTTTGCGGTTTGGAAAATAGGTAGGTGTTTTTTTGCGCCTGGTTCGGGTCCTTGCGGATTTTGATTTAATTAAATGCTTGGATTGTCCGCCAACAAAAAACCCCGCCGAAGCGGGGCCATACGGTAACCTTAAAATCAACAGGCTGAACACGAAGAGCATCCGCCGTCCGCGTCCAGTTTAAGACTGGAGTGGACAACAAACCCCATGTGATTCATATCCACGGTTATGGGTGCGGCGGTCTCCATAAGGGCCTTGTCCACCAAAAACTGGAATCCTCCAGTCTCGTGCACGGTGTCGCTTTCCTTTTGCTCGTCCAGAGCAAGAGCCAATCTCGGCCCTCCTCAGCCGGCCGCCATATACACCCGGATGGGCGCCTTCTCCTGGTGAGCGAAATGCTTTTCCAGTTGTGCTCTGGCAGTGTCACTTAAGTTAAACATTGATTCTTCCCTCCTTGTTTGTTCTGAGAAAATGTAATAAAGACGCTTACATTCCTTGTCAATCCCGGTTATTTTAGGCACAAGAAATATTGCCTGATATGTCGAACAAAAAAGACCCGTTATGGTTAGAAAAGCAATAATTTTTTTTCTTTTGTTTGTTTTTGCCTTTTCGCTTGCTTTTAGTGAGCAGGTGCCTCGCTTGGTTTTTGAGAAGGATATCTCCATGCGCAAGGAGGAACTTTTGCGCTATAAAGTGCGCGCAAAGGAGCATCTGTATCAGATCATGCGCAGCTTTGGTCTGACCAACGAACAGATATCCAGGGTCATTCCGGAGATCAAGGAGTTGAACCCGCATATAGAGGACCTGTCCAACCTGCAGCCGGGCCAGACCCTGATCCTGCCGGTCCTGAAGAGCAGCAAAAAGGCGCTATCCGAGCAAATGGAGAGATGGAAGGCAAAACCGGTGAATACCCAGGTCAGGTCCGGGGATAGTGTGGTGTCCATGCTCCGCAGGATCGGCGGGGTCCCCCATTACCTTATTTTTAATGAATATTTGAACCTGTTTCGGGATCTGAATCCGGAGCTGGAGAATATTGATCAGCTCGAGCCCGGTCAGGAAGTCTCCCTCCCGGTATACACCGGTGAGGGCGCGAAAAGCGGTGCACAGGAGGAAGGGCAGGGATCAACCGTAGGCACGGGATCCAAGGCCGGGGATGGATCGGGTGCAGAGGAATCGGAAAACAGCACAGCTGTCCGGGTCCAGGAACGTGAAGAAAAGAGGCCAAAAATTGAAGAGGCGCCTGCAAAAGGACAAAAAGAAAAAGACGACGACGATGAGCCGGTCCACCCCCTGCGGGAGAGGTGTCTTACCGCTCTGGAGGCCCTGGGGCTGAAAAGAGTGCCGGGAAAGACTATGTATTTCCCCCGCGAGGACGGGAGCTGGCTGCGAATAGATCTCAAATACACCCCGGTGATCAAGGATTACTCCGGCCGCAAGATCCTGCTAGCGGAAAAGGAGCATCTTAAGAAATGGGAGTCAGGTCTGAAAGACACGGATATAGATGTCTGCCGGGCATACAACTGGGATCCGCAGGCCGTTTTGGAATGGATCGATTCCAGCAGCAGCCGGGAGATCCGGATCTGGAAGCACGACCGGCCCTTTGTGGCTTCCATAGGCAATGTAAGTCTGGAGTTCAAAGCGGATCTGATAGCCAAGGTTCAGGGGCGGGGCATGCATGTTGTCAATTTTGTCTCCGGCTCCGGGAGCGGGGATATGGCCCGGAATTTCTTGCGCAGCCTGGGCATTGAGTATTTTGAATTTCGTGTCCTTGACTCCGGACATGTGGAGTCGGCCTTTGATAAGGTCTCTTTGTCCAGCATCTATATCCCGGAAGAGGCCAGGGCCCAGCCTGCAGATATCTCCCGTCTGCAAAGACGCGGTTCGGAAAAAGACGGGGCCGGAGAGAAGAATATCCGGCTAAACCTTTTGGACGACGGCGAGCATGAGCTGGTTTTGTCTTTATCCGTACAGACCGTTCCGGATGGGCGCCTGGTTCTTTCCGGTAAGGCGGCCAATCCATATCTGTTTGCTTTGTTGAAAATGGCCGGCCACGAATGCCTAATGGTACGCTGAAAGCGCGGTTCGGATGTTAAAAAAATGAGAGTATCCGTATTTGCGGACCCAGTTGTCCACCAGTCCCTGGTACTTGCGGATACTGAGTTCCGGGCAGTTTTCTTGCATTTTTTGCATCCGTTTGTTGCAGTGGATTGTTCAGGTTATGAATTCGAATTTTTCCGCGTCAAACAGCCCCTTGTCACTTATCTTCAGACTGGGGATGACCAAAAGGGCCATAAAAGATAGCTCCATATACGGGGCCCGGAGTGGGCTTCCCATCTCCCGGGCCAGGGAATGCAGACGTTTATACGCAGCAGCGGTCTCTGGGCCGGGGCTTTTGGTCATTAATCCGGCCACCGGTAGAGGTAGGCTGTCTTCCCGGTCCGGACCGCTCGCGGCTATGCCCCCGCAGGAGCGCATGACCATATTCACCGCCCGGGACAGGTATTTGTCCGAGGTGCCCACGACCACGATATTGTGCGAATCATGAGCTACTGAAGAGGCAATAGCCCCTTTGCGGATCCCGAAGCCGCGGACGAATCCGGTCGCGGGGGGTCTCTTCTCATATCTGTTTACTACCGCAATCTTCAGGATGTCTTTTTTCGGGTCGGCCGGGATCTCTCCGTTTTCCGGAGTCAGGTCGGGAAATGATTTTCCGGTCACTAAAGAGCCTTCCCTGACCTCGATGACCGGGAAAGCCGCTTTGTCGGCCGTAACCCTGAAGTCCTCCGGGTGCAGGGAATAGGGATGGAAGTTGTTGATCTCCGGAATTTCTATTGGGGCCGGGCGCTCTTGGCCTTTTGCGTATACCTGTTTCCCGTCTATCCAGGTCTCAAAGACATCCATTTCCTCCGGGCTGTGCGCGAGCACAAAGTCCGCTGGTTGCCCTTCCTGCAAAAGCCCGACACCGAGGCCGTAGTGCCGCACCGGGGTGACGCAGGCCGCCGTCAAGGTATCCATGAGATCGTAGCCGCAGGCAATTGCCCTGGCTGCGAGCTTGTTGATATGTCCCTGCAAAAGGTCTTCTGCGTGTTTGTCGTCCGAGCAAAACATTATTCTGCCCGGATGGGACTTTAAAATCGGGATCAGGTCATTGAAATTTCTGGCTGCGCTACCTTCGCGGATAATGATTTTCATTCCGTATTCCAGTTTGTCCAGGGCCTCTTGAAGGCTCGAGCATTCGTGGTCGGTGCTGATTCCCGCGGATATATAGGCGGCCGCTTTCTTCCCGGTGAGTCCTGGTGCATGACCGTCCACCGGCTTGCCCAGGTCCAAGGCGGCCCTTATTTTGGCCATGACCTGGTGGTCTTTGCTCAACACCCCAGGCCAGTTCATCATTTCCGAGAGATACGGCAGGTCCTCCCTTTTCAGGAGATCGGCCACTGTATCTGCATCCAGATTCGCTCCCGAGGTCTCGAATGGGGTGGCCGGCACACAGGACGGGACCCCGAACGCGAATTTAAGCTGCGAACGGCGGCCGTTGTCAATCATGAAGTCCAGTCCCTGCACCCCGCAGACATTGGTGATCTCGTGTGGATCGGACACAGTGGCCACAGTCCCGTGTTTGAGAGCTATTTGCGCGAACTCAAAGGGTACAAGCCTGGAGCTTTCTATGTGCACGTGGGCGTCCACAAATCCGGGAAGGATGTATGCGCGGCAGTTATGCTTGGTTCTTTTGATCTCGGTTATTTTTTGGTTTTCAATTCTGATCTCTCCTCGGAAACGCTCTCTTCTGACCGGGTCCAGGATGATGCCCTTGACGGTTTGCATGTCTTTTCCTTCAGATCTCACTGTTTTTTACCGTTTTTTTGGGGATTAGTAGGTTTGCGCTCACTTTAGTGAAAAAGCCGGCGCTGGCCACGGCGATGATACATGCCCCGGAGGTGATGTTAAAGCGATAGGAAAGATACAGGCCGAGAAGACAAAAGACCAGGCTGTAGATGCAGGCCTTGAGCATCATCCAGGCCAAAGAGCGGCTTTTTCCCCGGGCCAGATAGGGGGGGATGGATAAGAGGGCGATGACTAGGATAAGGCCAACGACCTGGATGAGCATGACCACGGAGACAGCGATCATGGTCAAAAGCAGGAAGTACAGGGGGGTCACCGCGACTCCGCGGGTGCGGGCGAAGTCCGGATCAAAAGACATGAGCAGAAAATCGTGGTAAAATATTAAGGTCAAGGCCAGGACAGACACGATCAAAGCGAGCATTATCCAGATATCGAAGCGGGGCACGGTGAGGATGCTGCCGAAAAGGTAGCTCATCAGGTCCACGTTATATCCCGGGGAAATATCCAAAAGGATTATACCCAGGGCCATTCCCGAGGCCCAGAGAACTCCTATGACCGTGTCCGCGTTCTCCATATTGCGTACGGTTATGCCGGCCATGATCAAAGAGGCCAGCATGGTTATTCCCAGGGTGCAGGGCAGAACCGGCAGGCCCAAAAAAAACGCTAGCCCGACTCCGCCATAGGCGGTGTGGGCGATCCCGCCGGAGAGGAATACCAGTCGGTTGATCACCACCAGCGACCCGATGATCCCACAGGCTATGCTGGCCAGCAAAGCGGCCAGTAACGCGTTCTGCATAAAGGTCATCTTGAGTATTTCCATTCTCAGTCCTGCGTTTGCTGTTCCGGGGGCAGGTTTACGCTCTGGATGTATCTGTCCATGGGGCAGGAATGGTGGTGTACACCATACAGAAGAGAGAGCATGTCCTCGGTGATCTCCCGGCCCCGGGCATGGATGAGCCTTTTGTTCACGCAGGCGATGCTGTTTATGTCCAAAGCGGTTATGCTCAGGTCGTGGCTGACCACGATAATGGTCAGCTCCCGGTGCAGGGTACCCAAGAGTTCAAAGAAGCAGAAACGGCCCTCGGGATCAATGTTTGAGGTGGGCTCGTCAAAGACCAAAAGCTCGGGATCATCTGCCAGGGCTCGGGCGATAAATACCCTTTGCCTCTGCCCGCCGGAGAGCCTGTCCATCCGGCGGTGGAAAAATTTTTCCTCAATTCCGGATCTGACAAGGGCGGATCTGGCGGCTTCCCGTTTCTCCCGGGGAAAAAAGACTTCTTTTTTGCGGCATTTGCGCATGCCCAGCATAACCACCTGTTCCACGGTAATGGGAAATTCGGTTCGAATATTGCTGTGCTGGGGGACGTAGCCGATTCTGGAGGCGGAACGCTTTGGTGCGCTCCCGAAGACCGCTACTCTGCCCTGGTCCGGTTTGAGCAGGCCCAAAATTATTTTCAGCAGGGTGGTCTTGCCTCCGCCATTGGGACCGATCATGGCCAAAAAGTCCCTGTTTTCCACCCGCAGGCTGATGTCTTTTAAAACCGGGCTCTCGTCGTAGGCAAAAGATACTTTGTCCAACTCGACCGGGATCGGATCGTGTTCAGCCCCCATAGCTACTGAAGCGAGTCCTTGAGTTTTTCCGCCGCTCGGATCAGATTGTCTTCCCAGTCCTCGGCCAGGGGGTCGATTTCCACCACTTGACCGTTGATTGCGTCCGCGATTACTTTGGCATTTTTGCTGGAGAACTGGGGCTGGACAAACACCGTGTCCATGCCCAGCTCTCCGGCCCTGTGCACCAGGGCGGACAGCTGTTGCGCCCCGGGCTTTTTGCCCTCGATTTCTATGGCCAGCTGCTCCAGGCCGTAGCTACGGGCCAAATAGCCCCAGGAGGGATGGAAGACCATAAATTTGTTTTTGCCCGGATTTTTGCAGAACATATCCAATAGTCGATTGTCTATTTTGTGCAGTTCCCGAGCAAAGGAGGCGTAGTTGCGCATGTAATCCTCCCTGTTTTCCGGGTCCGCCTGGATTAATCCATCCCGGATGTTTCTGGCCTGGATCCTGACCAGGGAGGGGGCGAGCCAGATATGCGGATCCATTACCGCCTCTCCCCGGGTATCTTTCCCCCTCTTACCCGGCAGGGGCTGTTTGGATATGCCCTCCTGGGTCTTTACTATTTTTAGTTTGGGGTTGACCTCATTTATTTTGGGCAGCCAGGAGTCCTCGAAAGGAACCCCGATCGCGAAATACACCTGGGCCTCGGTCAGGCTGACCATCTGAGACGGGCTGGGCTCGTAGGTGGCGGGATTGGCCCCGGGCTTGACCAGGGCCCGGGTCTGGACATGGTCGCCTCCTATTTTATGGACAAAATATTTCTGGGGTAGGATGCTGACCACGGCTGCTATCCTGTCCGCAGAACATCGTCCTCCGGACGGGGGCAGAACCAGGGCCGGCAGCAGAGCAGCAACGACAAGCAGTATCTTCGCGGTTTTCATCTCTTTCTGCCTGTTTTTGGGGTTTGCGGTTACCAGGAAAGCCTTATAAGCCAAAACTAATAAATTGTAAGCAAACTCATTATGGATGTAAATAATGTTCTGCTGGCCTTTTCCCTGACCCTTTTGGCCGGACTTTCCACGGGCATCGGTAGTGCGCTGGCCTTTTTCGTGCGCCGGACCAACCCGAAGATGCTTTCCCTGGCCCTGGGGTTTTCGGCCGGGGTGATGATCTATGTCTCTTTTGCGGAGATATTGGTCAAGGCCAGGGGGTCTCTGCAGGCCGGATTGGGAGAGGTTGCCGGCGCCTGGTGGACAACAGCCGCTTTTTTTACCGGAATGGCAGTTATCGGGATGATAGACAAGCTGGTCCCCTCTTCCGAAAATCCGCATGAGGCACACCGCATAGAGTATCTGGGGCGCGAGGAGCAGAAAGAGGAGTATGCCGGGCTTTACCGCACCGGGGTGTTCACCGCCCTGGCCATAGCCATTCACAACTTCCCCGAAGGTCTGGCCACATTTGCCGCCAACCTCCAGGACCCGGCTCTCGGGTTTCCCATTGCCGTGGCCATAGCCCTGCACAATATTCCCGAGGGTATAGCCGTCTCGGTCCCCCTGTACTACGCCACAGGGAGCAGGAAGAAGGCGTTTTTCCTGTCCTTTCTTTCCGGATTGGCTGAGCCGGCCGGGGCCTTGATAGGATTTTTGCTGCTTATGCCCTTTTTAAGTCCGGTGACCTTTGGGGCCCTGTTTGCCGGGGTGGCCGGGATTATGGTCTTTATCTCCCTGGACGAACTTTTGCCCTCTGCCGAGGAATACGGGGAGCATCATCTGGCCATAATCGGCGTAGTTGCCGGCATGGCGGTCATGGCTGGCAGTCTTTTGTCTTTTATGTAGTCTGTAAACCATCCCCACCGGCTGTCGATGACAGGCGCATTGACAAGGCCGGGGTATGCTAATACCAGAATTGCTGTCAGGTGCCTTCGGGGCATAATAGGGAATCCTGTGCAAGTCAGGAGCGGACCCGCCGCCGTAAGTCCCGCAGATCCCTGTTTTCAACGGCTCCACTGCCTTGCACTCACTTTAGGTCAGGTAATTTTTTCCCGGCTGTTCATTTTTGGAAATATGATCCGGCCGGCAAATCCCAAAAGTGAGTGCCGGACGGGAAGGGGGAAAACAGGAGGGGCGAGCCGGAAGACCTGCCTGGCGCGGATGGACGGTTTCCACGGACAACGGGACATTTGTCCGGGGAAACAAAGGGTGAAAAACGGTGCCCTTTTGTCTTTAAAACAGGACAAAAGGGTTTTTTTTCGCCTTATGCATCTGGAGATGTCCCCCAACCCGTATGGGAGAAGGTATGTACGCAGCAAAGCTTGTTTTATTGTCCGCTTTTTTGGTCTGTTTTTTCACTGGCTCGGCAGCCGCACACGGACACGGCCGGGAGCAAGAAAGAAAGCAGGAGCCCAAAACTGGGATTCTGCTTGTTTCCTTCGGCACCACCGTGTCCGAGGCAAAAAAGGCCATGGACCATATTGAGGAGCAGACCAGGAAAAATTTCTCAGCAATACCGGTCAGATGGGCGTATACTTCGAGCATAGTCAGGCACAGGCTGGCAGAAAATGGGGAGAGTGTCCCCTCTGTGGCCCAGGCCCTGTCCGATATGCTGGAGGAGGGTTTCAACCGCATTGCGGTGCAGTCCCTGCATGTGATTCCCGGAAAGGAGTACACAGGGCTTGAGAGGACGGTCGCCGCGTTTCAGGACTTGGCCCCGCAGGCCAGAATCGCCTTGGGCGCTCCGCTTATGTATGAGCACAAGGATATGGAGCGTGTGGCGGAGGCGGTCCTCCGGATGGCCGCTCCTTTTACGGATGCGGGCAAAACCGTAGTCCTCATGGGCCACGGCACTCACCATGCGGCAAATATTTATTATCCCGGGCTGCAGGACTATCTTCAGCGCCGTTCCGCAGACGTGCTGGTGGGCGCGGTGGAGGGGTTTCCGGGCCTGGAGCAGGTGATACAGGATTTGAGACAAAGCAATGCTTCCTCTGTCTGCCTTATTCCATTTATGTCCGTGGCCGGGGATCACGCCAGAAACGATATGGCCGGCTCGGAAAAGGACTCCTGGAAGAGCCGGTTCCAAGCCGAGGGCCTGGACACCACTGCTGTGTTAAAGGGGCTGGGTGAGGAGAGCGGCTTTGTCTCTATCTGGATGGATCATCTTAAACAGGCCCTGCATGAGGCGGCTGAGTAGTGATGAGTATATTTGAGGCCCGGCCGTATCTTTTGGCCGGGCTGCTCTTTTTTCTCTCGCTTGTCTCGGTTTATCTGTCCCTGCTCATTGGCCCGGCCGACATCGCGGCCGGGCAGGTGTACAGGGCCCTTGTCTATGGAGCGGGCCTGGACGGCGGCATCCATCCGGATTCCGGAGTGTGCCTGGTGGTCAATGATTTGCGCCTGAGCCGCACTGTTTTGGCCTGGCTGGCCGGAGCTGGCCTGGCTGTTTCCGGGACCGTATATCAGGGTATTCTCAGAAATCCCCTGGCTGATCCCTTTACTCTGGGGGTGTCCAGCGGAGCCGCATTCGGCGCTGTTTTAGCCATTTATCTGGGTTGGGGCACATTCTCCCTGGCCGGGATAAGCCTGGACCCGATTCCGGCCGCCGCCCTGGCTGGTGCGCTGGCCGCCCTTTTCACTGTAGTGTTCATGGCCCGGGAAAACGGCTATATCCGCAGGGACACCCTTGTTTTGGCCGGAATAGTCGTGGCCACATTTCTGGGGGCGTTTATCTCCCTTTTGAAATCCCTGGACGAAGAGTCGGTGGCCGGGATTGTGTTCTGGATAATGGGCAGCTTTCAGGGCCGCACCTGGGAGCATGTATTCTTGTTTCTGCCCTATTTCCTAGTGGCGGTCGCAGTAATCTTTGCCTTTTCCCGGCAGCTGGATATCCTCTCCCTGGGAGACACCCAGGCCGGGCAGCTGGGAGTGAATGCTTCCAGGTCCCGCTTGGTGTTTCTGGTCGCCTCCAGTCTTTTGGCCGGCGCGGCGGTCTCTGTCTCCGGGGTCATTGGATTCGTCGGCCTGGTGGTTCCACATCTGATGCGTATGATAAGCGGGGCCGAGCACAGGCAGCTGGTCTTGAACTCCGCTCTGGCCGGGGGGGTGCTCCTTTTGTGGTCCGATGTCCTGGCCCGCTCGGTCATGCCTTACGGGGCGGAGCTGCCTGTCGGGGTGATAACCGCCCTGTTGGGCGGTCCCTTTTTCTGCTATCTGCTTCGGGCTCGTTCTCGCAGGGAGGGTTTGTGATAAGCCTGCATAAGGTTGACTGCGGCTATAAGGGCCGGACGGTCTTAAAAGGAGTGGACCTGAAGATCTATCGCGGGGAAAAGGCAGCCTTGCTCGGTCCCAACGGAAGCGGGAAAACTACACTTCTGCAGACTGTTTCCGGGTGCCTTGAGCCGCTGGCCGGCAGCCTCTGGATGGGGGGCCGGGAGGTCCCGTTGATGGGATATAAGGAAAGGGCCAGACAGATGGCCGGGGTGCCCCAGGATATGCATGTCCCTTTTGATATTCGGGTCATGTCTCTGGTCCTTATGGGCAGGTACCCGTACACAGGGATCCTGGGTGGATATTCGGAAGAGGACCGGGACCGGGCCCTGGCCGCCCTAGAGGATACCGGATCGCTTGAGCTTCGCTCCCGCTCCTCGCAGACCCTTTCCGGCGGTGAGCTGCAGCGGGTGCTCATTTCCCGGGCCTTGGCCCAGGAGCCGGATCTGCTTCTTCTTGACGAGGCGGCCTCCAATCTGGATGTGGCCCGCAAAGCAGAAGTCTTTGGACTGCTACGCCAGGAGGGAAGTAGAGACCTGAGTGTCTTGGCTGCGGTCCATGATCTGAATCTGGCTGCGCTTTATTTTGATCGTCTTATTTTTTTGAAGGGAGGCAGAATTGTTCAGGACGGGCCTGTGGACCAGGTGTTCAATTCCCGGGATTTGTCCCGGATCTTTGAGGTTCGAGTCAGCGTGTTTATCCACCCTGAAGCCGGTGTTCCCCAAGCTTTTTTTGTTCCTGATCCTTGTTGCGGCCCCGGTGGAATCAGCCGCGGGCGAGGTCTGTGTGACTGATGACATGGACACCCGGGTATGTGTGGATAAAGCAGCGGACAGGGTCATTGCCCTGTACGGCGCCCTAAATGAAATCGTGATCTCACTCGGGCTGGGGGAAGTACTAGTGGCCCGAACCGCCCAGGACGCGGATTTGCCCGGTCTGGATGACAAGCCGTGCATCGGAACCCATATGCGACCGGGGGTGGAAAAGATCCTGGAACTCGATCCGGATCTGGTTTTGCAGATGGGCTCCAGATCCCGGGCGAAGATGAGCGTGGAAAGTCTGAAGCGTTTCGGATTGGATGTGGCCTTTTTCCGGGTCGAGGACTTCCAGGACCTGTTTTCCGTGATTCGGAGGGTGGGCAAACTGCTCGGAGTTGAAGCCCGAGCCGCGGACTTGGTCAATGATATGCGGGAAAGGCTTTGGGCGGTACAGGAGGAAGTCAGGGGCCGTATCCGACCCGAGGTCTTCTTTGAGGTCAGATATCCAAATCTTTTGGCCGCCGGTCGCGGGAATATGGTTTCGGATATTATCCGCAGGGCCGGAGGGAAAAATTGTGTACGTGCAAAGCGCAAGCTCGTGCGCCTGAATGAGGAGGAGCTGGTGCGCATGGACCCTGGAGTCTATCTGGTCCAGAAGGGGCCCATGAATCCGGACCCGGTGCCGGTCGCTTCCAGGCCGCATTTCAAGACCCTGCCTGCGGTCAGGAAAAACCAGGTCTACGTGGTGGAGGAGATGCTCTTTTCCCGCCCTGGGCCGCGCAGCGTGGATGCAGTGGAAGAACTGGCCACAATCCTGCATCCCGGGGTTGGTTTGGATACGGATTGAGATCTTTTATTGCCTGTAGGCCGGAGGCAAAAATTTTTTTGTTTTGCCTGCCGCGGACCGGGGCTAATAAGTTTGCACCTTTCTTTATTGACCCCCAAGGTAACCCAAGACTAGATTAATAAGCGGTAAGCACAGGATTTTTTGCGGGCTGTGCTTGATTTTGTTTTGTGTTCAAGGCATTGTTCACTTACAAAATGGGTGGAATCAAGCCTGCGGAGGTCTATATATGCCTGAAACCTCAGTTACTGTCTCCGCTTCCAGTCCGGAAGAAGCCTTGACCGAGGCGGCTTCCCGTCTGCAATGCCTCGAGGGAGACATCACTCTGATCCCCCTGGAGGGGGATTCTTACCGAGCCGAGCTGACGGACCGGAATGCGCGGGTGCAGGTGGATGTCTCCGCGGACAAGACCCAAGCCCTTATTTCTGCATACATCCCTGCCCGGGGCAAGGGCAGCCCCCTGTCCGCCGAAGACCTGCTCTCCGCCCTTAAACAGGCTGGAGTTCGGCTGGAAATCCCGAAAGAGACTGTTTCCGATGTACTTCGCTCCGCAAGCCGGGGTGAGGACGTAAGCGGTGTTGTCCTTGTCCGGGCGATCGCCCCTTCTCCGGCGGAAGACGCCTCGGTTCAGCCCCTGGGAGACTGGGATTTTCCTGTCTTTCCCGGCGACGAGGTAGGCATATACGTCCCTCCCAGACCGGCCAGAGACGGAAAGTTGGTCACCGGAGAGGTGGATCCGTCCGGCTCGGCTGAAAAGCCCCGGGACATAACTATCCCTCAGGACGGGGGCTGCCGGCTGGAGTCGGATTCCTCGCGGATCGTTTCCGAGCGTTACGGCCTGGTCCGCCTGGAAGAGCAGAAGATAAAGGTTGCCCCCCTTATCCGGGTCACGAACAATAAAATGGCGGTCAAGGCGGATATATATCCAAGGACAGCCGACGGTCGGTCGGTCACAGCGGAACTGTTCAAGGATGTTTTGCGCAGAATGGAGATCAAGGCCAAACTCAGGGAAAACACCCTTATGCGGGCAGTGCAGGAGGCAGAAAAACAGGGTTCTCCGGTGGAAGCGTTCATCTGCCGCAGGCTGGACCCCAAAAATGGCGAGGACGGGCGGTTTGAGCTGGCGGTAAGGTCCGCCTCGGAAAGCAGTGTTCTGGGAAGAGAAGCCTCGGACGGGAGTATTGATTATCGGGCCCGGGACAGGATCAGTGCGGTCCAGCCCGGTGACCTGCTGGGCCGATTGATCCCTCCGCAGGCCGGGGTGTCCAGTCAGGACGTATACGGCCACCCGGTGCCGGCCAAAGATGGCCGTCCCTGTGAGATTCGGGCCGGGGAGAATGTCCGGGTATCTGAGGATGGAAGTGAGTTTTACGCCGATTGCGAAGGCATGGTTGTCTACTCGGACAATACCCTGAGAGTGACCGAAGTCCTGGAGATTAACGGGGACGTGGATTTGTCCGTGGGCAATATCCTGTTGGAGCGGGGCTCAGTGAACATCACCGGTTCGGTTCTGGCCGGGCTCAAGGTCGAGGCTCCGGGAAGCGTGGTAGTCGGAAATGTGGTCGAGGATGCGGTCATATCCGCCGGCGGGGATGTCAGCGTGGGCTATGGGATTGTCATGAGCCACGAAGGACGGGTGGATGCCGGGGGGAATATTTCGGCCATGTATGCCCAGAATGCGGTTTTGAGCGCCGGCGGCGATGTGGATATCGCCCATGAGATCAAGAACTGCTCAGTATATGCCGGCGGGAGTGTGAACGCGACCAAAGGGCGAGGCAAGGTCTTTGGTGGGGTGCTGCACTGTGCTGAAGGTCTCGTGGCCCGGCAGGTCGGCTCCCCACTGGGAGTGGAGACTTTTGTTTATCTGGGGGTGGACAAGGATACCGGGGCCGATTTCAAACGCAAAAAAGAGATTAAGGAAAACCTGGAGAAGATTTATAACTCCCTTGGGTCCGGGGATGTAAGGGAGATCCTAGATAAGGCGCCGGCGCAGAAGCGTCAGATGGTGGCCAAGGTGCTTCGGGCCCGGCTGGAGATGGAAAAGGAACTCAAGCAGATCAAAGAGCGGCTGAAAGAAAAACGCGAAAGCCTTAGCTGCAACGAAAAAATACGGGTAAAGGCCCTGGAGACCATCCATCCGGATGTAATTATAAGCTGTGTCCAGTCCAGATACAAGGTGACCGAGACTCTTTCTGCGCCGGTTATTATCTATGATGCCGTGCAAAGAAAACTGGTTTTGGGTTGAGCGGAACCGGCCGGGGCGGGTATTGAATGAGCTGACAGCTGAAAAAAATCCTTATATTGCAGTTTGTTCAAAAAACCCAAGCGAGGCGGAAAACTTCAAGGCTTAAGCGTGTCTATCTGTACCCTAGATTAATCGATTTTAGTGCATAAAAAACCCTCCACATTTGGGCAACATTTT
>JBKHGE010000035.1:0-23725 GCA_046539845.1 Desulfonatronovibrionaceae bacterium
TCCTGCATTGCCCACCATTTCTAAATCCAGCCTGATTCCGGATTATTCCCGTATAAATACTGCAATTTTGGCCGCTACGGTTGTGTCTCAAACCGTGAACAGGTAAAGGCCTTGGGTGTATTTAAACCGCAGGGTGAGAGTACGCCGATAAGAGCTAGCAATGTTTGGATCTCGGTCCGGAAGTGCGTAAAAAGCCGGATGAGAGGACAGTCCAAGGCCAGATATATCGGCAGCCTTAGCCCTTAGCAGACGGTTAAAATCCTTGGGGAACAAGATTTTGCCCAAAGTGTCGGTTATTTTGCCCTGCTACAATTCGGGCCGGTATATACGGGACTGCCTGGAGAGCCTGCGTAGGCAGACTTTTACCGATTTCGAGGTCCTTGCTGTGGACGATGGCTCCATTGACAATACCGCCGGGATACTGGAGGAGGCCGCCGGAAAGGACGGCAGATTCTTTTTTTTCAGGCGCGAAAAAAGGGGAGTTGTTTCTGCGGCAAATTACGCCATCCGAAAGTCCCGGGGGGAGTATATAGCCAGGATGGACAGCGACGATATCTGTAGTCCCTTCCGTCTGGAACGCCAGGTGGACTTCCTGGACTGCAATCCCAAAACCGGTGCGGTCGGATCTCTGGCAGAGTTCGGTGGCGACCCGGAAAAGGGAGCCGGATTTGCGCATTACGTGCAATGGGCCAATTCAATAGTCTCGGCCGAGGACATAGACAGGGACAGATTCGTGGAGCTGCCGGTACCCAACCCGACCCTGATGTTTAGGGCCTGTGTGTTCGCTGAACATGGGATGTTCAGGCAGGGTGACTTCCCTGAGGACTATGAGTTTTTCCTCCGTCTTCTGGACCGGGGTGTGCGGGTGGAAAAGATCGCCCAAAGGCTTCTGGTCTGGAACGACCCGCAGGACAGACTGTCCCGAGTCGATCCCAGATACCACCCCCGGGCCTTTTTCCGGATCAAGAGCCTGTATCTTGAGCGTTGGTTGCGGCTAAACGCGCCCGGCTACCCGAAGGTGGGAATACTCGGGGCGGGCAAAAGTGTTGAAAAGAAGCTAAGTCCTCTCCTGGACCTGGGCATCCGACCGGTGTACCATTTTGATGTTTCCAGGAAGCGTCTTTCCGGTTCCGGATCCCGAATCCGGCCGGCCGTGGACTTGCCTCCACCCGGGGAGCTGTTTATGCTCTCCTATGTGGGTTCCCGCCGGGCGCGGAATAAGTTGCTGGAGTTCATGCGCGGCCGGGGGTATCGCCGCGGCCGGGACTATCTCCTTGTCTCCTGATCGCTTGCGTTGAAAAACAGGCCAAGGCCCGGGTGGTTGGTATTTTGGGTGCCTCGATGTTTTTGTGGATTTCCTTTGACTGGTATTTTTAAACAGGCAGACCAAGGAAGAGGCTTGGAAATTAAAGTCAGCCGGAGGCAGCATGCACATAGACAAGTACTCTTTCGGGAGTATGGTGATCGACGGGCAGGCATACCACAAGGATTTGAAGATAATCCGCGATCAAGTAAAGCCGGACTGGCTCCGCGGATCCGGACATCGGGTGGATATATCGGATATAACCGATATCCTGGAGGCGGCCCCGGAGGTGGCGGTCTTTGGTTCCGGCAAGCCGGGTTTGATGAAGGTTTTGCCCCAGACGCGCCGCCGACTGGAGTCAGAGGGCATCCAGGTTGAGGAGATGCCCACCTCCAAAGCCGTGGACAGGTTCAATCGACTGCAAAAAGAGGGCCGGGAAGTGGCGGCCGGGTTTCACCTCACCTGCTGATTAGTGGCTCGGGTGTATACCTCAAGGGTGCGGCGCAGGAAGTCTTTTGCCCCCAGACCGTTCAGATGCCGGGATTCCTTTTTTAGTATCTGCCGCCGCTTTTCCGGGTCCCGGAAACATAGGATGCTTTCGGCCAGGGCGGCGCTGTCGTCGGGGGGGAAAAGCGCCTCAGGGGGCAAAAGATCGGGCATTACCCCCACGGATGTGGAAATAAGCGGCACCCGGCAGGCCATTATTTCCAGGGCGGCCCGGGCGATGGCCTCGGACCAGCCGGAGTTTATGATTCCCAGGTCCAGGGCGCTTATGTACTCGGCCGGGCGGTTCACCCGGCCGGTTATGCGGCAGATACCCCGGATATTTTCTTCCTCGATCCATCCCCGGACAGTGTCTTCGCTTATGGCCGAGGAAAATCCGATCAAAAGGAGTCTTAGCTCCTGCAGGCCGTGGTGGTGATACAGTCGGGCCACGGTGCGGATGAGCTCTCTTTGCCCCTTGACCGTGTCCAACCGGCCCACTAGGCCTAATACGAAATCGCTTGCCGTGAATCCGAATTTATCCCGGACCCTGGCCCGGCCCTGGCTGGAGGGGAAAAAGGACTGCCGGTCCACCCCGCCCGGGATTAGGTGCAGTTTTTCCGAGTCAAGAGCGAACCGAAGAGCAAAATGGTTGCGCATCCGGGAGTTGGTGGTGATCACCGCCTGGCAGAGCCGTTTGTGTAGGAAGCGGTTGACGGCATTGCTCTTGGGCAGGCGCTGGTCCCCGCGGGTCCGGATCAGGGCGAAAGGGCGGCTGGTTGTCCGCACCAGCGGCCAGAGGAAGAAGGATTCTCCGCGGTGGCAGTTGACCACATCCGGCTGAAAAGCGTGCACAATTTTTCTCATTTGGAAAAACAGGGCCAGGATATTCAGGGGATTTTTTGTGTTTAGAGGCAGGCCGCGTACCTGAAGGCCCCATTTTTGGGCCTGTTGAAACGGGGCTGTCCCCGGGAGGGCCAGGATAAGCACCGGGTGTCCGTTTTCCTGTAGCAGTTTTCCCAAAAACAGGGCGTACCAAGCGGTGGCGTTGAACCACCTGACGTTTATGACCTGAATGGAACGCATATATGCTTGTGTCGGTAGTAATTCCGGTATTTAATCGGGCTTGGTGTCTTGCCCGGGCGATTGATTCGGTTTTGGCCCAGACCATACCCGGATTCGAACTCCTGATAGTGGATGATGGTTCCACTGATTCCAGTCCAGGGATCGTGCATAAATATAATGATAAGCGGATAAGATATTTTTATCAACAGCACAAAGGGGTGTCCGCGGCCCGGAATTTGGGGATCAGGAAGAGCAGAGGGGATTTGATCGCTCTGCTGGATTCGGATGACTGCTGGTTCCCGGACAAGCTGGCCTGTCAATTGGAATTCATGCATGCCGGAAACTGGAAGATTTCCCAGACCGAAGAGAGATGGATCCGCTGCGGCCGACGGGTAAATCCGAGAATGAAACACGCCAAGCCGGCCGGGTGGATATTTGAGCCTTCGCTTGAACTCTGTCTGGTCAGTCCCTCCTGTTCCATGTTCACCCGGACCCTGATCGAGGATATCGGTTTGTTCCGGGAGGATCTTTCGGCCTGTGAGGACTATGAGCTCTGGCTCCGGGTCGCCCTCAGGTATCCGGTGGGGCTTTTGCCCCAAGAGCTCTGCGTGCGTACTGGTGGGCACAGCGATCAGCTGTCCTCAAGGGTGATCGGCATGGATTTGTATCGCATCTACGGGCTCATGGGGATCCTGGAAAAAGGGCTTGCATCCCGGGAGAAAAAATTGGTTTTGGGCGCCTTGGGACGCAAGACAGATGTCTATGCCTCCGGGTGCCTCAAGAGGGACAAGCCGGAGGAGGCGCAGCGGGTGAAGGCCATGGTAGAAAAGGCGGTGCAGGATCAAGGCGGCTTCTTTTCGCTTTAGACTGCAAAAACTGGTCTAGATGCCTTTCAACCTGTCGAGTACCGTGCGCAGGACCGTTTCCGGGGCTATGTCCCGCATGCAGGCTAGGTCGCGCCGGCATCCGACCCGGCCGTGCAGGGTGCATGGGCTGCAGGACAGTCCCAGATGGACTATCCGGTCGTTTTCCCCGCTGGGGTAAAAGCCCCATTCCCGGCTGGTGGGTCCGAACAGGGCGGTTACCGGGGTTTCCACCCCTGTACCCAGGTGCATGGGGCCGGAGTCCGGGGTTATCAGGTGCCCGGACAGGGCGATCAGGGCACAGGTCTCCCGCAGCCCGGTCTTGTTGGTCAAATCCCGGGGATGATTAGTTAAAAGCGGGTTTTTGTCCCGACCGAGCACAATCCAGTCTATGTGCTTTTCTTCTAGCCGGGCCAAAAAATTGAGCCAGTTCTCCTGCGGCCAGTTCTTGGCCGGGTGCGTGGCGTAAGGGTGAATACATACAAAGGTCCGGTTTATCCCGGTTTTTTCCAGCCGTTGCCGGGCGTCTTCCAGTTCATTCTCCTTTAGAAATATCCGCGGCCGCAGTTTCTCCTTTTCCGGCGGCGGGCCGACGGCGGCAAAATATCTCTGGGGTATATTGGTAGCGAGCAGCGACCTGCGGGATACGGGGTCCCGCAGGTACCGGAAAAGGCGTCTTTTAAGGTTCATCTTGGGATAGCAGAGGCAGGGTCCGGGCCACATTAGTTTTAAAAGCCCTGAGCGCAGAGTGCCGTGCAGGTCCAAAAGGCCGTGTTCAGAAAAGCGGTCCACGAGTTCTGTGCACTGTTTTTTCCAGGTGTTTTTTCCCATCTCCGCGGGGTCCATTGCCTGGACCCTTTTTATCCCTGGGTGGCCGTAGAAAACAGGAGCAAGGCCCTCCCGGGTGATCACGCTCATTTCCAGGCCGCATTCCCGGGACAGAAAATCAATGACCCCGGTGGTCAAAACCACATCCCCCAAAGAACTTAGGCGGAAAATGACCCATTTCCGGGTCTTATTCAGGGCGGGATGCATAGTTTGCCGTTTGCTTTTTCTACTCACCGGACCAGCTCCCGGTAGGTATCCATAAGTTCCCGGGCCCTTTTTTCCGGAGTGAAGCCCCGGGCGTGTCTTTCGCCCTTCCGGATCATGTCCTGGCTGAGCTCTTTGTCCCCTAGAATCTCGTGCACGGCCTGCCCGATTTCCTCTGCCGACTCCGGATTTACGTATCTGGAACCCGGTCCCCCGGCCTCGCGCAGACAGGAATTGTCTGCTGTTATCACCGGAGTGCGGCTGGCCAGGGCCTCCAGAACCGGGATGCCGAATCCCTCGTAGACCGAGGGATACACAAAGACCCGGGCCGCCTGATACAAAGCGGGCAGGTCCATTGTCGGTACATGCGGGAGATGCAGGACTCGATTTTTGAGCCCGCTTTTTGCGGCGATTTGCACGGCACCTTGAACGTATTCTTTTTTCCCCCGGCCAACCAGGACCAGAAAAGGCGCGTCTTCCGGGCCCATGAGGCCCAGACCGCGGATCAGGTTGTGGATGTTTTTGCGCGGGGCCAGGGAGCCCACGTACAGGATATATTCCCGGGGCAGGCGGTATTTAAGGCGTACCCTTTCCAGATCCTGTTTGGGACGGGAATCAAAAAATACCGGATCGCAGGACTGATAGACCACTCGGATTTTTTCCTCAGGCACGGAAAAAAATTCTTGCAGGTCGTCTTTGGTGCTTTTGCTTATGGCCAGAACCAGGTCGGCCGCTTTGCAGGCCGTGCTGTACTTCAGTCTGTATATCCGGGCGTCGATCCGGGTATAAAGCTCTGGCAGGCGCATAAAGATCAGATCGTGCATAGTGACCGCTGTCCGGCAGCCGGTTTTAGTTATGCCTGCCGGCAGCTCGTGGGAGAGGCCGTGGTAAAGGTCCAGTCCGTCTTTTTGGATACGCCGGGGGAGATAAAAAAAGCGCCATACAGCCGAGCCGATCCTGCCGGTGCAAAGAGCAGGAGTGCGCACCTCGGTGTGTGCTCCCAAGGGGTTAGGATCCTTTCCTAGACCGGGAGTGTACAAAAAGTACCTGTTTTCCGGGAAGTAGGTCTGCAGCGCGGATATGGTGTTGCGGGCGTAGTTGCCCAGTCCAGTCCGGTTTAGGAAATATCTTTTGGCGTCGAATCCGATGCGCATGAGACAGCAGGGTTTTAGATTACGGTGCAGGCCGTGGCCAGGTCAGCCGCTGCATAGTCCGGGTATTGCGGACCGCTGTCCGGGATTTTTTCCACTCCGGCTGCGGGGGGGCGGATGTTTAGCTTTTCCGCTTCCTTACGGCCATCCCCGGTCATAACCAGTATACATAGACCAAGCCCTGAATTACGGCCAAAAAGGATATCGCTTGCTTTGTCCCCGATGACCGCAGTCTCCTGCGGCCTAAGTCCGCACTCCCGGCTGAGCGACTCCCACATGCCGGTTTTGGGTTTACGACAGCTGCACTCCTCCTCCGGGGCGTGCGGGCAGAATACACTTTTTTCTATCCCCGCCCCTTGGCAGGCGAGCAGCCGGAGCATTTCCTCCTGCACGGACTTATAGTCGCGGATGCGGAAATATCCGCGGCCGATTCCGCTCTGATTGGTGGCCACAAATAGCCGTATCCCTTTTGCGCTTTGTGCGGCCAGGGCCCGGGCAGCCCCGGGCAAAAGCCTGACGCCGGCGGGGTCGTGCAGATAGTGCCTGTCCTCGATAATAGTTCCGTCCCGGTCCAGGACTATATTCTTTATGTTCACATCCATTGTCCGCCGGGCCCGCGGCCCAAAGAGTCTGCTCCCGATTTTTGTTCTTTGCTTTTAAGCCTCTTTTCTCTGTGGGCTGGTCAGAGGCCGGGGAAAGGCATCCCGGTTTTGTTTAGCTGCAAAGCCGCTTTTTCTGGCCCTTTGAACCCGAGCGGATCGCCCGGGTCAGCTTTTACCTATAGAACAATACAGGGCCTGGTCAACCGGAAGTTTTGGTTGCGCCCGGCGAGGTGTTTTGCTAATTTTCAGGTATGGGGGAATTAGTACTGGCTGTGCTTCTGGCCACCGCGGTCTCCGCCTTCTGTTCCGTGGCAGAGGCGGTTTTGTATTCCGTGTCCTGGCCTTATATCGAACGGTTGAAAAAAACCGGGAAAAAGAGCGGGGAGTTGCTCTTCGCTTTGCGCAGCAATGTGGATGAGCCCATAACCGCGGTGCTTACCCTGAACACGGTGGCTCACACTGTAGGCGCGGCAGTGGCCGGGGCTGCCGCTGCCAAGCTTTGGGGCGAGGGAAATCTTATTTATTTCTCCATTTTGTTCACCCTGATCATTTTGATATTTTCCGAGATTATTCCTAAGACGGTTGGCGTGGTCTACTGTAGGACTTTGGCCCCTGTTTTTGCTGCTCCGCTCTCCATGCTGGCCATCCTGTTTCGCCCAATCACATTCGCTTGCCGGGTCCTGGTGAAGTCCTTGGAGAGAAAAAACACCGGACCTCAGGCCTCGGAAGAGGATCTGCTGGCCACCATCAGCCTGTCCCGCAAGACCGGGGCGATCAAGCTGAACGAGGAAGTCTCCCTGCAAAATATTCTCCTTTTGGACAAAAAGATAGTCCGGGATATCATGACTCCGCGCATGGTGGTCTTTTCCCTCCCGGCCAAATACACAGTGGCTGAGGCCAAAAATGCCAAGCACATCTGGCCGCACAGCCGAATCCCGGTGTATGAGAACGAAGACAGCGAAGAGATAGTCGGTGTTGTCTATCGCCGGGAGGTACTGGAAGCCCTGGCCAATGATCAGGACGATCTGACCCTGGAGGAACTCATGAAGCCGGTGCAGTTCGTCCTGGATACTTTGAGCCTGGAGAAGCTGCTGGTCAAATTTTTGGAATCTCGTCTGCATCTTTTTGTAGTCCTGGATGAGTACGGGGGAGTGGCCGGTGTGGTGACCCTGGAAGACGTTTTAGAAGAAATCCTGGGACGGGAGATAGTGGATGAGACTGATGAGGTTGCGGATCTGCGCAAGCTGGCCAGACAGCGTAGGGCCAGGCTGCTCAAGGACAAGTAAGGACCGGCTTGCGCTTCTTGACACAATGTTTATTATGCCGGAAAAGGAGCGTGTTTTCAACGCAAAGACCCTTAAGGGGGTATTTAAGATATGGCTAAGAAAAAATCCCGGAAATGGGTTTATGCACTGGCTTTTGTCCTGATTCTGGGAGGGGTCGGATTCCTGTTTTATACCGGTATCTCCCAAAACAGAGTCTATTTTCTGGAGGTCTCGGAGGCTTTGGCCCGATCCCCGTCTGATCTGGGCCAGGCCCGGGTGTTCGGTAAGGTCTCTGCTGATAGCATTGAGCGCCGGAAGGATTCGCTCGGGGTCAGCTTTGACCTGCTGGACAAGGAAGAACCTTCACAATCCATCCGGGTCAGTTACGCCGGGGCTGTGCCGGATACTTTTGACCCCGGAGTGGAGGTGATCGTGGAAGGGACTTTTCAGTCCGGGGGTCATGCTTTCCGGGCTGAAAAGCTCATGACCAAGTGCCCTTCAAAATACGAAGACGAGTCCGGATCCTGAGTCTTTTGTCCGAAACAACTTATCCACAGGGATGGGGAGAGCCCTCCCTGTTTTTTTATCCTTAACCGGGCGTGTGATCAGGCGATGAGCATGAATTCCAGGCATTCAGCCCGGGCCTTTCGGGGGCGGATTTCAGCGCCTTTACGGCCGGGTTTTTTTATTTCCAACTTCGAACAACAATAAGGTAGGCGGTATGCATTATATAGCTTTCGGGGCACTGCTTCTGGCCATGATTGTTTTGACCGGCGCCGCCGGGTACAGCTTTTATTGTCTTTTGGACAAAGACAGCCGGCCCTCAGGTCTGGCTCGGATTTTGCCCTGGGTGCAGCTTGCGGCCTTTGTCCTGGTCAGTCTAAGCGCGCTCATCCTTTTATGGGCGCTCGGGGCCCGTGATTTCTCTTTTGCCTATGTCCGGGACTATACGGACAGCTTTTTGCCCATGTTCTATGCTTTGACTGCTTTCTGGGCCGGGCAGGACGGCTCTTTTCTTTTCTGGCTGTGGTGTATATCCTTTCTGGGGGTGATATTCCCCCTGTTTCCGACATATAGGACCCTAACGGACAAGAACCAGGTCTTTTTCTGGTCTTTTTATTCCCTGGTGCAGCTCTTTTTCCTGCTTATGCTCACCGGCCCGAGCAACCCGTTTATCCAGCTCGATCCGGCGCCCGGGAGCGGAAACGGACTAAACCCCCTTTTGCAACATCCGGGGATGATATTTCATCCGCCGCTTTTGTTTATCGGATACGCCGGGTTTACCATCCCCAGCTGTCTGGCCTTTTCTTCCTGGCTACAGGGGCATGAATTCAATTGGATGAAAATTACCCGCAATTGGCTGCTTTTTGCCTGGATATGCCTTACTGCGGGTATAATCCTCGGAGCATGGTGGGCGTATATGGAACTTGGCTGGGGTGGATACTGGGCCTGGGATCCGGTGGAAAACGCCTCGCTCATCCCCTGGCTCATCTCCACCGCATTCATGCATACCGCGATTATGGGGCGCAGGCAGAAGTCCCTGCCGCGGTTTAATCTGCTTTTGATCGCTCTTACACTGGTTTCCTGCTTCCTGGCCACTTTCTTGACCAGGAGCGGGGTGATTGATTCCCTACATGCCTTTGGTGGCAACGGAGTGGGTTTGCCCCTGCTATGGGCCATGTTCTTTATTCTCCTTTTTACCGTGTTTATGGTTTTGGCCGGAAACCCGGGCAAAAAATCCCTGGATGGCATTGTCGGTAGGTACGGGTTGATGCTTGTTGCGGCCTGGCTTTTTTTGTTCCTGGCGGTGATTATAACCGCCGGGACCCTGTGGCCGGTTTTGTCCTCTCCGTTTGTCTCTGATCCGGTTGGGCTGGATGCAAATTTTTATAATCGGGTCTGTCCGCCCCTGTTTGTGGCTCTGAGCCTTTTATTGTTTGTCTGTCCTTGGCTTAAATGGAAACAGGGAGTCTCGGACAGGCTGGGTCTGGGTCTGGCCTGCGCGGTGCTCGGACTTGGTGCAGCCGGGAGCATTGCCTGGGGGATGCGCGATTTCTGGCCCGTTTTAGGTGCGGCTTCTGCTGTGGCCGGGATATTCACCATAGTCTTTTTGTTCTTCAGGCAGGCCGGTCTACGTTCCAGCCGGGTGCACTGGGGCATATACGGGGTACACCTGGGTATTGTGATTATGGTCCTGGGGGTGTCTTTTTCCGGTCCGTATAGCCAGGAAAAAGAGGTTATCCTTTCTCCGGGCAAGGAAGTCAGTCTGGCCGGGTACGATTTCTCTTATGCGGATTTTAAGACCGAGCAGACCCCGGCCATGCAGATATATCAGACAGATATAACGGTCAAAAAGGACGGCCAGGAAGTGGGTATGCTCAAGCCCCAGAAGCGCCTGTATCGCAATTTTGACCGCCCGTTTGCTGAGGTTGCGGTTATTTTTTCTCTGGGCAATGAATTGTATTCCACTTTGCTTGGCTTTACCGAGGAACGGGTGGCCAGCGTTAAGTTGAGCGTTAATCCTTTGGTCAACTGGGTCTGGATTGGCGGGACCATCGCCTGTCTGCTCGGTTTTTTGGCTATGGACAGGAGGTTTTCCGGAAGCAGCGGGAACACGGACGATTAAAGGGATGTCTGATTCGGCGCTACTGGTCTTGGAGAACGTAGGCCACGGATTTGGCCGTGGAGCGGTTTTTGCGGATGTAGGCTTGGTCCTGGAACCCGGACAGGTGATCCTTGTAGTCGGGCCGAATGCGGCTGGAAAGTCAACATTGCTCAAGATGGCCGCCGGCATAATCCGGCCGGACTCCGGGAGGATTATTTTAAAAAAGGGGATAAGGGTGGGGTATCTGGCCCACGAGTCCTTTATCTATCCCGGGCTTTCCGCCCTGGAGAACCTCAAATTCTGGTCCGGTTTTTACGGGGAGCGCCATAGTGAGCAGGATATCCTCGAAGTACTAAGGCGTGTCGGACTGGAGCGTTCAGCCTGGGAGCCGGCCGAAAGCTTTTCCCGGGGCATGGCCCAGAGGCTGAGCCTGGCCCGGGTACTCCTTTTAACCCCGGGGGTGGTCCTTCTGGATGAACCGGGCAGCGGTTTGGATTCCGACTCCAGGCGGATACTGGCCCGGGAGGTTCGTCTGGCTCGTGAACGCGGGGCGGGCATAATCTGGGTCAGCCACGATCTCGGCCGCGATGCGTCAGAGGCGGATCAGATACTGGCTTTGGGCGAGGGGCGTCAGCTGTTCTGGGGGAGGTTTGAGGATTATTCCCCGGAGGCAAGGGATGCTTAGGCCCTTGTTTTTTTTGGTCCGTAAGGACCTGCGTCTGGTGCTCTCTGGAGGCGGCGGACCGGTGCAGGCGGTTTTGCTCGGGCTTTTGCTGGTATTTATGTTCAGCCTGGGTTCTCCGGTGGGAAGCAGTGTATCCGCTCCAGCTGCGGCCACTGTTTTCTGGCTGGCTAGTGCTTTCTCCCTTATTCTGATATACAATAACCTGTATCTGGTGGAGGAGGAGAACCGCTCCCGGGTGGGACTGGTTCTGGGTGCGGATCCGGTGCAGGTGGTGTATTTGGGGAAGGCGGTGGCCGGATTTTTGCTGCTGCTTTTGACCCAGGTCTTTTTTTTTCCGGCCATAGTGGTCTTTCTGGGGCAGGAGCTCTCCGGGGATCCAGTCCTTATGGCCGCGGTTTTAGCCGTGGATGCGGGGATGGTCTTTATCGGTGGTCTTCTGGGTGCTTCGGCCCAGGGAACAGGGGTGCGGGACTCCCTGCTCAGCATAATCATTTTTCCCCTGCTCATGCCGGTTATCCTGGCCGGGATCCGGCTTTTGGCCCAGGGCATGAGTCCGGAGCCGACTGTGGCCGTTTGGGACTGGCTGTTGGTGGTTGCCGCATTTGACGCCATTTTTGCCGGGACGGCCCTGATCCTGTTTCCATTTATGTATACCGGGGAATGACTGATTGTGGAGAAATCCTTAATTATGCTCTGTTCAAAGATCGCAAGGGACGAAATAAAAAAGTTAAGGCTGAAGTGTGCTTGTCCATAAGTTAGGATTTGAACTCCTTTCAGAATACAGCCAATAGGAAGTTTTCAACGGACTGATAAGGGGCTGACTGACCGAAAACGATTCTTTGGCCTGTTTTGACGCAATTCGGGCCCGGAATCTAGGACGCTGAAGGTGAAGTGAATATTTTGATTAAATATATATCTATTCTGGTCGGGCCAGCTTTGGCCGCCTCCCAGTACTTTATCTGGGTGTACGCCCCCGGAGAGGCCACAATGGGCGAGATTCAGCGCATTTTCTATTTCCATCTCTCTTTTGCCTGGTGGGCGTTTGTCTGTTTTTTCCTGGTTTTTGCGGCCAGTATAGGGGTTTTGACCCGCAAAAATGAATTTTGGAATCATCTGGCCGGGGCCAGCGGCGAGGTCGGGGTCCTTTTCACCACCCTGACCCTTGTTACCGGTTCGCTCTGGGCCAAGGGAGCGTGGAACACCTGGTGGACCTGGGATCCGCGTCTGAGCACGGCCCTTATAATGTGGTTCGTCTACTGCGCCTACCTGGTACTCCGTTCCGGGGCGCCGGAATCGCTCAAGATCAGGCGGATAAGCGCGGTATTGGGGATAGTGGCCTTTTTGGATGTCCCTTTGGTCTTTTTGTCCGCCCGGTTATGGAGGAGTATGCATCCGGCGGTTTTCGCCTCCAAAGGCGGTGGATTGTCCCCGGAGATGTGGCATGCAACACTGGCATCGTTGCTTGCCTGGGGGATATTCACTTTTGCGCTTTTGTTTTTACGCACCCGGCAGTTTCAGGCCCGGGAGAGAATTGTTCAACTGAATCAGGGTTAAAAAATGAGTTATCTTTTGGCAGCAAATGTGGCGATCTGGCTCGGGGTAGGCGGTTACGTTTTGTTTCTGGCCGCCAGGCAGATCCGCCTGGAAAAGAGAATCAAGCATCTGGAGTTTTTGCATGACAAACAAGTCTGATATATTATCGGTCCAGAAAGTAGCCGCCTTTTTTGGGCTTTTTCTGCTGGCCGCGGTGGTGGTTTCCTTTGTGGTCTACCGAACGGATCATCCCTCGCTGACCAGGCATGTGCAGACTGAGGAAAAGGCCATGGGGGATATGACCGGGCTTATGGAACGTCTAAAGGACAACCCTGAGGACAAAGAGGCCCTTTTTATGCTCGGGCAGAGGTTTATGCGCATGCAGGCCTGGGACAAGGCACTTGAATTCTGGGAGCGTTTGATTAAGTTGGATCCGGAGAACAAGACTGTTTTGACCCAGAAGGGGTTTTGTCTTTTTCAGCAAGAAGAATACGAGCAGGCAGTCGAGGAGTTCAAAAAGGTGTTGGACGTGGACGATACGGATTATCGGGCCCACTACAACCTGGGCATGCTGTACAAATACTATCTGGAAGAGCCACAATCGGCCCGTGAGCACCTGCAAAAGGCCCTTGAAAACCTGCCCCCGGATAAGGAGGACATAAGATCGGACCTGCAAAAGGAGCTCTCTGGAGGCTAAAGTCCAGTCCGGGGCATAAGAAGTCGGCCATTTTTGACCTTAAGGATTAGCCCTCGCGGCAGCGGCCGGGGACACTGTCTTGAACATTGAAGGTAGTAAGGAGTTTGGTTAAATGGAAAAGATCATGCAGACTGGGCTTACTTTTGACGATATACTGCTTTTGCCCGCCTATTCCGAGGTGCTGCCGGACAAGGCCGACCTGCGGACCAGGCTTACCGGAGAGATAGAGTTAAATATTCCCCTTCTAAGTGCGGCCATGGACACCGTGACCGAGTCCCGGATGGCCATTTCCATGGCTCGGGCCGGCGGTGCCGGGGTCATACACAAGAATATGAGCATTCAGGAACAGCGTCTGGAAGTGGAAAAGGTCAAAAAGTCGGAAAGCGGCATGATAGTGGACCCGGTTACGGTCCATCCCGGGGACTCGGTGGAGCATGTCCTGGAGATGATGGCCGAATACCGCATCTCCGGACTGCCGGTGGTCGAGGGCGACCGGCTGCGGGGAATTGTGACCAACCGGGATGTGCGTTTTGTGACCGATATGAAGACCCGTGTTGAGGAGGTCATGACCGGGGAGGGACTGGTCACCGTCCCTGTGGGGACCACCTTGAGCGAAGCCAAACAGATCCTGCACCAGAACAAGATCGAAAAGCTCCTTGTGGTGGACAAGACAGAGAAGCTGCAGGGGCTTATCACTATCAAGGATATTGAGAAGGTCCGTAAATATCCAAACGCATGCAAGGACGATATCGGTCGCTTGCGTGTGGGCGCGGCCGTGGGCGTAGGCGAAGACAGGGATGCCAGGGTGGAGAATCTTTTGCAGGCCGGGGCGGATTTTATTGTCCTGGATTCCGCGCATGGCCATTCCGGTAACATCATTCGTTCCGTGGAGGCGATCAAGTCCGCTGTTCCGGAGTGTCAGCTGGTGGCCGGGAATGTGGCCACTTATGACGGGGCTTCCGCTCTGCTAAAGGCCGGAGCCAACGCAGTCAAGGTGGGCATCGGACCCGGTTCCATATGTACCACCCGGGTGGTAGCCGGGGTCGGTGTGCCTCAGGTCACGGCCATTATGGAGGTAGTTAAGGCCTGCCGCGAAGCAGACAGTTTTCTGATCGCGGACGGGGGAATTAAGTTCTCCGGAGATGTGGTCAAGGCGCTTTCTTCAGGAGCGGATTCAGTAATGATGGGCAGCATGTTGGCCGGAACCGAGGAGAGCCCGGGAGAGACAGTGCTTTATCAGGGTCGCACGTATAAGATCTACCGCGGAATGGGATCCATAGACGCGATGAGAGATGGCAGTTCGGACCGCTATTTCCAGGAAAAGGCGGGCAAACATGTCCCGGAGGGGATTGTCGGGCGGGTTCCTTTCAAGGGTCCGGTTATGGACACGGTGTACCAATTGTTGGGCGGACTGCGTTCCGGCATGGGTTATGTGGGCTGCGCCACCATCCAGGAACTCAAGGACAAGGCCCGGTTCGTCCGGATTTCTCCGGCCGGATTGCGGGAAAGCCATGTGCATGACGTGATCATAACCAAGGAAGCCCCGAATTATCGGGTGGAAAACTATTAATCCAGAGAGCGGGGTCGGGATGAGCACGGAAAACAGGGTCGTTGTCCTGGATTTTGGATCGCAATATACGCAGCTGATAGCCAGGCGGGTCCGTGAATCCGGGGTATATTCGGAGATACACCCGTGCAATGCGGATTTAAAGGCAATAAAGGACCTCTCCCCTGGGGCGATTATTCTGTCTGGAGGACCTGCCAGCGTGTGCTCCCCTGACTCCCCTGATATCGACCCCGGTATCTTTGAGTGGGGGATCCCTATCTTGGGTATCTGCTACGGGATGCAGCTGACAGCCAAAGTCATGGGCGCGGAGGTGCATCCGGCCAGAAACAGGGAGTATGGGCGCTCCGAGATGAAGGTTACCGCCGAGAGCCCGTTGTGGAAGGGACTGGATAAGGAGGCGGGTCTGACCGTGTGGATGTCACACGGGGACACGGTGGACTCCCCGCCTCCAGGTTTTGCCGTTTTAGCGGCCACTGCGGACATTGATATCGCGGCCATGGGCGATGCCCAGAGAGATATTTATACCCTGCAATTCCACCCCGAGGTGGCGCACACCGAACAGGGCCGCAAGATACTGGATAATTTTCTGTTCGAGGTGGCCAATCTGGAGCCGACCTGGTCCATGGCCTCATATGTGGACACAGTGGTGAAAGAACTCCGGGCCAAAATCGGGGAAGACCACGTGGTTTGCGCCTTGAGCGGAGGCATAGACTCCACAGTGACCGCGGCCCTTTTGCATCGGGCCATCGGCCGGAGGCTGCATTGCATTTTCGTGGACAATGGAGTCTTGCGGCAGGGAGAGGCCGAGGAAGTGGTCGAATACCTGCGGCGGCATTTTGATTTGAACTTGAAATACGTCCAGGCCCAGGACGAATTCCTGAATCGGCTACATGGGATAAAAGACCCGGAAGAAAAGCGCAAGGTGATCGGGCACGGCTTTATCGAGATTTTCGAGAAAGAGGCCCTGGCCATTGAGGGTGTAAAATGGCTGGCCCAAGGCACTCTTTATCCGGACGTGATCGAGAGTGTCTCTTTCAAAGGACCGTCCGCAGTTATCAAGAGCCACCATAATGTCGGCGGTTTGCCGGAGAAGATGCAGCTTGATTTGGTTGAGCCTCTGCGGGAATTGTTTAAGGACGAGGTGCGCAGGGTGGCTGTGGAACTGGGGATGCCGGACTTTATAGTCTGGCGCCATCCTTTTCCCGGTCCGGGGCTGGCTATTCGGATTGTTGGAGAGATTACCCCGGAAAGACTGGATATTTTGCGTCTATCGGATCGGATAGTCCAGGACGAGATGCACGCTTCGGGGTGGTATTACAAGGTGTGGCAGGCCTTTGCTGTCCTTTTGCCCTTAAAGACCGTGGGAGTGATGGGGGATGAACGTACTTACGAGAGCGTGATCGCCTTGCGGGTTGTGGACAGCGTGGACGCCATGACCGCGGACTGGACCCGGCTGCCGCCGGAGCTGCTGGCCCGTATCTCGAACCGGATAATAAATGAGGTCCGGGGAGTGAACCGGGTGGTGTATGATATTTCCTCCAAGCCGCCGGGCACGATCGAGTGGGAGTAGCCCCGGCCGGCGGCGCAATAGGCGGCCACGGATTTTCAGAGACATAAGCAAGCTGTCCGGTAGCCGGTGAACATTCCGGGATAGCGATCAAAACTGCTCGGAGCAGGGAGGCACGGGATATAGATGTTTGGCATAGGCAGTACAGAACTCATAGTTATTCTGGTTGTGGCCCTGATCGTTATTGGTCCGGCCAAGCTTCCGGAGGTGGCCAAGACCCTAGGCAAGGCCATGGGAGAATTCAAACGGGTCAGCAACGACGTGCGGCATACGATTGAGACGGAAATGGATCATGAGGAGGAAAAAAAGGAGACCGCAAAGCTGAAGCAAGACTTGGCTGCAGAGGAAGACAAAAAGGAGTCCTCGCCGGGCGGCGAGGCAGAAACCGGCTCCGTGGATGGACAAACAAACGGTAAAGGAAACGGTCACAATGTCTGAGCCGGAGACAGGCGAACAGCAGGAAACAGCCGCTCTGCCCGGGGAGGAGCTGAAGGGGCAGACCTTTACCGAGCACCTCCAGGACTTGCGCCGCAGTCTGGTCAAATCGGTTATCGCCGTGGTCATAGGCTTTGCCGCCTGCTATGCCTTTTCCGAGCAGCTCTTTAGGATGCTCATGGACCCCCTGGTCCGAACGCTACCCGAGGAGAGCACCCTTATCTTTACTTCTTTGCCGGAGGCGTTTTTCACCTACCTGAAAGTCTCCCTGGTGGCCGGCATTTTTTTGGCCAGCCCGTATATATTCTATCAGATTTGGAGTTTTGTCTCTCCGGGGCTGTACAGCTCGGAGAAGAAATATCTCTTTCCCATTGCCCTGCTTTCCGCAGTCTTTTTTGTGACCGGGGCCCTTTTTGGTTATTTTGTGGTCTTCCCCTTCGGCTTTGATTTCTTTATGGGCTTTACCACTGAGCTGATCCGCCCCTTTCCCACTTTGAAAGAGTATTTGAGTTTTTCCATAAAGCTCCTTTTCGCCTTCGGGCTAATTTTTGAGTTACCTTTATTTATATTTTTTCTGGCCCGGATGGGGCTGGTCACCTCGTCCGGACTCAAGAAAAAAAGGAAATACGCTATTACCATAGCCTTTATCGTCTCTGCGGTCCTTACCCCTCCGGATATGGTGACTCAGGCCTTTATGGCCGGTCCGGTGATCCTCCTCTATGAACTCGGGGTGTGGGTGGCCAAAATTTTCGGCAGAAGAGAGAAACCCGCATCTGAAAATCCGGATGATGACCAAAATTCAGCCCGGGGAAAAAAGGGTGAAGAAGATGAGAAAAGCGCAGATTGAGCGCAAGACGAATGAGACAGACGTCTGGGTGTACCTGGAGCTGGACGGCCAGAGCGGGATTGATGTCCGCACCGGATTCGGGTTTGCCGATCATATGCTCGAACTCCTGGCCCATTGGGGCGGCTTTGGTTTAGAGATCAGGTGTACCGGGGATATGCAGGTAGATGCGCATCACAGTCTGGAGGATATCGGGCTGTGTCTGGGTCGGGCCTTGCGCGAGGCCCTGGGGGACAAAAAAGGCATTGCCAGGACTGGTCGTGCAGCCGTGCCCATGGATGAGGCCTTGTCCGAGGTATGCGTGGATATATCCGGTCGGCCGTATCTGGTGTTCAACGGAGTCGAACTTTTGCCCTCGCTTGTGGCCGGAGAGGAGAGGCACCTGTGGCCGGAATTTTTCAAGGCCTTTGTCTCCACTGCCAAGATAAACCTGCACATCAATATATATTACGGCCAAAACGGCCATCACATGCTGGAATCTGTCTTCAAAGGCTGCGGACAGGCGCTCATTTCGGCCTGCAGACTGTTCGGCACACAGGTATTGAGTACCAAAGGGAGTCTAGATTAGTCATGCGCAGAAATGTGTGTTTTTTTATTGCGGTTTTTTCTTTTATTTCTTTAACCGCCTGCACCCTTGGCAGATCCCCGGACATAGTCCCGGAAGAGTCCAGCCTGGCTGTGGCCGGCTTTATCCAGCCTAGGCATAGCTGGCAGCTTTTGGCCGGGTATATCGGTGAAAACAGGGCGGTAGTGGCCCCGGAGGCCCTGGCTAGTCTGGACGCCTCCCTGGCGGATGCGCTCAAGGATTCCGGGCACAAAGGATATATCCGGCCTCCCCTGGTGGACCAGTGCCGGGAGCTTATTCTCCGGGATACCAGCCGTTCCCGGGTCTCGGCACTCAAGTACTGGCTGCGGGTGGGCAAATGCATACCCACGGATTACCTCCTAGTCCCTTATGTGTTCGAGATGCGGGAGATGCTGGGCAATGAATGGGGCGTCCAGGCCCCGGCCACAGTTGTTCTGGATCTTTATCTCATAGATATCAAAAACGAGCGCATGCACAGATATCATTTTGAGGAGACCCAGCATTCCTTCAGTGAAAACATGCTCGAGGCCAAGAAATTTTTCCGCCGGGGGGGGAAATGGCTTACCGCTCAGCAGCTTGCCGCAGATGGAATCAAACAGGGAGTACAGGAGCTCGGCCTATGATCCTTTTTCCGGCAGTGGATATCAAGGATAGGCAGTGTGTGCGGCTGCGGCAGGGGGAAAAGGATCAGGTTACCGTGTTTGGTGCGGATCCGGTGCGCATGGCCGGGCACTGGGCAAGTAAAGGGGCCAGATGGCTGCATATTGTCGATCTGGACGGGGCCTTTTCCGGAGAGCCGCGCAACCGGGATCTGATTTCCAAGATCTGTTCCCAGGTAAACATCCCGGTCCAGCTCGGAGGTGGAATCCGGGATATGGACACAGCTTTTGCCTATCTGGAGGCCGGAGTTCAGCGGCTCATCATCGGGACCATGGCTCTGGAGAAAAAAAATGATTTCGCTGCGCTCTGTTCTCGCTTTCCGGCCCGCATAGGGGTGTCTTTGGACGCCAGGGACGGTTTTTTGCAGACCAAGGGCTGGGGGGACAATAGCGGGCAGTGCGTGGAGGATGTTTTACCCGGCCTGGAAGAGGCGGGCAGCGCTTTTTTTGTGTATACAGATATAAACAGGGATGGGATGCATTCCGGGATCAACGTCCAGGCCCTGAGCAGGCTTTTGGATATGACCGCCAAACCAGTTATTGCGGCTGGCGGCGTGTCCACACTTGAGGATATAAAGCAGGTCCTGCCCCTGGCGGGAAAAGGTCTGGAAGGGGTGATTACCGGGAAGGCGATATACGATAAGACCCTTGACTTTTCCGTGGCCCTGGCCTGGCTGGAGAGCGCGGGGGAGTGAGCCGGTATCCTTGACAGAAGATCAATATTTTGAATATAATTTTTCGTTTATCGGAATGCTACAAGCAGGATCAGTTATAAGGAGAAGGTATTATGAAGTGCAATAATGTTCGAGAGGGCGTGGAATGCTTTTTCATGGGTGATAACGGCTGTACCTATCTCGGGGGCAGATGTTATCCAATCGTGGAGAACTGCGAGGGGTGCGAGAGGATTAAGGAATTCAACGGTGAAAAGTACTGCACCAGCTTCCCGGAGCCAGAGGCCAAATGGGCCAACGGCGCCTGCAATTTTGCCACGCATGTCAAGGCCAGTTACGATCACGGCGAAGTCAAGATCAACCCGCTCAAGGCCTCCAAACGCGCGGCCCGAAGACGCTAGAGTAGACCGGCAGGCAACTGCCGGTTTTTTTAAGTCCTTTGACCAACGGGTTGGATTTTAACTAACCTACTAGGCTTGTCTTTTGGATATCAAACTTTTGGCCCGCTGTTTTCTATTTATTTTTGTGGGGCAGGAGAATATGCAACTCTGGGATTAAAAGTATCCAAAAATAGCAGGCGAAAAATTTGTTTTAAGCGCTGAGCATCCTTTTGTTTATTGCCGCTTTGCTGTTATTGGGAGTTTAAGGCTGGCCTGGAAGAGCGATTCGTGGAGTTTTTTATGTCAGATGCGCATGGTTTTTTGTTGGGGCAGAGGAATTATGTCCTGCAAGTCCAGAAAAGCCTGGTTTCCCGGCCAGCGCTGGGACCGGACAACGGCGGTGACGGGGAAATGGACAAGGCCGAGTATGTACTTTCCTGCCTGGAGGATATCGGCATGGACCGGATCCTTCGTCTGGACGCGCCCGATTCCCGTGTAACCGCCGGAAAACGGCCCAATCTGGCCGCGTTTATTCAGGGCCGGGATACCGGGCGGACCATGTGGATCATCTCCCATCTTGATGTTGTCCCGGCCGGGGATGTGGATACCTGGGAGAGCGATCCGTTTACCCTGCGCGTAGATGGGGATTTGATATACGGCCGCGGGGTAGAGGACAATCACCAGGCCGTGGTCTCCTCGCTTTTGTGCGCCAAGGCTGTGCGTAGCCTTGGCCTTCGCCCGGAGATGAACCTGGGCCTTTTGTTCGTGGCTGACGAAGAAACTGGCAATGACTACGGGTTGAAATATGTCCTGGATAAGCACGGGGATATTTTCGGAGAAAATGATTTGTTTTTGGTGCCGGACTTTGGTCGTCCGGATTCCGGGATGCTGGAGATAGCGGAGAAAAGCATGCTCTGGATGCAGGTCCGGGTAAACGGGGTGCAGACCCATGCCTCCAGACCGGATCAGGGCCGGAATTCCCTGGTGGCTGCAGCGGATATGATCACCCGGACAGGATCATTGGAAGATATTTTTTCAGACACGGATGCCTTGTTTTCCCCGCCTCGGTCCACTTTCAATCCGACCAAGATGGAGGCCAACGTCCCGAATATAAATACTATTCCCGGGCTGGACGTCTTTTATATAGACTGCCGCATTTTACCCCGTTATGACCTTCGGCAGGTGGTTGCCGAGATAGAGGGATTAGCCTCCCGGGTGGCTGAGGATCACGGAGTGGAGATAGGCTGCAAGCCGGTGCATTTTGAGCAGGCTGCTCCGGCCACGGACAGCAGAAGCAATGTGGTCGAAAAGATGCGCCGGGCGGTGCGCGCGGTGTATAGTGTCGAGCCGGAGGTGCAGGGTGTGGGTGGCGGGACCGTGGCGCTCTACCTACGCAAGCAAGGTTACCCGGCGGTGGTCTGGTCCACGCTCATGAACCAGGCCCACCAGGCCAATGAATGTTCTTCTGTTTCCAATACCATAAATGATGCCCGGGTCTTTATTGAGACCTTGACCGGCTGATCTAGACTGCGGCCCTAATCCTGTGAGCGGAGTGATTCCTTTTCCCGATAGATTCGATGTCTTGGTGGTCGGCGCAGGCCATGCCGGGTGCGAGGCAGCCATGGCCTGCGCCCGCCTGCAACTGAAGACTCTTCTCTTGACCATTAACGTGGATCGGTTGGGGCATCTGTCCTGCAATCCAGCCATAGGCGGGCTGGCCAAGGGACATATGGTCCGGGAAATAGACGCTCTCGGCGGGTGCATGGGCTTGTGGGCGGACAGATCCGGAATCCAGTTCAGGACCCTGAATACGCGCAAAGGCCCGGCGGTGCGCTCCACCCGGGCCCAGATCGACCGCGACAGATATATGCACGTGGTGCGCGAGGATATTTTCAGCCAAGAAAATCTCTGGGTGCGCGAGGCCATGGTGGATGAGGTCCTGTTTAGCGAGGGCCGGGTGTGCGGGGTGAAGACCAGCCTGGAGGAATGTTTTGAGGCCGGTTTTGTCTTGCTCACCACCGGGACATTCATGCGCGGCCTGGTCCATGTGGGACTTAAGAATTATCAGGCCGGCAGATTCGGGGATCCGGCCAGCATGGGGCTTTCCCCTTCCCTGGAGAGTCTGGGGTTAAGCCTGGGCCGGCTCAAGACCGGCACAGTGCCCAGGCTGCACAAGGGTTCCGTGGATTATTCCCGTATGCAGGAGCAGCCCGGGGACGAACCCCGCCCGGGTTTTAGCTTTCATCCCGCTTGTGAGCCCGGCCTGCCCCAGGTTCCGTGTTATATTACCCATACCAATTCCCGCACCCATGAGGCCATAAAACAGGGTTTTGACCGTTCCCCTCTTTTTCAGGGCGTTATTCAGGGCGTGGGCGCCAGGTATTGTCCTTCGATTGAGGACAAGGTGGCCAGGTTCCCGGAAAAGGACAGGCATCAGATATTTGTCGAACCCGAGGGTCTGGACATCCCCGAGGTCTATCCAAACGGTATCCCCACCAGCCTTCCTTTGGATATCCAGAAAAAGATGCTGGCCACCATTCCCGGCCTGGAAAACGCCTGGATCGTTCGCCCCGGGTACGCCATTGAGTATGATTACGCCTATCCCACCCAGTTGAAGCCCACCCTGGAGACAAAGACGGTCCCTGGCCTGTATCTGGCCGGGCAGATAAACGGCACCTCCGGTTATGAAGAGGCCGCGGCCCAGGGCATGTGGGCGGCCCTGAATATTTATTGCCGCCTAAAAGGCATTTTGCCTTTTATATTGGACCGCAGTCAGGCGTATATGGCCGTATTGGTTGATGACCTGGTCACCAAGGGCACCCTGGAGCCGTACCGCATGTTTACTTCCCGGGCGGAACACCGTCTCCTTTTACGCGAGGACAATGCGGACCAAAGGCTTACTCCCATAGGCCGGGAGCTCGGTCTGGTCGGAGGCGAGCAATGGGATGTTTATACCCGGAAGGTCCGGCGATTAGGCCAGGTCATGCACGGACTTAAAAGCACGGTCCTCAGGCCGGATGCCGCAATCCGGGACAAGCTGCGGGAGATCGGGGCGGCTGTTCCCAAGAAGGGCTTTTCCCTGGCCCAGCTTTTGCGCCAGCCGGATTTGGAGATAGAGGACCTTTTTTACTTCTGGCCGGAATTAAGTGCTTTTGATCCGGAGGTGCTGGGGCAGGCCAGAATACAGATCAAATATGAAGGTTACCTTTCCCGTCAGGAAGAGCTCGCCGCAAGATCCAAGAAGGAAGAGGGCATAAAAATCCCCGCGGAGATAAACTTTGCCGATATCCCCGGTCTGTCCCGGGAAATCGTGGAAAAATTGGAAAATATCCGCCCCGCTTCCCTGGGCCAGGCTGGGCGCATTTCCGGGGTGACTCCGGCCGCGCTTGCGAATATTCAGATATACCTGAAGAAAAACGGCTGGATTTGATGCATGGCCGGTGTTGATACGACTGCAAAAATTATTTTGCAGTCGTATGTAGACAGAGTACAGTAAACAGATGACAGAGAAATCAAAGGATTGAGAAACAAAAAAGTTGGCAAAAATCTATTTTTCTGTCCAAGAACCCTTGTACCGGTCAACAGTTATTTGGACACCAGTGACCACTAATTCAGGCTGCCTCGTTAGATGAGGCCAGCCATCGTTCTCTGACTTGACTGGGCGTTTTATAGTTGTGTCCGGTAAGTTTCAAGGAAGTTGTCGCTTCTAGGCTGCTTTTTCCTCGACCTTAG
>JBKHGE010000036.1:0-22724 GCA_046539845.1 Desulfonatronovibrionaceae bacterium
CCTTTTTGCAAGAATTCCTTGAGGCCGGTTTTTTCGGAAGTCCGGTCCAATTGAAGTTTGGAGAGCAGTTTGGAAATAATGCTTTTAGTAAGTTTGGCTGCTAGCCAGCCAACCACGAAGATGATGATTGCCCCTATCAGCAGGGGAATAAAGCTGGTTATTTGGGTGGAAAAGGCATCCCAAGCGTTTTGTACGGTTGCCATGATTTGCATAAATACCTCCCTTTGGACTGTTTTTAAAAGGTTTATTCTTTTCAGGTCTAAGCTAAATATAGCCTTGCCTGTAAAAATACTGGAAGTTTAGTCCCTTTATATCTGCTATCACCTAAAAACTGCGTTTACCAACCTTTTAAGGTAATTAATAGGAGCAAAGTATCATGGCAATGTCAATGGGAAATTATTGAAATATCGCGAGAACGTACTTTTATATACACTTTCCGCTTTCATTCAGTATATGCCAAGGCCTATTTGGGATTGGGCAGTCCTTGTTGTATTTGCGTGCAAGGTCTAGCTTGTGGCGGAGGGAGTGTGCAGCTCTGGATTAATGTGTTGAGGCCTGAGTCGGGTCAGCCTTTGGAAGGATTAGCCTAGGCAGGTGAAGGAATTTACCCATTTTACGCCGGTCGCATTTTGGGTAATTATTTCCGGGGCACGGGGTAGTCTTGATTGCGTTTTGATTTTTTGCTGAGGCCGTGGCGGATTAGATTATTTTTTTTTGCAAAGCTGTAGGCTGGAACACATAATTCTAAGGCCTGCCCCGCCCTTTGGGCAGGGGCAGGCCCTTTAAAGGAGAGGGTCTGTCAATGGTGGGGCTGGCGGATGTTAGGGGAGTCGCCAGCTTTATGCCCGCAAATTACCAGCCCTGTTCTTCGTCGCCTCCTTCATCCTCTGGTTCTTCGTATTCATTGCTTTGGTCTTCGGAGCTCTCCTCTCCGTATGTCTCTTCTTCACCACCAGACTCCTCTTCTGATCCGGTGTTGTATCCCTCAGTATTCTCCTGGGTTTCAGAGTACTCGCTCTGTTCTCCGGACTGTTCGTATCCGTCGTCTGTGGCAAAGGCCTGCCCGCCTACAAGTGCCAGGCACAGGGCGCATAAAATTGCAAACGCTTTGACCCCACCAGCTTTTGTTTTGATTAGTGACTTTAGTTTCTGCATGATTAACCTCCTTTTAAATGTTTTTGAGTTTCATCCGTACTACAGCAACGTGCATGCCAAAAATTTTTGGGACTGAAATAAGGCCTTTTTAAAAAAAGATGTAGGGATTCCGGATAGATGAGTTTGAGTATGCTCGATCAATGATGTGCAAGCCTGGCACATGTGCCGCCGAAGGAGAGTATAAAGGGACTGGTTAAAAATTGACCCTGACCGGAATTTCGAGCAGAAGCAGGGTACCGAATGGCCAGATTTTTGGCATGATAAATCGGCCTTTTTCCCTGAACATTTCCCTGCGACTGACCAAGAATAAAGGATGACCGGGCTTCAGACAGCGTATCTGACAGCGTGGATCATGGCCTGCTGTGCTGCCGCAGTCCTGGTTCTGAGCAGCCCGGGCCGCTTCGATTTCCTGCACGGAGCTTACTGGCGGTTTTTGCTGCGGCCCTGGCGCCTGGGCCTTTTCGGCGCGGCTCTTGCCGGCATTGTCTGCCTGGGTCCTTATTCCGGGGATCCTACCTGGGATTATGTTGACGGAGCCTTCATGCCTGTTTTGGCCTATATCACCACGTCGTGGGCGGTAGGGGTGTTCTATCGCTTCAGGCTTTCCCTTGCAGATCTTAAACTCGTTTATGTGGCCTTGTGCTTGTGGCTGTTTTCCGCCAGCTGGTCCTATGACCTGTATATCCTGTTGCGGGACGGGTTTTACCCGCCTATTTGGGTGGCCAATCTGGTCCTTTCTTCCATCCTGTATCTTGCCGCAGGTTGCCTCTGGAGCCTCACCGGGAGCGTCTCGGGCACGACCTTTGTCTTTCGCCTGCCGGGGTGGTTCCGCGAGGATCAATCCCTCCCTATTCGGGGACTCGTTGCCTGCGCCCTGCCTTTTATCCTGCTTGCCGTTTGGGTGATTGGCATGGTGGTCTGGCATTGTGCGGGGGCATACAGTAAAATAGTCGACCCGGATTTCTGCTAAGAGAAAGCAAAGCGGTCTTTATCCGGGCGGGATTGGCCGTAGATATTATTTGCCTTGCCAGGGAAGCCGGTTCGGGGATAGGGGGAAGAAAAGAACTGTTTTTTAAGCGGCCCGGGGCACGAGTGAACACCGAAGAAACAGGGATGTCATTTTTCGCGGATGGATTTTATCTGGCAGGGGTAAATGGGTATTCAAATTTTGATTACTGTATTTGAGGCCGTGGCCCTGCTTCTGGGTATCGGGATCCTCGGGCTGTGGATCATGAGCCGGCGGATCTTGCCCCAAAAGGCCATGGGCATCCTCTCCGTTTTGGCCCTGGATATATCTCTGCCCAGCCTGGTGTTTGTGAATATCCTGGAGAATTTTAAGCCCGCCGAATTCTCGGACTGGTGGCAGCTGCCCCTGTACTGGGCCGGATTCACCGTGTTTTTGGGCTGTCTTACCGCCTTTTTCAGCCTTATTTCCGGGCGGAATACGCGCCGGGAATTTGCTGCGAGCCTATTTTTTCAAAACGCCCTTTTTTTCCCCCTGGCAATACTGGGAGAGATGTTTGGGGTAGACTCGCCTTATGTAGTAAAGCTCTTTTTTTTCGTGATGTTCTTTCCTTCCCTGTTTTTCAGCACAGCGCATCTTTTTTTCAAGAGATCCCAGAAGTCCTTTGACTGGGCCAAGATCATCAATAAGGTCCTTTTGGCCACTATTGCCGCCACCTGCCTGCGCCTGTTCGGAGCCGAATGGGTCGTCCCCGAGTTTGCAGTCTCCGCGTTGCGCCTGCTCGGGAACATGACCCTGCCCTTGCTTTTCTTGATCCTGGGTGGAAATATGTACATTGATTTCAAGGCCAAAGGTAAGATCCATCCCCTTGAGGTCGGGAAATTCGTCCTGGTCAAAAATTTCCTGTTCCCGATCGCGTCCCTTTTGCTGCTTGTCGCCCTGAGGCCGCCTTTTCCCATCGCCCTGTTCGTGCTCCTGGAAGCTTCCGTGCCACCACTCACCGCAATTCCCATTTTGACCGAGCGTGCAGGCGGAAACCGGGAAATCGTCAATCAGTTCATGGTGGCGAGCTTTGCGGTCTCCCTGGTGTCCATTCCCTTGATGATGGGGCTTTTCAGCCTGTATTTTCCCTTGCCTGCCCCGTAGCCTGTCCGGTCTGGATTCAGGTCCGGGAGGGCAGGCTTTAGGACCCGCGGCGTTGGCAGCGGTTTGCAGTTGTCGATTTGCCTGGCAACTTTGTGGGCACATGCCTGATTTTGTTGTGGTAATATGCTGATATCTATAGAAAAAAATGAGGCATGGTTAGTGCGAGGATATTGATGGCCTTATTCTGAAAGAGGCCTTTCATGATGCGGCTGCAAAAAGTATTTTGCAGCCGCATGAAGACTGAGCACAGTAAACGGAGGACATAAAAATCAAAAGGTAAAAACCAGAGAATATGGCATCAATCCCTTGTTCCTATTTTTTGCAGGGGCTGTTTTAGATTTGCGGAAAATTGTTTTTTAAATATTTGGATAAAAAAGATGGTTAAGACTGAGTGGGGAACAGTTTGAAGCAGACTTTGGATGGGGTGGAAGCGGCTTTGTTGATACCTGCAAAAATATAAAACTGGACAAATTCAGGGGATGGCATCTTAATGCGCGATGTTGTTTCGTCAGGTATGAGACCGGCAATAGAAAGTGTATCTACTGGAAGGACAGGAGGCTTAGCCTCGAGGCTGTAAAAGTGAAATATTTTTCCGGTGATTTCGAGATAGACCCTGATTAATGGAGTAAACTGCCAAAATATCGGAAGACGATGTTATTGTCACTCCCTTGCCGTTGCCCAATTTGTTTGGTTTGGGCTGCGCCCTGTACCCCACCCTTATAATGGGACAGACCATGGTTGTTCTGGACGGATTTGATCCCGTGGAGTGCATTGAGGCCGTGGAAAAATACCGGGCCACCCAAATTATGGGGGTCCCGATGATGCATATGGCCATCTTGCATTCTCAGGCGGTGGAAAAGTCGGATATTTCCAGCCTTGTGCGTGTGGTTACCGGAGGAGGCCCGGCTTCCCCCGCACTGATCAATCAGAAGCGGTATCCGGCCCCCAGTGTAAACACCCCCAGGCTGGCTTCATAAAAATCCTGTCTGGCTGAAATGCGGAAATACCCGAGTCTTATATTGTAGAAAAAATTCTCCCACCCGAACGGATTGTTGCGGATTATGTTTTCGCTGATCCCCATCTGGCTTTCGGATCTTTTTTCGGCGAAATCCGGGTGCTTATCGGAAAAATCATGGTGTTGGATAAAAGCGGTGGTCTTGAACATCCATTCGGATAGACGCAGGCTGTGCTCCACTCCGCCTCCATAGCCCATATATCTGTTGCTTTTACCTTGGGCGTCGAAATATGCGGTGCGGACAAAGGGCTCTATCCGGCCCGCCCTTCCGAGATCGAATTCATATCCGGCCCTGAGGGCGTGCCTGTAGCCTGTGCGGCGCAGATCGCTGTTGCGATCCCCGGTCTCATCATCGTTTATGTAGCGCCGGGCCAGGACATAAGAGAGGTTCAAGCCGCTGTGCATTATCCCGTCCCAGCGTAATTCGGTACCCAGTTCACTGACGGTGGTTTTCTCCCGATCTTCTCCGGTTATGTACGGATCCTTCCAGACGTCGCGCCAGGCATAAAATATTTCCGCCCCGACTTTCCCCCCTGCGGATATTTCCCTGTCCATGCCCAGGGCCAGGCTTATTCCCTGACCGTCCCTGTTTTTAAAGTATATATCCGTTTTGTCGCTGATTTTGTAACCCAGTTCCAACCGGGCTAAAGGAATCGCTCTGGTGGTATGCCTGGCCCTTTTATCCAGGCTGTCGATTTCCCTTTCTGCGTTTTCCGCGTCCAGCTGACTGGGAATTCCGGTTAGAACGCCCCCTCCCACGGCAATATTACCGTGCCAGCCGGGAGAAGCTTGTTTTTTCCCGGTTTGTGCCGCCAGGCAAAGGCCAGGAATCAAAAGCAGGGCAAGGCAGAAAAATATTCGGCGCATATATACCTCGGCATTTTTTGCGGTTGAAAACCACTTCTAATAGCTTTGCCATGTTTTGCCGGACCGGGCAATTAAACTTTTGGCTCCTGAGCAGCATCTGTCTTCCCTGGGGATTGTTTAGCCGTGGGGCGAAAGGTTCAGGATCTTATTATTTATTGCTTGACACATAAGGGAATTAACTTATATATCGTGATATAGCGATATAAAGTCTTGAGTATGGGAGCGTGGAAATGAGGGAATTTATAAAGGTGATGAAAGCATTGTCCGACCGGACGCGGGTCAAGATCGTCAAGATCCTCCAGCAAAGGGAGTTGTGTGTCTGCGAGATCCAGAAGGCCCTGGGCATTGCCCAGTCCACTGCCAGTAAACACCTAAAGATACTGGAAGAGGCCGGACTGGCCACTTATACCAAGGACGGTCTGTGGGTGAATTATTCCCTGGCCGACGGTGCGAAGAACCCGTATGCAGCGGACATGCTCGAAAAGTGTCGGAGCTGGCTGGAGGACGATCCGGAAGTGATGGAACTCATGCTCCGGCTTCCGGAAATAAGACGGGAGGATATCTGCCGGTCGCGAAGCTGTTCTTCCGAAAAAGAATTAGGGTTGAATCCTTAAATATAAAAAACAGGAGGGAGAATTATGGATATCAAGGTATTGGGTCCCGGTTGCCCGAAATGCAAAAAGGCCGAGGAGGTGGTCATGCAGGCCGTGGCTGACTCCGGTGCAAAGGCAGAGGTGGAAAAGGTCACTGACAGTATGGAAATCGCGAAATACGGGGTCTTCGGCACTCCGGCCGTGGTTGTGGACGGAGAGGTCAAGTCCGTGGGCAAGATGCCTAAAAAGGATGATGTCCTGGAGTGGCTCAAATAGCTTTTAGGCCGTGAAGGTGTTTTTTGTGGACCAAAGCAGGCTTTGCCGGCAACCCAAAGACTATCAACCGCCGGTCCGGCGCTCAGAGTCCCTGAGTGCTGGGTTGGCGGTTCAAAACTATTTGTTTTCTAGGACAGGGTTTTGTGATGCTTGATCAGCTTTTGATCGCGGTTAATCAATGGATGTCCGCGGGTACGGCCCTGGCCCTCATCGGGGCTTTTATTTGGGGGATGGTAAGCGTGCTCTTGAGTCCGTGTCATCTGGCTTCAATCCCCCTGATAGTGGCCTATGTGGGTGGACAGCAGACCGCTGTGAATCCGAAACGGGCCGGATGGTATGCCGGGGCTTTCACCCTGGGTCTTTTCATCACCATTGCCGGGGTGGGCGTCGTCTGCGCCATTCTGGGCCGGATGCTTGGTGATGTAGGGTTCTGGCTGCAAATGGCGGTGGGCGGAATACTGATTTGGGTGGGACTGGGCATGATGGGCGTACAGGCCTGCACCATGTCCGGAGGGCTGCTGTATCGGCTAAAATTGCACGGAATTCGCGGGGCCTTCGGGCTGGGCCTGGCCTACGGAATACTGTCCGGGTCGTGCACATTCGGTTTTATTGCCCCCATTCTGGCCATTGTCACCGTGCAGCAGGAGGTATTTTGGGGATCAATGATGATGCTTTTGTTCGCCCTGGGTCATTGCCTGCCGATTGTTTTTGCTGGAAGCTCGGCTGCGGCTGTGCGTAGACTCACCGAAAGCGCCGCCTGGCAGGGAGCGGGGTTCTGGTTCCGCAAAGGTGCCGCCGTAATTATTCTTGTCCTGGGCGTTTATTTTATATCCAGTCCGCTGGTGAAAATATTATAAGTGGCTAAAAATTCACTAGGTAAACAAATAACATGTGCAAGATCTATATGATTTTTATACAGGAGGAAATATGAGTGAGGATTGCTGCAAAACATCCGGGGCGGTGACCATGCTTTTGCCGTGTTCCGGAGCCTCCAATACCGGCCAGCTGGCCAATCGGGCGGCGGTGGAACTCACCCGGGAGGGGCTGGGCAAAATGTTTTGCCTGGCCGGCATCGGCGGGCGTTTGTCCGGGTTTGTTCAGTCCGCAAAAGACACCCAATCCGTGCTTGTCATCGACGGTTGCCAGGTAGCCTGCGGCAGGGCTGTTCTGGAGGCCGCCGGTATACAGGACTTTAAACACTTGGTGGTTACTGAATACGGGATTGAAAAAGAAGATGGCTTCAATCTAAGTGATGAAGACGCGGAGATGATAAAGGAAGCGGTCAAAAACGAAACTTTTGCATCTCAATCTGGCCCGGCGGTACCCCGCATATCCGGGTGCTGCTGTTGCGGTTAAAGATCCTGCAGCAAAGATATTTTTTGCGCTGCAGGCGAGAAAGTTGACAGTTTAATATATTTATATATTCAAATGTAACGATATAACACATGTTAACAAGGAGGGGCAGATGAATATAAAAGAACGTTATAAGTTACTGCTTTTGATCGGTCTTTTCCTGGTGGCCTATTATGTGCCCTGGAACAGCGAGATAGTCCGCCAGGCCGGGCTGGAAGCGTTCATGATGCTCCGGGAATACGCCCGGGAGCACGTTCTGACCTGTTTGATACCGGCCTTTTTTATTGCCGGGGCTATTGCCGTGTTTGTCTCCCAGGCCTCGGTAATCAAATATTTCGGGGCCCAGGCCAACAAGTTTCTTTCCTATTCCGTGGCTTCGGTGTCCGGGACCATCCTGGCGGTTTGTTCCTGCACCGTGCTCCCGCTTTTTGCCGGCATCTATTCCCGGGGGGCGGGAATCGGTCCGGCCACTGCCTTTCTGTATTCCGGTCCGGCCATAAACGTCTTGGCCATTGTCTTTACCGCCCGGGTTTTGGGCTGGCAGCTGGGACTGGCCAGGGCGGTGGGTGCAGTATTTTTTGCCGCCATTGTCGGCCTTTCCATGCACTTTATCTTCCGCAAGGATGAAGCAAAACGCCAGGCCGGACAGATGCATCTTCCGGATGAAGAAGGAGAGGGCCGGTCGCTTTTTCAGGAAGGCATATTCATGCTGGTTTTGGTTCTTATCCTCATATTTGCCGCATTTGCCAAGCCCTCCCAGGATGCGGCCGGGCTGTGGAAAAGCATTTTTCAGGCCAAGTGGATAGTCACCGGTGTTCTTTTGGTCATCCTGGGTTTTATCCTCAAGTCCTGGTTCAAGCGTGAAGAACTCGGGGACTGGGTGCATTCCACCTGGGGGTTCATGAAGCAGATTTTCCCCCTGCTTTTTGCCGGAGTTCTCTTTGCCGGGTTTTTTCTGGGCCGTCCCGGGAATCCGGCATTGATCCCCGAGCATTTCGTGGTCGAGCTGGTCGGGGGCAACTCCATCTGGGCCAACCTGTTTGCCGCCCTGGCCTCGGCGCTTATGTATTTTGCCACTCTTACCGAAGTACCCATCCTGCAGGGACTATTGGGATCAGGCATGGGCCAGGGGCCGGCCCTGACCATGCTTTTGGCCGGTCCGGCTCTTTCCCTTCCCAATCTGATAGTTATCGGCAGCGTCATGGGCTGGAAAAAGACCGGCACCTTCGCCGGTCTCATCGTGGTTCTGTCTACCTTTGTGGGCATGGCCTACGGGTCCATTGTCGCCTAGCCGGTCCAGATTTTGATTTGTCCGGCAATCCTTTCAAATCAATGTCTCGGACATTGTCAAAGGCTGCTGCATACGGTCTTTTGGTGAGGGTTTCGGGAAAATCTTATTGCCTGAGTCCTGAAAATAGGCGATAATTTTTTTGAGTGTTTTTTACGTGTAACCAGCGATAGGGAGGGGGTATGTTTGTATCTTGGGCGGGAAAGTCCTGGGGGAGGTATTGTCTGGTTCTGCTTGCCTGTTTTTTTCTGGCCGGTTGTTTTGCAACCGCCACCAAACACGGTCCGCCGCCCATGGATAAAAGGCCGGGGCAGGCCCCTGAGGTGGCCATGCTGCCCATTGAAAATACGAATGATCCTGAACTGGCCAATTTGGTCAGTGAAAAGATCAAGACCTGCCTGCAAGAGCGCAATGTATTCCAATTTGCCGGGCAGGAGCAGGTGGACGAGGCGGCTAAGGCCAGCGGCTATAATTTCGGGACTATGCTCGGCCTGGATGCAGAGCAGTACGCGAGCCTGGCCGGTGAACTGGGAGTGACGTACACCATGCACGGCACGCTTACGGTCAGAAAGATTCTCACCTTTTCCGGATGGAGAAAGGATGTGGATGTGTACGTGTATCTGAGCGACAGCAGTGGCAACAAGGTGGACAGCTGGCGATCAATGACCGATTTTACCTGGGCCAAGGGCGAGGACGCGGTCAACGCCGAAAAGATGGCCGAATCCCCGGCCAATCATATCTGTGCCAAGATACTGGAAAGGGAATACTAAGCCAGGCACTGAAAGTATAGTTGGGGTATAAAAACCCGGGCGGTGCACATAAGCCTTGGGCCTGCTTGTATTGCGCATGTCCGGGATCGATTCTGTTGACATAAGGATTGAAATCCTCCTAGCCTTGCGTTTGGGGTTTAACGGAGTAAAAAACCATAGCACAGGAGGTCTTATGGCAGTGAAAAAAATACTCATGCTGGTCGGAGACTATGTCGAGGATTATGAGGCCATGGTCCCTTTGCAGATGCTTATGATGGTCGGGCATGAAGTACACACCGTGTGCCCGGACAAAAAGGCCGGAGATAGCGTGGCCACCGCGATCCATGACTTTGAGGGCGAGCAGACCTACAGCGAGAAGAGGGGGCATAATTTTGCCATTAACGCCGATTTTGACCAGGTGAACCCTGCTGATTACGATGCCCTGGTCCTCCCCGGCGGCCGCGCCCCGGAGTATATCCGGTTAAATCCTCGGGTTATTTCCATTGTTCGCCATTTTGCGGACGCGGACAAGCCCATCGCCTCCATCTGCCACGGGCAGCAGATTTTGGCTGCGGCCGGGGTGGTCAAGGGCCGGAGCTGTACCGCCTATCCGGCTGTAAAGCCTGATCTGGAGCAGGCCGGCGCCAAATGGAGCGAGGTGAACGAGACTGTGAGTAATGCCGTGGTGGACGGGAATCTGGTTACCGCGCCCGCTTGGCCGGCCCATCCGGAATGGATCAGGGAGTTCTTGAAGGTCCTGGGCACTCGGATTGAGCCCTGATCCGGATGAGTTTGTCCGGGGACCGGTAGCCAAAATGGCTGCAATCCGAGCTTGCTCCGGTTCTGAGCGGTGTCTTTGTTCAAAAGGGCACCGCTTTGTTTTTTGAGATCCCCAGTAAATGGAGTGGACAATGGTTTCAAAGTCCCTGATTTGTGAATTCAAGTCCCTGCTCGGGCCGGAGAACGTGTTTACCGACCCGGCGGACAGAAGTGTTTACGCCTATGACTCCGCGGTTTTGGATCCGGTTATCCCGGAGCTTGTCCTCAGGCCGGCGGATGCCGCGGGTATGGGCAAGGCGGTTCAGCTGTGCAGTGAGAACTCTTTGCCCTTGACCGTGCGTGGGTCGGGGACCAATCTGAGCGGAGGGACCATCCCGGCCCGGGAAAACGGGGTGGTTTTGCTCATCAACAGACTCAACCGTATACTGGAGATAAACACCCGGGATCTGTACGCCAGGGTCCAGCCCGGGGTGATAACCGCGGATTTGGCCTTGGAAGCGGAAAGGCATGGTCTTTTTTATCCCCCGGATCCGGCCAGCAAAAAGGTGTCCACTCTGGGCGGGAATGTGGCTGAGAACGCCGGTGGTCTGCTCGGGCTCAAGTACGGGGTGACCAAGGATTATGTCCTGGGTCTGGATTTTTTTGACTCTGACGGGGAGCTGATAAGGACCGGGGGGAAAACGGTCAAATGCGTGACCGGTCTTAATTTGTCCGGACTTATGGCCGGATCCGAGGGGACCCTGGGGATATTCAGCGAAATCACTCTCAAACTGATCCCCCCGCCCCGGGACAGCCGGGCCATGCTGGCGGTGTTCGATTCCATGGAAAAGGCTTCCGAGACTGTCTCGGAGATAATCGCAAGCAGGATCATGCCCTGTACCCTGGAGTTTCTGGACAATTTCACCATAAGGACGGTGGAGGACTTCAGCCGGGCCGGTCTGCCTGTTTCAGCCGGGGCCCTGCTTCTTATCGAGGTGGACGGTCATCCGGCCCAGGTCCGGGAGGAAGGGGAGGAAATTATGCGGATATGCAGGGCCGGGGGAGCGGACTACGTGCATGTGGCCGCGGACAGGCAGGAAAGGGAAAGTTTGTGGCAGGCCCGCAGGGACGCCCTGCCCGCCCTGGCCAGACTCCGACCGACCACCATTCTTGAGGACGCCACCGTGCCCAGGAGCAGGATCCCGGAGATGGTCCGGTCCGTAAGCCGCATTGCCGAAAAATACGGACTGGCTATCGGCACTTTCGGCCATGCCGGGGACGGCAATCTCCATCCCACAATACTCACCGACCGCAGGGACAAGCAGGAATTCTCCCGGGTGGAAAAGGCCATAGAAGAAATCTTTGATGCCGCCCTGGATCTGGAGGGGACATTGTCCGGGGAACACGGCATCGGGCAGGCCAAGTCAAAATACATGCAAAAGGAATTGAATAAGGGGACAATGCTCTATTCCCGCAGGATACAAAAGGCCCTGGACCCGGAGGGCATTTTAAATCCGGGCAAGATATTCGGGGACTGAGATGCGGGATGTGAAGCAATTGGCCGAGCTGCTGGAAACCCTGGAGGAGCAGATGGCCGCGTGTATGCAATGCGGCATGTGTCAGGCGGTCTGTCCTTTGTATCGTGAATCCGGCCTGGAGATGGACGTGGCCCGGGGAAAAATCGCCCTGATCCGCAATCTGGCTTTGGATATCCTGGACGATCCCCGGGCGGTTAAGACCAGGCTGGAGCGCTGTCTTTTGTGCGGATCCTGCGCCGCCGGCTGCCCCAGCGGAGTGGATATAATGGATATTTTTGTCCGCTCCAGGATGATTATAACCGGGTATCTGGGCCTGTCCGCGTTTAAAAAGGCGGTTTTCCGGGGGATGCTTTCCCGGCCCGGGGTATTTGATTTTTCTCTGCGCACGGCCGCCGGATTGCAGGGCATATTCACCACAGCCGTGAACCCGGAAATGGGCACTTTTCGGTCCCGTATCCCGGCGAAGGCGTTTAAGGGAAGGCATTTCCCGGCCCTGGCTGAGGTTCCCGGGCATAAACGGGTGCTTTCCGCGGATCCGGGCGGAGAGTACGCGGCAGGCAAAATCGCCTTTTTCCCTGGATGCCTGACGGATAAGGTGATCCCGGAAGTGGCCGCGAGCTGCGCAAATATTCTTAAAGAACACGCCTACGGGTTGTATATGCCGGGGAGCCCGGTTTGCTGCGGAATTCCCGCTATGGCTTCCGGGGATATGAAGTCGTTTAAAAGACTTGTTCGCCATAATCTAGAGCTGTACGCGGGCAGCGATTTTTACCGCCTGATCACGCCCTGTGCCACCTGCACGGCCACCATACGCAAGACATGGCCCATGCTTATCGATCTGTTTTCCCCGCAGGAGCGGGAAAGTATATTGGCCCTGGCAGATAAGACCCTGGATATAACCGAGTTTTTGGCGGACAAACTCTCTGCCGGGCCAAAAGAAGAAAAACGCGCGCAGAGCAGGGTGGTGACCTATCATGACCCCTGTCATCTGAAAAAGTCCCTGGGAATAAAAAATCAGCCGCGAGAGATCCTGCAGGCCGCTTCCGGATGCATTTTCCGGGAGATGCCCGGGGCGGACAGCTGCTGCGGCATGGGCGGGAGCTTTAATCTGGAGCATTATCCCCTTTCCCAGCAGATAGGGGAGCGCAAGCTGAAAAACATTCTGGCCGTGAACCCGGATTGTGTGGCCACTGCCTGTCCGGCGTGCATGATTCAGCTTATGGATGTGATTTCCCGGGCGGGACACACTATCCAGGTCCGGCATGTGGTCCAGGTTTATGAAGGACACTCCGGGGATGGATAAAATTTATATTAGATGTCCGGGAAGCGACAATGGGAAAGCGGCGCTCCGGGGTGAGCCTTGCACGCAATCCAAAAAGACTGTGAATCGCCCTTTGGCATCCAGGATCCTTGAGTGTCGGATCGGCACTTCAAATGTTTTGTCTCTGAGGACGGGCTTTCATGGATAAGTCATCAACAGTCAAAAAACATGTGCAGGAAACTTTTGTCCGCAAGGCGGGTCTGGCCGCGGCCGTGGTGGATTTCTCCCCGGATATGCACAGCACTTTGGCCTTGGCCCTGGATTTATGCCTTAAAAAAGACATCCGGGATGTGTTTGCATCCGAAGATCCCAGCCAGTCATCTCCGGCAGGGGAGAAGATAATCGCCGCTCCGGGGCTGGAAGATGAATATGTGCGCAGACTAAGCAAAATGTGTGCTTCCAATGCAGTTCGTGTGCTTACTTCGGGTCTGAACCACCATCCGGGCGGCATTGATCTCGGTTTGACCCATGCGGACTGGGGCATAGCCGAAACCGGAACCCTGGTGGTGAACACGGATAGCGAAGACAAGCGCTTGGCCGGGATGATAAGTGAGGTGCACGTAAATATATTGCCGGAGTCGCGGATCGTGGCCGACAGTTTCGATCTGGAAAAGCGGCTGGGAAAATGTTTTGCCTCTGCTCCGGCCTATACCTCGTTTATCACCGGTCCCAGTCGGACCGCGGATATTGAAAGGGAGCTCACCCTGGGCGTGCACGGGCCACTGGAGTTGTATATTTTGATTCTGCGCGGCGCATAGTTTCGGATGCTGAAATTATTCAGAAGTTGTCTTAAAAAAGATGTCGAAACCGAAACAATCGGAGTATTTCATGCATACGGCCCAAAAAAGCCGTGAGTATCACAAGAAAATAAAAAAGGCCCTGGGGAACGATTTCCAGCGCAGGGCCCTGGACAGGTTTGTCCGATCCTACCGGGAGAGCAGGCAGCAGGCCTTTGCCGGGTATGATCTTGCGGGCCTTGTCCGGGAGATAGCCGAATCCAGGGACGCGTCCATTGCGGCCATGGACGAACTTTACGCGGAGTTTGAAAGGAACGCAAAAAAGGCCGGGGCCCGGGTGCATTTGGCCGGAAACGCCCGGGAGGCCAATGAAATCATTCTGGAAATCGCTCGGGAAAATAGCTGTTCCCGGGTGGTCAAGTCCAAGTCTATGACCGCGGAAGAAATCATGCTCAATCCATTCCTGGAAGAGCATGGACTTACGGTCACGGAGACTGACCTCGGGGAGTGGATAATTCAGCTGAGAGGGGAAGGACCGACGCACATGGTCATGCCGGCCATCCATCTGTCCAGAGAGCAGGTTGGGGAGCTTTTTTCCCGGGTGACCGGAGAGCCTGTGGGAAGTGATATCCCCGAATTGGTCCGGGTGGCCAGAAAGGAGCTCAGGCAGAGGTTCCTTCGAGCGGACATGGGCATATCCGGGGCCAATTTCGCCCTGGCGGACAGCGGGACCATAGGTATTGTGACCAATGAAGGCAACGGCCGGCTGGTGACCACCCTGCCCCGGGTGCACGTGGTTTTGCTCGGTCTGGACAAACTGGTTTTCGGGCTGCATGACGCCTTGCGCAATCTTAAAGGGCTTACCAGAAATGCCACCGCCCAGGCGATTACTTCCTATGTGAGCTGGATAACCGGGGCCGGGCCGTGCGCGTCTTCTTCTGACGGGCGAAAAGAAATGCACATAGTCTTTCTGGATAACGGCAGGAGGGCATTGGCCCGGGATTCAAAGTTTTCCCAAGTCCTTCGCTGTCTGCGCTGCGGGGCCTGCGCCAATGTATACCCGATATTCAAAATGATCGGAGGCCGGGAATACGGCCATATCTATATCGGGGCCATCGGCTTGATTCTGACCTATTTTTTTCACGGCCGGGACAAGGATGAGGGCCTGATTCAGAACTGCCTGAACTGCCAGGCCTGCCGGGAGGTGTGCATCGCCGGGATCGATCTGCCCCGGCTGATAAAGGAAGTGCAAGCCCTTATCCGGGACCAGGAGCGGCCGACAGTGCTGGATGCGGTTGCCTCCAGACTGTTGACCAACAGGAAATTTATGCACGGTCTTTTAAGAGCGGCCAGACACGTGCAGTATCCCATCTCCGGGGGCAAGCCGTTTTTGCGGCACCTGCCGGAATTCTTTCTGCGGGATCACGGCTTCAAGGCCTTGCCCGCCTTGGCCAAAAAGCCTTTTCGGGACAGATGGCCAAAGATCAAAACCGAAATTACCGCCCCAAAATACAGGGTGGCCCTTTTTACCGGTTGCCTGCAGGATTTTGTCTATCCGGAGCAGCTGGAGGCCGCTTTAAGGGTGCTCTCCAGCTCCCGGGTGCGGGTGGATTTCCCGGCGGCCCAGGGGTGCTGCGGGTTACCGGCGTATATGCTCGGGAATAAACAGGCGGCCAGAGAAGCGGCCCTGCACAATCTTTCCTCATTCGATCCGGCAAATTACGATTTTATTTTGACCTTGTGCGCTTCCTGCGCCTCGCATTTGAAAAACAGCTATCCCCGTCTGGTTGAAGAGGGTAGAGGGGCACGGTTTGCGGGCAAGGTGATCGATTTTGCCTCGTTTGTTTTCAATTATTGCACACGCACGAAGCCCGGGGGCGTGAGGCGTAAATTCGCCTATCACGCGCCGTGTCATCTATGCCGGGGGCTGGGAGTGCGCCAGGGGAGTCGGGAGGTTTTGCAGGCGGCCGGACTTTCTTATGTTCCGGTCCCGGAGGAGGAGACCTGCTGCGGTTTCGGGGGTGTGTATTCCCTCAAGTTCCCTGAAATATCCGCGGCGATCCTGCGGCGCAAGTTGGACTTGGTCCAAAGAAGCAAGGCCAAAGTCCTGGTCACGGATTGCCCGGGGTGTATATTGCAGCTCCGGGGCGGGGCCAGGAAGTCGGGCTACGGCTTCGAGGTAGCCCATACGGCCGAGGTCCTGGCCGGATCCGGGGAGTAAACGCCTCTAAGCCGTTTTGTTCCGGACTTTAAAAAAGTCTACCGTCCCGGATTAAATTGGAAAGGGAGAGCATACCCACCACTTTTCCGTCCTCCACCACCGGGGCCCGGCGTATCCCGGACCTGTACAAAAGACGGGCCGCATAGCGTACATCCATTTTTCCCGGGACGGTCAGAACCGGCTTGGTCATCATCTCGTACACATTCACCTCGTCCGGGGAGCATCCGGGGATGATCACCTCGGTGATAAAGTCCTGAACCACCAATATCCCCCATTCATCGTCCTCGTGCCTTTTGTCCACGAGTAGGCTGGGCACCTTTTCCGCGCGCATTTTCTCCGCTGCTTCCCTGGCCGTGGCCATGCCGTCTATGGAGACCACCTTGGGGTACATTATCTCCCTGGCCCGTATCACCGGTTTTTTCTTGTGCATGACTTCTTTCCTTCCTGGTTGAAAGAGATTTTAGTCTGTATCCGCAAATTTACAAATTTCCGGATATAGACCGAATAGTTTTTTCGGGTCTAGAAATAACTTTCCCGGACTTCTTCCTTGAATTTTTCCATCTGGCTTTCCAGGCCCAGGACTTGATCCACAGGCAGGGAAAAGGCTATGCCGGTTCCCGGCTTGTGGAATTTGCCCGCCTTTTTTATGGCTTCCATTATTTGGGGCACCAGATGCTCCTCCACCAAAAACATGATTATGTCTGTCTGGGCCTCCAGGGAGAGGCCAAAAAAGGTCTTGGCCTCGCGCATCCCGGTCCCCCGGGACTGGATAATAGTCGCCCCGGTGGCTCCCGCTTCCTTGGCCGCGTCCACTACCTTGTCCGTGATGGTCGGCTTTACCGAGGATAAAATGAGTTTAAAGCGCATCTTCCCGCTCCTTAAATGGTTTTGATTTCCTGTTTATTAGCCATTGCATGAGCTGGGCATAGCCCAGGACTGCAATAATCGGGAAAAGACTGGCAAAGGCGATCAACCCGAATCCGTCCAGGGCCGGGTTGCGGCCGGGTACGCTTGCGGAAAGCCCGAGCCCCAGGGCGGCCACCAGAGGCACGGTCACTGTGGAAGTGGTCACTCCCCCGGAGTCATAGGCCAGGGGAATAATATTTCTGGGTGCGAAAAAGGTCTGGATTATGACTACCAGATATCCGGCCAGGATATACAGGTAAAGGGGAGTGCCGGTCACAATGCGGAAGGTGCCCAGGCTGATCCCGAAGGCCACGCCCACGGCCACAGTGATCCTCAGCCCCCACTGGCTGATGGTGCCTGCGGAGGCCTCGTTGGCCTTGAAGGCCACAGCAATAAGCGACGGTTCGGCAATGGTGGTGGCAAAACCGATCATGGCCGCAAAGAGATAAATCCAGCCGTAGGACAGCCAGTTAACACCGCCGGATTCCTGGGATATCCCCAGCCAGGCCGGGTCGGACAGCTGTTCAGCCATGATCCTGCCCAAAGGGAAAAGCGCCTTTTCCAGTCCGGCCAGAAACAGGGCCAGGCCGAGGACCACGTATATCCCGCCGACAATGACCTGGGGCAGGCGAGGTATGGACTGACGCAAAACCAGGAGCTGAAAGCCGATGATCAAAACCAGAATGGGGAGTACGTCCCAGAAGGTGGCCAGCAGGGTGTCGCCGAATTCGTAAAAAAATTCCATGCGGATTCCTTGTTTAGAAAACGATTAGGCCGTAGCCCATGACAAAGATGATGGGCAATAGGGAGGCAAAGGCGATCAGCCCGAATCCGTCCAGAAGCGGACTGCGGCCTTTGATTATCGCCGCCAGGCCCACGCCCAGAGCCGTGACCAGGGGTACGGTAATAGTGGAAGTGGTCACCCCGCCGGAGTCATAGGCTATGCCCACGATTTCCTTCGGGGCGATCGTGGTCATGAGCATGACCAGTATGTACCCGCCGATTATCAGGTAGTGAAGCGGCCAGCCGCGGATGATGCGCAGCACGCCGATGAGTATGGCCAGGCCCACGGACATGGCTACACACATGCGCAGGCCCAAAGCGTAGCTTTTCAATGATTCCGTCTGGTTGTCAATAAATCCGCCTTCGGCTGCGATTTGCGCGGCCTCGGCGGCCACCGCGATAAGTGCGGGTTCGGCTACAGTGGTGGAAAAACCCAGGGCAAAGGCAAAGACAAGCAGCCAGAACAGGCTGCCTTTGCGGGCCAGGGCATGGGCCATGTTTTCCCCAATGGGAAACAGGCCCATCTCCAGGCCCTGGACAAAAAGGGCGAGTCCGACAACCACCAGCACGGCCCCGAAAATGACCTCGCCCAGCTGGGGCAGGGGCTGGCGCAAAACCAAAAGCTGGAAAAAGGTGATGACCAGGATGATGGGCAAAAGGTCGGCTACAGCCTGCCGGAGTTTTCCCAGGACAAGGGAAAGGATGATCGTTGTTTTTTTGCGGGAAAAGCCCATTTTTATCCCTGTTTCGGTGTGTGCAGAATTTTTCCTTAGCCGGTTTGGGAGAGGGAGTTTGAGCCAAGTCTGTCACAGTGGTCAATTTAATTACATAACGTCCTGAAGTCCAGAAAATGTTGGGCCAATCCCTGCCGGTATGGGACGTAAATCGGGTATGGCGGGTCTTTTTCTTTTCTTGATCATGGGCGAGGCAATAAGTTAGCATATATAAATTATCTGTTCTGATCCTAAACTCAGCCCGCGAAGGATAAAAGTCTTGGACGAACTGGAAAGCGAATTGGATGCCGGATTCAAAAGCCTGCTTTTTGACGGGATTTTCTCCCATCCCGGGGTGTTGGAGATAGAACGAGCTTTGATCTGTTTGGCCTCGGATGAACGGGTGCAAAGCCTAGCGCCCGGGGCAGCGGACAGGCTCGCCGACCTTCAGGCTGCCCGCGAGTCCGGGGATACGGACAAGCGGGAGACAGAACTCCTTTCTTTGTATCTGATTCTGCACGGGGCCGGGGCAGGGTACAGAGGAGAGGAAAGGGAGAAAATAAATAATCGTCAAGGGATAGAGTGCCTGCCCGGGGGGATTGTCCCTCTGGTCCTGTCCAGCCGGCTCATAGGTCCGCAAAGCGTGGTCGCTGATCTGGGTTGCGGGAACGGGCTGCAGGGGCTCTTATTGCAGAGCCTGCAGCCGCACCGGCGCACAATTCAGGCCGAGCTCTCGGGATCGCTTATATCCACGGGCCGTCTGTATCAAGAAGTCCTGGGCCTGAAGGGGGACTCAGTGTACTGGTTTCATGGAGATATCTTTGATCTGGACCTGGAAGGCATTGATCTTATCTATCTGTATCGGCCGGTGCGTCCTTCGGGTCAGGGGACCGGGGTCTATCGTCGGGTCGCCGCCAGGCTCTCCACCTTGAGCCATGCAGTGAGCGTGGTCAGTATGGCCGATTGCCTGAAAGGTTTTTTAGGCCTTGATTTTTGCACCCTGTATCAGAATTATTCCTTGAGCATATTTACCACCGCCTGGCGGAAGCCGGGTACCGCGGTCGAGTGTTAGACGGCATGGCCTCGGGCTATTCTAAGCCCGGATCTGTATCCGGGCGGTATTATTTCCGGGTTGCTCCGGTATCTGTTTTGTGCTTATCTGGGATTATAATGCACAATATCTATTGCGCCCTATCCGGCTTGGAGGCCCTTAACTGACCCTCAAGCGGTGTTTTTTTCGGAAAGGCCTGGGGTTGGGTGTCTCTTCAGTGGTTTTGCCGTTTACTTTTGCCCCCGGCTTTTCGGGGTGGACCATGCGCATGGGCACTTAGAATCAAGCAACAGGGAGAGAAAAGGATGGAGGATTCCCGGAAAAAGATGCCTCTTATCTCCGTGTCTTTTCTGGTCCTAGGTAACTGCCTGGGCGTGGGCGTGCTCGCCCTACCAATCAAATCCGGTCTGTGCGGATTTTTCCCCGCCCTGGCGGGCATTGTCCTGGTATGGCTGATGATGCTTACTTCCGCGTTTGTAATCGGTTATAAGATCAATATCCAAAAGAGCAGCACCTTTGACATCCCCTCCTTTTATGCCCAGGAGACCAATCAGCTGGGAAAATGGGTGGCCATAGCCTGTAACCTTATTCTGCTTTATGGAGTGCTGGTTGCTTATTTGAGCGGGATGACCACGATTATAAACAATCTGATACCCGTAAAGCTGAGCGATCCATTGGTCACGATTGTCTATTTTCTTTTGACCACGACCCTTATATTGTTCGGCTCCGCGATCATGCGCAAGGGGAATATGTTTATAGTCATTGCCGTGTGGATATCTTTTATCTTTTTGATTATCTACGGAGCCCAGGATTTTGAATTGAGCAAGCTCGGTGGCGCGGACTGGGGATTCTTTCCCATCGGCATCCCGGTAGCGGTCTCCGCCTTTCATTTTCACAATATAATTCCCACTGTTTCCCGCTCCCTGAATCATGATGTGTGGGCCACGCGCAAGGCCATATTCATCGGTGTGGGCCTGGGCCTGGTCATTAACCTTATCTGGGTGCTTATTGTCCTGGGCACCCTGCAGAGGATGGGTCTGGATCCGAATACAATCGAAGAGGCCTATTGGCACGACCTTCCGGCGACAATACCCATGGACAGGCTGCTTCACTCCCGGGTTTTCGAGGTATCCGGGTTCGTGTTTGCCTTCCTGGCGGTGACAGCCTCGTATATCGCCAACGGCACCGGCCTGTTCGGTTTTATTCGGGATATGACCAATACATATCTGAACACCAGAAACAAAAGCCTTGTGGCCGTCCTCACCTTTCTTCCTCCTCTGGTGGTCACCTTGATTTATCCGGATATATTTCTTTCCGCTCTGGATGTGGTCGGCGGAGTCGGGGAGACCATTTTATTCATAATCCTTCCCGGCTATATTCTGCTTGGTATGTGCCGGAGGAAATATTATTGGGGGTATGTCCTGGGCTGGATCATGCTTACGCTCGGGGCTCTGATTGCCGCATACGCCCTCTTGGACAAGTTTGGTCTTATAGATCTGGCCCCGGTCATGCCCGGGGCATAGAGGTGCTCGAAGCAAACCGGAATTTTTAGGCAGAAATTTTTATCCGGGGGAGGGGATATGAAAAATAAATTGTCCCGGCGCAATTTTATAAAATCATTAGGGGTGGGAGCAGCCACTGTGGTCCTGCCGTCCACTTTTGCCGCCGCTTCCCGGGGGGAGGAGCTGGCCACGCTTTTGGATCTGTCCAAATGCGTGGGCTGCGAGGAGTGCGTGTATGCCTGTCGCGAGGTAAACACCCCCAAATTCCCGGAGCCGGAAAAACCTTTTCCCAGAATGTATCCGGATCGGGTTCCGGTCCAGGACTGGTCGGAGCGGCGGGATGTGGCCGACCGGCTGACCCCGTACAACTGGCTGTATATCCAAAGGGCGCATGTGCAGTATGAGGGCGAAGACTGGGATATAAATATCCCCCGGCGCTGTCTGCACTGTCAGAATCCGCCCTGTGCCAATCTCTGCCCCTGGGGCGCGGCCCGCAAGCTGGATAACGGAATCGTGCGCATCGACGACCGCATCTGCCTCGGCGGTTCCAAGTGCAGAAGTGTCTGCCCCTGGGACATCCCCCAGCGCCAGACCGGGGTGGGACTGTATCTGAAGCTTTTGCCCTCGTTTGCCGGAAACGGGGTCATGTACAAGTGCGACCGCTGCTATGACCGGATTGCGGCGGGAGAAATTCCGGCCTGCATAGAGGCCTGTCCGTTCGGGGTGCAGAGCATAGGTCCGAGACAGGAGATAGTAGACCGGGCGCACAAACTGGCCCGGGAAATGCCCGGTTTCATTTACGGGGAGCATGAAAATGGCGGAACCAATACCCTGTACGTCTCTCCGGTACCTTTTGAAATACTGGATGCAGCGGTGGAGAAGGGGCCGGGCCGTCCCGTTCTGAAACAGTATCCGGATCGGCTTGAGGCGGAGGCCGATTTGGCCGGGGTCATGCTCATCGCCCCATTCGCCGGATTGGCTGCAGGGGCCCTGCATGCCGTGCGTCTGGCCCGAAAAAACCGGCCGGAGGGTAGCGACGATGAATAAGCGAGTGGTTCCCCTGTGGCAGGGAGTGTCTTTTAATATCCTGGTCTTTGTCCTGGCCATCACCGGATTCGCCCAGATGCCCATATTCAAGCGCTATTATATCGCGGATATCCCCGGGTTGGGCTGGCTGGCCCAGTATTATGCCACACATCTTATCCATTATGCCGCGGCCTGTGTGTTTTTGGCCCTGATCGGCTATTTTATGGGCCGCTGGATTAAGCAGTGGAGGGTCACGCATCGCATAAGCGCCGGGGGCTGGGTCCGCGTTTTTCTGTTCGCGGTGATAATCGGTACCGGAGCCATGCGCGTGGCCAAGAATTTACCGGATATCCATTTCAGCCCGACTGCCACCATGCTCTTGGACTGGGTGCATTTGTTTGCGGTCATTGTTTTGGGGATGATCGCGCTTGGTTTGCGTCTGGCCGGCCGGGGCGGGTATTTTATTCGCAGGTAACACTTTGAAAAGCTTATCAAAAAATCGGCGAATGATTTAAAAACCGTGCCCGCAGGCCGTTAGTGTATTTTTATGTTTCATTGCGATTTTTCAGAATCCATAACGCCCTGCGTCTGCGGCGAGCAAAGCCAGTCCGCCAGAGCGCAATTGTTAGGCTAAACTATTCATAATGAGTCCACATCCGGATAACCTTAACTATTTTTTCAGCATCAATTACTTCATAGACTAACCGATGCTGGATATTAATACGACGGGAGTAGGCGCCAGCCAAATCTCCCACAAGCTT
>JBKHGE010000037.1:0-19887 GCA_046539845.1 Desulfonatronovibrionaceae bacterium
ATCCTGGGTTTCCCCTTTTTCAAGCCTTTGTTCGAGTCGGATACAGAGATCTTGCTGTATGGTTTTCCCCGCTGGCAGGGGGATACGCACAAGCTGCTCTTAAACGTGTTTTGCGCCCCGCATTTTCCGGTCCCTCCCCGGGCCCTGAAGGCAAGGATAAGGTATGTAGAGTGTAGCGGCACGGTCACTTTGCCCGGGATAAGCGTGCAGGCGGTGCCCCTGTCTCACCCCAATGTGGGGGTGGGCTACAGTTTTAAAGAGAAAAACAAGAGGTTTGTTTTTTTGACGGACAACGAGCTGGGCTACAGGCACCGGGGAGGCCTGGACAGGGCCGGGTACTCAGAGTTCTGCACCAAGGCCTCGCTTCTGGTCCATGACTCGGAATATATGGAGGAGGACTACGCCCGGACCTGGGGGCACTCCAAATTCACGGACGCGGTCCGCCTGGCTGCGGATGCCGGGGTGGAGAGGTTGGGATTGTTCCATCACAGCCAGGACCGTGTGGACGAGGAAATTTTGCGCATGCAAGACTTGGCCCGGGAAAGGCTGGCAGGACTGGGATCAGAGGCCGGGTGTTTTGCGGTTTATCAGGACCAGGAGATCCGGCTCTAAAGCCGGCCGGGTATCTATCTCCGCCTGGGCACTCCGGGCACGGTGTGGTAATATCCGCCGATCATGGCTGTCTTTATTCCCGCAAGACTTAGTTTTGTCCTTATCCCGTTCACTCCCCGATACCAGGTCCTGCGCAGCAGAGGGTACACGCAAAGATGGAATTGCGGCCTGGTTTTCTGTCTGGCCATAAAGGCGGTTAGTTCACGCATTGTCTTTCCTTTTTTGCTATTTTGTCCCGCCGTGCGCGGGACCCTGCCAAAGGCGCTACCTGCTATACGCCCTTTGCCGGGTTGTCAACAGCCTTTATCGCGGTTTTTCCAGGTGTATTCGGGATGGGGACAGGTGTTTGACATCTTGATCCAGAAGGAATAAATAACTCCGTTTGCGTTAGACTGCGTTAGCATCAGAAACGGTCTGCCCCGGCCGGCTGCTTGCTCCGGAAGTAAACGGGTGCCGGAATTTTCCCCGGGATAGGGACAAACCGGAACGCACCCCCTCCGGCAGCGCCTTCCGCGCAGCCCGGGATAAGGATTGGAAATAAGCTGGTAAGTCACAGTGACAAGGAGAATCAAGGATGAAAAGGACATATCAACCGAGCAGGATAAAACGGAAGAGGACGCACGGGTTCCTGGTCCGGTCCAGAACAAAAAGCGGCAGGGCGGTTTTGCGCCGTCGCAGGGCAAAAGGTCGCAAGAGACTCTCAGTCTAAAATTTCCCCGCGCGTTCAGGATTACTGACCGTCCCCGGTACAGGCGCTGCTACGCCCGGGGGCAGCGTTTTTTGACCCGCAGTTTTATCCTTTTTGTTCTGCCTTTCCCCGGGCGCAGTCATTGGTCCTTGGGGATCGCGGCCAGTAAAAAGGTGGGCAACGCGGTGAATCGCAACCGGGTAAAAAGGCTGATCCGTGAGGTGTTCCGGGTCAATCAGCACAGGATCAAATTGAAGGCGGATATCGTGGTTGTGGTCAAGAAATCGGTCCGGATCAGCGAACTGGATTATCACCGGGTGGAAAAGGAGCTCATGCCGGCTTTGGACAGGATCAGTGCGCAGATCTCAGCAGAAAACAGTCCCATTGGGTGAAAAGGACGGCAGGCTCCAGGATGTCTTCAGGGGCGGCTCGGCCCGGGGGATCGGTTATCGGCGTTTGCAATGATAAAAAAGATTTTTCTCCCCATACTTACCTTGTATCGGACGTGCATCTCCCCTTTGTATCCCCCCTGCTGCCGCTTTTACCCCTCCTGTTCCGATTATGCCGGACAAGCCATTCGCAGGCACGGGGCGTTTTCGGGCGTGATACTGGCCGTCTTTCGCGTTTTACGCTGCAACCCGCTGTGCAAAGGCGGTCTGGATCCGGTGCCGGAGAATTTCGGCCTGAAATCTTTATTTGGAGCTAAAAAGACTGATGGATAACAAACGAGTTTTTCTGGCCGTGAGCCTGTGTATTGTGGTCCTGGTTTTGTGGAATATCCTCTTTCCTCCGGTGCCCCCTGTCCAGCAGCAGGCTGAGCAGACCGCCCGGACTGAAGAGAAGGCCGGGAGCGGCCGGGAAAAAGAGGCCCAAGCTCCACAGGACACCGCCGGGGAGAAAGCGGATACCGCTGCGGACAGAGCCGAGGCCGAGGTGGATGAGGATTTTGTTCCGGAAAGCGGCCGGGAAGTGGAGGTGGATACTCCTTTGTATAAGGCGGTCTTCAATTCCCAGGGCGGGATAGTCGAGCAGTTCGAGCTCAAGAAATATGAGCAGACCATAAAACCGGACTCCGAACAGGTGGATCTTATCACCCACCGGGCCTTGGCCAAGGGCCCCATGGGGGTTATCTGGGATCGCCGGCCCACATGGTCCGAAGGGGAGTGGGCCCTGGAGGGGGGGGATCTCCGTTTAGAAAAAGGCGAGAAGAAAAGCCTCGAGTTCACAGGCCGCATGGACGATCTGCGCTTTGTCCGGGAGCTGGTCTTTGAGGGTGGATCCTACGTGGTCGAGGAGACCCTGACCGTGATCGATACCGGCGGCAGTCCCAATGCGGGTGAGCTGGCCTTTGTCCTATCCACCCCGACCTTAAGCAGCGAGGATAACCGATACAACCGGACCCAAATCATGTACCGGAACCAGGAAGGCATCTCCAAGGAGGACGATGCCGACGACCTGCGGGAAATCGGAATCAAGACCGGCATGGGGGTGGACTGGGGGGGGATATCCAGCAATTATTTCCTTTTGGGCATGATCCCGGACACCAAGGATATGTATTTCAAGGCCCGGCTCGAAGACGATATCTACCGCCTGGCTTTGGTCCGCGATTTCGATATCCCTGCGGATTCGGCTCGCAGGGTGACCTGCACCTATTACCTGGGCCCCAAGGTGGGCAGTCAGCTGGCCAAGGCCCCGAATGATCTCAAATCTTCCCTGCAATACGGCTGGGCCTTTTTCGACCTGATCGCCAAACCGCTTATGCAGGTGCTGAACTTCTTTTATGAATACACCGGCAATTACGGCATCGCTATCATCATCCTGACCATCATCATCAAGATCATTTTCTGGCCCCTGTCTCAGAAGAGCTACAAGTCCATGAACAAGATGAAAAAGATCCAGCCGATGATGACCAAGATAAAGGAGAAGTACAAGGACGACCGGCAGAAGATGAACGAGGAAATGATGCGTTTGTACAAGACGTACAAGGTCAACCCGGCCGGGGGATGTCTGCCCATGCTGGTGCAGATACCGGTGTTTATCGCCTTGTATCAGGCCCTGTTAAGCGCGATAGAACTCAGGCACGCGCCATTTATTTATCATCTCCCGTTTACGGATATAGTCTGGCTGGCGGATCTCTCGGCCAAGGATCCGCTGTACATCACCCCCTTGATCATGGGGGCGACAATGTTTATGCAACAGAAAATGACTCCATCGCCCGGAGATCCCACGCAGGCCAAGATCATGCTCTTTATGCCTGTTGTGTTTACGTTTATCTTCCTTACCTTTCCCTCCGGGCTGGTGGTTTACTGGCTGGCGAACAATGTCCTGTCCATTGCCCAGCAGTGGTGGATGCTCAAGAAAGAGGCCTAGCAGCCGGTGGAACCCAGGGCGGCAAAGCAGCAAAAAGGGTCAATTCTTAGCTGCAAACAACTGTGCTTTGCTGGCCTGGGGAGATTTTTATCGGCCTGATGAGGTGACTTTCAATCGCCGGCCGAGGCGTTTTGGAGTGTATGCTGTTTAACAGCAGGTTTCTTCTGCGCGGCGGCGCCTCCGGTATCCGGGGCGCAATCCGCGGCACCCCTGCAAACGGACTTAGGATTCGCTTTGCCCGGGGATCAAATGGTGGATGGATACCAACGAGATTTTCAAGTCCGGCGCATTTCCGTTACGGATCGTAATCCACAACGCATTGCCATATGCAGCCGGGCGGGCAGCCAGAGCGAATTTTGGCCGCATGAATCGGTGCGGGCCGAATTGATTCGGAGAAGGCGCGTTTTTTCAAGCGCCGGCCCGTGTCCGAAATGAATTGTACAAGAGGCGGTCCTGCCCCCCGGGATTTACACTATTGGGATAAAGACAGAAGCACTGAGTTTACGAGACGGTAAGCGGTGTTCTTTGAAAGGAGGCGCGCCGGGCGCAAACAAGCTTCAAGCAAGGAGAAAGCATGGAGGAGTTCAGGCAGTTTCAGGGCAAGGACGTTGACGAGGCTATACAGAAGGCATGCGAGCACTTTGGGGCTGAGCGCGATCAGCTGGAGGTGGAGATCACTTCCGGCGGATCTTCCGGTATATTCGGCTTGGTGGGAGTGAAAAAGGCGGAGATCCAGGCCAAAAAACGCAACGATTTAAAAGAGCTGGAAGCGGAGATCCGGGAGGTTGTGACCAACCTGACCCGGAGCATGACCCCGGAGTCAGAGATCACGGTGGACACGGATGCCGACCCTATCCGGGTGATCATTGAAGATGAGGAGAACTCCGGTCTGCTTATTGGCAGGGACGGCCAGACCATAACCGCCCTGCAGTATATAGCCAACAGAATTGTGGCCCGCAAATGGCCGGGAGCACCCCGGATTCAGCTGGATACAGGCGATTTTCGCCGCAAGCAGCAGGAAAAGCTGGAGAGCACCGCCCAGGAACTGGCGGACAAGGCCAAGGAGGTCGGCCGGGTCATGAGTACTCAGCCATTGAGTGCCTTTCATCGCCGGGTGGTGCACATGGCCCTGCAGGAAGACAAGGCGGTTCAGACCAGGAGCAAGGGGGACGGCCCGTTTAAAAGGGTGCTTATCATGCCCCGCAGGAAAAAGAACAAACAGCAGGAGGCCCCTGCGGAACAGGAGCTCTAGCCGGCTGCGGGCGGGCTGAACATCGGGATACAAGGCGGAGGATTTATTCTCCGCCTTTTTTGATCACGGGCCGGCAAGCAATTCGGCCTCGGAGGCGATTCTTATGGCCGGATACAAGCAGGATACCATAGCTGCAGTGGCCACTCCTTTGGGAACGGGCGGGGTGGGCATAGTCCGCATGAGCGGGCCCGCCTGCCGGCAGATGGCGGACAAGATCTTTGTCTCCGCCCGGCCGTCTTTTCCGGGCATAAAGCCGTACAGGCTGCATCACGGGTGGATACGAAACAAGGCCGGGCGCACCCTGGACGAGGTCCTGTTGGCCTTTATGCCCGGTCCGGGATCCTATACCGGGGAGGATGTCCTGGAGATAAACTGCCACGGCGGACCGGCCGTGCTCCAGGCGGTGCTTAAACTGTGCCTGGGGTTCGGGGCCAGGGCCGCCGAGCCCGGGGAATTTACCAAAAGGGCCTTTTTGAACGGCCGCCTCGACCTCTCTCAGGCCGAGGCGGTCTCGGAGGCAATAAACGCCAGGACTTCTTCCTCCTTGACCTTTGCCCAGAACAAGCTCTCCGGAGCGCTTCGCTCCCGAGTCCGGGAGCTGCGCTCAGAGCTGGAGGAACTCAGCCGGCAGTTCTGCTTGGCGGTGGATTTCCCGGACGAAGACGTGCAGTGCGCCCCCAGGGACGAGCTTGCTGACCGGATCCGGATTGCCCTCAAGAAAATAGATGAACTGGTGGACAACAGCGAACGCGGTTCGGTGTGGAGGAACGGGGCTGTGGTCGCTATGGCTGGACAGGTGAACGCGGGCAAATCCAGTCTGTTGAACTGCATACTGGGCCGGGAGCGGTCCATTGTTACCGCGATCGCCGGGACCACCCGGGATTATATAGAGGAGGAGGTAAATATCCGCGGTCTGCCGGTGCGGTTGGTGGATACTGCCGGTCTGCGCCGGACCGAAGACGCGGTGGAGCAGGCCGGGGTGGACCGCTGCCGGGAGCTTTTGGTCGGGGCGGATCTGATCCTTGTGGTCGTGGACGGCGTGCGGGGGCCGGACCGGGAGGATGCGGATATCTTGTTTGCATACAAAGATAAAAAGGTGCTGGTGGTCGCCAACAAGAGCGATCTTCCCGGGTTCAGGGAGCCGGAGTCATATCCACTCGGATGCGGCCCGGAAAAGACGGTGAGTGTATCCGCCAAAACCGGGGAGGGCGTGGACAGGCTCTTGAACGATATACGCGAACTCGTGCTCGGAAACCGGCCGGAACCGGATCCAAACGCCCTGATCCCCAACGCCCGGCAGAAGCACAGTCTGGAGCAGGCCAGCCGCGAACTGGAGATGCTCCTGGCTGATCTGCACAAGGAGGTGCCTTTTGACCTGCTCGGGGTGCGGCTGGATTATGCCTCTGAGTCCCTGGCGGAAATAACCGGGGAGATAGTGAGCGAGGACATTTTAAATTCCATTTTCGATAGATTCTGTATCGGGAAATAGAAGGCGCCTCCCGAATTTAGAGGACCACCCCACTCTTGTCATTACCCGTTCCTGCTCGGGGGCAGGCATGACGACCTGGGTAATCCAGAGCGAGGCTTGAAGTTAATCGCAAAGATTGGCCTTATCCGCTGTTACCTGAAACCATATCCGCCCCGGGAGCCCACAACAGGTGGCTAACTCAAGGCATTCCAATAATAAAAAATTTTGGATTCAGGTGGTTAAAAATTGTTTGCGGGATGTTAACAACACAATCCTGTACATATTTGTGTGCGCAGCCAAAAGCGGAATCTCCCTATTTAAGCCCTTTTTCAATCCGCTTAAGCCAGGGCATTTTCTTCTCATTTTTTTTCCGCAGGGGCTTTAGTTCCTCTTTGAATTCCTTTTTATCCACCCTGTTCACAGCCATGCCCTGCTTTTGGATTTCCTCAAGCATTTCCTCTTCCCGGGAACGGATGAACTCCTTTTCCTCTTTGGCTGCCTCCAGCGCGCACTTGCGCATGCTCTTTTTTTCCCCTGCGGACAGTTTGTCCCAGGTCTTCGGGGAGCAGATAATGACCGCCGGGGAATAGACATGCCCGGTCAGGGACAGATAGTCCTGCAGCTCCCACAGCTTGAAGGCATGGATGATGTTCACCGGGTTTTCCTGGCCGTCCAGGGCTCCCTGGCGCAGGGCGGCCAAAGCTTCGCCAAAAGGCATGGCCTGGGCCCGTGCACCAAGATGATCAAAAGCGTCCATGTGCACCTTGTTCTCCATGGTCCTAATTTTAATCCCCTTGAGATCGGAAGGCTCGTGTATCGGCCGTTTGCTGTTGGTCACGTGCCTGAAGCCGTTCTCCCAGAAGGCCAGGCCGATTATGTCCTTTGAGGAAAGCGAATCCAAGAAGTCTCGACCCAAGGGACCCCCCAGGATCTTGTCCACTTCCTCGTACCCGGTGAATAGATAGGGAACGTCCAGGGCAGCGAAATTAGGGTCGAAGTTGGACAGCGGACCGGTGGAGGTGATCGCCATATCCACCATGCCCATGCGCACCGCCTCGATAAGCGCGCGTTCATCACCGAGCTGTCTGTTGGGGAATATCTTTACGGACAGGTTGCCGTTTGTGGCTGATTCCAGGCAGTCTGCGAATTTTTCCGCGCCAAGGTGGTAGGGACTTTTGGCGTTTACTGCATGTCCCAGTTTCAGAGTCTGCGCCCCGGCTGGGGAGAAAAGGGCAAGGGATGAGATTGTCAGCAAAAAAAGGTGCAGTAGGCGAACAAAGTGCATAAGTTCACTCCTTAATTTTTCTAAGGTTTGCTGCCGGATAGTTTTGGGCCCTGCGGCCCTCTGAGCTGGCTGAGTCCTGGACAGGTTAAACAAAATCCGGTCAAGCCCCGGAGGTTAATATCTAACCTTGCTCCTGGATTACTTAGGTCGTCATTCCTTTCCCAACTCCGGGACGACCTTGTTTATTTTACTTTTTTTTCGGGCGGAATTATCGTCCGGGCCCCGCCTTGTGTTTGAGGCATGTTATGACTATGCTGCCTGTTTTGACAACAAAAACCGGGTTAAAGGCTAAAATCAAGCGATGAGCAGTATTTGGCTCAATGTGGGCGAGGCCTCGTCTGATGTCTACGGAGCCCTGGTGTGCAAATATCTGCGGGAAAACGTCCCGCAAATTGAATGCACAGGCATGGGCGGTCCGGAGATGCGCCGGTCCGGGCTGCGCAGTGTCCTGCGCTCCGAAGACCTGTCGGTCATGGGTATAACCGAGGTCGTCTCCGCCCTGCCCCGCATACTGGGCATGCTCGGCCGGATCAAGGCGGAGATGCGCCGCAATCGGCCGGCGGCTGTGTTTGTCTTTGACTGTCCGGATTTTAATTTCCGGGTGGTCAAAGCGGCCCACAGCCTGGATATCCCGGTGTATTACTGTATTGCCCCCAAGGCCTGGGCCTGGCGCAAGGGCCGGGTACGCTTTTTACGCAAATACGTAAAAGAGCTTTTGTGTATTTTCCCGTTTGAAGAGGATTTCTTCCGCGAGCACGGGGTGAATGCCTCGTACATCGGACACCCTTTGCTCCAGGTCTTGCCCGGAAAAACAAAGAGCGCCTCCCGCCCCGGCAGCCGGCTGGCTGTTCTGCCCGGTTCCCGGAAAATGGAGATCCAGACCCTTGTCCCGGTGTTCGCCTCTGCCTGCCGTATCCTGAAGGAAGAGATGCCCGAATTAAAGCCGGACTTGATTCGCGCTCCTGGCGTTTCCGAGGAGGAGCTCCTCTCTCTGTGGCCTTCTGATGTCCCGGTACACATATCCTCGCCGGAAGACCGGCATGAGCGGATTCAAAGTTCTGCGGCCGCCCTGGCTGCATCCGGGACGGTCACCCTGGAGTGCGCCCTTCTGGGGGTGCCCACAGTGGTCGCCTACCGGGTCTCGGCCTTGACCTATACCCTGGGCCGGATGCTCGTGGACATCCCGTATGTCAGCATGCCCAATCTGATCCTGAACCAGGAGGTGTTCCCCGAATTTCTGCAGGATCGCCTCCATCCCGGCTCCCTGTCCGCGGCGGTCCGGGAGCGGATGCAGGAGGGGAGGACCCGGGAGGAGATTTTGACCCGCTTGAGCACCCTGAGGGAGAGACTGGGCCGGCGCAATGCAGTCCAGGAGATAGCCGGACGGGCCGCGCGCGAGGCCGGGCAGGCCGCGGGAGGGCGGGAAGGTGCTTAGATTTTCTCTTGGTCGGCATCGTTTCGGCCGGGGCCATCTTGTCCTTTGGGTTTTTTGCCTGTTTTTGGTCATGGTCATGAGTTTCAAGGGCGCTTCGGTCCGGGCCACGGTTGCGGGAGGGGACAAATTGATGCATTTTGCGGCCTATTTGGTCCTTGGCTATCTCTATCCCCGGCCGCTTTCCGGCTGGCCGCGCTATCTGGGCTTGTGGGCTTTTCTGGCCGGATTGGGCGGTTTTTTGGAATTTCTGCAATGGGGATTTATTCGGGCCGGGATTGGCGATCCCCTGGACGCCCTGGCTAACTCCCTGGGAGCGGCCAGCGGGCTGGGGCTTTTTTACTGCACACTCGGCAGGAGGGAGAATGGAAAACAGGATTTTTGAACTGGGACTGACTGTGGAGGGTACTTCTTTATATCTCTTGCTGGATGCGGTCGGAGAGCCTGGTTACGACATTAACATGCAAGAGGTGCGGGACCGCTGGCAGAGCACAGAGACCAAGCTGCAGGAGAGCATCCAGGAACTGAAGGCGCACAAGGTGGCGGTGGAAAGCGAAGCCGGCCTGCGGGTTATGCCGGTGGAAGGCTGGGTGGATTCTTCCCGGTCCTGAGGCGGACACTTTGGATCCGGAACTGTATTTAAATCAGCTCGTCTGGCCCATAATTCGGCTCTGCTTCTTTGTCGGCCTGGGGGTGATGATCGGCAATCTGATCGAGGCCATGAATTGGACCCGGTTCATGGCCCGGCTGGCCACTCCTTTGGTCCGGGCCGGTCGGCTCAAGGACATCTCCGGAGCCAGTTTTTCCATGGCCTTTTTTTCCGGGGTCTCCGCGAACACCATGCTCGCCGAGGCCTATTCCCAAAACAGGCTGAGCAAAAAAGAGCTGGTCCTGTCCAACCTGTTCAATGCTCTGCCCACCTATTTCCTACACCTGCCGACCACGTTTTTCATTATAGTCCCGTTTATCCAGGCCGCGGCAGCCCCTTATCTGGCCCTGACCCTTTCTTCGGCCTTTTTGCGCATGATAGTGGTGGTGATTTTGTCCCGCCTGCTTTTACCGGCCAAGGAAAAGACTTGTGTGCACTGCGAGATCCCGGATCGTTCCCCGGGATCGACAAGAGATCTTGTCCTGGCCATTTGGCAGCGGTTCAAAAAAAGGATGCGCCGTATCCTGGCCTTTACCATCCCCATTTATATCGCGGTGTTTTTTTTGCAGCAGTTCGGGGTATTTGACCTGATCCGGGATTGGATGGCCTCCAATCTGGCTGTTTTGAGCTGGCTCCCCCCGCAGGCGGTGAGTATTGTCGCCCTGCAGATCGCGGCTGAGTTTTCCGCCGGTTTGGCTGCGGCCGGGGCTATGCTGGACAGCGGGGCGCTTATGGTCCGGGAGGTGGTTTTGGCTTTAATCATCGGCAATATTTTTTCTTCGCCCATGCGCGCCTTGCGGCATCAATTCCCTTATTACGCCGGGATATTCTCCCCCGGACTGGCGGTGGGGCTTATTTTCTACAATCAGGGGCTGCGGGCGGCGAGTCTTATGGCCGTGGGTTTTGTATATTATTTCCTTTTTTGGTAGGTTAGGCCCGTCTCACAGAATTTAGTCTCGGATCCTGAGTGCATCGGGCAAAGTCAGCCTCTGGGGCTTAATTTATTCATCGCCTTTGAATTACTTCCTGCGGTATCCAATTTGGCTATAAGGAGGCACTTGTTTATGAAACATATATTGGTTCTGCTGGGCACGATTTTTTTGTTTGCCGCCTGTTCGCCCACCGATCCCCTGCCTCAGCCCCGCCGGGTGGTGGATCTGACGGATATCTCCGGAGCAGAGCGCACACCGGACTGGGAACTGGCGGCTGTAGGTTATGAATACTCCGGGCAGGGGGTAAATTACCGTAAGGCCGGATTAGAGCCGGTCTTTCTGGTCTTGCGCAATAAGAGCGATCAAAAGCCGCGCATCCTTTTGGACGAGGTCCAGGGGATCGGTCCGGACGGGGAGTTTTTGCCCTATTCCGTGGATGAGGCCGAGCGCCTGGTGACCGCCTCGGAGACATTTAAGCTGAATGCCAAAAACGCCCTTAAGTCCGGGACCCTGGGCGCGGCTGTTGGCGCCGGGCTGGGCGCGATCATCGGCTCCATAACCGGAGGGGACGCCATTGCCAGCGGCGCGGCCCTGGGCGCCGGTTTTGGGGGAATGACTTTGGGAGTGGCCTCAGTTCCCGAGGCCCAGAGAAAGCTCAAGCGGTTGATCCGCGAGGATCTGGAGAACCATGCCTGGAAGGAGACCACGGTCGCCCCGCACATGACCCGGATGGGCTATGTCTATCTGCCCGGGGAGGAGGAGATAGACAGGGTCAGGGTCAGCGTGCGTGTGGAGGATAGGGTCCGTACTTATGAGCTCCCGGTGGTAAGCGTCCAGGATTCAGGCGGTGGCCGGGAGCAGGAATGATCGGTCGGAAATCCAGGCATTTTTCCTCCGGAGAAGATAATTGCCCCCGGAACATAAGGAAGGCATGAAAAAAGAGATTTTAACCGTAGATTACGCTGATTTTCGCGGATAAAGATGTATCCGCCTCCAGGAAGCGAAGAGGAGTCGTACCTCTATGGTCTGACACACCCTGTCCACCCTGGACCCTGCGCTCAAAGCAGGGCAGATCATTTGAGTTGAAGCGCATGTATAATCGCAAGTAAAACACGGGCATGAAAAAAAGGAAAAAAAAGATCTTACCGCAGGCGGCAATAAGGCGGCATTGTCTTTTGTGCATGGGCGGGAGCAGACAGCTGGTAAATGACTGCCCGGAAACAGATTGTCCTCTTTATCCCCATCGCCTGGGAGACGCGGAAGCGGAGTCCGATCTTTTTCCCGTCATAAGCCTCTTCTGCCTTTACTGCGCCGGGGAAGAGGAAAGTGTTCGCCTCTGCCCGGGAAAATTTTTGTCCGGGTATAAATGTTCTTTGTGGCCGGTCCGTTTCGGACCGCTGGGCAAGATGGGGGCTTTTTTGAGGCGATAAAGAAGGGTAAGTTTTAAGTGGTTATGTTTTAGGTGGTTATGTGGTTAAGGGCATAAGTGGTTACAGTTTATGGCACAGAGGGGGAGTAAAAAATGAGCTATCAATCCTTTGAGGATCTCGAAATCTGGAAAAAATCCTGCAGGCTCGCGGTGACCACATACAAAGCGATGAAAAATTGCCGGGACTATGGCTTGAGGGATTAGATATGCCGCTCTGCAGTTTCCATTCCCTCAAACATAGCTGAAGGAGCGGAAAGAAATTCTAAGCAAGAATATATCCGCTTTTTACATATAGCAAAGGGGTCGGCAGCAGAACTCAGGACTCAGATTTATATTGCCAAAGAAATAGGGGTGTTGGACAAAGAGACTGCCAGTGAACTGGTTGCAGAGCTTAAGCACATATCCGCCATGCTGCATAAGGCGGCCGAAACAATTAAACAACGCTTAACCACATAACCACGTAATCACATTTTAACACATAACCATTACCGAATCTTTTTCCTGCACTCACTAATGTAATACTCTGCTTCCGGCCGGTTTTCAATGGCCGTGAGGACTTGAAGGGCCTCTTGGAAGCGGCCGGTGTTCATATAGGTAAGTCCCAGGGCCAGGGTGATTTCCGGGTCTTTCGGGAAGCAGCGAACCCCTTGTACAAGCACTTTTTCCGCCGCAGTGAAATTCCTTTTTTTCTGCTGCAGTATGCCCAGCCCGAGAAAGGCCCGTCTGTCCGGGGCTGTATCCAGGGCTTTTTCAAGGAGCTCCCGGGCGAGTTTTTCTTTTTCCGGGATTTCCTCTATCCGGGAGAGGTCCCCGTGGGTAAAGGTAAGGCCCAGCCGGGAGAGGAAATCCGCGCCAAACTCCGGCTCCTCTTTCCTTGTTTCGTATGTAAGCTCCCGCGCCGCGTGGGGCAGGGTTTTGTAAAAGGTCTCCCGCAAGGCCTTGCCAAAAGTGAGGACGTCTTCTTTTTGCATCCCCGGGTCCAGCTCATGCCAGGAAACCTCCTCGATCTTTTTCAGCCAGACGTCATTTTCCAGCTTTCCTTCGGCCACAGCTCGATCGTAAAGTGCTGTGCCCGGGAAGAGGTGCAGGATGTAAAATACAGCGCTTAAGGGCTTTATTTTTTGGATAAGTTCCCTGCTCTGCTTCATTGTGCTCTCGTCTTCCTCCGGGCAGGCATAAATGAAATAGGCTCGGGGCAGGATGCAGGCCTTTTTGCACAAGTCAAAGGCGCGGACTATATCCGGCTCGGTTATGTCCTTGTTCAAAAGGCCCCGGATTTTCTCTGATCCGCTTTCCACCCCGAAGCTTATCTGGATACAGCCGGCCCGGCGCATAAGCCGCAATGTCTCTTCATCCACCCGGTCCACGCGGGAGATGGCCGCCCAGGTAATGTCCAGGCCCTTTTCGATTATCCCCTGGCAGACTTCCCGCACCAGTCGCGGCTTTAAAGTAAACGTATCGTCGCTTACATTGAAGTAGGTCACGCCCTTTTCCCGCAGCCGGGCTAGCTGGCGCAGGAAATACTGCGGGGAATGGAAGCGCACCTTTCGCTTCCAGAAGGCCGGGGAGGCGCAGAAAGTGCATTTCCCGGGACAGCCCCGGCTTAAGGCAACGTGGCTGAAGGTGAAATGCTCGGCCGGGTCCGGGAGTTGATCCAGGTCGGGTAAAAAATCGGGACAGGGATTTGCCCGCGGGGTCCCTTTTCCCCGCCAGGCAAGACCGGGGATATTTTCCGGGGTCAGTTCGCCTTTTTGGATTTGCCCGGCCAGGATTTCCAAAGGGATTTCCCCTTCGCCGCGGACAATGAAGTCCGGCTGGGAAAAGTTGCTTAAAAAATGTTCCCACATAAAGGTCGCAGCCACCCCTCCGAAGACCGTGACGGTCTGCGGGGAAGTCTCCTTTATCACCCGGCAGTACTCCAGGGCCGCCCATCTGTTGGCGTTGAAGACCGTGAACCCGGCCAGGTCGGGCCTGAATTCATGGATTATTTTTTCCAGCCTGCCCCGGTCCACCTGCTCGGCATAGGCGTTCAATATCCTGACCTTAAAACCGCGGTCCATAAGCAATGCGGCCAGGTAATACAGCCCGATCGGGGTGTAGGTATGGTCCAGGTCCGTGTACCTGGGCTCCAGGCAGGGGGGATAGATGAGAAGAACGCGCATGCGGCCCGGATACAGGATTTGCCTGCGCCTGAAAAGGGGAGGGGAATGACGACCCGGGTAAATCCAGTGCCCAGGGGATTCATGCTCAAACCTTCGCGCCCCCTCATGAATCTGTCTGATCTTTTCGATTTCAGCCAAGGTCCATTTAAGTGTTACTATGAATTTGTTAAGTGCTATTTTGTTCTTTACTTTGAACTCCGTCGGGGATAATGAAAAAGCTAAGACTGTAATAGCGTCAAGGAGGGGTGAAAATGAATTCATGCATGAGGCGGGTATTTTCCTGTGTGGTGTTTCTGTTTTTCCTGGCCGTGCCTATTTCCGTGTTTGCCTATGGAGATGGAGGAGGTGACTCCGGAGGCGGAAGCAGCGGTGGTTCCAGTGGAGGAGGGTCTGGACCCGGAGACGGGATGACCGTGCCGGGGATGATTTTCTTCGAGCCCGAGGAAGGGAATCTGGAGACCGAAGGCGGGGAGATAATCATGAATGATTGTCCCGAGCCGGGCCAGCCCTTTATCTCCCAGATTGGGATTTGGGAGATCGCCAAGGACATGTCCCAGGAGCAACGGGAGGAGATCGCGCAAATCACCCGAGATAATGCAGAGCATTGGGATACTGCCGTTAATGTTGCTGAAGCCGCGAATAAAGTGGGGAAACTTGTGGAAAAAGGACTCGCCTTCACCCCGGTGGGGGTGGGGACCCAAACCGCAATTTCCGCGGCCCGGGGTGCGGCGGAAGGTGGTCCGAAAGGCGCGGCAACCAGCGCTCTGGTTAACGTGGCCACTTCAAAACTCCCTCCTGCAGTGGGTATAGTAGCGGGTAAAGCGCTAGAGAACGGCGTCCCGGTACCTTCAGTGACCCCGCCAATCGGAGGTTCGGCCCCCACAGCTCCTCCTTCCCCCACAGGAGGTACAGGACCGGCTCCAGCCGAGGAATCAATCAGGCCGCAGTAATATTCAGGGTGGCTTTTTGTTTGCCATTTTAACGGTTTGTAAGGGAGGTTTGAATGTCCAAAAGTCTTGTTTTATCAAGTGTGATATTGATTCTGTCCTGCCTTGCCTTTGGCTGTTCCTCCCTGCAGAAGCTGAAACAGCCCAGGACCGAATTCACCCAGGCCCCGTTTGAACTGCAAGCGCCTTCGGTCCGGATGCGCGCATTGAAGGATCTTCCCGCTGACATCAACCTGGTGACAGCTGCAGTGATAAAGAAAATGAGGCGCGAATCCGGAAGCATACGCGGCGTAAAATTCGCCTCGAGTCAAAGTTTTTCCACCCTGGATTCGGACTTTGACTACCAGGGATTGGCAGTAACCAAGATAACCCTTGTCGATCACTGGGCAAGGCCGGCCGGCAATGGCGCCTTCAAAGCCAAGCTGCGCGGGGTGCTGGAGTTTTCCGACACCCTGGGAAGAAGGGCGCTCATGGACTATCTTGTCCATTATGAATTTACCCGAAAGAATGTGGTCATCGACAAGGCCCGGGTTTTGCCCGTGGCCCCGATTTTCCCCAATGCCCAGGCCTTTTTCATCCCCGCGGACAAACTGAAAAGGATCGCTTCCGGGCCCACTGATTTTGCTACTTTTTACACCCGGGTGGTTGAGGGTGCTCTTGCCCTTACGCCTAGCGCTGAAGAGATACAAAACCGCCAGGCCCAGAAGCAAAAGGGTTTTTGGGGCCGGCTTGCCCATTCTTCCGGGAAGGAGCGGGAAAACATATACATGGTAATATTTGTCATGGACCGCCTTACCCCGGATGCTAAACTCGATGTGGTGGTGACCGAGCAGTTGTACGATAAGAACACCCTGATCAAGGCCGCATATATGGATTTTAGCGGCTGGAGAGCAGCTGTATTCGGGGGCAAATTCGCCCTGGATCTGGACAAGTTCTACACCAAGGTGCACTACAAACCGGCCAAGGGCGTGCTCCCGCAGGGCAAGGACAAGGTCCTGATCGGGCTTTTTTGTTCTGAAAAGAATTACGGGGATAATATCGCAGGTGAATACAAGGAAGCAAACAGCGTTACCGAGGGCCCGCTTGCTGCTGGGCACCGGGTGCTTCAGACCTCCAGCCGTGATGACGCGGCCGTGATTCAGTCCAGGCTGGCTGAGCTCGGTTTTTACAGCATGAAGGTTGACGGCCTTTGGGGCCCGGGCTCCAGAGCGGCCTTAAAGAGATTTCAAATGAACCGCGGACTCAGTCCGGACGGGAAATGGGGCGTTGCCACCCAGATGAAGCTGTTTGCCGGGACCGGGAGATAATATCTCGGATAAAATTGCATGTCCGGGCGTGTATAGTTTTTTGTCTGTGCTTCGCGGCTTAAACTTGGCGTCTTTGGTGTCATGGCGGGTGCAGATCCCTTGTTTTTTATGGCCGGATTTCAGGAGCAAGGCACTGAAATCATCTTCCGTCGGTAGCCATGCTCTCCCCTTGCGCCCCGGGGTCGAAGGCAATGCTTTCAGGTATGGACGCATTATCGGGGATAAATTCCGGGACCATTGCCGCCAGATCGTTTCGGCTGAATCTGAACAGTCTGATGGCCGGGCTGGCCTTGCCCTGTTCGTCGATATGGGTCAAGTACAGCTCGGTAAAAGGGGAGTTGGCCTTGGAAGTAAATACCAGCCATCTTGAATTCGGGGACCAGGAATGCCAGGAGTTCATCACCGGCCGGTTGCATTCAAGCTCCCTTGCTTTGCCTCCGATCGCCGAAACGATATATAGCTTGCTGTAGGGCTGAAGGACGAGTCCAGTGGGGCTTCTGGTGTAAACTATCCATTTCCCGTTTGGAGAGTATCTGGGAAAATAATTGCTGTCTCCGTTGTTACTTGCCCCCTCAAGCGGTTTGGCTGTCCCGCCCTTGCCCCTGTTGAAGGGCAGGGTGTAGATATCGAACTGTACGGGATATTTTTTGTTCAGTCCTAGTATGTTCTGATCCGGGCTTTCGTTGAATACGGTTTTGTCCCGCACTTTCTGGATCAGCTCCGGCTTAACCGGGGTGGCGGAAAAGGCCAGGGTCTGGCCGTCCGGACTCCAGGCCGGAGCGGTCTGGACCATGTCTTCCTTGGCTGCCCCGGGAAGCAGGCCGATGTCTTCGGTCCTGGCCGCAAAGACCGCGATTTTCCCGGTTGCCGGGAAAAAGAGCTGGGAGAAGAACAGATCGTTCATCTTCACAAACACCGAGGTTTCCCCGACTGTCCCGGCTATGTACCGTCCGCTCGGCGAAACCCGGGCGAAAAGGCCCATGCTGTACGGGGCGGGATCCACCGGTCCCATGCTGTTCCAGGAATTAACTGTCTTCGTATCCACCCGGATTTTTTCTTTAAATGGGGTAAACAGAAACGCCCCCTTGTCTCCGGCGAAATCCGTGTCCAGAGTCAAATATTCTCCCCTGGCCGAGTAGGCGTGGCAGTTGGCGCATATTGGTGGAGATTTCATTAAGGGGGTGGGCGGGTTATAGGAGCCGATATCTCCGGGGACAAGCTCGGTTTGCTCCGGGTTCTTCTGGGCTTTGGCAAAGGGCAGGGGCTTGCGCATGAACATTACCCGGGCGTTTACCCTGTCCTTTGCAAACCGGAAATCAATTTCCCCTCTGGATGCGATTTTGCGGGCATTTTGGTCCCTCCCGGAGATGCTCAGCTTGATCTGGTCCAAGCCCGCTTTTGCCCTTATTTTCTCCCAGGTCTTTTTATCCGGTATCCACCAGCTGTTTTCAAGGTTTGTCCGAAACAGGGATTGTCCGCTTCGGCTTATTTCCAGAACATATTTGAATCTTTTTTCTCCGTCCCGCCACAAAAAAAATGGTGCGGCCATATCCGGCGGATAGATCGTGCCGTTTAAAGGTTCGATAATGTCTATGGGTTGTGGCCCGTTAGCCCCGGTGGAAAAATTATTGTCCGCGGCATTGGGGGGAACGGCAAATAAGAGAGATAGGCCCAGAAAAAACGCCGCGCAGCAGATGAGCCGAATGATTTTAAAACAAAGGATGTTCATTTCTTATCCTTTTGGGGGGCAACGCGAATCGGGCCTGCGATGCGGCAGGCATTTAATTGTTCAGTGGAATAGCTTTGAGATGAAGTATGATTTAATTTATATGCAGACAGCGAACAAGTCACGCAAAATGTTTTTCCTTTGAAATGTCAGGTGTTTTTCCCCTGGATAAGAATATTGCCCACGGAACACACGGAAGGCCCGGAAAAGAAGATTTTAACCGCTGATTACGCTGATTTTCACTGACAATGAAAAGGCTAGGGATTGCAAAAGATCCGTTTTGTTTTGTTAAGAGATATGTGAGCGCAAGGGGTGTTGCCAGTTAGCCTAATCTCGATTAAAGTGTTAAATTAATGACGTCACCTGACAATCCACTTCAATGCATTTATTCTTGTGTCCGGTCCAGAAATTTATTTTGGATTTATCACGTCAATATGCGACTTCGACAGAGATCAATACCTCGCTCTTGGATCTTGGAATCTGTTGAGAACTATACCTTGATTGAGTGTTACCCTGAGGATAAGTATTTGCCCAGCTACTTAGTGTGGTCAAAATACAACAATGAAGTGTTTCATATTCTTTTCGGGGTAGATATAGAAGAGCAAAATGTACGTGTAATCACGGCTTATAGGCCTGATCCTTATGAATGGGTTAACAATTTCAAAGAAAGGCGTAGCAAATGAAATGTCGTTTATGTGGCGGAAACATGGAGAGTATTCGGACTGATCTTCCTTTTAAGCTTGAAGACCAGCGAATTATTGTGGTCAAGGATACCCCCGTGGAGCAGTGTTTTTCCTGCGGTGAATACGAACTGTCAGATACTGTCATGGAAAAACTGGAGATGCTTTTCGATTCCATGGATGAATCTTCCGAGCTTGAAGTAAGACGGTATGCCGCATAGTTTAAGCACATCACCGATTCTATAACCCGTCATATACGAATCCTTATGTAAGAGGCAGGCAAAAGGTGAGATGGACAGGGTTTTTGTTGTTTTGCTTCCTTCGGAATTGGAAAATCCCCGGGGTTCATATAAGTTGGTCAAGCCACCTGCTGGCAGGCAGAATTTCCTGACACCTGTTCTTTATATTTCCGCCGGTTGGCCTTACGGCTGGCCCGTGCACGGGCCAGCTTGCGGTCCCGAGCGACACAAATTTCTTTCTCACGCCCCAAGAGTTTGTCCTGTGGCGTAATATAGCCAATACTCGCATGCAAGCGCCGGGTATTATAGTAATCAATGAATTTTTGAACAGTCTGTTTGGCCTCTTCCAGGGAAAGAGGAGTTTTCGGACGGATACAGTTCCGTTTCAAAGTCCCATAAAAACGTTCTTTTTTGCCGTTGCTTTGCGGGTAGTAAGATGATGTCGTAACATGGGTCATGCCCAGATTCCTGATTAGCTCTTTAAAATCCTTGGCAATGAACTGTGGCCCGTTATCCGATATAATCCGGGGGCTTTCCTCGGGGTATTTTTCTTTTGCTCTTTGGACAACTATGGCAGCATCCATTTCCGTCATGCTTTCCCGGAGATCCCAATGCACGAGATACCGGCTGTAGCCATCCAGAAGGCTGATCAAATAATAGAAAGTGCCCTTTATATTGATGTACGAGATATCGATATGCCAGTGCTGAT
>JBKHGE010000038.1:0-18995 GCA_046539845.1 Desulfonatronovibrionaceae bacterium
TACCTAGCCCCGGAGCATTGCAAAGGCTATTCTAAATTCTCGGCGTCGGCCAGGTCCTGTGTGCGGCCTGTAGCCCGTTTATTCCGTTTTAAATTTTCCAGATCGATAAAATTCACTTTAACGCCTTGAATTCTGATTTCGACTCTTTTTTTGTAGCAATCCCGAAACGTTATTTCCTTTAACGTCGTCAAGAGATCGATCCTGTTCGGAGGGTAACCAAGCTGAATAACCTGATTCTTTTCCAGAAAATCCTCCTTCTTGAGCCCGACCGATTCAAAGCCGAATTCTTCAAGTGCCTTTACAGCATTATCGGCATTATCCGGTGAAAGCTCAATCCATATATCCAGGTCCTTGGTGTAGCGCGGGTATCCATGAAACGCCACGGCATATCCGCCTACCAGCAGATACCTGACATTATGCTTGTTTAACGATTCGATAAACTCTTTGAAATCCCTGTTCAGCATTATATCTCCAGGAGTTGTATTCTTCCCGTATTTTTTCCAGAGCTTCCAGACGTTCTTCATATGATTTCGACCGCCAAAAGGCGAGATCGTCCGGCTGCTCATCCAATTTATATTTTTTTATGGTTTTGCTTATAGCCATGGCAGTCTTTTTCTTTACCCCAAAGGGATATTACAATTTTTAAAAGTACGCTTAACCCGGATGAACCACAAAAAATTGTTATTTGCAACTTTCAGTCGCTTGTTTGGGCTTGCGGTCTAAAATCAATAAAGGTGCTTTTTGCCGAATAGCACAGTCAAGAAAATACGAATCATACATATTTCGCCCTGATTTTATAGTAAACTCGATAACCGGGGCATATCCAATCCGCAGTTCCGACACCCTTTGTCCACCGGTTTTACAACCCCCGAATTGCCTGCTATCAATCGCTCTGTCCGCGCCGGTATGCCGGACGCTCCCAGCCCGGGAGTGCTTACCATTTACGAGTATGATGGATAATTTCGACATGGCCGCAGAAAAAAGAAAAGTCCTTATCACCGGAGCGGGGTGCATCTGCAACGCAGGGCCGGATGTCCCCTCGTGCACAGCCGCCCTTTACTCCGGGGATTTTCCCCGACCGGCCCCACCGGATGATTTCATGCCCGGGTTTGAGCAGGATTTCCCGGTCTTTGCCTGCAAAAAGTATCTACACGCTCATTACCGGGACGAAAAAAACGTGTTTATCAGTTCCTCCTTTGCCCTGCAGGCCGCCCTGGAAGCCCTGCGAAACGCCGGGGTGGACCCCGGGGAACTTAGCCGGAGCCGCACCGGGATATGCATGGGGACCACGGTGGGGGCCTCTCTTAACATCCTTGATTTCTACAAAGCCTGGAAAGAGGGCGGGCATCCGGATCTGGAACAGATATACCGCTACATGCGCAGCAATCCCGCCCTTTTTCTGCAGGAGAAATTCGGATTATCCGGACCAGTGCAAACAACCACCAACGCCTGCTCCAGCGGCACGGACGCCATCGGCATCGGTATGCAGTGGATAAGACAGGGGATCTGCGACCGAGTGATCGCCGGGGGGACGGATGAACTGAACGAACTGGCCTATAACGGTTTCATCCGGCTCATGAACTGCAGCAATGAACCCTGCCGGCCTTTTGACAAAGAGCGCAAGGGCCTCAATCTCGGCGAAGGCGCGGGGATACTCATTCTGGAATCCGAAAAAAGCGCCGAAAAACGCGGAGCCGGTATCCTTGGAGAGGTCGCCGGGTACTCGAGCGCAGCGGACGCCCATCACCTGACCGCTCCTCACCCGGAGGCCAGGGGACTGGAGATCGCCTTTTCCCGAGCGCTTAAGCAGGCCGGAATAGGACCAAAAGACATCGGGGTAATCAATGTGCACGGTACGGGCACCAGGGCCAACGACCAGGCCGAGGCCAGCCTCCTCTCCAGGTTCCCGGAGCAGGTTCCGTTTTTCGGGTCCAAGGGCATGACCGGACATACGCTCGGCGCGGCCGGAGGAATGGAAGCCATATTCACCCTGTACTGCCTGCGGGAAAAGAGAATCCCTTTTACGGCGGGTTTCAGCACCCCGGACCCGGAACTCGGAGTCGCTCCGGCCAAGGGAGAGACAGAGCTATCCAGCCCCTGGGCGGTTTCCCAGTCCCTGGCCTTTGGAGGGAACAATTCGGTCCTTGTCCTCAAGGGGGAAGAACAGCCATGCACATAGTCGGCAAAGGGATAACCGGACCTTTTGGAGGCTGGCCGGAATTTAAAGATATTGTCCGGGCGGGAAAACCCCTTTTCAGTACCGAAAAAAAACACGCTGACAATCGGGATCTGGATCGTTTTGTCTCTACCCGGTTCAAGCGCCGCCTGGATAATTTCACCAGAATGATCCTTACGGCCGCACACCTGGCCCTGGAGGACATGAAGCAGCTCCGGGGGGAGGAATCCGGCCGCCTGGGGATCATCCTGACAAGCGGCTACGGTCCGTGCCAGACGACTTTCGACTTCCTGGACGGGATGATCGATCACGGCCCGAATCTGGCCTCTCCACTGGCTTTCTCCCACTCCGTGCACAATGTCCCGGCCGGGGTCCTGGCCATGTCCCTGGGGGAAAACTGCCCGTGCACAAGCATCTGCCAGCCGCAGATGCCGGTATTCTCCGGCCTTTTACAGGCGAAGACCTGGCTGGAGGAGGGGATCGCGGATACTGTTTTGCTCGGAGCCGCGGATGAGGATACCGAGCTTTTGCGCTACTGCCTAAGACGCATGCATCCGGATCTTTCAGACGACAACACCTTGGTCCAGGAAGGAGCGGTCTTTTTTTGTCTCCAGCAATCAGTCGGGTCCCAGGCGCAGGCGGAACTGACTCTCGCCGCCCCGGGGGAAAGGAATCCGGCTGAATTTCCGGGCACAAATCTTTCCGGGATGCATCCCTCCTTCCCTATCCGGGCCGCGTTCTGCGCGGCCGGGTTTCTGGCCGGTAAACAGTCCGGTCCGGTGCTTGTCGCAGAAAAGGACAGACGGGGGGTCAAGGCTTGCCTACGCATCGAACGGGTCTTGAGCCATGCATAAATACAGCCTGGAACACGCGGATATATCCCTTATCTTAAGCGGAATGCTCAAGGCGGCCTGCATTGCCCGGGGGGAGTACCCGGACCAGGTCTTCATTCCGGGCCCGCTGAATCCGGACACCCAGATCAAAGCGGAGCCAGAAGTGGCCGCCCGGGCCCGAGCGATGTTCGGCTGCCCGGAAACCCTGCCCGAGGAGGGTACAATCGGGATCTGGACGGACATTTTGCATCGCGGTCGACTCAAAAGCGGTGCAGACAACATCGTGTTCTTCACCTCGGGCAGCACGGGTGAGCCCCGGCCTAACACGCATGATCTGGCCCTTCTGGCCCAGGAGATTGACTGCCAGGCCGCTTTGTACCCGGGGGCAAAACGGATCATAAGCTTTGTCTTTCCCCAGCACATCTATGGCTTTTTGTTTACCATAATGCTCCCCAAGGCCCTGGGCTGTCCGGTATATTCCTGCCCGCCCTTTCCCGCTGCCCGGGTGCTGCAGGATATTGGGCCGAACGACCTGGTGGTCGGCTTTCCCCTCTTCTGGGACAAGCTCTTAAATACGCACCCCCCCCTGCCCCCGGGGATACGGGGTGTGACCTCGACCGCGCCCTGTCCCCGGGAGACGATCTACAACCTGCTTGCATTCGGGTTTGAAAAGATCACTGAGATCTACGGATCCTCGGAAACCGGGGGTATCGGCACCCGGGATCACCCGGAATCCCCCTACAGCCTGCTTTCCTGCTGGAGACGTGTTGACCAGGACACACTGGCCCGCATCCACCCCGGGAGCGGGAAGGAGTTGCTCTACTCCATGCCGGACGAGGTAAGCTGGTTGGATGCGCAGACCTTTGTCCCCGGGGGGAGGAAAGATAATGCGGTTCAGGTGGCCGGGATTAATGTATATCCGAAGCGGGTAAAAGATATCTTGCTTGCTCATCCGGAGGTCGTAGACTGCGCGGTTCGGCCCATGCGCCCGGAAGAGGGCTCGAGGCTCAAGGCGTTCATAGTCCCGGCCGAAGAAGAAATTGAGGAGACTGAAATGCGGCGCAGGCTCGCGGCTTGGATGAAAAAAAAATTGAGCGCCCCGGAAGTACCGCGTAAAATAGATTTCGGAGCTGAGCTGCCCAAAGATCCCATGGGCAAGATCCGGGATTGGTAACCAACCGAATTTGCTAGCACCTTTCCAAACGCCGCTGATTTTTCAGGTAGCTATTTTGAACAATCCCCTACGATCTTATGAAGCCCGTGGAAAAGAAATAAACTCCATTTCCCGTACTTCGACAGCTTTTATGGATGTTTTATCTCTTCCAAGAGCTTTGCTAATATGTTCAAAGAGAAAACCCCAAAAAAGGAGGGTAAAGATGTTTAAGGATAAAACTTTGCTTTGTGTGGCAGTACTCGGTTTGCTCTTTTTCCCCCTTGTGTCCTGCACCCAGGTGAAGGAGGCCGGTCACGGGGTGGGCAAGGCCACCGGAAAGTCGGTAAAGACAATGAAGGAAATGCCCCGGGAGCTGAAGGAGGGGTATAAAGAGGGCAGGACCGAAGATCCCGCCCCCGAGGAATAAAAAGACAGGTTATTGATTTATCTTTGCCCGCATGCGCTCCATAATCGCCTGGTCCAGATGGCGTATCCATCCGTTATAACGCTTGTGGATCACGTTCCCGGAATGGCGCAGGTTGCGGCTGTCCTTGTATTTGATGCTGTAACTGTTGTTATCGTAGGATATATCCACCTTGGCCATGAGCTTGCCGTGGTGCAAAGTGGCCACTATATGCCCCGGGGCCTCATCCTCGGGACTCCAGCCCTTGTCCACACACCCGCTGCGCACGGCCTCGGCCACATCCTCGGTGGTCAGGTTATCCCCGGACTTGGTTGGAATGGGGTCCTTATCCACATTCTGGATCGGTTCCTCGACTATGCACGCGGTCAAAAAGACCACCGCAACCACGGCCACAAACCAAGCGCAAAATCTGGGATTCATAAAAACCTCCTATTTTTTACGATGCTTCCAGGCAGGAGAGCATCTTCTTTTTTACATGCCCGGCCATGGCCCGGGCCGGTTTTTTGTCCCCGGCAAAGTCCCGCGGATGGACCGGATCCAGAAAATGCATGCCCACCCGGGCCGGGGAGAAAAGCCTCTTTCCCGGGGGGAGCAGTTTCCCGGTTCCGGTAATGCACAGCGGGAGCACCGGGACATCGGTGCGCTGGGAAATCTGAAAGGCCCCGGTCTTGAAACCGCCCAGAACCCCTTTTTTCTTTCGGGTCCCTTCCGGGAAGAAAAGAAGGCTTATCCCCTGGTCCAAAAGCCCCCTGGCCCGGACGAGAAACGTCTCCGGATCCAAGTCCGCGTCCAGATATCCGGACATGCGCATGAACGGAGCCAGAAATGGGACCCGAAAAGGCCAGCCCCGGACCACCATGGAGATGGACCATACCGGTTGCGCCCCGAAACTGTATATATCCACAATGGACTGATGATTGGCCACAAAAATATACGGCGGGGAAGAAAGCTTGTCCAGGCCGGTGCGCTTAAAACCCAGAAGCGGCTTTGCCGCCGCATACCAGCCCCGGCCGTAAAGCCAGATGAGATACAGGCCCAGCTTCATCCCCTTTTCCCGGGAAAGAACCTGGCCCGCAGCCAAAACCAAGGGCAGGATAATCATGGACAAAAGGACCAAAATACCCTTTATCAGATAAAGCCAGACATTAAAGACAAATTTTAAAAACGGATTGTCCCCGGCGGTATTTGCTTCGACCATCTCCCCTATTCCGGAGCCTCCTGCTTGAATTCTTCGTATTTTTTAAGGATATATTCGTGCAGATCCCCAACAGTGCGGATTTCTTTTAGATCTTCCTTGTTCTTCAGCTTAAAGCCGAAGGCCTGTTCCAGGGCGACGACCATATCCACATAATCCAGGCTGTCCAGTTCCAGGTCGTCGATAAAGCTCGCCTCTGGCCTGAGCTCCTCCCGGTCCAGCTCAAACTCCTCGGCCAGGGAGGAATCAATGGTCTCCAAAATTTCCGAACGATTCATGAAGCGTATCTCCTGATCAAAAGGGCGGTGTTTATGCCCCCGAAAGCAAAGTTATTCTTTAATACCGCATGCACATCTTTTGTGCAATCCTCATGTATATGGCTGATTCCGGTACAGTCCGGATCAACATTTTCCAGATTCCTGGTCCGCACAAGCACTCCCTCGCTCATCATTTTGACCACCGCGGCTGTCTCCAGGGCGCCGCTGGCGGCCATGGTGTGCCCCAGATGTCCCTTGAGGCTGCTCACCGGCACGCCTTTCCCGAATATCCGGGCCAGGACCGCGGCCTCGTCCGCGTCGCCCTGAATGGTGGAGGTGGCGTGGGCGTTTATATAGTCAATATCCCCGGGGTTTGCTCCGGCGCTTTTTAGGGCGGACAGGATGCATTCGCGCATTGTCCGCGGATCCGGGCTGACCAGGTCCTTGGCGCAGTTCATGGACCATCCGGCGATTTCCCCCAGAATGGGGACCCCGCGCTCCAGGGCGGACTCAAGGGACTCCAGGAGCAAAACCCCGCCTCCCTCGGAGCAGACAACCCCGTCCCGGTCCGCGTCAAAAGGACGGGAGGCGAGCCCGGGATCATCCCAGCTTTTGACCGAAGCCGCATCCATCATGTCAAAGGTGCCCACAGTAAGGGGATGGACCTCGTCCGCCCCGCCGCAAAGCATCACATCCTGCCTGCCCGCGGCAATGGCCTCGGCCCCGAGGGCTATGGCCTGTCCTCCGGTGGCGCAGGCAGCGCCCGGGGAGATGACCCGGCCGCTTATGCCCAGGTACTGGGCCACATTGGCCGCGCAGCTGTGATTCATTATCTTGAAGAAACTGGTGGAGCGGATCTGCTCCACGCCGGTACCGTTCACAAGGTACTTGCAAAAAACATCCTCCAGGACATAGGGGCTGTTCACCGTGCTGGACATGCTCACTCCGGTCCGGCCTCCGGCCAGGTATTTATCCTCCAGCCCGGCCATGTGCACCGCTTCCCGGGCGGCAAAGGCAGCGAATAGACTCATCCCGGACATACTCCGGCGATAGCGGCGGGGAATTTCCTTTTCCGGGAGATGGGGCACGCGACCGGATATCCTGCTGCCCAGTCCGGGTACATCTTTAAGCTCCGGATTATATTCAATCCGGCTTTCACCTTGTCTCAACCCGGACCAAAACGGTTCCAGGCCCCGCCCATAGGCGGAGATAGCCCCCATGCCGGTAATTACAACTCTTTGCACTTGCACCTCACTACCTGTTCCAGGAGCTTATTTTCGCCCACTATCATCCCGCAGGCCACCATTCCGGAAATAACCGCGCCCAGGACTCCCGGGGCGACAACCCCCTGCCCGGCCAGAAAAAGACCCGGGATCTTGGTCATGGGCAAAAGCGGGTATTGATCCACGCTCTTTTGCGTACCGTACAGGCCGCCGCACGGAGTGCCACAGTAATCACGGAATGTAAGCGGAGTGGACGCCGCCACCGGCTCCAGCCTGCCTTTAAGCTCGGGAAGCTCCCGGGAGACGGTCTTAAGGAGTTTGTCCGTGAGTCTGCTTTTAAAGTCCCTGTACTCCGCGGGCCGCCTCCCGGACGTTGTATTCGCCCATTGCTCAAACCCGGAAAAAGAGGACGGGGCAATGATTATCACCCCGGCTTCCCCGTTTTCCTCTTCGCTCAGGCTCAAATGCAGACCGTTGGGACCGTCTTCCTTTTCCACCCCCACAAAACGCAGCCACCCTTTATCCCTTAAAACCAGCCAGTTGGGGGTATTCAGGATCCCTTTATCCGAGCCCTTAAGGCGGGCATAAACCACGAATCCGGACATGGTCTCCCGCATCCCGGCGAATCTATGCTGCTGGGCCAGCCGCAAACCCCGACCGGCCAGAAGCTTGGGGATAAGGGCCGGGCTGCCGGTATATATGCAGGCTGATGTGCGTAGTTTTCGGCCGTCTGCCAAATGCACGGAGTTCACCCGTTTTGATTCGTCCAGTTCCAGGTGCGCGGCCCGGCTGCTTAAAAATACGTCCACCCCGTTGCTTTCAAGGCTGCGGGAAAAGGCCCGGACAAGCTCCGTCCCTCCGCCGCGGATATGATGCACTGAGCGCAGATAAGAGCCGAAAATCTGGGCATGTACCTGCAGGGTGGCCACACCCGGCTCCACCCCGGCCAGGATGGCCGGGTAGGAAAAAATCGTACGCAGTCCGGGATCAGGGACATTTTTCCGCAGAAAGCCTTGCACGCTTATATTCTGCCGAATATATGATTCTAGGCTGTTCTTTTCCGTTTCCCTGAAGGTCAGATACGGGGAGGAAGACCAATAATTCCGGCACTCCCGGAAAAAGGCCCGCACTTCACTCTCATGGCCGGGACGAAGCCGGAAAAGATCGTGCTTCAGCCGTTTTTGACCGTAGGAAACAAAAAAATCCTGGCCAATATCCGGACTGCGCAGCCCGAGAAAGCCTTCAACCGGGAGCTCCCTCTCCTGCAGATCCTGTCTTATACCCAGAAACCTAAAATAGGTATCCAGGACATGTCCCTGACCCAGCTCGCCCAGGTAGTGCACCCCGGTATCAAAAAAAAGCCCCTTTCTTTTGAACCCGCGCAAGGTGGGGGCCAGATGCGAAGAGGCCTCGACAAGGGCCGCCTTGTACCCCATTTTGGCCAGGGCGATAGCCGCACTCATCCCGGATGCACCGCCGCCGATGACAACGCAATCATAAACAGACATCAGAACTCCAGGACCAGGGCGCAGTTGGTTCCGCCGAACCCGGAGGAATTGCACATCACTTTCCCCGGCTTTTCCCTGACGGTTTCCCGGACTATATTCAGATCCCGGGCGGCCGGATCCAAAGTGGATAAATTCGTGTTCGGGGCGATAAATCCGCCCGCGGCCATGAGGCAGGAATAGACCACCTGGGAGGCTCCGGCCATCCACAGTTCATGCCCGGTCATGGACTTGAGCGAGGATATCCTGGGGCTGCAGCCGGCAAAGACCTCTTTTATGTTCTGTGCCTCGGCCGAGTCCCCGCTGGGGGTTGCCGTGGCATGAGCGCATATGTAGTCGATTTCTTCCGGGGTGTATGCGGCATTTTCAAGGGCCGCGCGCATGGCCCGGGCCAGGCCGGTGGGACTGGGAACGGAAAGCAGATAACCGTCCGAGGAGAAACCATACCCCCGAACTTCCCCGATTATATTCGCTCCTCTTTTAAGGGCCTCCTCCCGCTCTTCAAGCACCAAAGCGGCCGCTCCCCCGCTGGGGACCAGACCGTCCCGGTCCGCGTCAAACGGGCGGCTGGCCTTTTCCGGCTCCCGCGTCTGCCTGGAAAAGGCGCCCAATCCGTCAAAACTGCACATGGACTCCCAGTTAATCTCCTGCGCCCCGCCGCAGATAACCCTTTTCTGCCGGCCCAGGGAGATGAGGTCAAAGGCCTGACCCACTGCGTTTCCCCCGCTGGAACAGGCGGAACTCAAGGTCCAGCAGGCGCCCTTGGTCCCCAGGATGACATTCAGATTCATGGTCACTGTGGAGTTCATGGACCGGAAGATGGCTCCGCTGCCGATGGAGCCAGTACTGCCGCGCTCGCGCAGAAGATCGGCCTGCCTGACGCTGGCCCGGCAGGAGGAATCCACGCCAAAGATAAGGCCGGTATGATCATTTTGTACATCCCCGGATCCCAGACCGGATTCCTGCAAGGCCTCGGACACGGCCGCATAGGCCTGAACCCCGAACTCGGGCAGGGTCTTTCTCTGTTTCCGGCCCAGGTATTGGGGGGGATCAAAATCCGGGATAAGTCCGGTAAGCGGGCTGAAAAACCCCATCCTCTCCCGCTCCGGATCGATCCCGATCCCGGAACGGCCGTTATACAGGGAGTCGGCCACGGCCTGATTCCCGATCCCAATGCAGGAGACGATTCCCGTCCCGGTTATTACTACCCGCTTCATGATTTATGATCACTTCTTGCTGTATTTGTCTAAAAAGAGCTTTGTCCGCAATTTTAAAAAATCTATTAACCGCCCGTCCGGCACTCAGGGACTCTGAGTGCCGGACAAACTTTTTTATGACCGGGTTTCACGGGTGTATTTTAATAGCGGCATTACCCAAAAAACGGGCATTTAAAACAGCCGCTGCAAATCAAACGCTTTTTTAGTACTGATGCCGGGATATGAAAGACCTTAAAAATAGATCCGTCTCAAGAATCTGTGCAAAGCATTTTATATTTTTGCTGAATCAAGATACTGGATTACCCGGTCAAGCCGGGTAATGACGAATGGGGGATAGCCCGTATTTCTAGGTCTGAACCAAATTGTTCGGAATCTCCACCCTCGTCATCCGGCACTCAAATCTAAAATTTGAGTGCCGGATCCAGGAAACGACAATAATTTGTCAACTCGAGATATTTTATTAAAAGCCTTTAAATTCAGTTGGTCCAGTATCTTTTGCGGGACTTTAAAAACAAAATTTTGCACAGATTTGTGTGAGGAGCCTAAAAATAAAATCAGGTATGCACTCCGCCGTTTACGGAAATGACTTCCCCGGTGATATACCCGGCCCGCCTGGAACACAGAAAGGAAACCACCCCGGCCACTTCCTCCGGATCACCGAAGCGGCCGATAGGTATCTGTTTTAGTATCTCCTCCCGGGGCAGGCCCTCCAGCATCCCGGTGTCTATAAACCCCGGGGCCACGGCATTGACCAGGATATTGCGCTTGGCCACTTCCACGGCCAGGGAGCGCGTGGCCCCGATAAGCCCGGATTTGGCCGCGGAATAGTTCACCTGCCCGGGGACCCCGGTCTGCCCGGATGTGGAGGCGATATTCACTATCCGCCCCCTTTTCTTGCGCAGCATCTTCTCCAGAACCGGCTTGGTCACATTGTAAAAACCATCCAGGTGAACGCGCAAGACATCCCCCCAGTCGTTCTCCTTCATCCATACCAGAAGGGTATCCCGGTTGAAACCGGCATTATTGACCACTGCATAGGGGACTGTTTCCTTGAGTTTAGGGAAAAGCGCATCTTCGGTCTCCTGCCTGTCGGCCACGTCAAAGGGCAAAAGCTCGCAGCTGCGGCCCATATCCCTTATATCCGCGGCCACCTTTTCCGCCTCATCCGCGCCGCTTCTGTAGTTCAGCCAGATATCAAAGCCGTCTTCGGCCAGCATCCTGGCTGTTGCCGCGCCTATGCCCTTGCTCCCGCCGGTTACCAGGACAACTTCTGTGTCGGCCATAAAAAACCCAACCCTTAATACTTGTGCGTTATATCCTAAGCAATTAAAATAAACATATCCATGACTTCATCATTTCCAAGGACATTACTTTAGATGACAACTGCGTATAATACGGGTATGCTATTTAGTCAAAATTTAAAGACGAGCGGAAATATGAAACTAAAACTTATTTATCCCAGCTGGCCCAAGCTGCGGGGGCAGACCAAGTTCAATCTCCCCCCGCACGGTCCGGTGGTTATGGCCGCGACAATCCCCGAGGACGTGGAAATTGAATTCATTGACGACAACGTCCAGACCCTCGGCTTCGAACCTGACGCCGATCTGGTGGCTCTTTCGGTCATGCTTACCTGTCAGCTGCCCCGGGCCTTTGAAATAGCCGATCGATTCAGGTCCATGGGCATGCCGGTCATTTTCGGGGGCATATCCGCAACCCTGCACCGGGATGAAGTCGCCGGGCACGCGGACAGCATCTTTCTGGGCGAGGCCGAAGGAAGATTCGCCGCGGTTATTGACGACTTCAAAAAAGGGCGGCTGAAAAAAGTCTACGACTACACCAACAACCACCCGGATATTTCCCTGGTGGACACGGCCCGGCGGGACATTCTGGATCGCGAGCTGTACAACTACCGCGGGGTGCAGATGGTGGATCTGGTGCACGCCTCCCGGGGTTGCCGCTTCAATTGCTTTCCCTGCTGCTCCCGTTACCTGGGCGGCAAGAGGCACCGCACCCGCCCCATATCCAAGGTAGTCCAGGAAATGGAGTCCATACCCAACAACCGGCTCTTTCTGGTGGACAATTCCCTGGCCCAGAACAAGAAATGGCTGCGGGAGCTGTTCTCGGCCATACAGCCGCTGAAGAAAAAATGGATCTCCCATCCGGTGTTCTATGATCCGGCAATAATCGACATGGCCGCAAAAGCCGGATGCTGGTATGTGTATCAGGCGATTATCGACACCTCGGAAAAGACCAGGGAACGGATCAAGATGCTCCAGGACCACGGGATCGGCATAGAGGGGACCATCCTCCTGGGCACTGACGACCACGACGAATCCTTTATAAAAAGGCTTGTGGACTTCCTGCTGGAAAACGAACTGGATCTGGCCGAGTTCACCATACTTACTCCGTTCATGCACACCCCCATCCGCAGACAGTTCGAGGAGGAAGGACGCATACTTTCCAACGACTGGATAAAATACACCACGGACCAGGTGGTTTTCCAGCCGGCGAAAATGACCCCGGAAAAACTGCATGAACTCTACGACTATGCCTGGGAAGCCTTTTACGGCAAGGGAGGGCAGCAGCTGAAAATGGCCCGACTGTTCCGCAAGGTCATAGAAAAGGAAAAAAAGGACGGCACTTACCGCCGCTATGAACTTGATGGCAAAAAAGCAGACCCGATCGAGAGCTCGCCTGCGGCGCAGAAATAAATATCATGATGGACAATAACCGAATCCTTTTCATCCATCCTTTGGGCTACGAGTCGGTGTACGCGGAAGCAGACATCGCCAGACAGGCCAATCTCATGCCTCCGCTGGGGCTGGCCAGCATGTCCGCCTATCTGGAGGAAAAGAAAATTACCTCGGACATCCTGGATTGTTTCGCCCACCCGGACTGCTTCCAGAAAATCAGAGACTACCTGCAGACCTACAAGCCGGGGTTCATCGGCTTTACCTGCACCACTTCCGGGTTTCCGGACGCAGCGCACATCGCGGAAATGGCCAAGCAGGAAACTCCGGGGATCAAAACGGTTATCGGCGGGGCGCACCCTTCGGCCCTGAAGGAAAAATCAATGCTCGACAGCCCGGCTATCGACTTTGCCGTGGTAGGCGAAGGGGAAAGGCCGATCGAGCAGTTGGTCCTTTCCGGGGGGCGGGACGTCGGGGATATCCCGGGCATCTGCCACCGGGAAAACGGTGATCCAAAATTCAACGGCGGGCAAAAACAACTTGTAAACCTGGACGAACTCCCCTTCCCCGCCTACGAGAAGCTGCACGGATTTCCGGAAACCTATACCCTACCCATTTTCAATTATCCGCGGCGGCCAAACACCAGCTGCATCTCCAGCCGGGGATGTCCCTACAAATGCTCCTATTGCGACCGCTCCGTATTCGGCTCCAGTTTCCGGTACAATTCCGCTAATTATCTCTATGAACACATGCGCTACCTGCGCGACCGCTTTGGGATCAGGCACATAAATTTCTATGACGACCAGTTCACCCTGCATCGCGGCCGGGTGGCCGAGCTTTGCACCATGCTCACGGACTCGCCCCTGGACATGACCTTTAATTGCGCGGCCCGGGCCGAGCATGTGGACCCGGAGCTTCTGAAGATGATGAAGGAGGCCGGGTGCTGGATGATAAGCTTAGGCATAGAAAACGGCAATCAAAAGCTCCTTTCCCGGCACAGGCAAAATGCGGATCTGGACATGGTCGCGGCAAAAGTCAGGGACATAAAAAAGGCCAGGATCCGGATAAAGGGGCTTTTCATGCTCGGCCTGCCCGGGGAGACGGAAAAATCCATCCAGGACACACGCGATTATGCCCGTTCCCTTAACCTGGACGATCTGAACCTGGCCAAATTCACTCCTTTCCCCGGCTCGCCCGTGTATGAAAATATCCGGGAATTCGGCAGTTTTGACGAGGATTTTTCCCGCATGGACTGCATGCACTTCCTGTTCATCCCCGAAGGCCTCACCGAAGACTTTCTGGAGGAAAAATTCCAGGAATTTTACAAGGACCACTTCACCCGGCCCCGGACCCTGTTCAATTACCTGTCCATGCTCTGGAAATCCCCGGACAGCTGGAAACGCTTTTTATTGTCCCTGCCTAATTTTCTGAAATTCGCCTTTAAGGGCAGCCGCATAGATGAATCCAGCCGAAACCCGAACCGCAAATGGGACAGCAAAAGCCTGGGCAGCGACTGGCAGCACAGGTTTTTCTACATGCTCATCCGCCGCTTTGGGGTGGGTCCGGCCTATGTTTTTTTGCATGTGGTAACCCTGTGGTACGTGCTCCTTTATCCAGGTGTAAGGCAAAGAATCCGGCCGTTTTTACGCCACAGGTTCCCCAAACGGACCAATTTTTTCCCGCAAATAACGGATATCTACCGTTTGAGCCTGAGTTTCGGGAAAATACTGATTGACCGGGCCGCAATCGGCATCCTGGGAACGGAAAAATTCAAGATGGATTTTCCGGAACAGGAGGAGTTCAAAAAAATCATCCAGGAAGGCAGCGGTGCGGTGCTCATAAACTCCCACGCCGGGTCCTGGCAGGTAACCATAGCCGAGCTGGAGTGGCTGGACATCCCGGTGTCCATGCTCATGCAAAGGGATCAACAGGATGTGGACCGCCCCTATTTCGTGCATCAGAAAAAAAAGAGCCCGTACAAAGCCATCTCCCCGGAAAAAGGGCCGCAGGCCATGCTGGAGATGATGAGCGCCCTTAAAAACGGCGGGATCGTCGGAGTTATGGGGGACAGGGCGTTCGGGAACGACAAAAACGTGGTGGATGTGGATTTTATGGGCGACAAGGCCTGGCTGCCCTACAGCCCGTACAAGCTGGCCTCGGCCACGGGAGCGCCGTGTCTTGTCCTTCTCACGCACAAGTCCGGGCACATGAGCTACACAGTTCGGCTGGCCGGGGTAATCCGGGTCCCGGAAAATCTCGGCCGCGGCCCGGAAGATTTCCGCGCATACGCCCAGCAGTACGCAAACGCCCTGGAACAGTTCGCCATGGAACACCCCTGGCAATTCTTCAATTTCTACGACATGTGGGAGAAATAAATGGATCTAAAAACTCAGCTGAAAGAAAAACTCATCGAGGGACTCAACCTGGAAGACGTCCGGGCCGAGGATATAAAGGACGACGAGCCCCTTTTCGGGGAAGGCCTGGGCCTGGATTCCCTGGATGCGGTGGAGCTGGTGGTCATTGTCCAGAAAAACTTCGGGGTGGAAATTACCGATATGGAACAGGGCCGGGACGCCTTCGCCTCAATAAACGCCCTGGCTGATTTTATAGAAAAAAACCGAAACAGCTAGGCAATTATTCGTAAAATAAAAGCCCTGCCCCGCTTAAAGCGGAGCAGGGCTTGATCGACTTATGAAGTCCGGGCCTACCAGCGTTTCTGAGGCCTGGGACGTGCTTCGTTAACCTTCAGGTTACGGCCGCCCATTTCACTGCCATCAAGCTCCTTGATAGCTTCATCCGCTGCAGAGTCTTCCATCTCCACAAAACCGAAACCCCGGGACCTTCCTGTTTCCCGATCATAAATAATTTTCGCGGACATGACCTCGCCGTACTGGGCAAAGGTGTCACGCACGTCGTCTTCCGAGGAAGACCAAGGCAAATTTCCGACATAGATGTTCTTAGCCATTCTAAAACCACTCCTTTGAAAAAAACAATAAATCTTGGACTATCGAGCGAGGCGGGAAACAGCCAGGAAGGCAGAAAGATTCCGACAGGACCCGAAAAGACCAAACCGGGCGGAAGACATCTACCGCCCAAAATCCAAAAAACAACCATGCAGGCTTTTCCGCCCACATATGCAGGGGCTTTAAACCAAAAACGAAAGCCTTGTCCAGTACTTTTATCCCTTTTTTTCATTTTTAGGGCAAAAAGCCCAAACCGATTCAAGACCGGGGCCTGAACTCGTTTTTCGAAGCGCAAAAACCGGACCGGGCGCCTTGTTTTGTCCGTAGCCGGGTGCTAAGGATCGGGCCATGCTCAACCGCACCTATCCCCAGGAGATAAAAAGGGCCCGTCTGGGCTGGTGCCTGTATGACTGGGCCAATTCCGCATTCGCCACGGTTGTTCTGGCGGCTGTTTTGCCCGTGTATTTCGTGGGTCTGGTCCCGGAGGACGGAGTGCGCATCCTGGGGCTTAAGCGTCCGGTATCCGCCTCTTCTTTGTGGAGCCTGGCTGTGTCTCTATCCATGCTCTGCCTATTCTTCTCCGCCCCTTATCTCGGGGCCTGGACAGACAGATACAAAAGGCACCGCCAGACATTATTTGTACTCTGCCTGGCCGGGGCCGCGGCCACCATGCTCTTGTCCCTGGCCAAAGAAGGTATGTATATATACGCCTTGGTGGTATTCATGGCCGCCAATTGGTGCTTTGCCGCCTCGAACATCGCCTACAACTCCTTTCTGCCTTCCCTGGCCCGGACCGAAGCGGAAAAGGACAAATTGTCCGCCCGGGGGTTTGCCCTGGGTTATGTGGGCGGGGGGCTGGCCCTTCTTATCGTGTTCATCCTGGCCGCCGAATACAGCCTGTTCGGGTTTTCCTCCCGGGAGGCGGCAGTCCGCTTCGGATTTTTTTTCACCGGGTTGTGGTGGGCGGTGTTTACCGTGCCCGTGTATCTCATGCTCAAACACGCCCCGGTAGCCGCCAGACACGCCGCCCTGCCACACGGGATCTTCGGGTATTTCCAGATCCTGACCGAGATCCGCCATTTTCCCCGGCTCATGCGCTTCCTTATCGCCTATCTGTTCTACAACGACGGGATCCAGACCATTATCGCCGTATCCGCGGTATTCGCCCGGGAGGAGCTCGGCCTGGGAACAACCACGATCTTGGGGGCCTTTCTCATGGTCCAGTTCCTGGCCGCACCCGGAGCGCTTTTATTTGGCTATCTTGCGGAAAAGACAGGGACCAAAAAGACTTTGCTTTCGGCCATAGTCGTGTTCATCGGGGTGGTGATCTACGCCTTTTTTCTGCAGACCGCAGTGCAGTTCTGGATCATGGCCGGGGTGATCGCCCTGGTCCTGGGCGGGAGTCAGGCCGCCTCCAGGTCCCTTTATGCCTCCCTGCTGCCCGGAGACAGGCATGCGGAATTCTTCGGCTTCTATGCCATGAGCTCCAAACTGGCCTCGATCCTGGGACCGTTCACCTTCGCCGGAATGGCCCACCTCACCGGGTCCATCCGGGGAGGGCTCTTGAGCCTGGTGGCCTTTTTCATAATCGGGGGAGTGCTCCTTCTCCAGGTAAGGACTCATGACGGATAACAGAAGCACTTCCTGTATCTTCCACCTTGCAGTAGGGGACCCTATTCGGCCGACACATATACTCCCCCTGCCTTCAAATCAAACTCGCGCGTGAAGTTCCCCTGAATTATTAGGAAATTCTCAAAGTCTGGGTGAATTTTGCCAAGTATATCTGCATATTTCTGGTTTCTTATCTATGATTTACGCTTGAGACCTATTTCGTGCTTTCAGGTAGAAAAAATTTAATCGCCGGCAGACAGTGAATCTCCATCCCGGCCATGCGCACAATGTCTTCGTAATCATTGCTTATAAGCAATCTTTGCGTTTGCGGGCTCGCTCTGTCCTGCTTGAAAAATGAATTCAGCTCCCGTTCAGGGATACTGGCGGTCTGGCTGTCTTCGTGCCAGACCTGAATAAGTTTGCTTATCTCGGGTCCTTCCTTGACCACAAAATCGATCTCAAAACCGTTGGACAGGAAATAAATTTCTTCATGTCTTCTTTTAAGCTCGCAGTAAACAGCATTCTCAATAACACGCCCCGAATCCGCGGAAAAAGAAAAGGCCACTCTGTTACGCAGTCCGGAATCAATCGCATAGGGTTTGAATCCGCTCCTGAGAGTATTTTTCAGGGAGAAGGCAAATTTTTGGACTTGAAACAACAGATAGCTCTCCAAAACAGCGGAAACATAGTTTTCCGTTTTGTCCTGGGAAATGGAAAATTTTTTTCTGAGCTTGTTCACGCTGGTTGGTTTGGCGATGTTCGTCAGCAAATAGACCGCGAGGTTACGAAGGTTGGCTATATCTCTGATTTCGTAGCGGGTGGCTATATCGCGGTAGAGAATGTCCTCAAAATAATTTTTAAGCAGGAGCATTTTGTCTTTATCCCTTTCCTTGAGGACGACTTCCGGAAAGCCCCCATACTTCAGATATTCGCGGAATAGGTGGCGTATAATTGTTTTATTGTGTACATAATCAACTTCGTTTTTGATGCTGATGTCGTTGAACTTGAGAAACTCGCTAAAGGAGAGAGGATAAATTTCGAAAGATACCTGGCGTCCGGTAAGTTTGGTGCCTATTTCCCGGCTCAACATTTGCGAGGACGAGCCGGTAAGAAAAATTTTGACTTCTTCTGTTTCCAACCTCCCGCGCACCCAACTTTCCCAACCACTTATATTTTGTATTTCATCCAGAAAAAGCCATACCTTTTCATTCGGCTGGACTCTTTCCCTGTAGAGGCGGTATATTTGCTCCAGCAGGTCGATCGAGTATTCCGAGGAAAAAAGGGGCTCTTCAAAATTTATTTTAAGGATGCGGGTTGGAGATATCCCGTTACGCAGAAGATGGTGGATTATCTGATCCAGAAGGGTTGATTTGCCACTGCGACGGACCCCCTTGATAACAATCGCTTCCTTGGATTCGAGTTGATCCAAGCAGGTGGAGAGGATGTCTCGTGGGAGCCCACACTCGATTTCGCCTGTGGACCAGAAGTAGTTGTAGTCCGCCAGGATTTGAAACAATTTGAAATTTTGCATAACTAGTTTCGACTATATCGGTTGTTCTCACTTACTTTGCCAACGATATATCGGTAAGTCAAGCAAGAAATAAAAAACTTTTAGGATTCGCTTGAGCCAATGCGAATTAATTCCCATCCGGAAATCTTTGCATTCCCGGATAAGGACGGATCAGGCAGATATAATCAGACCTCGCGCCAGGCGCTTATCATGGGGAAATAAAGCCCGGTTTTGACCG
>JBKHGE010000039.1:0-18669 GCA_046539845.1 Desulfonatronovibrionaceae bacterium
TGGAACGCAAAAAAAACGCGGCCCCAAGCGAGGAAGAAAATCTGAAACAGGCCATCTCGCACAAAATCCGGCAGAAAATATTCATCCGCTCGGAGATCAAAATGGTAAACCCCGGCGAGCTGCCCCGTACCTTTGGGAAAACCAAACGGGTTTTGGACGAGCGGGGTGAAACGGACTGATACCGATAATAAGCCCGAGTCAGTCCGCTGAGCCCAGTACCGTATTCGACCAGTCGCGGGCCTCGTTTAAAGCCCGGGCGCTTTTTTTCAAATCCAACCCCATTTCGTCCAGCAGCCGCCCCACTTCTTCCCAATTGCCCCGTTCCTGGGCCTTGTTCAGGCTTATCAGACGGGAGAGGGTTCCCTTTCCTCCCAACAGGGCGGCTTTTAGTCCCCTGTTCAGCGGCAGCTCGTCCACTATTTCCTGCATGGGGCGCCGCAAAAGCACGTCCAGAAGGGACAAAAAGCCAAACAAAAACAGGGACTCCGAGCCCAGATCGGTCTCCAGCTGCGGGGCCAAGAGCTGCATGAACTTGCCGCGCTTGGCGGACAGATTAACGATTTCCCTCCCTATGTCCCCGGAGCCCATTTCGGTCAAAATAACCACCCGCAGCCACTCCTTGAGCCGCATATACCCCATGAGGGTAAGCGCCCTTTGGGTCGACTCCACTTTGTGGGTAAGAGAGAAGGCCGCGGAATTTATGTAGCGGAAAAGACGGTAGGTAAGGGAAATGTCCTTTTGGACAATTTCGGCCAGCTTGGAGAAATCCACCTCTTCCCGGGAAAGCTCCTTTAAAAGCTCCAATCTGGAAATTTCACCCACGGCCAGCTTGCGCCCCGGTATTATTTCCGGGTGGCTGAAAAAAAGCCCTGGAAAAGACTGAATCCGGCTTCGCGGCATACGCCGAAGACCTCGTCGGTCTCAACTTTTTCCGCCAGCATCCGGCACCCGTATGGGCGCAGGAGTTCGGCAACCCCGTATATCTCGGTTTGGTCCATGTTCAGGACATCCACCTTAATCAAATCGGCCAGCTCAAGCAGGGGTTCATACCCGGGTTCGCCCACAAAATCATCCAGGGCCAGCATATAGCCCTGTTTTTTGATTTTCTTGCAGGCCTCTATTACTTCCGGATCCGGAGCGACCGTTTCCAGGACCTCAATGGCACTATTTTCCGCAGGGAGAGCCAGAGCGGTGTCCTGCAAAAGGAGTCCGCGGGAAAAATTAACCAAGCACATCACCGAAGCCGGGACTCCGGAAAAGGCCATGGCGTAGCCGTCGGCTATAACACTCTGGGTGGCTGCTTCCTCGTCGGAAACCTCGGCCTTATTAACCGCTTCACTGTGGCGGAATAAAAGTTCATAGCCCCATATTTTTCTTAAACGGTCAAATACCGGCTGACGGGCCACAAAAATATCTAATTCCGCGCCAGGGTTCTGAGGCACAGGTTTCCCACTCCTCGAGGTTTAATCCTTATTTTGTAAAAAACAGGACTTGCTCCCTGTTTATGATCAGGGAAGCAGGGGGAAGAGATTAAGCCCTGCCTGCACAGGCAGGCCGAACATCAGATTGGCGTTGGCCACGGCCTGGGCCGAAGCCCCGCGGCAGAGGTTGTCAATAGCGCTGACCGCTATCAGGCGGTTGCTGCGGGGTTCTTTGACCAGACCCAAATCGCAGAACATAGTCCCCCGCACCCAACGGGTCTCGGGCAGGGTCCCCGAGGGCAAAACGCGAACCCAGGGGCAGTCCCGATAAAATTTGTCATACGCGGCAACAATCTCTTCTTGGGAGAGATCCTTTTTAAGCTGCATGTAGCAGGTGCTTAGTATACCCCGGTTGGTAGGAAGCAAATGGGTATTAAAGGAGATGGTCATTTCCTGTCCGCTGAAAATGGACAGCTCCTGCTCTATCTCCGGGGTGTGTCTGTGTCCTCCCAGATTGTAGGCCCGAAAGTTGTCGTGCACCTCACAGAACAGATTGGCCTGTTTGGCCCCCCGTCCGGCCCCGGTAGCCCCGGATTTGCTGTCCACAACGATCTGCTCCGGGGAGACTATTTCCCGGGCCAAAGCAGGGGCCAGAGCCAGAATAGCCGAAGTGGGATAACAGCCGGGATTGGCCACCAGGGATGTCTTTTTGATCCGCTCTGAGTAAAATTCCGGCAGGCCGTAGACCGCTTGATCCAGGAGCTCGCGATGCTCATGCTCCAACCCGTACCACTGCTTGTATACGGACGGATCACGCAGGCGGAAATCAGCGCTCAAGTCCACTACCCGCAAACCTCCTTCCAACAGCTCCGCAGCCAGCTTCATGGCCGCCCCATGGGGGACGGCCAGAAAAACCACATCGCAGCTCCCGGCCAGATCACCTACATCCGGCTCGCTTACCACGAGCTCGGAAAAGGGCAGTCCCTGGGCATAAGGAAAGAGTTCCTGCACGGTCTTTCCGGCCTCCCGGCGGGAAGTCACCCGAGAGAGATCCATTTTGGGATGCATGCCAAGGAGCCTTAAAAGCTCCATCCCCGAATATCCGGTCCCCCCGACCAGACCGACGCGAATTGCTTCCATCTTTTCCGGCTCCTACCTTGATTTCTGTACGTATTTCATGCGCAGTTCAAAGAGTACATCCTTTAACAGCCGGCTTTCGTCCTGGGTCAAATTGCCGTTTGTCTTCTCCTCAAGCATGCCCAAAAGGTCAATGGTCTGCCTAGCCATGGACATATTCTCGGTTTTGCTCCCGGTCTCGGGCTCGGGGATCTCTCCTAGATGCATCATGGCCGAGGAGGAGAGGGACATGACAAAGGTGGAAAAATCCAGCCTGGGCATGGAGGTAGCCTCCCTGTGCCCGGCCGCGGTTTTGGCGAACTCCTCGGCCGCCTTCTGCCTATCTGTGCCGGAAGCACTGTTTTCTGCATTGCCCCGGCTGAAATCCTTTTCTTCGCTCATAACTCTCTCCGTTTTGCTTTCCGGATCCCGCTTCTATTCGTCCTGTCCGCCAAGATTTTGATAATAGGCGGCCATGGCCCGCTCCAGATAATCCCTGGAGCCAGTGAACCCATAGCAGCTCTTAAGCGAAGAGCAAAGCGCCTGCAGACCGGCCAGAAGGTCGGCCCAGTCCACGTAGCCCATATGGCCGATGCGCACAATCCTGCCCTTTAGCTGGTCCTGGCCTCCGGCCATGTATACCCCGTGCTCCCGGGCGGCCGTGTCCACAAGCCTGGACCCGTCTATGCCCGGCGGCAAGGAAATCGAGGTCAGACCCAAAGTATACGAGGCCGGGACAAAAAGGTCCAGACCTATGGCCCGGACCCCGGCGCGGACCATCTCGGTCAAGGCCCGCTGTCTGGCATATACCCGGTCCAGGCCCTGCTCCCGGAACATCTCCAGGACCCGGTCCAGGCCCAAAACCAGACTGACCGGGGAGGTGAAAAGGGTCTGTCCGCAGGCACTCTTGTCCCTTTCCCGGGACAGGTGAAAATAAAAATCCTTGGGCCGGGCCTGTTCGGTCTTGTCCCAGGCCCTGTCACTCAGGGCGATAAAAGCCATGCCCGGCGGGAGCATAAGTCCTTTCTGTGAACCGGTAAGCAGGCAGTCGATTCCCCATTCGTCCATGGGACAGGGGGAGATGCCCACTGCGGAGATTCCGTCCACCACGGAAAGAATCCCCTGCTGCCGACACAATGCGGCCAGCTCGCGCACCGGATGCAGCACCCCGGTCGAGGTCTCCGAGGCCTGGACCAGCAAGCCGGAGACATCCGGCCACCTGGAAAGGGCGTTTTCCACATCTGCTGCGCTCACCGCGGTCCCCCAATCCAGGGGCAGGGCGATCACTTCCAGTCCTCTGGCCTGGGCGATATCCGACCATCTCTGCCCGAACTTCCCGGCCTCTACAGTGATCACCTTTTCCCCGGGGGAAAAAAGATTATTCACCGCTGCGGTCATGGCCCCGGTCCCGGAGCAGGACAGGGGCAAGACCGCGCCCTCGGTGCAGAAAAGATACCGAAGCCCCTTGTGTACCCGGTGCATCACTTCTACAAATTCATCTTTTCTGTGGTGGATCATGTCCCGGGCCATGGCCAGCCTGACCTCCTCTGGGATCGGCGTTGGGCCCGGCGTAAGCAGCCTCTTTTTGTTATCCATCTTCTCCTCTTTCAGGCTTGATATTCAGGTCTTTTAAAATACAAACATTGCGTCCTCACCCGGAATGGGTCCGGCTCCAGTCCGGGGCCGCCCCCCAGTCCACGGCCAAGGGAACGCTTATGTCCCAGGCCCTGCCCATGATCCCGGCCAGGACCTCTCCGGCCCGATCCGCCTCTGCCTCCGGGATCTCCAAAAGGAGTTCGTCATGCACCTGGAGAATGAGTCTGGCCCCTATCTCCCGCAGGGACTGATCCCTGTCCGCGTCAAGCATGGCCCGTTTGATTATGTCCGCGGCCGAGCCCTGGATAACGGTATTCACAGCCATTCTTCTGGCCTGCTGGGCCAAGTTCTGGTTGCGGGAATTTATATCCGGCAAAAGACGCCGCCGCCCGGCAATGGTCAAAACATATCCCTTCTCCCGGACCTTTTCCTCCACCCCGGAGAAAAACTCCCCCACTTTTTTCAGCCGCCTAAAATATGTGGAAATAAATTCCTTGGCTTCGTTCACGGATATCCCCAATTCCCGGCTGAGCTTCTGGGGACCCATGCCGTAAATCAGGCCGAAATTAACTGTCTTGGCCTTGCGCCTCTCGTCCCGGGTGACCTCGTCCGGATCGCGGTCAAACAGAAGCGCGGCCGTCCGGGTATGGATATCCTCCCCGCGGCTGAAAGCAGATACCAGCTCCGGGTCCTCGGACATATGGGCCAAAACCCGCAACTCGATCTGGGAATAATCAGCCCCAACCAGGAGATTTCCCTCCCCGGCCACGAAACAGGCGCGCATGCGGGGTCCGAACTCGCCCTTGATCGGAATGTTCTGGAGATTGGGATCGCTGCTGGACAAACGTCCGGTGGCAGTAGCCATATTATTGAAGTTGGTGTGCAGCCTCCCGTGGGAGTCCACCTTCTGCGGGAGGGGACTTAGATAGGTGGAGCGGAGCTTTTCCAGGGTCCTGTACCTAAGGACCAGACCGATTATCTCGTGCTCCTCTTGCATGGCCTCCAGTACTTGGCTCGAGGTTGACGGTGCACCCTTGGGGGTTTTGCGCCTGACCGGCAGGCCCAAGCGATCAAAAAGTATCTCCGCCAGCTGCTGACTGGAGCGGACATTAAACTCCTGCCCAGCCAAAGAGTGGATCCTGTCCTCCAAGCCCTCCAGCTCCTGTTGTACCTCGTTTAAAAACAGATGGAAGGAGTCCAGGTCTATGCGCACTCCCCTGCGTTCCATACGCTCCAGTACAGGGATAAGCGGCATCTCCAGATCGCGCATGAGGGGAAAAAGACCGGCCGCTTTAAGCCGTTCTTTGAGCTCCTGGCCCGCGGCCAGGCAGACCAGGGCCTCGTTATCCGGGTGGATGCCGTGTTCGGATGCGAATCTCTGTTTGAGCTTCGACCAGGAATAGTCCCGTTCCTCCGGGTCCAGGAGATAGGCGGCCAGACAGAGATCAAAAAACAGCTCTGAAAAAAAACCTCGCCAGTGCTCGCCGCGTTGCAAAAGTCGCTTGTATCCGGGAATAAAAACGGTTGTGCACTGCCCGAGCACTACCGTAAGCTCACCCTCTTCCCCGGTCCAGAGCCATTCCCTCCCACCGGAGGCCAACAAAAAGCCTGCTGCGGTCAAAACCAGTCCGACGTTTTCCCCGGCAAGATCCGGCGGCTCGGAAATCCGGCGGGATCTTACCGGATCCGGCCGGGAGCTTTCGCCGCTTTCTGCTCGGCCGGAGGCGCTGACCTCGCCGGCAAGGGAGCGCAGTTCATAGGCGTCAAAAAATTCGAGCAGCTCGCGGTCGCTTTGTTCCACCACCCGGAGATCCTCCAGACCCAGGTCCGGGCAGGCGTCTGTCTTGAGCCCGGTCAATTCCCGGTACACAAAGATTTCGTCCAGATAGGGCTCCAGCTTCTTCCGTTCCGCCTTGCCCAAGCGGGTGAAATGTTCGCGCACGTCCTCAAGGCTGGGGCAGGTATGCAGGATCTTGGCCGCGGTCTTGGGACCGATACCGGGCACCCCGGGAATATTATCGCTGCTGTCCCCGATCAGGGCCTGATAATCCGGCCATTGCTCCGGTTTCATGCCCTGCTTTTTTAGGACAGTCTCTGCGGTGACAATGCCGTTTTCCTTTTTGCCCGGGTCCCAAAGATAGACCCAGTCACCCAGGCATTGGTACAAATCCTTGTCCGAGCCGACTATGACCACAGGATAAATGGATTTAAAACGCTCGCAAAGGCTGGCTATGCAGTCGTCAGCCTCCACACCCTCCGGGACCCGGTGGGGAATCCCCAGATATTTAACCGCGTCCAGAATGGGGGCTATCTGGACATCCAGATCCTCGGGCATCTTCTGGCGATTGGCCTTGTACTCGGAAAACAGTTCGTGCCGAAAATTTTTGCCTTTTCCGTCCATGAAAAAAATCATGTGCTCCGGCCTTTCCTCCCGGACAATCTTCAAAAGGATGCGCAAGAGGATGAATATCGCGTTGGTGGGGAACCCCTTGGAGGTCTTCAAGTCCGGGTAGGCGTAAAAGGCCCGGTACAAAAAGGAACTGCCGTCCACAAGCAGAACCGGTTTCTGGTCCAGCCGGAGACGATCCTGGAGCACCTATTTCCCCTCCGCGGTTCCGGCCTTCAGGCCGGGTTTTCCCCTGCCCATCCGCTGTAGAAGGAACTGCTGCGGATCCCGGCCCTCCATATCGACCAGGTTTATCTCCGCCCTGGCCATTGACCTGTGTCCGCCTGCAGTGCCGCAGTCGGAAAACAGCCTCTCGGCCATTTTGCCCATATCCTTGCGCAGTCCGTCTCCGCGCAGGATAATGACCAGTTTGCCTGCACACACCCCCCCGATTACGTCCCAGGAGATATTGTGCACCTTGAGAAAGAAATCAGCCAGGATAACCAAGATATCCGGGGAATCCACCTCGCCCATGGACACCGCCACCCCCTGATCGATTATCTTCAGTCTCTTAAAGGCCCGGGAAAAATACTTGAGCCACTCCTTGCGCAGCTCGGAGCGAACGATCTTGCGCAACAAAAGGGGGTTGTAGAACTTGGTCAAATATCGGAAGGCCTTTATATCCACGTCATTGAACTGGCGTTCAAAACTTTGGGTGTCTGTTTTTATCCCATAGGCCAGGGCGGTGGCCAGAAGCTTTCCGGGTCGGATCTTCATATTATACAGATATTCGGTAAGAATGGAGCTATTGGACCCGTAGTCCGGCTTGATCTCGGCGAACTGGGCATCCACCGGATTTTCTTTGCTGAGCGGGTGGTGGTCAATGATCAAGCTGAAGCCCAACTTGGAAAAACTCGTGCTGTGATGTGGCTGGGAGTCCACCAGGGCAAAGCGGTCGAATTGAGCGGCCAAAAGAGGGGTGTACCTCTGCACCGGAATGCGCAAGAGCTTGATCATGGCCAGGTTGTCCGGACGGGAGATCTCATTTACATGAGCCAGACCCACATGCCCCACCCGGTTGAAGATCATCCTCTTCAGGGCCATAGCCGAGGCCAAGGCGTCGGGATCGGCGTTCATCAGTATCAGCCAGCGTTCGTCTTTGCGCAAAAGTTTGCCCAAGTCCTGCAGCCTGTTGTCTAAATTGCGGAAATATGCCATGCCTTTCCCGAGTTAAGTAATTTTAGCCATACTTTATTTAGGTCTTTTCTCCAGCAGGCCGCCCTTAAAAATCCCAATGGCAGCAAAACAGCCATAAGTTCAAGTCCTTACGCACAGACAACCATGCTTGGGGCTTGGACTTTTTTCGCCTTTTCTTAGGATTTTTTCAGCGGCCTGTGTTGCAAGGAGCTTCTCCACGCTCAGCCAAGAGGCCGGTTTTCCGGGGCATCACCCTTGACATGCACGGGGTAGCCGGCCACCGCCAAACAAACCCTCTCACTCTTGGCCGCCAAACGCAAATGCAGAGCGCCAAGGTCCCGGCAGAAACGCCTTGTCTCCCGGCTAGCCGGGATCGGCCCCAATCCCAGCTCACAGGAGACAAATATGAGCCGTGGACCGGTCCAGGCCTCAAGGATCTGCAGCAATGCGTGCATATATCCCTCTCTTTTTTCGGCCTGGATCTGATAAAGCCAGAAATCCAGGCTGTCTATCAAGACCGACCCAAAGGAACGCCTGCAGCGCTTCACACTGGATAAAAGCTCCAGATCCGCCTCCTCCACCTCCAACCCGTCCGGCCTATGCAGGCGGTGGCGGTTGATCTGGTCCCGAAAATCCGCGTCCAGGGCCTTGCCAGTGACCACCATTATTCTCGGCCCCGGGGAGCGAAAGAGTATGTCCAGACCGATATCGCTCTTGCCGGACTTATTCCCGCCCAAAATCAGGGTAATCAAGGTCCATTCCCCTTTTTAGCAGCAGTTTGGACAAAATGTCCCGGGAGTCGGCAAACTCCTCCCACGAGAAGAGTTCCAGCAGAAGGACCGTCCCTTCGGGTATATTTCCCAGAAGCAAATCCACAACCCTTTCTCCCTCCCGGTCCAGGTGCTCCAGACCGAGATGGGCCCCGTTGACCTCTATACCGTAGACATGCACCAGGCCCACCCTGTCCCACAAAGATTTAGCCTGCAAGAGCCCCTCCTGGGAATAGGCCAGAATATGGCCCAGATCAAGGCACACGCCCAGGTCCAGGTCGAGTATGGACCGCCAGTGCGCCGCAAGATCGTGGCCGCGGATATTCTCCACAAGCAGGCTGCGGGGGTTGAATCCGGCCCCGACCCACAGGGAGGCAAACTCTTCCAGGTCCCCGGGCCGCTCCGGCGGATGGAGGACAAACCTTTCCGGCTCCAGGTAGGCCACCTTGTCCAAAAGACGAGAGACACGCTCAAAAACGAATCCAGCCCCATTGCCCCAGGGCAGATCCAAAGGCAGATGCGCGTGATATGAAAGCCCGAGAAAGGCAATGTCTCCGGTAAGGTCTCGGGAAGAATAGGCAATACAGCTCTCGGTCTCGAACAGGGCAAGCCCGATCTCGCGTACCTCATGCTGCAAAAAGAGGCAATTCTCGGCTACAGTGCCCGGAATCAGACAGGAGGGTCCGGCCAAAGGAAAAGTCTTGCGCTCATTCATAAAAGTCAATGCTCTCCATCCCCTTGATCTTTACCCGCGATTCAGGCTATAGGGGCCGGAATTACTGTCCGGAACGCCTCTTGCAATAATTTATGGTGGTAACGGTTTATTACTCCAAACTACCGGATCGGCCTACATGCAGAACGTAAAGAAATTCTTCCAACACCATCTAAATCCCCTGCATCTCTACTGCCGGTTGAGGAATGCCGGGCTCCAGGGCCCCGCAGCCCAGCGTATGTGCCAGATGTATGAGAAATTCGTCTACAATCTTTTACTCAGATAAACCAGCGCCCCAACCAATCCCCCGTCTTGTACAAATTTCAGGTTCCTCTCGCAAATCCGGGCTTGCTTTGGGGCCCAAAATCCCCCGTAAAGAAAAGAAAAATGCCAGGGGAGAATACGCAAAGAAATATCTCCGGGGTGTTAAGCGCCAAATATAAAGACTGCCAGGCCCTGCGGGGTAGCAGTCGCGGATAGAGGGACAAATTTTCCGGTTACCACGGATCCATGTTTTTTTTCGGGAGCAAACTATTTGGCAAAGATATTGACCGCTTTTTCCCGTTTCTTTTTGTGCGCCCTGGCCTCGGTAATGCGCACACCGGCAGTGGGAAGTTCCTTAAGAAAACGGCTGGGATGCAGGCGCAGGGTCCGCCCGTAAAGTTTACGGGAAGCGGCGTGACTCAGAAAGAGTCTGCTTCTGGCCCGGGTCAGGGCCACGTATAAAAGTCTTCTCTCCTCTTTTTCATCCACTTCTCCGTTCTCCTCGCCCTTGCCCAGAAGCACATCCATGCTCTTCAAGGGAAGCAGGCCGTCCTCCAGGGCCGGGATGAAAACAGCCTCAAACTCCAGCCCTTTGGCCGCGTGCATGGTCATAACCCTTACTTTCTGGGCCTTTTCCCGCACCGCATCCAGCTCGTTTTCCAGGTGTACCTCGTTTAAGACCCCAGCCCAGCCCCCGTGGCGCTCGTAGGCCTCCTTCAGTCGGGCAAAGGCCCGGCCCTCCCAAAACATAAGATCAAAAGGTGGGATATCCCGAAGATATACTGCCAAGCCGGAAGGGCCCTCTGCCAATATCTTCTCCGGGCAGTCCAGGACATCCTCCTCCTCGGCCATACCCAGCATGCGGGCCGCTGTCCTCAGAATAAGGGCCACACGGGGCTCGCGAAAAAAGACTTCCTCCTCGGGCGTGGCGCAGGGCACTCCGCTTCTTTTCATTGCCGCGGCTATTCCCGGGATAAGCGCCTTGAACCGGACCAGGACCGCCACCTCTCCCGGGGCCAAATACTCGGCATCGCTTTCGGCCATGTCCGCCTGCCAGTGGGCAGTACCCCCGATGAGTTCCTTGATACGGTCGGTTATCCAGCTGTTTTCCTGAAAATCAGTCTTGGCCTGAAAAAGCCTTACCTCCCCTTCGCGCTCCAGCCGGGGGTGCAAAGCTTCAGCAGCCGGAAAAAGAGAAACGGAATAGTCCAATATTTTCTGTGCGCTACGATAGTTTTCCTCCAAACCAACCACTTTTAGCCCGGGCCAGACCTCCTCCAAAAAGCCCCGGACATCCCTTTCCGCACCGCGAAAGGAATAAATGCTCTGTTTGGGATCGCCGATGGCGAAAAAACCGTGGCCGTTCTCCGGCACCAGCTGGGAGACAAGCTTAAGCTGCAAGCGGGAAAGATCCTGGACCTCGTCCACCAGAACATGGGTAAACGGCCGGATGTAATTCCCGCTCTCAATCTCCTGGCACCAGAAGTCCAAAAGGTCGGCATACTCCACCAGGCCGCGGTCCCTTTTCAGGCGGGTGAAGCGGTCCCCATAGTCGCCGGTGGTCCCCTGCCCCTCCCGGGCCAGGGTGTATCTTTCCCACTCCCGTTTGAATTCCTGACCCTTGAGTTCCGGATTGGCCCGGGCAAAAAGTTTTTTGGCCTCATCCTCGGCCAGGATGATCGGGGTCTCGTTATGCACCTGCTGCCAATATTCAAAGGCCATGGCGTGCAGGGTCTCGGCCTGGGGCACGGCTCTGTTGCCGGCCTCCGCGCCGAGCCGTTCCTTCATCTCTTTGGCCGCCCTGCGGGTAAAAGTGACCGCCAGGACCTGCCTGGGGCTCACCCCTTCCTGCATGAGCCTCTGGATGCGTCCCAAAAGGGTCTGGGTCTTGCCCGTTCCCGGCCCGGCCAAAACCAGGACCGGGCCGGGCCCCTTTTTCACCGCCTCCAGCTGACGAGGGTTTAAGACCGCTTCTTTTATCTCCTTTTCCTCTTTTAAGGCTGCGGCCGGGTTAACCGGCCCCGCTGACGCACCGGCAGCCTTCTCCGGAATTTCTCCCTTCAAATCGGCGAACATAGGGCCTTTGGTCATGGCCAGGCGCTCCTTGCGGGAAAAGACAGCGATGCGTCCGTACTGCCCGTCGAAACCGGGCAGGCGAATCACATTGTTCTTGCGCATTCTGGAGATGCCCTCGGCCACATACGATGACAAGCGGGCCAACTCCTCCCGGGGTACGCTGCGCAGGATATCCAGCTCGGAGCGGAATCTGGAGAGCATGCGGAAATACATGCCCCGGACCTTTTTACTCTTCGGTCCCGCTCCCAGGACCTCGGAGAGGATCTCGCACAAGGGGATGAGAGAAGAAAAATCCGGATGCCCGGTCGGTTTTCTGGGCTCCTCCCGGTCGGCCAAAGAGAGGACCCGGTTCAGGACCCCCACGGTCAGCTTTTTCCCGCACACCGGGCATATCCCGTTTGCAGCCCTTGTCTCCCTCGGATCCATGACCACTTTGCATTTGCGGTGGCCGTCCATATGATACTTGCCTTCCTCAGGATAAAACTCCAGCGTTCCCAGAAACTTATGTCCCAAACCCTCCCGCCTGAGGGCCCGATATATGCCCTCGTATCCGGGCTCACCCTGGAATAAATTTGCCTCGCGGCAAATGTTCTCCCCGGAATGGGCATCGGAGTTGGAGATCAAAAAATACCTGTCCAGAGAGCTCCACATCCAGTTCATTTCCGGATCCGAGGAAAGACCGGTCTCCAGGGCGAAAATATGCCCGGTCAAGTCCCGGAAACAGTCGCCCAGGGAATCAAATCCGGACTTGGATCCGAACACGGAGAACCAGGGGGTCCAGATATGGGCCGGCACCAGATAGGCCAACGGATCGGTCTCCAAGACTATTTCCAGCAGATCGCGACAGTCCAGGCCCAGGATAGGGCGGCCGTCCGCCTCAAGGTTGCCCACCTGGGCCAGCCTGCGGTTGAAATCCCGGACCTGATCCATGCCCGGCATGTACACCAGATTGTGCACCTTGCGCACCTTGCCCCCGCTTTTGTAGATGGAGCTTATCTCCGTGCCGAGCAGAAATCTGACCCGGGATTTCAATGTAAAATCCACTCCTGGAATCAGGGGACTCAGATCCGGGTCCCCCCGCAGCCGAAAAAGCCCGTTGGAGCAGGGCTCCAATTCCTGTTCGAGCATCTCCAGCCATCCCGGATGGGTGAAATCCGAGGTAGCCAGGATATCCACCCCCTTAAGCGTCCCCCAAGCAGCCAAAAGCGAGGGCGACAAACTCTTGCTTGTGGCCCGGGAGAAACGGGAATGTAAATGCAAATCTGCTGTGAACTGTTCCATTTCACCCCTCTGCTGCAGGCTCGGGTTTGTATATGATATAGGACTTAGCGCCCTTTGCCTCCCCGGTCTCAACCACGACGCGGGAGTCGTTTCTGGCGGCCAGACGCTGGGCTATGGACAGGCCCAGGCCGCTACCCTGCGGCTTGGTGGTAAAAAAAGGATCAAATATCCTGGCCTCGATGTCCGGAGGTACGCCCGGGCCGTTGTCCCGGATCACAAGCGCCTCCCCCCCTTGCTTTGCGGACAATTTGATTCCGATTTCCGGGTGTTCCGCGGTGGTACTCGCTGCCTGAGCCGCGTTCAGTAAGAGATTCAGCACCACCTGCTGCAGCTGGTCCGGATCCCATGCCCAGAAGACCTCCCGCACCCAAGGATCCACCTTGATATCCACTTGCGGGAACTGTCCCTGGACTATATTTCGGCTCCTATCCAGGACCTCAGCCAGGCGGACTGTTTCCTTTTGCGAGCCCTTGGGCCGGGCAAAGACCAGAAAGTCCCGCAGCAGGTTGTCCAGCCGTTCTATATCCCGTTCAACCACGTTATGCAAACGCCCGGCCGCTTTGGAATCCACGTTGTCCTGGCCGATAATCTGCAAAGCGGCTTTAATACCGGCCAGGGGATTTTTCATTTCATGGGCCAGTCCTGCAGCCAGCTCGCCGGTGGTAGCCAGCTTCTCCATCTCAAAGACCTGCCTCTGCAGCTTGCGCATCTCGGTAATATCAGAAAAAATGACCAAGTGTCCTTCCTGGGCTGGCAGACGGGATACGCGGACAGAAAAGATCCGTCCGTCCTTGCAGCGCATCTCCCGCAGGAAGCTGTCTTTTTTTTCTTTATCCCAAAACGCGGCCAACTCGGGGAACACCTCCGCCAAGGGCCTTTTGATCACGTTTTCCCTGGACAGGCCGGGGTCGGACTGCAGGGCCATACTGTTGACCGCGGAAATACGCTTCCCGGAATCAGTGACCACCAGGCCGGAGTCCATCCAGTCAAAGACCTGCCTTTTGAGCCTCTCCGCCTCCTCCAAGGCCACCTCGTGCTGCAAAAGGCGCAACACCAAGTGCTCCTCCCGGCCCTTGCCCATGCGGACCAAAAGCACGGTCAAAATAGTCCCCAGGGTCTGCAAAAACAGGATATACACGGTCTCGCCGCCAGAAAGCCCCCTGCCGGCCCACAGCCCGGGAAATTCAAACTGAATCCAGGCCGCGGCCATTAGAAAGACCAAAATGCCCAAGCCGGAATAAAAGGCGCTTTTAAAGCCCAGAGTCCGGCCGTACAAAAAGACTATCCCCAGAAACAGAAAAACGAAATTGCTCCTTATCCCTCCGGTGAGAAAGACCAAAAAAGCGGTCAAAACCAAGTCGGTCACCAGCTGGAGGAGAAAAAACTGGCGCAGCCGCTGCCATTTTTTGCGGGTACTCAGATAAAAGATACTCGTTGTGAACCCGACCACAAGGAGCAGGCTGAACAGTATCCCGCGTTTGGGGACGAAATAGCCCTGCAGCTGGACGTTTTCGGTCCAGACCAAAGCCAGGGGAATCAACAGGAGGGAAAAAAGCAAAAGCCGGAACAGGCTGACCTTGGCCACCTGCCTGTCCAGGCCCTGAGCCAAATAGGAAGAATCAAGATAACCCACAGTCCGAACCGTCTCCTTGCAGCTTGCCCAGGGCATGGGCAAGGGCCGGAAGAATCGCCTCCAGGTTCTCCCGGACTGCCCGGGGACTGCCGGGCAGATTAACGACAATACTCTGGCCGATCGTACCTGCAGCAGCCCGGGAGATCATCCCGTGCGGGGTTTTCTCGCAGGAGGCCCGGGTCATCATCCGTTCCATCCCGGGCAGGCGCTTGTCCACCATCTCTGCGGTCACATCCGGGGTAATATCCCGTGGGGAGACCCCGGTCCCGCCGGTGGTAAGTATCAGATCCGCGCCCAGAAAAAGACACGCATGCCCCAGAAGGGCCCGCAAAAGGGACGGATCGTCCGGAAGGACAAATCCCCGAACAATGGACAGGTGGAGTTCGCGGCCCACAATCTCGGCAATAAGCGGCCCGCTTTTGTCCTCTCTTTGTCCGCTATAGCCCTTGTCGCTCAGTGTTATCCAAACCAGGCTGTACCCATCCCTGATCACGGACACCGGGAAACTGCCTTTAAGACTGCTTTGCTCCCGGGCATGGAAGGAAAAAAGACCTGCGCCGCCAGTTTCGAAAGAAGCCGGCCATTTTTTGTCCGTTAGCCGGAGACAGCCTTCGTCCCAAAAGATCAGGGAGCCGAGGCGCACATCCGCCCCCCCGGAATAGAAAAGCTCACCATCCAGGGTTCCCCGGGGAGGGATCCAGAGCTCATCTCCCGGCTCGAGGCTTGTTTCCCGCCCTTCGGCGTGTATTTTCATCTCCTTCTCCTTCGGGGTCAGGCCAAAAGGACCGCAAGTATTCCGGCCAGAAAAATACCATCAAATGTGCCCGCTCCGCCCACGGACAACACCGGGGCCTGAAGGTGCCGCATGGTGGCGGGATTGATAAGATGCAGTACATCCGCGCCTGCAAGGGTCCCCAAGCTCCCGGAAATATAGGCAACTTGAGCCTCCTGCCCGGACGGGGCAAAAATCCAAGTCGCCAGAACAGTCACCAGGGGCGGGATCAGAAAAGGTACACCAATGCCCACCCCCTGCACCGGCCGGGCCATTTTGTAAGTGACAAAACCAACTGCGAGCAGACACAGCAAAAGCCCGAGGCTGGGACCGATCTGGAAGATAAAATACCCGGATAAAAACACCGGAATAAAGGCCCCGCCAAAATTGACCGCAATCACCTGTTCGGCGGATTTGCTCTCCATCCGGTAGCGCGGGATCCGGTAATGCCCGAATATGCGGCCCATTTCCAGTTCTGATTCCTGCGGGCCGGAATAGGGTCTTTTGTACACCGGGATATTGACCATGCTCCCCAAAAGGGAGCCCATAAGGAGTAAAAATACCTGCCCGCCGGTAAGCCCCAGTTTGGCAAAAGCAATGGTTATGGCCCCCACCTGAATAAGGGCGAAGACAAACAGGATGAGCAGGAAAAGGACAATAAAAAAAAGAAGGAAAAAAGGCAGGAAAAAAAACGGATTGGGCAACATATTCCCTCGATTGTTACGCTTACAGACAACACGCGGTCAGCCCGGCTCCAGGTTCTCCCTCCACCCGAGACTCTGATGCCTATAGCAGACCAAAAGACCGATAACTGCAGGGTAGAAGGGGGGCGGACTTTTTGTCAAACCGCTGCCAAGGTCCTGTTACCCGCCTAAATAGGCCTTGCCCACCTCCGGGTTTTCCAATAGAGATCGGGCCTCATCCTCCAAAACGATCCGGCCCACCTCCATAACATATGCCCTGTTGGCCAGTTTGAGAGCCGCTCTGGCGTTTTGTTCCACCAAAAGGATGGTCACGCCGCTGGCATTGATCTCCCGGATGGTCTCAAATATGGATTTAACCAAGATCGGGGCCAAGCCCAGACTGGGCTCGTCCAGAAGCAAAAGGTCCGGACTGGCCATAAGCGCCCTGGCTATGGCCAGCATCTGCTGCTCACCGCCGGAAAGAGTGCCGGCGAGCTGTTTGCGCCTCTCCTTAAGACGGGGAAAAAGGGAAAAAATCCACTCCTGATTTTTGGACACCACCTGGCGGTCTTTGAGGATAAAGGCCCCCAGATCCAAATTTTCCTGGACCGTCAGGGTGCCGAACACCCTGCGGCCTTCCGGGACCTGGGTTATGCCCATTTCTACGATCCGGTGTGCCTGGATTCGGTTCAATTCCTGATCCTGGAAATATATAGAGCCGCCCGAGGGCGTAAGCAGGCCGCTGACCGTCATCAGGGTGGTGGACTTCCCGGCCCCGTTGGCCCCGAGGATGGTGACTATCTCCCCTTTGTCCACTTGCAGATCTATTCCGTGCAGGGCCTCAACATTCCCGTAATGGACATGCAGGCCCTCGACCTTAAGCAGCATAATCAGTCCTCGTCCATACCCAGATAGGCCTCGATGACCCTGGGGTTTTTCTGCACTTCTTCAGGTGTCCCCCGGGCGATCAGAGCACCGTGCTCAAGGACCACGATCTGCTCGCAGATACGCATGACCAGAGACATATCATGCTCTATAAGCAGTACGGTTACCCCCCGGCGCTTTATCTCTTTTATCAGCCGGACCAGATCGCTCGTCTCCTGGGCATTCATCCCTCCGGCCGGTTCGTCCAGGATGAGCAGACTGGGCTGCGAGGCTAGGGCCCGGGCAATCTCCAGAAGGCGCTGGTTGCCGTAGGAAAGGTTTCTGGCCTTGTTTCCGGCCTGATCCGCAAGGCCGACAAAATCCAGCTCCTTAAGGGCCCGAGCCACAGCCTCCCTTTCCTCTTTTCTCTGTTTCGGAATGCGAAACATGGAGGCGAATATCCCGGATCGCATCCGGGGATGGCAGCCAGCCAGGACATTTTCGATTACCGGCATATTCGGAAACAAACGGATGGTCTGAAAGGTGCGGGCGATCCCTTTGGCCACTATTTTGTACGTGGGCAGTCCGCGCAAAGAGTGGCCCTGAAAATATATCTCGCCGGTATCCGCCCGATAATTTCCGGTTATGAGGTTGAACACCGTGGTCTTTCCCGCCCCGTTGGGCCCGATCATACCCATGACCGAGCCCTCAAGCAGATCAAATCCGACATCATTTACTGCCATGAGCCCACCAAAAGACTTGGACAGATTGGCCACGTGCAAAAGACTCATGAACGGGACTCCTTTTTCCGCCGTGTTTCCAGGTTATACTTACGCGGCAGGGGGGACATAATCCCGGCCGGGCGGAAAATCATCATGGCCACCATTGCCGCCCCGAAAAAGAGCATGCGTGCACTGGCGAACTCACGGAAGACCTCCGGCAGTCCGGCTATTAAAAACGCCCCCAGAATAACCCCGGGAATGCTCCCGGATCCACCCAAGATAACAATGGTGAAATAGAGGACCGACTCCCAGAAAGTAAATGATTCCGGAGAGATAATGGTCATTTTCGAGGCATATATATTCCCGACCATGCCCGCCCAGAACGCACCCAGGACAAAGGCCACCAGCTTGTAGTGACTGGTGTTGATACCGTTTCCTTCTGCGGCCAGCTCATCCTCCTTGATATAATTAACCCTACAACGCAATTTATGTTTTAATATCGTTACCCAGCAACTTTTTTCGTTTGTGCGATAAGTAAGCCCTGTGATTTTTGAGTTGTATCCATTTAATAAGCAAAAGAAGCCTTTCGGCGTCAAATACACGCATTGGCAAAACCGCTTTCAAAAGAACCCTAAGCTGCGACACTGTAATAGCTGGTGCTTTTTTTTCCCAATCTGATCTTTATGTGCCAGAGAAAAAAGTGCGCGAGCATGCAGGTTAAAATATGATGATGCCATCCTGGAAATTTTCTGACTTCATAGTGATCCATGCCAAGCTCTGTTTTGGCTTCCTCAAAACACTGCTCTATGGACCATCGCAGGCCGCTGAGCCATACCAGAGTTTTCAGTCGCACGCTACTCGGAGCATTGGAGATAAAAAAAGAGTATTGCGGGTTCTTCTCAATGGTTCTGCGTATCAACAACCATACGGTTTTGTCCGGCAGGCCGTCTTTGGCAAGCACCACACGCCTTTTTGTAAACTCGTATTCAATCGGTCCCTTGGTGCCTTCAGAGACCCTGCGCCTGTACCAGAAAAAGTCGTTGAGGCTGGCAGCTATGCTTTTAAACGGCACAGGCTTGCCGGATTCATCGGCAAGAACCTTTTTTGTGCGCTTTTTGCCCTTGTAAGTATAGGTCTTCTTGATCGTGACCGGTTGCTTGAGCCAACATAAGGTGC
>JBKHGE010000040.1:0-18512 GCA_046539845.1 Desulfonatronovibrionaceae bacterium
GGACCGTTTAGGGGAGAAGGGCGGCCCGCTTCACGGGATAATTTAGTGACTTATTCGCCGACTATCTTTATCAGTACCCGTTTGTCTCTGCGACCGTCGAATTCACCGTAGAAGATCTGTTCCCAGGGGCCGAGGTCCAAATCCCCGGCAGTGATGGCCACGACCACTTCCCGGCCCATGACCTGTCTTTTCATGTGCGCGTCCGCATTGTCCTCGCCTATATTGTGCCGGTAGGAGTTAACCGGTTCGTGCGGGGCCAATTTTTCCAGCCAGATTTTGTAGTCCTGGTGCAGGCCGGACTCATCGTCGTTGATGAATACAGACGCGGTGATGTGCATGGCGTTTACCAGGACCAGGCCTTCTTTTACCCCGCTTTGGGTAATGGCCTCCCGGACCTTGGGGGTGATGTTTTTAAATCCCATTCTTTCCGGGATATGCATCCACATCTCCTGGCGAAAGCTTTTCATGAAGCCCCCTTTTTCTTGAGTTCATTTGCTAAATGACATATCCGTATTTCTTTTTTGCACGAACATATTTGCCTTTTTAAAACAAGTTTAAATTCAAAGGGGGGTCTGAATGGACTCTGTTCAGAGGACGATAGCCGCTATTTCTGGTGTGGATCAAAACCTGGTGGATAAGGGCCGGGCGCACATGGATAATCTGACCAAGCCGCGCGGCAGTCTGGGCTACCTGGAGGATCTGGCCTGCCGTTTGTACGCTGTTTGTGGGGGGAAAAAGGAGCGGCTGAGCGTGGACCCGGCCCGGATCTATACCTGTGCCGGGGACCACGGAGTGGCCGCATCCGGGGTCAGCCTGTTTCCCCAGGAAGTGACCCGGCAGATGGTCTTTAATTTCTTAAACCGTGGAGCGGCCATAAATGTCTTGACCGCATGCTGCAATGTGCAGCTCAAAGTGGTGGACGCGGGTTGCCTCGGGGAGCCCTTTCCCGCGCATGAACTGCTCGTGGATGCCCGGGTGCAGTCCGGGACCAAGGATATATCCCAAGGCCCGGCCATGGATATAGAGACCTGCATCCGGGCGGTAAACAGAGGAATCCGGCTGGCTGAGGCTGCAGTTGACGATGGTTGTCAAGCCTTGGGTACCGGAGAGATGGGCATTGCCAATACCACCCCGTCTACAGCGCTTTTTTGCGCCTTTTTCGGCTTTAATCCCAGTGAGATCACCGGGCCGGGAACCGGCCTGGATGAAAGGGGTATGCAGGGCAAGGTGAAAATTATAGAAAAAGCGTTGGAGGTAAACAAAGACGATATCCGTTCCGGGGACCCCCTGCGGATAATGTCTGCTGTGGGCGGACTGGAGATAGCCTGTTTGACCGGGCTCATCCTTGGCGGGTCGGCCCGGGGTGTTCCGGTGCTAATAGACGGGTTTATATCCACGGCCGCTTTTGCCGCGGCCTGGATGCTTTCTCCGCTCGTTTTAGATTATTGTTTTTTTGCCCATGCCTCGGCCGAGCCCGGTTATTTAAAAGTAATGGAGAAAATCGGGGCCAGGCCGGTTTTGGATCTGGACATGCGCCTGGGAGAGGGCACCGGTGCGGCCATGGGCGTGCATATCCTGCGCTGCGCCGCGGCTATTTTCAATGATATGGCCACCTTTGATCAGGCCGGGGTAACCAGCTGAAATGTTAACCTAAAACCCGGATAAGGGCAATAACTCTTGATTGTTTAAGGTGGATTTTCCGCACCCGCACACTTTGCCGCAGTCTTTTTTGTGCAACAGGAAAGAACCTGGGAGATTTAAGGAGTCAAGATATATCTATCAAAAAAATCATGTACTACCGAAGTCTTATTTGAGGCTGATGTTCTGATTGTGTGTGGTGTCGGTACTATTGGCTTAGTTTTGAGCTGGCAATCTGTATGTATATTTATCCTTTTTTTGCGCCATGATTGACCTCCAGTTTTTCAATAGCCAAAAGAACCTGTTTAACCTGGTATATTTTGGCCTTTCCTTTAGCGTTTTGAATATTTACCCGTGGATCACCCTCCCAGGGAGTTTTATAAATTCAATGGCTGCTTTTTTTTCTGTTGGGGTTCGCCAAAGAAATGATCGCAGATTTTGCATAAGTCAGAATAGCGGACATCTTTTGGTTTCCGCCGTATCTTTTCAAGCATGTCATCGATTTTTGTCATATGAATTTAATATCAATAATGATACCAAGGTCAATAGGCGAAAGCATGTTTTATGATATGCTTTCACCTATCTGTTCGTGAAGATGTCGCTGCGGTTAAATTAGGAAAGGCCAGGTTATTTCTTATCGTCTTTTTAGACCAAGACTTAAACTATTTAACCGAGTTTTAAATTGTAGGCTTCAAGATTAACAATCAAGGTAAAGAATATGTTTGAGGATAAAAAAGTAGGGCTGGCTTTGGGCAGCGGATCCGCCCGTGGTTGGGCCCATATCGGGATCATTCGGGCCCTTAGGGATATGGGCATTCATGTGGATGTGGTCGCCGGGTCAAGCATTGGTGCGCTTGTGGGCGCCGTGCATTGCGCCGGTGGTTTGAACCGGCTGGAGCAGGTGGTTCTGGATCTGGACTGGAGAGGGATCTTCAATATGCTGGATGTGGGCTTTCCCCGTTCCGGTCTTTTGGACGGTCGCAAGGTGGCTCGGTTCGTGCGCAGTCATGTGCCTCATACCCGGATAGAGGAGCTGCCCTGTTCCTTTTGTGCGGTGTGTACGGATATAATGGCCGGAGAAGAAGTGCGCATAGATTCCGGGGACGTTATCGAGGCGGTCCGGGCCAGTATTGCCGTGCCCGGGATGTTCACCCCGGTGAAAAAGGGAGAACGTATCCTGGTGGACGGTGGGCTGATTAACCCCATACCGGTGAGTGTCCTGCAGGACATGGGCGCGGAAGTAATCATCGCCGTGGATCTCAATTATAATCTGATGCGGAGCAGGGCGCTTCGTAGGAACAGCTCGCCTGAAAGCGAGCACTTAGAGGTGCCTGTGGAGAACAAAGTCGCGGACAATAGGCTGTTCGCTGAATGGCGGGATAGGCTGGCTGCGACCGAGAGTACGGTTTTGAGCCAGATAAGACGGTGGATGGTTCGGGATCGGCTACCCAGCATATTCGAGGTTATGTTCAGCTCCCTGGACGTGGTCCAGCGTCGGGTATCGGATATAAATCTCAAGGATTTTCCCCCGGACATACTTATCCGTCCGGATTTGGGTCATCTGAAATTCATGGATTTCAACCGCGGAAACGAGGCCATTGCAGAGGGATATGCGGCCGCGGCCCGGGAGGTTGAATCCTATAGAAAAAGGATCGAGGATAAGAGCTGAAGCGCAGCCATGGCGTATATTCCGGCCAGGACATCGTCGAGCATGATCGACCACCCACCCGGGAGCATGCTCTCGGCCCGCTTGACCGGAAAGGGCTTTAGGATGTCAAAGAATCTGAAGAAGAAAAATCCGCAGGCCAGGGCGATCCAGGACCCGGAGGCCACGAACAGAAGCGTGATCCACTGTCCCACGAGCTCGTCAATCACTATCCACCCCGGATCCTTTTTTTTACTCGCCTTTTCCGCCCGGTCGGAGACTACTGCCCCGGCAGCGAACAAAAGCACCACAAGCGCAGCCCGTCCCGGTACCGGCAGGGGCAGAAAACAAAATGGCGCGATCAGGACCGAAAACAAAGAGCCCCAGGTCCCGGGGATGCGTGGAAGCCGTCCCACCGGGCCCAGCCCGGCAACAAAGGAGCATATCCGGTCTGTATTCATGCCGGTTCAATGCATCCGGTCTTTAAAAGTTGTTTGGCGGTACGGGACAGGGGCAGTCCTATCACGTTGGTGTACGAACCGCGAACATGGTCCACCAGAAAGCCGCCTGCTCCCTGCATGGCATAGGCCCCGGCCTTGTCCTCGGTTTCCCCGGTGTCTATATACGCCTTTAAAATTTCTGTATCAAAGCTGTCCATGCGCACCCAAGTGCTCGCGGTAAAGGATATGTCCTCTTGAAGTGTCTCTCCGGTTAAAAAAATCCCGGAGATTACCTCGTGCTCCCGGCCGGCCAGGCTGGAAAGCATTTTCAAGGCGTGGTCCGGATTTTTGGGTTTGCCCATGATTTCCCCATCCAGAACTACAGCTGTGTCCGCGCCCAGGACAAGGGAATCCTTTTCCCTTTTTCCCGTGTCTTTAGCCTTGAGTTCGGCCATTTTCAGGACATAGTCCCCGGGGTCTTGGCCGGGCTGCGGGGGAGGCTCCTTAATCCGGCTAGGGCGGACAAAGAAGCTAATCCCCAGTGAGGTCAAAAGGGTTTGCCGGCGCGGGGAGGCCGAAGCCAGAACCAACCTTTTTACCGACCTGAACGGCCCTCTGATATCTATATCCGGCATGTGTTATGTAAATCCTAAAGGTTAATAGACTTCGTCGTGCGTGCCGAAGTCGATAAAAAGAACTTTTTTGTTAGAGATAAATTCAAAAATTACTCTGTTATTCGTGATTTATGCTGAAAGACCAGATTCCTTAGGAAGAAAGAATCAATTTGTCCGGTCGGCCAGTAGGGCCTGCTTCAGGCTCTCATCCAGGGTGGGGTGGGCGAAGATGAGTTCTTCCACCTGCCTGCGCTCCCAGGCCTGATCGACAATAGTCTGGGCCAGGGTAACCAAGTGAGAAACATTGTGTCCTACCGCGGAGATCCCAGCCACACGGCCCTTCTCCCAGATTACTTTAATCAGCCCGTATCCGGCTCCGTGCGCCTGGCAAATGGGATTGGCCACCAGTTGGGCCCGGGTGCAGAAATATTCCCGGCCCTGCTGGCGCACCTGCTCCTCGGTGTAGCCGGCGCGCATAATATCCGGCGGGCCGTACACGCAGGAGGGGATCGGCCTTCGGGGATAAAAAGAGGTCGTCTCCCCCGAGATATGCTTGATTGTATATTCCGCCTGATGCGAGGCAGCGTGGGCCAGTTGACAGATATTGTTTACATCCCCGATCGCATATATTCCCTCGGCGGCCCGGAGATATTCATCCACCTGGATCCAGCCGGTCTTGTCCTGGCCTACTTCCTGGATTTTTTCCAGTCCCAGACTGTCCACGTTGGGCCAGCGTCCGGTCGCGAGCAGGCATTTATCCACCTCGAGATCCTTGTCGCTGTCTTTAAAAGAAATACACAGCCCATTGGCAGACTTTTCAATTCCCGAGACCATGCACCCCGGGCGTACATCCCATTTCTCCCGTTTCAGGATCTTGTGCATTTCCTTGCTTATTTCCGGGTCTTCGTACGGGGCGATGCGGTCCATGGCTTCTATGAGGAAGATTTTACAGCCCAAACGGTGCAGGAAGCGGCCCATTTCCAGACCGATGGCCCCGGCCCCGATAACAGCCATGCTCGAGGGGATTTCCTTAAGCTGCAACAGGTCGTTGGAATCAAGTATTTTCTCGTGATCCGGGTCTATTCCCGGAAGGGGGGCGGGCTTGCTGCCCGTGGCCAGGATTATGTTTGCGGCCGAGATCTCCTGCATGTCCTGCTTGGTTTGCACCTGCACCCGGCCGTCTCCCATAAGGCCGGCTGTACCTTGGATTACCTCCACTCCCAGCGAATCCAATTCTTTGCCCATGGCCTTTTGTGTGGCGGAAAGCAAAGAAGTCTTCCTTTTCTGCAGGGTGTTTAAATCAATGTCTATGTCCCCGGAAGCCAAGCGTAGCCTTTTCTGGGCGGCAAGGGAGTCCAGGGGTTCTGTGGCCCCTAAAAAGAGCTTGGTCGGAATGCAGCCCCAATTCAGGCAGGTCCCTCCCAGAGGAGCTTTTTCCACCACGGCGGTTTCAAGGCCCTTGTGGGCCGCGGCAAGAGCGGCTGCGTGTCCCCCCGGTCCGGACCCGATAATGATCAGATCTTTTTTGGGCATTACTCGCGAAGCTCCATTTTTTTGGCTGCACGGACTTCATCCAGACGGCGAACAGGCGTGAAGTACGGGGCGTTTCGGACCTGTTCCGGGTCTTTTTCCGCGGTTTCCAGGATCTCGATGAGGTCGTCCACAAACCGGTCCAGGGTTTCCTTGGATTCGGTCTCGGTGGGCTCGATCATCAGACATTCCTTGACAATGAGCGGGAAGTACACGGTCGGGGCGTGGTGTCCTTTGTCCAGAAGGGCCTTGGCTATGTCCACGGCCCGAACCCCTTTCTGGGCCTGGTTGACTGCCGAGGCCACGAATTCGTGCATGCAGACCCGGTTATAGGGGATATGCAGGTGGTTTTCCAGGCGCTTGCGCATGTAATTGGCCGCGAGCACCGCATATTTAGAGGCCCGGATAAGCCCCTCCCGGCCCAGCCGCAGGATATAGGCATAGGCCTTGAGGATCACCCCGAAATTACCGTAGAAGGGGGCGATATAGCCTATAGAGTCCGGGTAGTCGTAGTCCAGGAAGTATTGTCCGTCTTCGAGGCGAATCACCCGGGAAACTGGCAGGAAGGGCTCTAATTTCTTGTTCACTCCTACCGGCCCTGACCCTGGTCCACCGCTCCCGTGCGGAGTGCCGAAGGTCTTGTGCAAGTTGAGGTGGACCACGTCAAAGCCCACGTCTCCGACCCGCATCTGGCCCATGATCGCGTTCAGATTGGCCCCGTCGTAATACAAGAGGGCGTCTACGGAGTGCAGCATATCCACTATCTCCGGGAGATGGTCTTCAAAAAGTCCCAGGGTGTTCGGACAGGTCATCATCAGCGCGGCCACGTCCTGGTCCAGATTCTCCCGGAGTACTTCCGGATCGATGATTCCGTCTTTGGATTCAATGCTGACCACGTCAAAGCCGGCAATGGCCGCGGAGGCTGGATTGGTGCCGTGGGCGGAATCCGGGACGATTATCTTGGTCTTTTTGTTCCCCTTGTGCCGGTGATAGGCCGCGATAAGCACCGCCCCGGTCAATTCGCCGTGCGCCCCGGCCAGGGGCTGCAGGGTAAAGGCATCCATTCCGGTTATCTCGCACAAGAGCCTTTCGGTGCTATGGATTACCTCCAGGGCGCCTTGTGTGTATTGGCCGGCCCCGCGCAATTGCGGCTCCAGAGGGTGCAGATCGGTAAATCCGGGCAGTGCAGCCAGTTTTTCGTTGAATTTGGGGTTGTATTTCATGGTGCACGAGCCCAAGGGGTAAAAATTCCCGTCCACCCCGAAGTTTTTGCGCGCAAGCCGCGTGAAGTGCCGGACCACGTCCAGCTCCGAAAGCTCGGGCAGTTTGGCCGGCTCGGAGCGGACAAGGGAGGTGGGAAGCATATCCCGGGCCGTGTTTCCTGTGCCGTCCGGGAGTATGCCGGTCCTGTTTGTCTTTGATTTCTCAAACATGGTCTTCATAGCGCACCTCGCATCATCTCGGCCAGGATGTTGATCTCCTGCCTGGTTCTCTTTTCCGTGCAGGCCACCAAGAGACAGTTCTCCATGCCCGGGTAGTATCCTCCGACAGGGAAGCCCGGGACATAACCCTCCTGGGCGAGCCGGTCCACCACCTCGTATGCGTTGACCGGGAGGCAGACAGTGAATTCGTAGCCGAACGGGGCCTGATTCAGGAGTTCCACTCCGGGGATGGCGGTCAGTTTTTCCGCCGTGTACCGGGCGTTGTCCATGCAGCTCTCCGCAGTGGCAGCCAGTCCGGCCGGGCCGAGCAATGAGATATAGGCCAGGCTCTGCAGGGCGCAAAGGGCCTGATTGGAACAGATATTCGAGGTCGCTTTCTGGCGGCGGATATGCTGCTCCCTGGCCTGGATGGTGAGTACGTACCCGGTTCTGCCTTCGGTATCCACGGTCTTTCCGGCCACCCGTCCGGGCATTTGGCGGATGAGTTTCCCGTTGCAGGCGATCATTCCCAGATAGGGGCCGCCGAAATTGAGCGGCAGGCCCAGGCTCTGGCCTTCGGCCACCGCGATGTCCGCGCCCATCTCTCCGGCTGTCTTTAAAACGGACTGCAAAAGCGGATTTACCGAGATTATGTTTATTATCTTGTGCTCTCTGGCCTTGGCGAACAGATCGGAGAAATCGCTTATGCAGCCGAAGAAATTGGGGTTTTGGACCACAAGGGCGGCCACGTCCTCATCCAGGGCGGCCTCTAGAGCGTGTATGTCTGTCTGCCCCTGTTTTTGGGGGATGGTCTTTAATTCCAGGTGTAGATTGGTGGTATAGCTGTCCAGGATGCGTCTGTATATGGGGTTTATTCCTTCGGAGATGAGTATCTTTTTCCTTTTGCTGGAGCGTACGGCCATCATGGCCGCCTCATAGATGGCGGTCCCGCCGTCGTATAGGGAGGCGTTGGAGTATTCCATGTCCAAGAGGCGGCAGACAGCGGTCTGGTATTCAAAAATGGCCTGCAGGGTGCCCTGGGAGGCCTCTGGCTGATACGGGGTATAAGCGGTGTAGAATTCCGATCTGGAGATCACGTCCGTGACCGCGGCCGGGATATAATGGTCATAAAACCCCCCGCCCAGAAAAGTGCAGACTTTGGTGTTGTTTTTCTGGGATAATTCCTGCACGTGCCGGACCACGCGCATTTCGCTCATACCCTCGGGGAGATCAAAACTTCGGGGCCGAAGATCCCCCTTTATGCCGGAGAATAGATCGTGGATATTATTCACCCCGATGGTTTCCAGCATTGCCTTTGTCTGTTCTGTAGTATGTGGAATATATGGCATAATTGCTTATATCTTGATGGGTTTAGGTTGGGATTATTAATGACCTTCTTCACTGACCAGCTGGGCGTAGGCTGTGGAGTCCATGAGCTCAGCCGGGAGATCGGTGTATTTTATTTTGGCTATCCAGCCCGTTCCGTAGGGATCCTGGTTTATTTTCTCCGGCTCGTCCTCCAGGTCGGCATTCACCTCGATCACCTCCCCGCTGGCCGGGGCGTATATCTCGCTGGCCGCCTTGACCGATTCCACGCTGCCCATCTCCTCGCCGGCGGTGAGTTCCTGGCCCTTTTCCGGGAGATCGACAAAGGTGATATCCCCCAGCTGCTCCTGGGCAAAGTGGGTGATGCCCATAACAAGTTCTTCACCCTCAATCTTAACCCATTCATGGGATTGGGTGTACTTCAGTCCTTCAGGTATCATTGTTCTCTCCTTTGGTTTTTTGATTGCCAAAACTGGGCTTTGCATATAACTAAAGCGGTCAAAGGGCAATGGTTGTAATCCGTTTTTTTTACAGTTATTTTTAATTCAACTGGGGATTGCCGCGGTTAAATCCGACCTGAATTGTAAAGCTGGGGAGGCTGAGATTATGGACACCTTGGAGTGTATAGCTACCCGCAGGAGTATCCGTAAATATACCGGAGAAGATGTTTCTCCGGAGCTGGTGGATAAGCTTTTGAAAGCGGCCATGTCTGCTCCCTCGGCCGGGGATGCCCGACCCTGGGAGTTCGTGGTGGTTCGAGAAAAAGAGCGCCTGGAAAGGGTGCAGGAATTCAATCCATATGCAGCCATGGCTCCGAAGGCGGCGGTGGGCATCTTGGTCTGCGGGAACCTGGCCCGGGAAAAGTTTCCCGGATTCTGGGGCCAGGACTGCTCGGCAGCAGTGGAAAACCTGTTGCTGGCCGCGAATGCCCTAGGACTGGGAGCGGTGTGGACCGGGATCTATCCTCTGGAGGACAGAGTGGAGAGGTGCAGGACCGTGTTCGGACTCCCGGATAACGTGCTCCCCCTGGCCTTTGTCCCTCTCGGCTGGCCCGCACAAGAACGCAAAGAGATTAATAGATTCGACTCCGGAAGGATCCATTGCGAGTCATGGTAAGGCGCGGATCAGGCATGTCCCTTTTTTACCGTCCGGGGAAAGACCGAGGCTTGGATCGTTTATGCTGCGTTTGAGTCTGAATGCGGTAAGCCACGGCTTTGACGGTACGGACCTGTTCACTGATTTGAGCCTAGAGCTCTGTCCAGGGATGAAACTGGCTGTGGCCGGACCGAACGGATGCGGGAAATCCACTCTGCTGGATATAATGGCCGGGGAGATCATCCCGGAGCGGGGCAATGTCTTTTACCCGAGTGGGGCCAGGATCGGCCGGGTTATGCAGGAGATAAGCGGCGATGATCTCCAGAGTCCGCTTTTAGATTATATGCTCGGGGTCCTGCCGGATTGGGGGCAGTTTTGGAGGGCATGGAAGGCCGCGGTGGACTGCGGGGATGAAAAGGCCCTGCACAGGCTGGCTGCCCGCCAGGAGGAACTGGAGCAGCGCTTCGGATACAGCCCGGAACACGAGGCGGAAAAGATCCTGCACGGGCTGGGTTTTTCGGACGCGGACTTCCGTTGTCCCCTGGAGAGCCTGAGCGGCGGCTGGCGGGAGCGGGCCAAGCTGGCCAGGGTCCTTTTGCAGGGCGCGGATATGCTCCTTTTGGACGAGCCCACCAACCATCTGGACCTGGAGGCGGTGTTATGGCTGGAGGATTATCTGGCCGCCTTTCAGGGTGTTTTGGCCTTTGTCGCCCATGATCTGTATTTTGTGGACAAGACGGCCTCGCACGTTTTGTATCTGGGATTTGACAGGCCTTATTTTCGGCCCGGCGGCTTGAGCGCCTTCTTTGACTGGCATGAGGAAAAGGAAGGGTATAAAAGGGACAGGGTTAAAGGACTGGAGGCCAGAATAAACCACAAACAAAAGTTTGTGGATCGGTTCCGGTATAAGGCGAGCAAGGCCAGACAGGCCCAGGCGCGGATCAAGGAGATAGAGGGGCTACGTCAAGAGATGCGCGGGCTGCAGGCGGACAAAAGCGGTCCCGGTCTGAGTTTTTCCTGGCCGGAACCGGAAAGGGGGAGCAAGGTCCCGGTGAGCGGAGCCGGGGTGTCTTTCGGATACAAAGAGGTGAGCCTGTTCCGGGATCTGGATTTCAGCATTATGCGCGGGCAGAAGGTGGCCCTGGTCGGACCGAACGGCCGGGGCAAATCCACGCTTTTAAAGATCATGGCCGGGATGGTTGCCCCGGATAGCGGTGAGGTCAGGGTGGGGGCCAAGGTCAGTTTCGGGTATTACGCCCAGCACCAGACCGAAATACTGGAGAATGGAAACAGCGTTTTAGCGGAGATAAAAAGGCTTACCGGCTGTACCCGCGAGGAGGAGATCCGTTCTGTTTTGGGGCTGTTTCTTTTGGGCGAAAACATGTGGCCGGCTCGGGCGGGCAGCCTGAGCGGAGGGGAGAAATCCAGGCTGATACTGGCCACGCTGTTTCTGGCCCGGGCCAACGTCCTTTTGCTGGACGAGCCCACCAATCATCTGGATATGGAAAGCCGGGAGGCCTTGATAGCCGCCTTGCGTGATTTTTCCGGGACAGTAGTCCTTGTGGCCCACGACCGTCAGCTTTTGGACCAGGTGGCCGGGGAAGTATGGCTGGTCCGGGAGGATGACCTCTATCCTTTGCGCGGAGGGGTGGAGGAGTATGTGCGCAGTTTCCGGGAGGACCGCTTTGCACCAATCCTGGAATCCGGGATGGAAAAGAAGAAAGAGCCCGGAGTCTCCTCCCGGAGGGTCAAAAGGATGCAGGCCGAGAAACGAAACGAGATCCACCGCAGGCTGAAGCCGCTGGAGGAGGAATTCGGCCGGCTGGAAAAACAGCTGGAGGAGGCGATCGTTTTTCAGGAGAAGGCAGAGGCGGCGTTGAGTTCTCCGGAGACCTATCAGGACCGGGAAAGGATAAAGGGGCTCACTCGGGAGCTAAAAAATTCACGGCAAACGTCGGAGGAAATTTTTGAGCGTATGTCCTGGATAGAGGCGGAGATGGAAGAGCTCAAAAAAGAGCGCGAGTCCTTAAAGGCAGGGGGCTAACGCAAGCCGCATGACACCTGGCAAGTTGATAAGTCGAGCCGCGTGAACGCGAGAGAGGATGGCCGGGATTATCCGGGAATTGATGTCCAAGCCGGCCGCAGTACCGGAATTCAGGAGCAGGGCAGTCCGGCAGGGTATGTTCAGCATGTGCGCAGCAGCGGATTGCTCAAAATGGTCAGAGGTGATATGTCCGTTTAGGAGATCATGCGGGCCAATGTCTAGCTTGGTCGGGAAGTGTAGCCGGGGTTAACCGATGCCGGCAGCGGGCGGATTAAGCAGGAGGAATTATGCCGATATTCGATTACAAGGCAAGAAACAGGCTGGGCCGAAAGGTCAAGGGCGATCTTGATGCGCCGACCCTGGATATGGCTGAAAACATCCTCAGGAAAAAGGGACTGCAGGATATAAAGGTCAAACCCAAGCCCAAGGATCTGTTTGAAGGCACTTTTCTGGAAAAAGGGGTCTCTTCCCGGGACATGGTGGTCTTCAGCCGGCAGTTCGCGACCATGATCAACTCCGGGGTACCCATCCTGCAGGCCCTGCAGATCATGTGCGAGCAGACCGAGAATGATAAACTGCGACACACCCTTTTTGATATCCGTAACAATATTGAGAGCGGGTCCACGCTGTACGATGCCATGAAAAAATATCCGGATGTGTTTGATGCCCTGTATACGAACATGGTTGATGCCGGGGAAACCGGCGGCGTACTGGACACGGTCCTGCTTAGGCTGTCTGAGTATATTGAAAAGGCGGCCAATCTCAGAGCCAAGGTCAAAGGGGCCATGATCTATCCGGCGGTAGTCCTGGTGGTCGCCCTTTTGGTTGTGGCCATTATCCTCCTTTTTGTCATCCCCAGCTTTGAGAACGTGTTCGCCAGCTTCGGCGGGGCTCTTCCCGCCCCCACCCAATTCGTGGTCAATTTAAGTGACTTGGTCCAGGAGAAATTCTTTTGGTTGCTCGGGGGGGTGATAGCTCTGGTGATCGGGTTCAGGCTCTTTTATAAATGGGAGCGGGGCAGGATACTGGTGGACCACTGGATTTTGTTCTTGCCGGTCATAGGCAAGCTTTTGCGTATAGCCGCGGTGGCCAAATTCAGCCGCACCCTCAGCACCATGGTAGCCAGCGGAGTGCCCATACTCGATTCTCTGGACATTGTCTCCCGCACCTCCGGAAATAAGACCATTGAGCTCGGGGTGCTCAAGGCCAGAAACAGCATCGCCGAGGGGCAGACTATTGCCGAGCCCCTGGAGGAGACCGCTGTGTTTCCGCCTATGGTCGTCCATATGATCTCCATCGGAGAGGCCACCGGGGCCCTGGACAACATGCTGGAAAAGATCGCCGACTTCTACGACGATGAGGTGGATGTGGCTGTGGAGGCGCTTACTTCTTTGATCGAACCGATCATGATCGTTTTCCTCGGTGTTGTCGTCGGAGGAATGGTGGTCAGCATGTACCTGCCTATATTTAGTATCGCCGGGTCTGTTTTGTAAGCCAGGCGCTCGAGCGGAGAAATTAAAGAGCCAATAATTCACAAGGAGGATAGAGATGCAGAAAAGACCTGTTGTTGCCGTGGCCGGGGCGACCGGAGCAGTGGGCAGGGAGATGTTAAAGATTCTGGAAGAGCGGGATTTCCCGGCCGAGGAGGTTATTCCTCTGGCCTCGTCTCGTTCCGCGGGTTCCAAAGTGGACTTCAAAGGCAAAGAGCTGAACGTACAGGAGATGACCCCGTCCTCGTTTAAAGGTGTGGACCTGGCCCTTTTTTCCGCCGGCGGGGCGGCCTCAAAAGAGTTTGCACCCTTGGCCGTGGACTCCGGTTGCGTGGTTGTAGATAATTCCAATGCTTGGAGAATGGATGCAAATACGCCCTTGGTCGTTCCTGAGGTCAATCCCGAAGACCTGAAGGGACACAGGGGAATAATCGCCAATCCCAACTGCTCGACCATCCAGATGGTTGTCGCCCTGAAGCCGCTTTATGATGTCTCCCGGATAAAAAGGATCGTTGTCTCCACCTATCAGGCGGTTTCTGGATCCGGGAACAAAGCGATCGAGGAGCTGGGAAACCAGGTCCGCCGTCTGTTTAACGGTCTGGAGCCCGAAGCTGAGGTGTATCCACATCAGATCGCCTTTAACTGCCTGCCGCACATCGACAGTTTTCAAAAGAATGGATACACCGGGGAAGAGATGAAAATGGTCAATGAAACGCGTAAGATATTCCATGATGTACATATAGGCATAAGCGCCACCACCGTGCGGGTCCCTGTTTTTTATGGACACAGCGAATCTGTAAATATCGAGACCGAGAGTAGGATTACCGCCAAAGAGGCCAGGGCGATTCTTTCCCAGGCGCCCGGAGTGACCGTGCTGGACAATCCCGAGGAAAACGCCTATCCCATGGCGGTCCACGCCGCCGGAGAGGACGCCACCTTTGTCGGCCGTATCCGGGAGGACGACAGTGTGCCCTGCGGTCTGAACCTGTGGGTGGTCTCGGATAACATCCGCAAGGGCGCGGCCCTGAACACCATACAGATTGCCGAGACCCTGCTGGAGAATAATTTGGTCCGGGTCCCTGCCTGAGACGGAGTGAATAATGCCCAGAATCCTTGAGGAAAATGAGTATATAAAACATCTTTTGAGCAGACATCGTCCCAACGAAGAGGACTGCCTGGCCTTTTACGATCACCGGCTGGGGGCGGTGTGCCGCAATCCCCGTTTGATGCTGGTCCCGGTGGATGACCACCTTGTCCATCGCGGGGACGGGGTGTTCGAGACCCTGAAGATGATCAACCGCCGCGTCTATCTCTTGGATGCACACCTGGAAAGGCTTCAAAAATCCTGTCGCGGATTGGATATCCGCATGCCTGCCCCAGCTGAGGAGATACGGGCTCTGGTTCTGGATCTGCTCCGGGCGGTGGATGAAGAGAGCGCTTTGGTATCTATGTATGTGGGAAGGGGGCCGGGCGGATTTACCACGGATATCCGGGAGTGTCCGGAGTCCAGCCTGTATATCGTGATCAGGCGCATGCACCATAGGCCGGAGTCTTTCTGGGAAAAGGGAGTAACCGTGTTCAAAACCGGGATCCCGGCCAAACAGGGATATCTGGCCCGGATAAAGACGGTCAATTATCTGCCCAATGTACTCATGAAAAAAGAGGCTGTGGAAAAGGGCTATGATTTTCCACTCTGTTTTGACGAGAACAATTTTTTAGCCGAGGGGGCCACGGAAAACGTGATAGTGGTCGATGAAAACGGCAAGCTGATTATCCCGGATTTTGTGAACGCCCTGGCTGGGACTACGCTCATGCGGGCCCTGGAGCTTATCAAACATGAAAAGAACTTTATATTCCGGTCTATCAGTGAGGATGAACTGTATTCGGCCCGGGAGATCATCATGGTCGGAACCACTTTGGATGCAGTGGGGGTGATCAGATATAATGACAAACCGGTACACGACGTCCGTCCCGGGCCGGTGGCGTTACGGCTGCGCCAACTTTTGCGGGAAGACGTGGACCAAAACGGCCTGCCTGTGGCCTAGTTCCCATGCATGTGCTGCACCTGGACCTGGGGCCGGAGTTAAGGGGCGGCCAGAAGCAGGTATTGTACCTCCTGGACCATCTGGCTTCAGTACCGGGGATAAACACCTCTTTGGGATGCCTGTCCGGGTCTTCTCTGGAACGGGCCGCTTCTGGGGATACGGAGGTGTTTTCTTTTCCTTCCCGCCAGGAGATTGATCCCAGGAATTGGGTTCGGCTTTTTTCTGCTCTGCGGGAAAAAAAGCCGGCTATAGTCCACACCCATGAGCCGCGTTCCGCTTCTCTGGCCGCTTTGTTTAAGCAGATCTCCCCTTTTTCTTTTTTTTTGCTGCACACCCGCCGGGTCTCTTATCCCCTGTCCGGTAAATGGGGCCGCCAAAAGTACGCGTGTGCGGATATTGTCTGCTGTGTAAGCCGGGAAGTCGCGGATATATTGGTCACCTCCGGCGTGCCGGAAAGCCGCATTCGCCTGGTACCCAGCGCAATCGCTGTGAACAGGTACAAGCAAAGGCAGGTCGAATCCAGGGCGAGCTTGAGTCTCGGGGTTATCGGGGCCCTGACCCCGCAAAAGGGACACGAAGTCTTGTTTCACTCCCTGACCCGTGTGGGCATAGATTTCCGCCTTTATGTGGCCGGAGAGGGGGAACTTCTGCCCGATCTCGTCCATTTGGTTCGAAAGCTGGGCCTGGAGGACAGGGTGGAGTTCTGTGGTCGTGTCCCGGCGGCAGAGCTTTTGCCCCGTTTGGATGTGGCAGTGATCCCTTCAGTGGACGGGGAGGGGAGTAATGCGGTAATCAAGGAGGCCTGGGCCTCTGGAGTACCGGTTGTGGTTTCCGATCTGCCGTCTAATACTGAGCTTGTAACCCATAAAAGGCATGGTCTGGTTTTCCCGGTCCGCGATCCGGACACATTGGCCTCCCGGATCCGGGAGCTGCATGCCGATCCGGACTTGGCCCGCAGTTTGGTTGAAAACGGCCTCATTCGGGTCAAGGGGTTTGATGTCCGGACAATGGGCCGGACCTACGCTGCGATTTATGCCCGGCTCGCGGACACAAGAAAGGGGGGCTGAAAACGGCTCTTGGACTAGCCTTATGGCCGTTTATATCTGATTCGCCTTTGGAGTGTCTAACTTTCACCTTGGGCCCTTTACTGGTCCCGCCAATCCAGCATCCGAAAATACCAGGCGGAGGAAAATTAAAAGATCCATACTCTGTGACGATGAGCCGTCCACTTTCACCGAGGAGCCTTGAGAATGTCTGAGTTGGCTGTACTTATGGACAACAGTCGTTTGAGCGGTTTTTGTGCCGAACACGGCCTGAGTGTGCATGTCAGGCTGGATAACGGGCGCAGTTGGCTTTGGGATACCGGCCTGAGCGGGAGCTTTGCGGACAATGCCGCGCTTTTGGGTCTGGATCTTCGGGAGATATGTGGCTGTGCTTTGAGCCATGGCCATTACGACCATACCGGCGGGCTGGATACTCTTTTCCACCTTCCGGGCGGCAAAGGGTTTTCCCTTTATGCCCACCCGGAATTTAGCCGCGAGAGGTATGTTATTCGTCCGGATTCTTTGTGTTATGCAATTGGGATAAAAACCGTTGATCTGGAGCAGATCAAGAAAAGGCATACGCCTGTACGCGGGGTGGTGGAGCTGGATGAAGGCTTAATTATGCTCACGGATGTGGAAAGGCTGGAAGGTAACTTTCAGGCCACGGACAACTTTTATCTGGATCCGGCGTGCACCAAAAAGGATTGCATCCCGGACGACGCCTGTCTGGTTTTGAATACTCCCTTCGGAGCGGTGCTTATCCTGGGATGTTGTCATAGCGGGTTGGCCAACACCTGTTTTTATGCCCGCAAAAGACTTGGAATAGACCGGTTTTATGCCCTTATAGGCGGGACCCATCTGGCTTCCGCGTCCGAAGAGGCGCTTAATCAGGCGGCACAGATCATCCGGGATTTTGGGTTTTCCTGGATCTGGCCCGGACATTGTACCGGCCAAATGGGCTTTGAATACCTGCAAAATACTTTTCCGGACCGGGTCCGACCCCTGGGCTCCGGTCTCCGGCTGGAGTTTTAGGTCGGGTGGTTAAGTGTTATGCGATTAGGGAGTCGATATGCGGTGGGCATGGCTGGAATGGAACCAAGGCCTGGCCTCAAAAAGATTATCCCTCGGGTTGCGCCTTGTTTTGTCTTAAAGCCAGTAAAGCCCATTGCCGCAGCCACATAATCACTTAATCACATAAGCACTTAATCACCTAATCACGTTCCGCCTACAGCTTTTGCTCTTTCTCCCGGAAGCAGGGCAGGCACAAATATTCCCCGCCCATCATCCGTGCCCGGGATTCCATAACTGGCTCCCCGCATGCAAAGCAGGTAACACTGCCCAGGATCCGCGCCTTTCGTGGCAGTTCCCGTTTCACAGGTCCTTTTTGGAATAGAGCGGGCAAAGAGGCCTGCATTATGCGCTGGGTATAGATGTGGCGCAAATCAGCAAGTTCCTGGGTTTCTACTGCTTCTAAGCTGCCATTGGCTCCTTTCTTGTGCAGTGCTCTCAGCCTGTCTCTTCCCGGAAAATCGATCTCTTGGCACAGGATGCGCAGGTTATGTCCGGTCTCCCGGTTGTAAAAGGAAAAGGCGTTTTTGCCTATGTCCCAATGAATGAGATTGCCTTTCCCGTAGGTGCAGCCAAGCAGAAATTGTATGGCGTCCACAGCGCACATATCTGTCTCGGTTATACAGACCACTTCTTCGTCATATGCGGTCCCCACCTCTTTTACGGCCAGTTCCGCCGCCCGGATACCGGTGGCCAGGCCGGGACAGGAATGCCCGTGAAAGGAGATGGTGTCTTCAATAGTCTTTTGCGAATAAGTACATCCGGACATAAACCCTCGATAACATATTTTATTATTTTGTTTTATGTTTCGCTACCAGTTACCAAATTGATATTATTAATTAAGCATAAAAGAAATGTCAACTGCAAGGAAAGGAGACTGTCCGGATATTGAGGAGGTTAGTTTTGGTTTGCGGGCAAATAGTCTTGAACGTATTTTTGCAGGGGGAAAAACAAGATCTTAGGGGTAGCAGGGCCGATTTCCTGCCCGGGATATAAAAAGGCTTAGCTGATGGGTATACTTTTACGGGTGCACGATAGTTTTTTAATTCCGGGCAAAGCACTGGTGTCCCAACAAACTTTTTTAGACATTAGATAACTTACTATAATTTTTTA
>JBKHGE010000041.1:0-18495 GCA_046539845.1 Desulfonatronovibrionaceae bacterium
CGGGAGGGAAACAATGCGAGAGGTTGTAATAGCCGGATATCTGCGTACCCCACAGTCCAGAGCCCGGCCCAAGGATCCGGGGCGGGACTGGCTTCACGCCCTGCGCGCGGATGATCTGCTGGCCGCGGTTATCCCGCGGCTTTTGCAGCAAACCAATGTAAACTCCGAAGAACTGGACGACTTTCTGGTCGGATGCGCCCTGGGCGTGACCGAAAACTGGACATTTGGCGGACGCACCCCGCTTTTTCTGGCCAATCTTTCCCCTTCGGTACCGGCCCGGTTCCTGGATCAGCAGTGCGGGTCGGGCATGGCCGCCCTGCACATGGGATACCTGGAGATAGCCGCCGGATTCGCAGACACGGTTCTGGCCTGCGGCATGGAGCACATGACCCGGGTGCCCATGGGCCCGAAACTCTTTAAGGACGGGACCCTGGTCATGCACCCGGATCTCTTTACCGCCCCAGAGCATGCGCATTGGGACATGGACACGACCATGGTCATGGGCAAGACCGCGGAAAAATTGGCCCGGGAGACCGGATTCAGCCGGGAGGACATGGACTCCTGGGGGGTGCGCTCGCACCGCCTGGCTTCCGAGGCCCGGGATAGCGGATTTTTGTCCGGGGAAATCGTGCCTATTCAGGCCGCGCAGGAGAGCGGGGAAAAGCAGCTCATTGACCACGATCAGGGCATCCGGAACAATGTATCCCTGGAAAAGATGCTGGAACTGAAACCGGTGTTTGAGGAAGACGGGACCATCACCGCCGGGAATTCCTCCCCGCTCAATTCCGGGGCGGCGGGCATGCTCCTCATGTCCGCGGACAAGGCGGAAAAATCCGAGCTCACCCCCCTGGCCAGGATAAAATCCATAGGCTTTGCCGGAGTGGATCCCACGCTAATGGGCAAAGGGCCTATTCCGGCTACGCGCAAGGCCCTTGAAGACCGCGGACTGAAAGCGGCAGACATTGACTTTTGGGAAATAAACGAGGCCTTTGCCTTGGTTGTTTTAAACACCATCCGTGAACTGAAAATAGACCCGGACCAAGTGAACATCCACGGCGGGGCCCTGGCCATAGGTCATGCCATGGGCGCCACCGGCATCCGCCTGCCCGGGACCCTGGCCCGCATTTTAAATAAGAAAAAAGGCAAAACCGGCTGCGCCGCCGCCTGTGTTGGGGGAGGCCAGGGAGTGGCCACGATCATTGAGAACATTTAAGCCATAGGAGGAGACATGGCGGACAATAAAACCCTGTTTGAAAGAAGGCAAAAAAGCGTTCCCAGGGGGCCTTTCAACGTGATCCCCGCCTTTGCCCAAAAAGCGGAAGGAGCCAGAATAACTGATGTGCAAGGGAACGAATACATAGATTTCGCCGGGGGAATCGGGGTAAACAACGTAGGTCACGCCCACCCCAAAATAGTACAGGCCATACAGGACCAGGCGGGAAAATTCACCCACACCTGTTTTCACATCTTCATGTATGAGTCCTACGTGGAGCTGGCCGAGCGCCTGAACGAACTCGCGCCCGGGGACTTTGACAAAATGAGTTTTTTTCTCAGCTCCGGAGCGGAGGCGGTGGAAAACGCGGTCAAGATCGCCCGGTACAACTCGGAGAGAAGCGGAATTATTTGCTTTCAAAACGGCTTTCACGGCCGCACCCTTTTGACCATGTCCATGACCAGCAAGATAAAGCCGTACAAATTCGGATTCGGCCCCTTTGCCCCGGAAGTGTACCGCATGCCTTTCGCCTATTGCTACCGTTGCCCGTTCGGGCTCAATTACCCCTCCTGCGACGTGGCCTGCGCCGATTACCTGGAGGAATTTTTTATCTCCTACGCCGCCCCGGAGCACACCGCAGCCATTGTCGCCGAGCCGGTACAGGGCGAGGGCGGATTCATAACCCCGCCCCCGGAATATTTCCCCCGGCTGAAAAAAATCGCGGACAAATACGGCATAAAACTCATAATCGACGAGGTACAATCCGGATTCGGCCGGACCGGAAAGCTCTTTGCCATTGACCACTGGGACGTGGCCCCGGATCTGATTACCACGGCCAAATCCCTGGCCGCCGGGCTTCCCCTGGCCGCGGTAACCGGACGGGCCGAACTCCTGAACACTCCGCATGTCGGCGGCCTGGGCGGAACCTACGGCGGAAACCCGGTCGCCTGCCGGGCCGCTCTTGCGGTTCTGGATATCCTGCAAAACGACGGACTCCTGAAGCGGGGACAGGAGCTGGGAGAAAAACTGGGCAAAAGACTGCTTAAGCTCCAGGATGAATTCGAGATAATCGGCGAGGTCCGGGGCAAGGGTGCCATGCTGGGCATGGAGCTGGTCAGGGACCGGGAAAAGAAGACCCCGGCCACCGAGGAGACCAAAAAACTCATCTCCTGGTGTCATGAAAACGGTCTTATCCTTCTGGCCTGCGGCAATTTCGGCAATGTCCTGCGCACCCTGATGCCGCTTACGATCTCGGACGAGGACCTGGAGCGCGGCCTGAACATCCTGCGCGACGGGCTTTTGCATATAACCCAAAACAGCGCATAAGGAGCTGGCATGCACGGATTCTACGCCCGGGCCCTTAAGATAGACACCACGGCCCGCAGTTTCGAGGTTATCTCCCTGTCCGAGGAACTGCTCCTTCAGACCTTGGGGGGCAAGGGCCTGGGCACCGGCCTGCTTTTGCAGGAAAATCCGGCCGGGGCCGATCCCCTGGGCCCGGAAAACCGGCTGATAATCGCCACCGGTCCGGCCTGCAACTCCCAGGTCTGGGGAGGATCGCGCTATGGGGTGTACACCAAGTCCCCCCTGACCGGTTTGTACGCGGAATCCTATGCCGGGGGCAAAACCCCGGAGGCCATAGACAGCACCGGTTTTGACGCGATCATAATAACCGGCCGGGCGGATTCCCTGCTGAGCATTGCCGTTCACCCCAACGGATGCGAATTTCATGCCTCGGATGACCTGCGGGGTCTTACCGCCCGGGAAACCGAGGACCGGGCGCTTAAAAAATGTCTCCCCGGGGAAAAAGGGGACAAATCCGGGGCCATGGTCATCGGGCCGGCCGGGGAGAATCAGGTCGCCTGCGCGGTCATAAAAAACGATCACTGGCGAAGCGCCGGGCGTTGCGGAATGGGAGCGGTCATGGGCGCCAAGAACATAAAGGCGCTTGTCTTCTCCGGGAACCGCAAGCGGGAACCTTACGACCCCAAGGGCCTTTCCACCTTTTTCCGGGAATTCGGCACGGAAGGCAAGGAGCACCCCGGGACCAAGGCCTACAAGGGCTTTGGAACGACCATGATGGTGGCCATGCTGAATACGGCCGGGGCCTTTCCCGCCCGGTACTGGAGCCAGGGCACTTGCGAGCACTGGGAGAACTTGAGCGGAGAGACCTATCACGCCCGGCAGAAGGTTCGGGCCCGGGCCTGCCCCAAATGTTTCATGGCCTGCACCCGGGAGGCGGAAATCATGCACGGCCGGCACAAGGGCCTCAAGCTGGAAGGACCGGAATACGAGACCATTTTCGCTTTCGGCGGACTGTGCATGATCGAGGACATGGAGGAAGTGGCGTTTTTAAACGTCCTTTGCGACCAGCTGGGAGTGGACACCATCACCGCCGGAAATCTTTGCGCCCTGGCAATCGAGGCCGGTCTCCAGGGCCGGGCGGAGACCGGGGTTGATTACAACGACCCGGATGGATGCGCCTCGCTCATAAAAGATATGGCCGCAAGAAAAGGTATCGGGGCGCTTTTGGCCCGAGGCATCCGGGAGACCGCCCGGGCCTGGGGCATGGAGGACCAAGCCGTGCACGTCAAGGGCCTGGAGCCGCCCGGATACGACCCCCGGGTCTTAAAGGGCATGGGGCTCACCTATGCCACCACCGCCCGCGGGGCCTGTCATCTACGGACCACTTTCTACAAGCCGGAGCTCTCGGGTATGATCCCTCCGGAACAAATCGAGGGTAAGGCAGAGATGCTGATAGATTTCGAAAACCGCCTGGCCCTTTTCGACGCCCTTATCCTCTGCCGCTTTTACCGGGACATGTACAACTGGGATGTCCTGGAAGAACTCATTTTCCTTTTAACCGGCATCAAGGCAGACAAGGAAAAATTGCAGGGGATGGGTGCGCACATCGTGGACATGACCCGGCGCTTCAACCTGCGCGAAGGCATGGACCCCTCCGAGGACCGTTTGCCGGCCAGACTCACATCTAAGGCCTTGCCCTCGGGACACAGAGTTACCAAGCAGGAGATGAACCGGATGATAACCGACTACTACGTCCTGCGGGGATGGGTGTAAAAGCACGATACGGTACACCCAGACGATTCAGGTCAAAAATCCTTCTCCGGCTCACGGAACGTGACATCTTACTCTCTGCCCCTCGTCCACCTCCCGCATTTCCGGAACCGCTTCTGTGCATTGCGGAAGAGCCCGGGAACAATGCGGACGAAAAGGGCATCCCCTACCGGGCTCCGGCTGATTTGGCGAACCACTCAGACTGTCCGGATATTTTGCCCTTCTTTCTCCGGGTACTGCTGCAAACAGCTTGTTGGTATATGGATGCAGCGGCTGATCGAGCAGCAACTTTGCCGGACCCTGTTCTACAAAGAGCCCTTTGTACATTACTGCCATTTCGTCGGCCAAAAGCCGAACCAGTCTTATGTCGTGAGAAATAAGCAATATTCCCATGCCCGTTTCCTGTTTCCGTTTGAGCAGGGTGGACAAAAGCGAAGCCTGGATGGACCGATCCAGGGAAGCCGCAGGCTCGTCAGCCACAAGGATCTTTGGGTCCAGAGCCAGGGCCCGAGCCAAAGCCACTCGCTGGCGCTGCCCACCGGAAAGCTGGTGCGGCCTTCTGTCCAGGAGTTCTGAGTTGAGCATGGCCTGGTCCAGACACCACTTTAGAACCGACTGGGTATTTATGCTTTGTTTCTGGATACGCAAGGGCTCCAAAAGCAAATCCCTTACCTTAAACATGGGATTCAAACAGCCGTTGGAATCCTGGAAAATCATCTGTGTCAAACGGGGAAGATGCCTGCGCCGATCCAAATCCCGGACATCCCTTCCCTCAAGATTCACCCGGCCCGAGGTGGGAAAAACCGCACCGATGCAGATGCGTCCCAGGGTAGTCTTGCCCGACCCGGATTCTCCAACCACCCCCAGGCACTTCCCCGGAAATATCTCGAAGTCCACACCGCGCAAAGCATCAAATGTCCTTCTACGCCACAGTCCGAGACTAAATTTTTTTTTCAGGTCTTCTGCCTGCAGGAGAGCGTGACTCATAAATGACACCTGCGGCCGTTTATCCAGGGTGGCGGGTTTGACCGACAAACGGAGACAGCTCGGGGACAGCGGGGATGAAAGGCACATCCGGTGGGGATGTTAGAGAGTGGTGGCGCCGCACCCGGAATGGCTTTGGGGATGTTTGTGGAAAAGCAGTTGAGCATACCCTGCGAATAAGGGTGCCCCGGAACGCTCATAACCTCGTCAATATCCCCGCACTCCATAATCTGTCCCGCATACATGATCGCGATTTTCGAACATAATTCCCTGGCCACATCCAGGTCGTGGGTAATCAACAGCAACGAGGCCTCGAGCTCCCGTTTTACTGACTGAAGTAGCTCTATCAGCTGGATCTGGATGCAGGGATCAAGCGCGGTGGTCGGCTCATCCGCGATCAACAGTCTCGGTCTCGAGGCCAGGGCCATAGCGATCATCACTCTCTGATTCATGCCCCCGGACAATTGATGCGGATAATGTCGATATCTCTGCACAGGATCATTTATCCCGGTCCGGGCCAACAGATCCAGAGCCGCACTCTTGGCCTGTCTCCTGGAAAGGTCCATAGAAACCCTGGCCGCCTCAGCCACCTGAGAGCCGATTTTCATAACCGGATTGAGGCACATGGAGGGCTGCTCCTGAATCAGAGAGATCCGGCGGGACCGCAGCCTGCACAGCTCTTCTTTACCCAGACTAAATATATCTTTCCCCAGAACGCGGACCGATCCGGAGACACATGCGCTCTCCGGCAGAAGCCTGGCTACTGCCAGAGAAAGTACACTTTTCCCACAGCCGGACTCCCCGGCCAGACAAAGCGCTTCGCCACGTCCAAGACCCAAATAAACATCCTTTGCCGCCCGCACTTTTCCGGCCGGGGAGGGGAAAGAGATACTCAAGGCGGAAATTTCTAAATCACTTGCATATCCCTTTAAATCGCTATCTTTGACCGAGCAATTCTTCATCCGCTACCTCGCTCAGAAACGGGTTTATTATCTTGTGCAGCCCCTCACCCAACAGGGTAAATCCCAGTACTGTCGCGGCAATTGCCAAGCCGGAGAAAAGGCTTATATGTGGGGCCATCCCCAAAACCGGCAACCCTCCAACCATGATTGCGCCCCATTCCGGGGTGGGCGGCTGCACTCCCAGACCCAAAAAGCCCAGGCCGGCGATCGCCGCAACCTTGCCGCCGATGCCCAAGGTGGCGATTGTGGCAGTTTGCGGCCAGATCCAAGGCAAAAGACACGTCCGGGTCACATACCAATGCCCTGCACCCATGCAGCGCACCGCTTCCACTTGCGGCAGGGCCAGTTGGGAGCGGGACGTGCCACGCACCACTCGGGCATATTTCGGCCAGCCCGGCAGAGACAGGGCCAGGAGTATCCCCCATGGGCCGGGACCGGTCATGGAAATTATGACCAGGGCCAGGACCATGGCCGGAAGGGAAAAGAAGCAGTCCGTAAGGCGCATGAGCAGCATGTCCAGGCGCGGGAACAAAGCAGCCGGCAAGCCCACCGCAAAGCCGATCAGGACAGTAGCACATGTCGCGCCCAGGGCGATACCGATCGAGGGCCGGGCTCCGTATATGAGCCGACTAGCCAAACAACGTCCGAGCCTGTCCGTGCCCAGTGGATACTCCCGGTTAGGTCCGCTCAGACGCTCGCCCAGATTCTGGCCGGTGGGGTCGTGGGGAGCAATCAGGGGAGCAAATACTCCGCACAAGACAATACAAGACGAGAGGACAACACCGGCCAATATCCCCCTATATCCCGATGCCAGCCGCATCTAGGCACCTTTCTCCGTATCTCTGACCCTAGGATCAAGCCCGGCGTGGACAATATCCACGACCAGATTAACCACCACATAAGTCATCCCTATAGCCAAAACGCATCCCTGAACCACGAACACATCCCTGGCCCGAACCGATTCCACCAGCAGTCGCCCCACTCCGGGCCACATGAATATCGTTTCCACTACCACCGCTCCTCCTAACATATGCCCTGTAAGCGCTCCCAAATAGTTCACCACCGGCGGAAGCGCGCCGCGCAGGACGTGGCGCCCGAGCACTGCCGCCTCGCTCAGTCCCTTGGCTCGGGCGGTCAACACATAGTTTGAACCTAGTGCCTGGACCGCCGAGGTACGCATAAGGCGGATGGCTATGGCCGAATTGACCACAGTCAATGTCAGAGCTGGAAGGACCATGTGCGAAAACGAGCCGTAGCCGGCTACCGGCAGGATGCCCAGCCAGAGAGCAAAAAACAAGATGCCCAATACCGCCACAAAAAAGTCCGGCAGGGTAATGGCTAGCAGAGAAAGACCCAGAACGGACCTGTCCAAAATGGAACCCGGGCGTGCGGCCGAGGCGGTGCCCAGTACCAGGACCAAAAAGATGGTTAAAGACATTGCTGCTGCAGCAAGTTCTCCGGATGCGCTCAGGGCCCGGCCAACCTCCGTGATCACCGGCTTGCCGGTTTGTACAGATCGCCCCATGTCCCCGTGCAGAACCCTGGAAATCCACATTCCGTATTGCACCGCCAGAGGGCGGTCGTAACCGAGTTCTCGACGCAGCTCCCGGACCGCTTCTTCCGGCGGGCTCTCGGTATCCATAAGCCCGGACAGGGCCAGCTCCGCCGGATCACCGGGACAAAAGGCCAGAGAGAAAAATGCTATCGCGCTCAAAGCGAAAAGGACCGGAACCAGAGCGCCCAGCCGGACGGCAAGAAAACGAAGCATAAAAGATATCTTAGTTTTCGAGCAGCCGGACGTTTTCGAGATGGAAACAGTGCTCTATGGGATGCATGACATATCCGGCAACTTCGTCCCGCACTCCGTCCACATTCGTATAGTAATTCAGATATGCCATGGGCGCATCCCGAAGAAGTACCTCTTGTACCCGGTCGTAGATGTCCTTGCGTTTTTGCCGGTCAAAAGTGGCCCGCCCTTGGTCCAGGAGCCTGTCTACTGTAGAATTTTGGTAATGATACGCTCCCCAGCCTGGTTTTACCGTATTTTCAGAGTAATAATCCAGAGTCAGGTTGTAATCCGGATCAGGAACAAAAAAGAGCCCACGCCCGAGGATAAACATCCCGAAGTCTCCGGAATCCCGAGCCTTCTTGCAGGCGTCAACCTGCAAAACCTCCAGTTCTGTATCCATGCCCAGTTCCGCCAGCTGACTCTGGACAACCTCGGCAGTGGGCGGCAGAGCGGCCCGCTCCGGATAGGTTATTATCTTGAAGGACAGGATTTCACCGTTTTTTTCCCGCACTCCGTCGCCGTTTGTGTCTTTCCACCCGGCTTCTTCCAACAGGCGTCTGGCCTTATCCGGATCGTAAGTGTATCCTTCGAGTTCGGCATTGGCCCAGAATATTTCCGGAGGAAAAAGGGGCCCGGCTTTCCCGCCCACACCTTCCAATACATACTCCACCAGATCCGAACGATTCAGGGCATAATTCACCGCCCGTCTAATCTTGGGATCGCTGAAAGGCTCTTTGGCCGAGTTGAAAGCGGCTATGCGGCAGCGCCCGATATTCTTTTGCTGTATATTTATATGATCGTTTTTGGAAAGGATGCGGATACTCTCCGGAGGGAGTGTCTGGGCGATATGCAGCTCCCCGGCCTCGAGCATGCTCCGCCTCGTTATGGCATCAGGAACCCCCTTATACACCACTTTATCCACATGGGCCTTGTCCTCTCCCCAATAATCGGGATTGGCGCGTAAGGTCATCCTCTGTCGGGCCTCCCAGGATTCGAACTCAAACGGACCGGTTCCCACCGGCCGGATCACTTCCCCCTGATCGTTGAAAGAGGAAGGGGCTAGAGCTCCGGCTTCCCCCTTGGCCAAGTAAGCGGGAAGAGGAGCAAAGGGTTTTTCAGTCTGAATAATCACCTTATCCTTGCCACTGCCTTCAATGCTTTTAATGGGTACGGAGTCCAGGAGACTGCCTTCCTGCTGCAGCCGCCTCAGGTTGTCGGCCATAATTTCCGCATCCAGCCGCGTCCCGTCATGGAAATGGACATCTTTGCGTAAAATAAATGTCCAGGTTAGCCCGTCCGAAGATACTTCCCAAGACTCGGCCAAAAGGGGAGTAAGTTCCAGATCGTTGTTCACCCCTACCATGGCTTCCACCACCCCCAGACGCTGAAAAGCATATCCCGACTTTTGCACATCCAATGTTTTGGGCCCCCACGGGGAGCCGACCTTGAGCACTGCCTGATGGGCAAAACAAGGTACGCTAAAAACCAACGCGATAAATACCGCAGCCAAAAGCCTTCCGCCCGCAACACCTGCCTGCCGACACTGGTTCTCCCCAATCATGTGTTATCCTCCATTAATGTGCATTTTGTCATTGCCATTTTTCATTTTTTATAATAAAAGTCAAACACGAATTCATTTTAAATAACATCAAAAACAACTAAGACATGAAAGAGTAACAAATGTACACTGCGAACTCGGAATGGCTGACTCGCTGGCAAAAAGAAGCCGGCGGCATGGACGAGGTAAGCTCCGTTGATTACTGGAACAGGAGGGCGGACGATTATGATGACTTCATCCGCACTTCGCGGTTTTCTTACGGAAGACAGATAGTCCGGCTACTCAAAAAAGAACAGGTTTTGGATAAATATGACAAGGTACTGGAAATAGCCGGAGGAGTTGGGGCGCTCACTTTGCCCCTGTGCAAGGCAGCAAAACATGTAACCAGTCTGGAGCCGGCTGCAAAAATGGCTGAATGCCTTGATAACAATCTGAAAACAGACAATATCCGCAACTGTGAAGTCCTGCAGATGACCGGCCAGGAATACATGGGCTCAGCCCCGGCCCAGCGGTTTGACCTTGGGATCATATGCCATGCCTCATGGCAGTTCCCGGACCTCCAGGACCTGGTGGATTATTTCAGTAAGACCTGCACCCGAGCCTGCATAGCGGATACTGCCCCGGAGACGGACTCTGGACACAGCCGGCTTTTGGAGTCTTTGGGAGTAAAGCACGCCGGGTTCGACCGAGTGTATGTCCTCTATAATGCCCTCTGGTCCCTAGGGACAAAGGCCAACATATCTTTTTTCAACTATACCATGCGCCGTTCCCGTCAATCAGCAATAAGTATGTTCAAAAATGTGACCGAAAAATATAAACAGGTAACTGATACGGACATGCAGAAAATAAACAAGTATGTGGATGCAAACTGCACAGAAGGAATCTATCAGGAACCGGCCTGCATGGCGGTTATATGGTGGAAAACAGGGAGGAGACCATGAGGATTCAGCGAGAATGGGAAAAAGAGCATGACAAACGCTCAAGTTCTTATGTCGGAGAGGCAGACCTGAATTACTGGGAAGCCAGGGCAAAAGATTTTTCTCAGATGCGGGCCTCCCGGAACTGGGAATTCGGCCAGCGTATCCTGGAAACTTTGGAAAATGAGCTACCGTCCGAAAGTACAGTCCTGGATGTAGGCGCTGGTCCCGGGAGCCTACTTATTCCCTTCTCTGCAAGCAGCAGAATCCGGAATGTTACCGCCGTTGAACCAGCGGCGAGCATGATCTCGGAGCTTAAAAAAAACGCAGCTCAATCCGGGGTATTTAATTACCAAATCCTTGCCTGCCCATGGGAAAAAGTGAATACTGATGCACTCGAATCTCGCTTTGATTTGGTGATCATTTCCATAACCCTGTGGATTTTCAGGGACATGAAGAAACAAATCAGAAGGCTGGAAAAGTGCTCCCGTAGCTTCTGTTGCGTGGTGGCCAGCATAGACGACGACCTTGACAAGAGCGGGGACTCTCTGTGGGAAAAGATACTGGGGGATACTCCCCGGCCAAGTTATTCCGAGTTCCCCTTTATTTTTAACCTGCTATACAATATGGGGAGGCGCCCGGAAGTACGCTTTATCGACCATCAGGCCGAGCGCTCCATAGCTACCCGGATACATCAGCAAAAGCTGTTCTATGCGAAGTACACACAAATTACCCCCGATATAGAACACATAATAGAGAAACACATCCGAAATCGCTCCCGCAACGGAGTGGTCCTGGAAGATTACACCTCCGCAGCAATTTGGTGGAAAAGGCCGGACCCCATGAGGTCGGGGTAAAAATGCGCCCGCAAAAAGAAGCTGCGTACGCGCCAAAAACCTACAATTTGTAGATAAAACTCACTTTTGCCCTCTCTCACATCCAAAACATCCTGGGACTTTGTTTCATCCGCCGGGTGGCTGCGTTTCTCACCCAGGAAAAATCAGTTCTTTTTCAACCCTTTTTTAAGCTCCATGATCCGGGCATAGGATTCATGGATGGTTTGGGCCGGGATCTCCCCCTTTTCCACCAGCTTCAAAATTGTATCCCGGGCCCGAGCCGCGATGTCCTCTTCATAGACCAGATTGTTGCCGAAAACGATTATGTCCGTCCCGGCCAGAACAGTTCTCTTGAGCGCGGTCTGCAGGCTGTAGTTATCCCGGATGGCACCCATCTGCATATCATCGGATATTATCACCCCGTCAAAACCCATCTCTTGGCGCAAAAGACCATGCAGAACCTTTTGGGACAAAGTGGCCGGCCAGACCGGATCCAAATCGGAGTTAAACACGTGCGCGGTCATGACCATATCCACCCCCGGGGACTTAAAAAGGGCTGCATAGGGCTCAAGCTCAACCTCTCTCCAGGTCGCACTCACATCGGTGAATCCGTGATGGGAGTCCGTGGTAGAGCTGCCGTGTCCCGGGAAGTGCTTCAGGGCGGTGAGAACATTTTTTTGTCGGTGGCTCTTTATCACCTCCCGGGCGTGGGCAGCCACCTTTTCCGAATCCGAGGAAAAGCTGCGCTCCAGCCGGCCGATAACCGGGTTGTCCGGATTTATGTCCACATCCACCACCGGGGCCAGATTCACGTTGATACCCAGTTCGGCCAGTGTGGACGCGGTTTTGGAGGCCTGCTTTGAGGTAAGCTTGAGATCGTTTTTTTCTCCCAGCCGGGCCTGGGACACTGTGGGCGGGAAACCGTGTTTTTCCTTGAGCCGGGCCACCTTGCCCCCCTCCTGATCCACGGCCACCAAAAGGGGGCTGTCGGTCGCGGCCTGCAGCTTGCAGACCAGATCTTTCAGCTGCTGCAGGGAGCGGATATTGCGCTGCGGGCTTTTCCGGGCCACATCATAATCAAAAAGGACCACCCCTCCAATGCGGCCGTTTTTTATGTCCCGGATCACCGGACTGTCTTCGTCCACTTCCAGGCCGCGGAAGCCGATCATAAGCATTTGCCCCACCTGGCGGGCCAGATCCTCTTGGCTCCCGTTCTGCCCGGCCGAGCCGGTTAGGGGTGAAAAAAGCGCTGCAACCAGAAAAATAAGCACCGCTCCCGATCTGGGAAAAAAATTTATCCTGCGTATTTTAAGCAATTGTCCTCCCCTCCCCGGGCCAAACGCCCATTTTAAGCTTTTTTGGTTTAAGCTCGCGCAGCCGGCAAGAGGCTTAAATCCCATGGATTTAACCACCTCCGGCCTGGTGGTGAAGAAATTTATTCCCCTCCGTCACTTAGGCTTCTGAGTGTCGGAAAGACCTGCTCAAGCCGCCGAGTCCGCGGAGAAAAAGGTCTTCATGTATTCTCCGGATCGGGGAATGCATGAAAAGGTTCTTTAATCATATACCACTACACTTTAGCAACAAGCATCCCCGCTTGCAATAAGCGCCCGAAAAATTTAATCGGTCAATTGAACTTGCCCGGGGAAGGTTCCTGGACAAAAAAAATGGCTTTTTACGCCAAGGCAATCTGGGAAACACTCTAGCCCAAGGGAGGTATAATGCCCGGACAGAATCTGGATAAATTGAGCGCTGAGGAATTAAAGGAACTTGTCCGCTCACTTCTTTGGCAGCTCAGGCTTACTGACGCCTTCTGGTTCATCTTTACCGAGAACCGCTTCGAATTGGCCGCTGCCGAAGACCTAAACGCCGAAGTCTGGGCCAAGGTGGGCAAGCTCGCGGCCCGGGACATAAAAAAGCGCTTCAACATTCAAAAAACAGGCTTTGACGGCTTTTTGCAGGCCTTTGACCTCTTCGCCTGGACCATGATGGTCGACTACCGCCTGGAGCGCTCTGCCGGGGAACTGATTTTAAGCGTTCCTTCCTGTCCAGCCCAGGAGGGGCGCAAAAAGCACGGCCTGGGCGAATACAAATGCAAGACCATGCACCACGACGAATTCTCTGCCTTTGCCCAGGAGATCGATCCCCGGATAAGAGTGCAATGCGTCTTTGCCCCGCCGGACTCCCATCCGGAGGATATGTACTGCAAATGGCGGTTCACTATTACTCCGGCAGAGGACGGTACTTAAAAGCTTCTTCCAATTCATTCAGACGGAAGAAGGTCTAGCACTTGCCCCTCTAACCCCGGTCATCCGTTTCCACTGCTCGCAAATCAGGGATTAAAATTCCCTGGAGTACAAGACTGTTATATCCAATGGATTGGACTGGGAACAAGTAAACTAAAAACGATTGCCGGCAATGATACACTTCGCATTACCGGACACGGCAGCTTATAAATGGTATGTCATCCGAATCCGGAGCAGGACGGGAACACTCCGGGACTGAATCGGGGAGGACATGGAAGCCTGCCGGGCTGATGTAGCGCAGAAGACCTTTCGGGGTCCTCGAGGTTGGATGTGGACTTCATCCGCCATAGACTTGGTCCACTACTCTGGCCGGAGGGGGACATGTCTTAAACAGCCCGGGACTTGTGCCGCACCCCAAAAAGGGCCATCCAGGCCTTGAGACGATCCGCAGGCTCCGGGATTTCCTTTACCCAAAACAGGACCGGCGAGTTAGGGGTAATTATGAACGTAAAAGATTGTACACGGTCTTACGGGAGATTTTCAGCCGCGCGGCTATATCGCTCCGGGTGAAGCCGCGGGCCAACAATTGTTGCAACACATATTGCTTGGCCTGCCTGGTTTCCGGGCCAACTGCCCTGGCGGTCGGGAACTGGGAGAAGAGCGTTTCAAGAGAAGGGGCAGCAGCCAGCGGCAAGGCGGCTTCGCGGTGTGCGGCACTTGCAGACTGCAAGCGCCTAAACAATCCAGGGAATTTGGCGCCCAGGCTTTCACAGAATTTTTCAATCGCTTTCGGTTTCTCCTGGGCATTTTCCGGGATATCAGCATGCTCATGGCGCACAAGGCGGGCGTATTTTTGCCGCGCTTCGTCCGGGTCATCGTCTAGCAAGCTCAAAATCAACCCCGGTTCGAGAAAAGACTTTTGTCGCGGTTGTTCACAATACAAGGCCACAGAGCTCCAGGGATAGGAGGTAGCCGTTTCAGCCAATCCAGCCCGGACCGGATTAAGGTGGATATATACCGAGGCCGCGAGCAGATAATCGGGGGCCAGGCATAAGGCCTGGCGGTACCGCCCGCCAAAAAGATGTCCGCGGCGTTGGTATTTGCGGTTAAAGTACGCGGCATACCGGGTGAAGATGGAGTGCATGGATTGAGCCAGATTGGCTCCCCGGGGCTTAAGCAGCAAATGCACGTGATTGGGCATCAGACAAAAAGCATAATACACAAGGTTAAACTTGGCTGCATTTTCTTTTAAAAGCGCCAAAAAATGCAAGTTGTCGCCCCGCTCTAAAAACAACGGCTCCTTGCCTGCCGCACGTTGGGTAATATGCGAGACAAAACCCGGCTGGTCTACTTTGTACTTGGCCCGAAAAACCCTTTGTTTGTTTCCTATGGCCAGCACATCCTCTATCTCCATTCCAGAACTCCTTCCCAAAATGGGCCGGTCCTTTTTTGGGTAACAGGAGTCATCTCCTTGGGGCAACTTAAAATTTTCATGCACACCGACATCGACACTGCCGCCTCTGCAAGAGCCTGCGCCTACACTTTGTAAGACAGGTCTTGGAAAGCCCACGGACCAGCGCATAACTAATAAACATAAATGTCCGGGGCTGTGAATTACCCAAAAAAGGACCGGCGCTTAATGGGTAAAATAACCTCAAAACATTAGCGTGGACCACACCTCGCAGACAACACCTTGCACGGGGCCGGTCAATGATTAAATGAAAGGAGGAATGGACATATAATAAGTGAGAAAGAGCATGTTTAAATTTGACAATACCTACGCACGCCTTCCAAAGGCATTTTATGCCCGGGCGACTTCGGCTCGGGTCCCCAAGCCGGAACTCATCAAATTCAATAGCGATTTGGCCGGACAATTAGGGTCCCGGGATACGGGCCATTCGGAAACGCAGTTGGCGGAGTTTTTCAGCGGCCAGCGTTTACTCCCCGGTTCCGATCCCATTGCCATGGCCTATGCCGGCCATCAATTCGGCAGCTTCGTGCCCAAGCTCGGGGACGGCCGGGCGGTCTTGCTGGGAGAAGTGCTGGATCCATTCGGAAACCGGTTTGATATTCAACTCAAAGGCTCCGGTAGGACTCCCTATTCCAGAAACGGCGATGGAAAAGCTCACCTTGGCCCCGTGCTGCGGGAATACATTGTCAGCGAGGCCCTGCACAATCTTGGCTTGCCCACCACAAGGTCCCTGGCCGCGGTCAAGACCGGGGAGCCGGTACACCGGGAAAAAGCTCTTCCCGGGGCTATCTTGACCCGGGTGGCCTCTAGCCATGTCCGGGTGGGAACCTTTGAATACTTTGCCTACCAGCGGGACCTGGACAATCTCAGACGGTTGACCGCCTACTCCATTAAAAGACATTATCCCGAGATTCAAAACGATTCTAAGACCTATCTGCACTTTTTCCGCAAGGTGGGAGAAGCCCAGGTGGAGCTGGTGACCGGCTGGATGGCTCTTGGCTTCATTCACGGGGTTATGAACACGGACAACATGTCCATAGCCGGAGAGTCCATCGACTTCGGGCCCTGCGCTTTCATGGACCAGTTCCGTTTTGATCAGGTCTTCAGCTCCATCGACCAGTTCGGCAGGTACTCATACTCCAACCAGGCCCGAATAACGCTCTGGAACCTGTCCAGACTCGGCAACTGCCTGCTTCTCCTGGACCAAAACGTATCAAAAAAAGAAGCCGGGGAGTGGAACCGGGAACTGGAAGCCCTTCACGCTTTTTTTGAGCAAAGGTATACAGAAAAGATGCTGGAAAAATTGGGCATATTTGATGGCCTACAGCCCCGCGACCGGGATCTCATCCAAAAATGGCTTCGGTATCTGGAAACCGAGAATCTCGATTATACCCTGAGTTTTCGCGCCCTAACCCTGCTGGTGGATCAGGATAATGGCTGTGAATCCTTTAAAAGTACCGAGGCTTTCCAGGATTTTTACCAGCTCTGGCAAGAACGGATTCACCAGCAGGGCCTGGAAACCAAGGCCGTACAAAAACGGATGAACCGGGTGAATCCGGTGTTTATCCCCAGAAACCACAAGATCGAAGAGGTCATTGAAGCGGGCCAAAGGGATGACTTCAATCCCTTTCATCAGATAAACAAGGTCCTGCGAAATCCCTTTCAAGAGCAGGAGAATTTCAGCAGCTACCAATCAGCTCCCAGGCCGGAGGAGACGGTCCGGGCCACGTTCTGCGGGACGTGAAAAAATGAAAGGCCGCGGCAGGAGGGCGTAGGCTCCACCCGAAACTGGCTGCGTCCGAGCCCGCGCTTGGACTGTGTTCTCCAACACGTCGGCTGCGCTGAACAAGGGCTAAATTTTCGGGCTCTGCAGCAGGCCCCTGCCTGACCGGGCAACCTGCCCGCATTGCTAGCAGCCCTAAAAAGGAATAGAATCAAAAGATGAACATCGGACAGATAAACACCTTTTCTGTGCTCAAACTCGTAGACTTCGGCGCATACCTAAACGGCGAAGAACTCGGCGAAATCCTCCTTCCCTCGCGGGATGTGCCTGCGGGCTGCCAAGCGGGTGATCAGTTGCAGGCCTTTCTCTACAATGATTCCAGCGATCGCCTGATTGCCACAACCCAAATGCCCCTGGCCCAGGTTGGAGACCTGGTCCGGCTCCAGGTGGTTGATGTCAATCCGGTGGGGGCTTTCCTGGACTGGGGGCTGCCGAAGGATCTTCTTGTTCCCAAGAGCGAACAGCTGGAACCAATGCATAAGGGACTGAGTTACCTGGTCTATGTAACCCTGGATCCGTCTGGACGCCGAATTTTTGCCTCCACGAAGCTGGACCGATTCTTCAGTGCCCGCCAGGTTGATGTCCAGGAAGGAGAACAGGTGGATATGATCATTATCGACCGCTCCGAAATTGGTTACCGGGCGGTTGTGAACAAACTTTGCTTAGGGCTGCTCTATAAAAATGAAGTCTTTGAACCTATCGAAATCGGGCAGCGGATCAAGGGGTATGTCAAATCACTGCGAATGGATGGCAAAATCGATCTCAGCCTTCAGAAACCGGGCTACGACAAGGTGCTCGAGGCCAAGGAAACCATTTTGCGTGTTCTGAAGCAAAATAACGGTGTTCTCCTGGTCACGGACAAGAGTTCCCCGGAGTGCATTCACGGCCTCTTCGGCTGCAGCAAGAAGACCTACAAACAGGCTGTTGGCGCCTTGTACAAAGCCCGGCGAGTCCGGATCGAGCCCGACGGCTTGTTTTTGACCCCAGAGGCTGATTAAAATCGCTCCATCAGCTGGGGGATTTTAGACAGCCCGTTAAGTTTACTAACGACTAGCCACCCTCAACATGGACCAGGCTTTAGGCAACAAGCATAGATACCCGGACTTATGAATTACCCAAAAATGGACCGGCGCATAATGGGTAGAGGAAATGGCCCCACCGAGGCGACATGGAGTTCACGACGGATGATGCCCTGCAGACAATGCGTACCCTTTCAAACTGGCTCTGCCGGCAGGGCGATAAGAAAAAGCCGTTTCGGATAATAGAAGACCCCACCCCGGACCAGACCGATATCCTGAAAATTTTTGGGTACAAAATGCAAAAAGGGGGTACTACAGGCCCTTTTATAATAATATCCTGTTATCTATAGTCTTTTTTGTAGATTTTATTGGTAAGTCTGAAAGACAAGATATATCCCCTCTACTCTAATGGCCGGAAAAGTCGTGGTGAGAGGTGAGATTAAAACCGGCTTTTTTAGAGCCTAAATGCCCGGCCTAAGCACACATAAGGACCAGTTATGAAAATTTTATCTCATAATCCCGGAGGATTGGAATGGCCCGATCCGTAAATGGTATATTGTTTGCCTGATATATGAACAACTCGGTATGATCCAACCCGGAGCCACGGCCTGTTACCCAAAACAGGACCGGCGCATAATGGGTAAG
>JBKHGE010000042.1:0-17016 GCA_046539845.1 Desulfonatronovibrionaceae bacterium
TGTTGCCCAAATGTGGAGGGTTTTTTATGCACTAAAATCGATTAATCTAGGTTTTACATAATGCGTATTTGAATTTATGTACAGTTGAAAACATTTTTTTATAACTTTTCGAACCTAATAGCTATTTAGGACACAAAAGATTAACCTTACATGTCTGTTTGCTGAAAAGGATTTGATTTTGAAAGACAGCGTAATCGAACTGATAGGTAAAACTCCCCTGGTGCATATTTGCCGGCTTAATCCGTATGCAAACGTATCCATACAGGCCAAGCTGGAAATGAATAATCCCGGTGGTTCCATCAAGGATCGGGTGGCCCTGAGCATGGTCGAGGCGGCAGAGAGATCCGGGGAGCTCACCCCGGACAAGACCGTGGTGGAGGCCACCTCCGGCAACACCGGCATTGGTCTGGCCATGGTCTGTGCGGTCAAGGGGTACAAGCTGAAGCTGCTTATGCCTTCCTCGGCTTCCGAGGAGAGAAAGCGTATAATGCGGGCCTATGGCGCCGAGATTGAGCTCACTCCGGGTCATCTGGGCACGGATGGGGCCATAGAGGAGGCCTACCGCCTGGCTCGGGAGGAAGCGGATAAATATGTGCTTATGGACCAGTTCAACAATCCGGCCAGCATTTATGCCCATTACAAGGGCACAGGTCGGGAGATATGGGAGCAGACCTCGGGAAAGGTTACCCATGTGGTGGTCTGCCTGGGGACCACGGGCACGATAATGGGCATAAACAAGAGGCTCAAGGAGTACGATCCTGGCATCACAGTCGTCGGAGTGGAGCCCTATGCCGGACACAAAATTCAGGGCCTGAAGAATATGCACGAGTCCTATCCCCCGGGAATTTACGACAAAAAACAGCTGGATCGGGTAATTCACGTCCAGGACGATGACGCATTTGAGGCCTGCCGCAAACTGGCCCGGGAGGAAGGGCTTTTCGTGGGCATGAGTTCTGGGGCCGCTCTTGCGGGAACGCTTAAGCTGGCCGCGGAGATAAAAGAGGGGGTTATCGTGACCGTCTTTCCGGATGGCGGGGATCGATATCTGAGCACTTCGCTCTTTGTCGAGCCCAGCCGTCAGGGGGCGGCCCTCTGGGATATCGCCTCCAGAAAAAAGGTATATCTGGAGTCTGAATCCGGGGGTGCCGGGCTCTTCAGTTTTGGACCCAGTCTGGACAATATTGGCTGCCCCGAGGTTTGGCGCCGGGTTGTGCTTGTGGATGTGCTTAAGAGATATCTGGACAAAAAGGGGCTGAAACCAGCGGCGGTAGTGGGAGTGGCCGATTTTGACGACCGCACTCTTGAGGCCGGCCGTAGCCGGGGCCTATCCCGGTCTGAGTTCAGCCGGAAAAGCCTGGAGGACATTTATACCGCTGCAGCCGGCCTGGGTGTTCATCCGGATGTCTATTTTGTCTCCGCAGCACAATGCACGGATACGGCGGTGGATCTGTGTGATCGCCTTTTGTCCCGGGGATTGGCCTATGAGCGACTGCGTTCGGTGTACTATGATGTGCGCAGAGACGGTGAATATGGTCGGCTGGCCCGTATGGATCCGGAAAAGATCCTTTCCGGAAAGACCGTGGACCTGGAGAGCTACGACAAGGGCAACCCCCGGGATTTCACCCTTCTCAAGCGGGCCACCCTGCAGGACTTAAAGGAGGGCAGCGTGGTCAAAACCAAATGGGGTAATGTCCGGCCCACTTGGTATCTGCAGCAGGCGGCTGCAGCTGTGGACCATCTGGATCAGACCCTTCTCGTCCTGGCCGGGCAGCTGCATATGTTTCCCCATCTGGACAACCTGCGCAGTATCTGGAGTTCGGCCTTGCGCAGGCAGGTCCAGGCCTGGGCGGTGTCCTATCCGGTAATCGACGCCGAGGGCGGGGAGGAGAAGCGAGATGTGCGCGCCTTGGCCGAAGAATGTGGCGGTTTCCGCGTTCTGCGGATGTGGCTTTTGTCTATTTCCTATCACAAGCCTTTGGTGTCCGGAGAGAAGAATCTCTATATGTGGCAGCGCAATTGGAGGCGGGTCCAGGACATGCTGGTCAAGCTGAACGCGGTGCCCCCGGAAAAGGAAAACGGACTCAGACCGGAAGTGGATCAGGCGGTATTTGATTTGGGTGCAGAGCTGAAAAAATGTCTGGAAGACGATCTGGGGCTGCACAACTTCTGGCCTGTTCTTTTCCGATTGGCCAGAACGGTGCACAAGCTTGCGGATCAGGGCGGGATAACCGCCGAGGAACAAAAGGTGGTAAGCGGTGCGCTCAAAGAAATGGACGATATCTTGCGTATTCTGGACTGGGAAAGTGTTCCTTTGGTCTTTTCCGGTCTGCCGGAAGAAGTGCAGGAAATGATACGGCAAAGGGATAAGTCCAGACGGAATAAAGATTTTTCCCGGGCGGATCAGATTCGGGAAGAACTTTTGCAATTCGGGTACAGTCTGCTGGATTCCCCACAGGGCGTGCAGGTGTTTCGGATACGCCGAAGCGGCTGATCTTACCGCCCGGATGGAATGCTTGTGTGCTTGGCGCTTGAGCTTTGTATCCGGAAAGAATAAATTTAAGGTGTTAAAATTAGACGGGCATAGAACGCGGTCCCGGATCGGCAAGAATTCTCTGTCCATCGTTTAGGAGGTTTGCCATGGCTGAAAAATACTGGATCATACTCGGCGATATCCATATGGATACCGCTTTTGCGGACAGCGTGCCGGATCTGCCTGGAGCAGCCGGTGTGATTGTCTCCGGGGATTTGACCAATAACGGCAACCGGGAGGATGCGGCCCGGATAGTGGAGCGCATCCGGGCGGTTAATGCGCACGTTTTGGCCCAAGTGGGCAATATGGACACCCCGGAGGTGAACAAATGGTTGGAGGATAACGGATTAAATATACACAACCGGCTGCTCTCCCTGGATGAGGGTCTGGATCTGTTTGCCGTGGGTTATTCCACGCCCACTCCCTTCGGTACTCCCCTGGAAGTTGAGGAGGAGGTCCTGGCCTCCTGGCTCAGGCAGGCTCAGGACAAATGCCGCCGGGCGGATAGGCTGATTTTTGTCTCCCACACCCCACCTGTGAATACGCGTACCGACGCTCTGGGCAATGGGTCTCACGTAGGCAGTCAGGCTGTCCGGGAGTTTATCGAGGTGGTGCAACCGGAGGCATGTGTGACCGGGCATATCCACGAGGCGGTGGCCGAGGACTGGGTTGGAAATTGCCCGGTAATAAACCCCGGGATGGCCGGCAGCGGGGGGTATGTCCGGGTGGATTTGACCGCAGAAGGCCTGAAGGCGTCACTTAAGGGTGTGGGCTAGGCATGCGTCTTTATTCTTGGAATGTGAATGGATTTCGGGCCGTGCTCAAAAAGGGTTTCTGGGAGTGGTTTTCTTCGGTTTCGGCTGATGTGGTCGCCCTGCAGGAAATAAAAATGGAGCCGGATCAGCTTAAGGCGGAAGACAGGGAGCCGTTCGGGTATCATTCCTTCTGGAATCCCTCCAGAAAGAAAAAGGGCTATTCCGGAGTGGCCTGTTTTTATCGCCATGAGCCGGTGCATGTGGACAGTGGGCTGCCCGAGGACGAGTATAACGGCGAGGGCCGCCTGATACGGATTGAATTCGAGGAGTTTTATTTTTTTAATGTCTACTTCCCCAACGGACAGATGAGTCAGGAAAGACTGGATTTCAAGATGGGCTTTTACGATGCCTTTTTGGACTATGCCCAGGCCCTGCGGCAAGAAAAGCCCATTGTGGTCTGCGGGGACTTTAATACCGCGCACAAGGAGATTGACCTGAAAAATCCCCGGGCCAATTCCGATCGTTCCGGTTTTCTGCCCCAGGAGCGGGAGTGGCTGGATAAGTTCATCTCCGCCGGATACATAGACACTTTCCGTATGTTCAACTCCGAGCCCGGGCAGTATACTTGGTGGACCTACAGGTTCGGAGCCCGGGCCAGGAACGCGGGGTGGCGCATAGATTATTTCTTTGTCTCCGAAGAGTTGCGGCCCCGGGTCAAAAGCGCCTGGATTGAGCAGGAGGTGATGGGCTCGGACCACTGTCCTGTCGGTCTGGAGCTGGACATATGACTGTCTGCCCTCCCGGAGGTCGATCCGGTTGTCTTTTGCGACAAACAGGGCTATAGGCCGTTTTTTGGGCGGCCAGGGAACAAATTTTGTTACCTGGGTGTTATTCAGGAAAAAAATTTTGGGAAGATGGTTCATCCGTTTGAGGTGTGCTTTTGGGCAGGGAGAAGGGGTACCTCACCCCTTGCGCACTTATTTTTTGGGAAGATGCGCCGGAAAAAGCTGGCCTGAAGCAGGGCCGACGCTACCGGGCAAGACATGAAAAAGAGATTTAGAGTCCCTATCAAATGTTGAAAACTCAATCTTGGGAAAATATCAGGGATCGATTTGCCGGGGGGTGGCAAAGTGGATTACGCAGCCGGATTTAGGCCGGGGGGTTCCGGCCGGGCGGCCGGACTGGACTGGATGCAGATGCTCTCCGGTATTGCCCTTTCTCTTTTTATTGTTTTGCACTCCTTTTTCACCGCCAGTGTGATCATCGGGGAAGAAGCTTTCAATGCTTTGGCTAAAATGTTCGAGTTTTCTTATCTCGCCCAGATCGGCGGCCCGGCTGTGGCGGCCTTGTTTTTGGCCCATTTTGTTCTGGCTGCCCGCAAGATACCGTTTGCCGGCCGCGAACAGGGTATCGTCACCAGGCACGCCCGCATGCTCGGTCATTCTGACACCTGGCTGTGGATCATTCAGGCCTTGAGCGGGATGATCATCCTTTTTATGGGCGCAATCCACATGTGGGTACTTTTAAATGACTTGCCCATTACCGCGGTCAAGTCCGCGGAGCTTTTGCATCAGGGCCTCTGGGTTTGGTTCTATGTTCTTTTCATTCCTGCAGTCTTTGTCCATCTGGGCGCAGGCGTGTATCGTGCCGGTGTGAAATGGGGATTGGTTTTACGTTCCAACCGTCGGGTGGTAAAAAAGGGTTTGTTTATTTTTATCGTTTTGTTCATATTGCTTGATTTAGTGTCTCTTACCTTTTTTTATTTCTGATCTTCCTTTTTAAGGGTGGCCAATTTATTCAGCTTATGATTGAGACTATTTATACGGATTTTCTCTGTGTTGGAGCGGGGCTGGCCGGAGAGAGGGCGGCCATAGAAGCCGCCGAGGCCGGATTCAAAGTGATCGCTTTGAGCCTTGTTCCGGCCCGGCGCTCACATTCTTCGGCCGCCCAGGGCGGCATGCAGGCCGCTTTGGGCAATTGCATCAAGGGCCGCGGGGACTGCCCGGACATCCATTTCCAGGACACGGTCAAGGGATCGGACTGGGGATGTGATCAAGAGGTGGCCAGGCTCTTTGTGGAGAACGCGCCGCGGGCCATTCGGCAGACTGCCTTTTGGGGCGTGCCCTGGAACCGGGTCGTTCCAGGGAAGTCTTTTTTTTATCAGGGTGGGGAGAGAAAAGAAAAAGAAGAGTCTGAGGAGAGTAGGGGGCTTATTGCCGCGCGCAATTTCGGGGGTACGGCCAAGTGGCGGGCCTGCTACTGCAGCGACGGAACCGGGCATGCGGTTTTGTACACCCTGGACAATAAGGCGTTGCAGGTCGGGGTGGAGGTCCACGACCGTGTGGAGGCTTTGTCTCTGATCCAGGACAATGAGAATTGCTTGGGAGTAGTGGCCCGGGACATGAGAAACGGTGGGCTGCGCGTCTATCTGGCCCGGGCCACGCTCATCGCCTCCGGCGGGTTCGGCCGTATCTACCGGGCATCCACCAATGCGGTGATAAACGAGGGCACGCCCCAGGCGGCAGTACTAGATACCGGCCTGGTCCCCCTGGGCAATATGGAGGCGGTTCAGTTCCATCCCACCGGCCTGGTGCCCACGGACATACTTATTACCGAGGGCTGTCGCGGGGACGGCGGGACCCTTCTGGATGTAAACGAGCATCGGTTCATGCCTGAGTATGAGCCGCAAAAGGCGGAGCTTGCCTCCAGGGACGTGGTCGCCCGGCGTATGACCGAGCATATCCGCAAGGGTCTGGGGGTGAAGAGCCCCTATGGGGATCATTTGTGGCTGGATATCCGCCATCTGGGCGAAGGGCATCTACGGACCAAGCTGCGGGAAGTCCACGATATATGTCTTGATTTCCTGGGTCGGGATCCGGCCCGGGATCTTATCCCGGTCCGACCCACCCAGCACTACAGCATGGGCGGAATCAAAACGGACAAAAAAGGTCGGGCCTACGGTCTGTCCGGGCTTTTTGCAGCCGGCGAGGCCGCCTGCTGGGATCTGCACGGGTTCAATCGCCTGGGCGGTAACTCCCTGGCCGAGACTGTGGTTGCAGGCATGCTCGTCGGAGAAGAGGCGGTAAGATTCCTCAAGGGTCGGGAAGTGAGCTTCAGCACCCGGACGGTGGATGAGTGTGTCCAGGTTCAGGAGGAAAGACTGCAGGGAGTGATTTCCGGAAGAGGCCTGGAGAACGTGTATCAGCTGCGCAACGAGATGCAATCCGTACTCATGGATCGGGTGGGCATTTTCCGCAATGATGAGGATCTGCGCATCGCAGTGGAAAAACTCCAGGATATTCATGCCCGCTCCCGGGGAATCGGCCTGCGTTCCTCGGGAAAAGGGGCTAGTCCGGAGCTGTCTTTGGCTCTGCGCCTACCCGGAATGGTTCGGCTGGCCCTTTGTGTGGCCAGCGGAGCGTTGGCCCGAACCGAGAGTCGGGGGTCGCATGCCCGGGAGGATCATCCGGCCAGGAATGATCGGGACTGGCTGGTACGCACCCTAGCCTTTTGGCCGCAGGGGGCGGAAAAGCCGGTTCTTGAATACGAGCCGAATACGGCGGTGGTGGAAATGCCCCCGGGAGATCGAGGTTACGGCGGGGCCGAGGTCATAAGCGCGGACCGAAACGGGAGCTGACAATGGTCAGGATGCTCAATTTAAGGATATTCAGGCACAATCCGGCGGATCCCCATTCCGTGCCCGGGATACAGTCCTTTTTTCTGGATGAAACCAGGAACATGACCTTGTTTATCGCCCTGAACAGGTTGCGCGAGGAGCAGGATCCGTCCCTTAATTTCGACTTCTGCTGCCGGGCCGGGATCTGCGGTTCCTGTGCCATGATAATAAACGGCCGTCCGGAGCTGGCCTGCCATACCAAGACCGCTGATCTGCCGGAGCAGGTTACTTTATTGCCCCTGCCCGGTTTCAGATTGATAGGCGATCTGTCCGTGGATACCGGCGCTTGGTTCCGGAGTATGAATGAACGCGTCCGCTCCTGGGTGCACACGAATAAAAAATTCGATCCCCAGGCCCGGGAAGAGCGCATGGACAATGGGCTGGCGGAGGAGATCTACGAGCTGGATCGGTGTATTGAATGCGGCTGCTGCATTGCCGCCTGCGCCACGGCCCGGATGCGCGATGATTTTTTGGGTGCGGCCGGACTGAACCGTATAGCCAGGTTTATGCTTGATCCCCGGGATGGTCGTTCGCAAGGGGATTACTTTGATGTCATCGGAACCGACCAGGGCATTTTTGGGTGCATGGGGCTTTTGGCCTGCGAAGATGTCTGTCCCAAGGGTATACCTCTACAGGATCAGCTGGGGTATGTGCGCCGAAAAATGGGGATTTATGCCCTGAAGCGCCTGCTGCCGGCCCGGAATCAGAAAAAGACCGCTGATAAGAAGCAAAATGCGTGAAATCCGCACGGAATCGATAATCGAGCCGGTGGCCGCAGCGATTGTGGACGCCAATCTGTATCTCCCCCGGGACGTAAAAGATGCCCTGGCCCGGGCTCGGGAGACGGAGACCGGTTCGTCCGGCCGGACTATTATGGATCAGCTTTTGGAGAATGCGGATACGGCCGCGAATACCGGACTCCCTTTGTGTCAGGACACCGGCCTGGCGGTTTTTTTCGTGTATATCGGGAAGGAATGTTGCCTGCGCGGAGATCTTACCGAGGCTCTGAACGAAGCAGTACGCCGGGGGTATTCCCGAGGCCGGCTGCGCAATTCGGTCTGCCATCCCTTGACCCGAGAGAATACCGGGGACAATACTCCGGCGGTGATCCATACCGAACTGGTCCCGGGCATGGACTTTAGAATCAGGTTCATGGCCAAGGGCGGAGGGAGCGAGAATATGTCTCGGGCGACAATGCTCACCCCGTCCGGCGGCTGGGAGGGGATAAAGGATTTTGTCCTTTCCCGGGTGGCTGAGGCCGGCCCCAATCCCTGTCCGCCGACCATTGTTGGGCTGGGGATAGGGGGGAGTTTTGACCGGGCGCCGATCCTGGCCAAGGAGGCGCTTTTTCGCCCCCTGGGGGAGGTACATCCGGACCCGGAACTGGCTGGTATGGAAGAGGAGCTATTGACCGCCGTAAACAGGCTGGGTATCGGCCCTATGGGCCTGGGCGGTGAGGTGACCTCCTTGGGGGTAAAGATCAATATGGCCCCCTGTCATATAGCCAGCCTGCCCCTGGCTGTGAACATTCAATGTCATTCCGCCAGACGGGCCGAGGTGAGCTTATGACCGGCAGTGGATACAGACTGCGCGCTCCGCTTAAAGACGAGGATACTGCCCGCCTCAGATCCGGGGATAAGGTCTTTTTGTCTGGGACCGTATACACGGCCCGGGATGCGGCGCACAAAAGGTTGATAAACGCATTGGACGGGGGGGAAAAGCTTCCTTTTCCCCTGCGGGGAGCTGTGATTTACTATGTGGGACCGACTCCTGCGCCGCCGGGCCGGCCCATAGGTTCGGCCGGACCAACCACCAGCTACCGCATGGATGCTTATGCACCCCGGCTACACGAACTCGGAGTGAAAGCGACTATAGGCAAAGGTAAAAGGGGACCGGAGGTGAGAGAGAGCCTTAGGGAGAACGGCGCAGTTTATTTCGGGGCCACTGGCGGGGCCGGGGCGCTTTTGTCCTCCCGTATTTTGGCCTGCGAGGTGATCGCCTATCCAGACCTGGGGCCGGAGGCGGTCCGGGTCCTTGAGGTCAAGGATTTCCCGGTCTTGGTAATAAACGACTCCTTCGGCGGGGAACTTTACGCCGAGCCTAATCTCTAGCCTGATTCTGCTTGTCTTTAGGCAGCCTGCCTTAAAGGCATAAGATAAGGATCAGGGAAGATCCACAGTAAACGGCGGGGTTTAAGTTATCCTTCGTAGATTTTGGATCCGTTGTATTCCACGGATACTATCTCGTATTCCACCTTGCCTATGGGCGCGTTCACCTCAACCTCGTCCCCTTCCTCCTTGCCCAGCAGGGCCCGGGCCAGCGGAGCCTGAATAGAGATGGTCCCTTTTTCTACATTTGATTCGTCCGGGCCCAGGAGAGTGTAGCGCTTGTTCTCCTCGGTTTCGACATTCACGATCTCCACGGTGGCTCCGAAAGCGACCCTGCTCCCGCCCATCTTGTCCAGGTCGATGACCTGAAAATTAGGCATCCTGGATTCGATCTGGGTTATCTTGGCCTCCAGCAGGCCCTGCCTCTCCTTGGCCGCGTCATAGCCTGCGTTTTCCCGCAGATCGCCTTCCTCCCGGGCCTCTTTTATGGCCTGGGTGATTTCCGGCCTCTGTTTTTTGAGCTCCTCCAGCTCCTGTTTTAATTTGGCAAATCCCTGTTTGGATATGGGGATGGATGTACTCATGTGTTCCCTCTTTAAAAGATTATATTTATCCTCAATCCGGGCGGCCTATATCTGCCAGATCCGAATCCAGCGGTGCCTGTCTGCCGGTGGAAACGGCCTTTGTTGTCCATCCAGATCGAACAGTTACGTGCACAAAGGAGCAGGGTATATTCATCTTAAAGAAATTTTCAAGCCCTGTATTTTATTTTTTAAATCCGGCTGGTTAACTCTGGATGATGCTTTGTTTTTCCCCTTGTTTTTCGTGTCACTTTTCTATGACTATTTATTCTCGAGTTTTACGAATTTTATGTTGATATTCAAAGGGAAAAAGGTTACCAGTAACACTAATTTGAGATTTTAGTCCTTAGCTGACAGCTGAAAGATATCAAAATATCACAGCCGGCTGTTCAAGTCCTAAGTGTATTTATATGTAGGTTAGAGTTGGGGCGTTTTCCGCTCTAGCCTCAGTGGGGGTCAAGGGCGAGTAGTCAGTCATAATAAGGAGTGGCTATGCAGATTAAGAGTAGTTTGAATCTGGTGTTGATCCTTGTACTGGTTTTCCTCTTCGCCGCCTGTGGGGAAGCTGAAGACAGCAGGTCTGAGGATGACTCTGAAGCCGGTTTTGAGCACATAGAAGATGACACCGGCAGGACAGTCCGCGTGCCTGCGGATGTGGAGCATATTGTCTGCTCCGGCCCGGGGTGTTTGCGGTTGGTCACTTATCTTGACGCCCAGGATATGGTCGTGGCCGTGGACGATATCGAGACCAGGGAAACCGAGTTTGATGCCCGGCCCTATGCCCTGGCCAATCCTCAGTTTCAAGAGAAGCCCATATTCGGACAGTTCCGCGGATTCGACAATCCGGAGCTGATTCTCGGTCTAAAGACACAGCCGGATGTGATTCTCAAGACCTACCCGAAGATGGGCCATGATCCAGCCGAGCTGCAGGAAAAAACGAAGATCCCGGTCGTAGCCATGAATTACGGCACCTTTGTCCGCTACCGGGATCAGCTGTACAATACCCTGCGTACCTTTGGCCGCATCCTGAACCGAAAGGAGCGGGCCAACGAGGTGGTGGACTTTTTTGAGAACGAGATAGAAAGGCTTAAGCGGCAAACTTCGGATGTCCCAGAAGAGGAGAAAAAGACCTGTTTTGTGGGCGGGATTGCCTTTAAAGGACCGCACGGTTTTCAGTCCACCGAGCCGGAATATCCGCCTTTTGTATTCACCAACGCCCGGAGCGTGGTCCGGGGGGGCAGCGAGGGCCGGGGGGATGTCCCCGGCCATACTGACGTGGCTAAAGAGAAGATAGTGGAGTGGGACCCCGAGGTGTTGTTTCTGGACCTGTCCACCATTCAAAACAGGGGGGAAGCCAGCGCCCTGTATCAGCTGCGCCATGACCCCGCCTATCAGCGCCTTTCGGCTGTAAAAGACAATCGGGTATATGCAGTCCTGCCCTACAACTGGTATGCGCAAAACTTCGGCTCTATTCTCGCTGATGCCTATTTTGTGGGCAAAGTCCTGTATCCAAAGCGCTTCCAGGACATTGACCCCAAAGAGGAGGCGGATCGTATCTACTCCTTTCTGGTGGGCGAGGAGGTGTTCGCGGACATGAATACTGTTTTCGGCGAGCAGGCATTCGAGCCCATTGATACGAGGAATTGATGCATTTCAAAGACGGTACTGTCCCGGCTGAATACAGCCGCTATGTCGGCCGTAAGGCGTTTTTTGTCCTGGTCTGCCTCTTGGCTCTGGCTTTTTTGCTGGTATTGAGTGTTTCTCTGGGCGCTGTGTACATACCTTTCCCAGAGGTGATAAAGACGTTTTTCGTCCCGGGCGGACAGATCCAGGAGGCGACCATAATCTGGGGTATTAGGCTGCCTCAGGCCCTGACTGCTATAGTGGCCGGGGCGGCCTTGTCTATAGCCGGGGCGGTCATGCAGTCCATCCTGCGCAACCCCTTGGGTTCGCCATTTACCCTGGGCATCTCCCATGCGGCAGCGTTCGGGGCCGCTCTTTCGGTCATTTTCTTCGGGGCCGGTCAGATGGGCAGCACCGGGACTGATGCAGTCATCCTGAACAGTCCGTATCTGACCACGTTTTTTGCCTTTGCCTTTTGCTTGGCGGCCACCGGGGTGATCATGGGTATTGCCCGCATCCGCGGGGCCTCGCCCGAGGTCATGATCCTGGCCGGAGTGGCCCTGGGGGCCCTTTTTACTGCTGCGACTATGTTTTTGCAGTACTTTGCCGATGACGTACAGCTGGCGGCTATGGTTTTCTGGACTTTTGGTGACGTGGGCCGCGCGGATTGGAATGAGCTGAGCATAATGGCCGGGGTGACCGCGATTTCCAGCCTATATTTCTTTATCAACCGCTGGAACTACAACGCGATGGACGCCGGGGACGAGACAGCCAAGAGCCTGGGCGTGCCGGTGAAAAGGGTCCGCTTGACCGGCATGCTCACGGCCAGTCTTATCACCGCAGTGGTCATTTCTTTTTTGGGGGTCATCGGGTTTGTCGGTCTGGTTTGTCCGCATATTGTCCGCCGCATTATCGGAGACGATCATCGATTCCTGCTCCCGGCCTCCATCCTGGTCGGCGGACTCCTCCTTCTGGCCTCTGATACCGCAGCCAGGCTCATGCTGGCCCCGACTGTCTTACCGGTTTCCATTCTGACCGCGTTTCTGGGTGCCCCGGTGTTTATCTATCTTTTGATCAAGGGGTATAAGCGGTGATTTTTTGATTGGAGAGACAATATGCAAATGAATGTCTGTGGCGTGTGCTTCAGTTATAATAGCCATCCGGTGCTTGAGGATATAGATTTTGAGGTCGACCGTGGGGAAATTCTGGCGGTCATGGGCCCGAACGGGGTGGGCAAAACCACTTTGCTTAAGTGCATGAACGATATCCTCACCCCGGGACGGGGAAGTGTGTATGTCCTGAGAGAGGATGTCCGGCGCCTGGAAGGATCGGATATAGCCAGGAAAATGGGCTATGTGCCCCAGAAGGCGGAGATTGGTCGAATAACCGTTTTTGATGCTATACTCATGGGCCGCAAGCCACATATCAGATGGAAGATAAGTGAGCACGACTTGAAGGTGGTGGACGCGGCGGTAAAAAAGCTGGGCATGCAGGAGATGTCTTTGAGATATTTGGATCAGTTGAGCGGCGGGGAGGTGCAGAAGGTGAATATTGCCCGGGCCCTGGTCCAGGAACCAGCTGTTTTGCTTTTGGACGAGCCCACCAGTTCCCTGGATTTGAAGAATCAGCAGGAGATACTCAAGCTGGTCCGGCAGGTGGTCCGGGAGCATTCGGTGGCAGCTGTTTTGACCATGCACAGCCTAAACACAGCCCTGCGTTTTGCGGATAAATTTCTGTTTATAAAACAGGGGCGGATCTTTGCCGGCACGGATCGAAGCGGGGTTACCCCGGAGATAATCAGTCAGGTCTATGGAGTCCCTGTTGATATCCATTATTTACAGGGCAATCCGGTGGTGGTGCCCACAAATTGATTCTGCCTCCAGTTCTCCTGTTTGCTTTGGCTTGTCTTGACTTAAGCACATAGGCCGAGTCCGACCGGTGTGCAATGAATATCCGTCCTTGGTCGTCCTGGAAGACCTGGCCTGCGGTTGCCGGGTGATAGCCACTGCTTTGTCCGGAACAAGGGAGCTGGCTGGCGGACTTGGTGCGGAGTGTCGAGCTTGTTTAATCCCCGCGTGTACTTCAGGGGGAATGATCTACCCCAAAGACAAGGCCGAATTTGAGATTTGACCGGCCGGGTGTATACAGTGACAAATCGCCCGGGTGAGCAAGAATCCGGATATCGATCTAAATCCGGTTCAGATCAGGCTTGAGTCCTATACTTGGTCTGAGGTATACGAAAAGATGCATGCAGTTTATACAGGCGTTTTGGGCCAAGTCCTGTTTTGATAACCAAAGGAGGTCTTCAATTGTGGCATAAATGGCGGCAGGCAAGGCTGATTGCCATACACGGAGCCCGGAGGCAAAAGAAATGTCCGGCTTCCGGAAGTTAGCGCTCGCGTCAGCGACAGTTTTTTGTTTGTCTTTTTTTGTTTCTGCTGCCTCGGATGCTGAGATATATAAGTATAAAACAAAGGATGGTGTGTGGCATTTTGTAGATATCCCGGATCAAAGTGATTTGAACGCCAGTGTAAAAAGAGTTTCCGGCAAATCTTCCGGAAGGGTGAAGCCCCTTTTTAATTCTGCCCCGCCTGAAGGGGAGGTGCAAAAGGCCACGCGTGCGGTAGTAACCATTTATTCATCCCGGGGATTCGGGTCCGGATTTTTTGTCACTGAAAACGGCCATATCCTTACCAACAAACATGTTATTCACGGCAGCAAAGACAAGACTGCGGCGGAGAAAAACAGGCTTGAAGAACAGGAAAATTATTTTCAGCAATTCGCTGCTAGATTAAAGGAGCGGAAGAAGGAAATCGAGGAATACAAACGGGAAATCGAGGCATTTAAGCAGAGAATCGCGAGGATTTCGGATTCAAAAAGAAAAGACGCCTTGTTGAATAGATATAAAAAGTATCAACAAAGACACGCAAAAATGCTTAAAGATTACCGCAAGCACCGTGAGCGGTTCCGGACCGAAAAACAGCGTTTTGAAGCAGAGAGAACCCATTATAAGTACTCCTTGGCCAATTCCGCTTTGAACAAGAGTTTTAAGATAGAACTCAAGGACGGCCGCAAGTTTCAGGGCCATGTGGTCTGCGAGAGTCAGAGGCTGGATCTGGCCCTTTTAAAGCTGGATGGATACAAGACCCCGTATATAGAGCCGGCTGTAGAGATCAGCCAAAGCATGCCTGTTTACGCCATAGGCTCGCCTAAAGGGCTGAAGGATACGGTCAGCCGAGGGATTGTTTCCGGCCGGAAAAACGGCTTTATCCAGACAGATGCCAGCATCTATCCCGGAAACAGCGGCGGGCCCCTGGTAAACGAGTCCGGTCAGGTGGTGGGGGTCAACACCTTAAAGGAACTTACCCGCAGATTCGAGGGGCTGGGTTTTGCCATCCCCATCCGAGCGGCACTTTCTGAGTTTTCCAAATGGGTGGGAGAGGGCGGGACGGTAGAATAAGTCTTAATAGCCCGTTGTAAAAGAACTTGTCTAGCAGACCGGTTGAAAACCCCAGGACACGGTGGAAAAAATTCAGCTTTCTGATAACCCTTATGGATTTCAATGCCTTATCCGTCTCTCCGGGAGCCGGGAGAGTTATATGCTGCCGGGGTTTATGTCTGCCGGTCTTTTTCTTTGAGGAGGCTGTAGACCTCCTCTCCGGGGATCTCCTCTTCGTGCAGAAGCTTTTCCGCCAGCCTGTCCAGGATTTGGCGTCTTTGTGAGAGGACTTTTTCCGCCCTGGTGTAGGCCTTGTCGAGCAAAGACTCCACTTCCTGGTCCACTTCCCGGGCAGTGTTTTCACTGTATTCCCGGGGCCTTCCCAGTTCCTCGCCCAAAAATATTTGCTCTTTTCTGCCTCCCAGGGCCATGTGCTCGAACCTCCCGCTCATGCCCCATTCCAAGACCATTTGCCTAGCCATCTGCGTGGCCTGCTGTAGATCGTTGCCCGCCCCGCTGGTGGCGGTGGAAAAGACTAAGACCTCCGCGGCCCGGCCGCCCATTATCACCGCCAGACGGTCCAGGAGATAGTCGCGTTCGTATATATATTTCTCCTCCTCCGGGAGTTGCTGGGTGACTCCCATGGACTGGGTGCGGGGAACGATGGACACCTTGTGTATAGGATCCGCCTTTTTCATACTGGCCCCGACAATTGCGTGTCCGGCCTCGTGATAGGCCACGATCTTTTTTTCTTCTTCGCTCATGGACAAGCCCTCCCGGACCAGACCCATGAGGATTTTGTCCCTGGCCTCCTCTATGATTTGGTTGTTTATGGAATTCATCTCTCTTCTGGCCGCCAGAATAGCGGCCTCGTTGAGCAGGTTCTCCAGGTCCGCACCGGAAAATCCGGGTGTCCCCCGGGCCAGACGATCCAGGTCCACGTCCGGATCGAACTTTTTGTTTTGGCCATAAACCGATAGTATTTCTTTGCGGTCTTTGGTGTTCGGGAGGTCCACGATTATGCGCCGGTCAAAACGTCCGGGCCGCAGAAGTGCCTGGTCCAGTATGTCTGGTCTGTTCGTGGCGCACATGACGATCACATCCTGGGTTTCCTCGAATCCGTCCAGTTCAGCCAAAAGCTGATTCAAGGTCTGTTCCCGCTCATCGTGTCCCCCGCCGAGTCCGGCACCGCGTCTGCGGCCAATGGAGTCTATCTCGTCAATAAAAATAATGCTCGGGGCGTTTTTTTTGGCCTCTTCGAACAGGTTACGCACCCGCTTGGCCCCGACCCCGACGAACATTTCCATGAAATCAGATCCGGTGATGGAGAAAAAAGGTGCGTCCGCCTCTCCGGCCACGGCCCGGGCTAGAAGGGTTTTTCCGGTCCCGGGCGGTCCGACCAGCATGATGCCTTTGGGTACCTTGCCACCCAAAGATCGGATGCGTTCCGGCTCTTTGAGATATGAGACCACTTCCTGAAGCTCTGTTTTCGGGCCTTCGGCCCCGGCCACGTCTTCAAATGTGGTCTTTTCCTGGCTGCGGTCGTAAAGCCTGGCCTGGCTTTTGCCAATGGAAAAAAGACCTCCACCCTGCCCCTGCATCCTTTTGTACTGTACAAAGAGGATAAAAAACAAAAATAAAAAGGGCAAAAGCAGGATAATGGATTCCCATGTTGAGCTTTCGGGTTCCGGCCGGGTCTGGATATCCACCCCTTTGTCTTCGAGGGTGTTCAAGAGGTTTTGGTCTCCGAAAGAGGGCAGATAGGTGACAAAATGCGAGTACTCGGAACCGGGCCCATCTTTGTCGGCCTTGGCCTCAACCGGCTGCTTGAGCCGGCCCTCAAGCTTGTCTCCCTGGACAGTGACTTTTTGTATGTTCTCCTTTTTGAGCTGGTTTATAAAGGTGGTGTAGCTTATCTGGCGGATACTGGTGCTTTGCTGGTAATATTGCCATCCAAACAAGAGCAAAAAGAGTAATATGACTATTCCCCAGCTGGTATTTCGATCCATAGGTTGCTCCTTATCCGGAATATTCCCGGTATACATACCGAACCGGGGCCGGATTTTTCAGCAGAATACTTGGCCCAGGCCGCCTGTTCATGCAGGCAGCAGGTCTTAATATAAAAAAGAGGGTTAACTACTATTATATATCTGTCAATAACTGAGCGGATATCCAGAAAGTCTGTCTTCAGGAGAGGGACTCGGATCACAGGACAAGTATTTCGTGTTTATCCGTTCATTTGTTTTTTAAACCCTTGTACCGGTCAACAGTTATTTGGACACCAGTGACCACTAATTCAGGCTG
>JBKHGE010000043.1:0-16638 GCA_046539845.1 Desulfonatronovibrionaceae bacterium
CGACATGCCATACTCCTAATTTGGTGTCCAAACTAATTGTAACCCGGGCCACCCTTAATCTTTCATCAAAGGGCTAATCAATGCAGTTTCCCTCTTTCGATCTGGAGCGTTATCTGGACCGCTATGAATTCAAGGCCCCGTATCTTTTGTGCTGCTCGGACTGCGAATCCTTGAGCGTGGGCAATCTTTTGGCCCGGGAACCGGGCTCGGAAAAGAGGTTTTTGGATCTCGGGCTCGGCTATACCGAGAGCCCCGGGGATCCGGAGTTAAGGGCCCTGGCCGCTGACCTGCACGGGGAGAGCGATGCCGATAGGGCACTTCTTTTTGCCGGGGCCGAGGAAGGTATTTACAATTTCATGCATGTCCTTCTTGAGCCGGGGGACGAGGTGGTGGTCCAGTGGCCGTGCTATCAATCCCTTTTTCAGATCGCGGAGAATATCGGCTGCCGAGTCAGGAGATGGCCGGTTTCCTTTGCCGGAGAATGGCGGGCTGATATTGATCAGCTGCGGGAGTTGACCAATTCCAAGACCCGCCTGGTGGTGATCAACAATCCGCATAATCCCACCGGGGCCTTGATGGACTCCTCCCAGATGCGGGAAGTGGTTTTTATTTGCGAAAAACACGGCGCCTATCTCTTTTCCGACGAGGTTTACCGCGGCCTTGATCATGAGGTGGCTCCCTTGCCCGCGGCCGCAGCTGTTTACGACCGGGGCGTTTCCCTGGGAGTAATGTCCAAGACATACGGCCTGGCCGGACTGCGCATTGGCTGGGTGGTAAGCAGGGACAAGCATCTCCTGGGTCGGATGCAGGCCTTTAAGGATTATACCAGCATTTGCAACAGTGCCCCGAGCGAGTTCTTGGCCAAGGTGGCCCTGAAAAACGCCGGGGCGATTGCGGAGAAGAATCTGGAGATAATCCGCTCCAACCTTGCCCTTTTAAAGGATTTTTTTGCCAGGCATGAGGATCTTTTTGAATGGCTCCCGCCCAGTGCCGGTCCGATTGCTTTTCCCCGCCTGGTTTCCGAAGAGTCGGATTCCTTTTGCCGGGACCTGGTCCAAGAAACCGGGGTTCTTCTCCTTCCCGGGTCAGTCTATGGCCGGGAATATGCAGCTCATTTCCGCATCGGTTTCGGCCGGGCCAACATGCCTGTGTGTCTGGAGGTGCTGGAAAAATATCTGGGATGTGTTTCTTAACCACTTAAAACTTAACACATAATCACTTAATCACAATCCAAAGGCCGACAATTCCCTTTGCTTTTTGTTCCCTTGCCGTTGTATGGGGGTTTATCCGCAATTTAAATCGGAAAGGGCATGTCTGATATTTTTGTGCATATAATAGGCCGCAGTGTTTTGAACCGACTGGCTTCCTGGCGGATGATCCTGCATCTGCTCTTGCAGGCTCTGGGCGCGGCTACACGCTTTTCCCTATTCAACCACGCCGTATTCCGCGTCTTTGTTCGGCAGGTATATTTTACTGGAGTGCAGGCGATCTTTTTGGTCTGTATATCCGCTTTGGTCATCGGTTCCATCCTGGTCAAGTACCTGCTTTCCTTTTTGACCAGTCTGAACGCCTACGATCGGGTGGGAGAGTTTCTGGTGTATATCGTGGCCCAGGAAGTGGGGCCGATTGTCTGTACCCTAATAATCCTGCTCCGTTCCGCGACCGCGGTCATTTCCGAGGTGGCCCTGATGAAGATAAATCACGAGTTCGATGCTCTGAACTTTATGGATATAGACATACTGGACTATGTCCATCTGCCCCGGATAACCTCCTTTCTGATCTGTGGGCCCTGTCTGACCTTTATTTTTTGCGCGGTTGCCTTGGTCGGAGGGTATCTGGTCCTAGGCTTCGGACAAAATATCACCTTTGACAGCTATATCAACCAGATCGTCTCCGCACTCAACGCCTCCGACTTTATTATCCTTTTGTTAAAGCCAGCGCTCATGGCCCTGGCTATAGTCCTGGTCGCCCTGCAAAAGGGGATGGAGGTGCGTTCCTCTATCACCGAGGTGCCCATCCAGCTGATACAGGGCATGATAAACATAATTGTCCTGCTTATAATAATAGAGCTCATTTTTGGTATATTCTGATGCAGGCGCATGATTTGCTAGGTTTTGATTCGCATTTGGCCCTGGTGTTCAGCTATCATGGCCGGGAGAATCTGCTTATTCATTCCATCAGCCAGTCCCAGGGGCATACAGGGATAATAAGTGATCGCCTGGCCCCGTTTGTTTCCAATATCAACCTGGCCGAGAATATCACCTTGCCCCTGCTGTATCATAAAAACGTTTCCCTGACCGCGGCTTTGAAAAAGATGGAGCTTTGGTTTAAGGCCCTGGAGCTAAGCGACGTCTTAACTGCGCCCAAGTATCAGCTAAGCCGTAAACAGCTTTTGGCCGGCTATCTGCTACGGTCCGCGGCCAGTGGAAATCGGGCGGTGTATGTGGATTGGCCCAGGATGTGGGAGGTGGATTTTTTTCTTGACTGTCTGCATAAGATCGATAGCAGAATACAATTGTGGGTCCCGGTTGAGGAAGAGAGCATCCGGGAATTTGAGAGGCGGGGTTTTGAAGTTCGAGACATAAACCGGGATTGATATGGATGATTTCAGAAAAAAGGAGTTCAAGGTCGGGGTCTTTGTCCTGGGCGTTTTGGCTTGTGTAGTCGCTGTTTTCGTCTATGTAGGCGTAAAAAAGGATATATTTGCCGAGCGCATTGATTTTGTAATCCTCAGCTCCACTGGTGAGAACATCGAACGGGGAATCCCGGTCCGCCTTTCCGGGTTTAAGGTGGGCCAGGTGGAAGAAGTGGAATTGGCCAGCGTGGACTCAGTGCAAATAAGGATTCGTATCCTGGCCAGGTACCATAAGTGGTTCCGGGAGGATACCCGGATTATCCTGGATCAGGAAGGAGTGATAGGGAACAGCTACCTCAAAGTGGTCCCCGGATCCCGTGATACCGCTAAGCTGGAGCCCGGGGCAAGCATTACTTTGAGCAAGATAGCCGGAGTGAAAGAGCTTTTGGCTGAACTCGACCCAGTTTTGGAGGATTTGAAAGTTATAGTGGGCAACGTGCGCAATATAACCGATCAATTCCTGGATCCGGAGGGGAGTATGCAGACGGTTCTGACCAATATGCAGGACATAACCAACAGGATAAGAGAAAACGAAGGACTCTTATATTATATGACCGAGGATCCCCGACCAGTGGAAAAGATCGACACCATGCTGACCCGCATAGATTCGCTCATGCTCAGTATGGAGGGGCTGGCAAACAACGCCACGGCCCGGGTCGCAGACCTGGGTCCCATTGAGGAGGAGTTTTTGGGCATAACCAAGGATTCCCGGGAACTCGTACAGGAGTTTAAGGGCATAAGGGAGGATGTCTCCCCCACCCTGGACAATATCCAGCAGATAAGTGAGGACATCCGCCGTACGAGCAAGGATCTGTACCGCATGCGTCAGCAGACCGAATATACCATACGATTGGGCAGCGATCTTTTGCAGGACATGCGCCAAAGCTGGATCTTTATGGATAAAAAGGGTCTGGATCCGGAACTCAGCTATCCGGACCCGTAGTCGGCTAGATTCCCGCTGGATGTCGCCGCTGCCCAGGGCCGGGCGGGAGTAAAGATGAAGATAATTCAGGCGTTGCGGATCAGGGGGCTTAAAAGCGGACCCGGCGGCGAATCATGGGGGTATTATGCATAGCAAGATTTACGAATCCTTATTTTCCGGTCGCGGAAGGGCGTGTTTTTTGCTCGCCGGAGTTTTTTTTGTTTTTTCCGCATGCATTGGCGGAAGCCAGGAGCCGTATCCGGTGCCGGAAAATATCGGCCGGGCCCCGATGCAGCGCCAGGAATTCGTCACTCTCTTCCTCCGCGGATGGTGGGGGGAGGCCGAGGCGGCCTTTCGCATGAGCGTGGACAATTTCATAAGCCAGGATGATTTCTGCTCCGCGGCCCGCAATTATGTTCTGGCTCATCGCCTGCTCAAGTATGCCGGAGGGAGTGATCCCGGGCTCTTGCAAAAGGCCAGGGATCTACAAAAAACCGGGCAGAGCTGCCCCCGGGTTCTGGATGACAGCGGTCATCCTGTCTCGAGTCTGAAAAGCAGGGAATATTCAGCCCGGCTTGAGGAGCTGCAGAAAATGGAAAAGATCCTGCAGAAAGAGTCTGATCCTTTGTATGTTTCCGTGTATGCCCGCAAAGCCGCGGACAGGGCCTTGAATCAAGGCAATAGGGAGCTGGCAAAACGATTTCTGCAAATGGCCAGGGAGATGGATTCCAAACGCGGCTGGGTGGTATTTTTGATTCGGGACTGGGAAGGCCTCTTGGCCCTGGAAGATGATCGGGAGCAAAAAGAGGAAATAAAGAAACGGATTGATTATCTGCAAGCGCTTATTTCGCCGGGCGAGGAGGTGTTTGTCCACGAGAGAAGCGGTAACTCCGGCTGATTTATGGGAATAAACGACCTTATTTTTGCTCAGAACTCCCGCCAACTTTTTGGGCAGGTATACAGGGGTTTCGAATCCTCTGGGGCCACTCCTCAGGTTATAGCCGTCGCTTTGTTGACTTTGGCCGCCATCCTGGCCGCTGTTTTGGGCTATGTTATTTATAAACGCTTTTTTGTCTCCCGCAGTGAGCAGAAGCTCTTTTTCGGGGAGATTACCGGGGCGGAGACAGTGTCTTCCATAATCGATCAGGCCGTTGTCCAGCGCAGTAAAGTAATGGCCAGGTTCAGCCGGAAAAACCGTCCCTTTGACTGTGCCATTTACAAGGCTGAACAAGGGGAAATTGTTCTTGAGCCCCCGTATTTTGTCCAGCCCACCCCGAAGTGGCTGACCAAGCAGCTGGAATGTAATTTTCGTATCGGCCTGGACAGCCGGAATTTCCTTTTCTATTCTTTTTATTCCCCGATAATCGGGTTTGAGGATATGCAAGGCGTGCGCATGCTCCGTCTTACCTATCCCCAGAGCCTCTTTCTGGGCCAGAAGAGAAGACATCTACGTATAGAGCCCCCGGCCCGATGGGTGTATGGGCTGGCCGTATGGCAGGCAGTCAGGGGAGACGATTCTGGTTTTGAGTCTCGCATGGACTTTTGGGGCAGGCCAGTGGCCAGGCTGGAAGGGAAAAAACAAGGGCTTTTGTGGGTCGGGCTTATGGATATATCGGCCGGTGGCGCACGTCTCAGGCTGCCCCGCGAGGCTGCTTCTGTAGTAGAGAAGATACGCGAGACCTATCCGTACCTCTTTGTATACATGTCTCTTTCAGACGGGAACCACGGCGTGGAACGCTTTGTTTTGGTTGCAAGGATAAAGTATAGTCATGTGGAATACGAACAGGATTTCTTTTCCGTGAGTCTGGAGTTCGTTCGCAGTGGCCGGGTAAAAAGTAAAAAGCATCGCCTGTTGCAATGGGGGGAGGTTGACTCGGCTCAGGGAGTGGAGGACCTAGGAAATTGGGTTTTTCAGCGTCATCTCCAGCTGTACCGCGAGAAGGGGACGGGCTGAGTTTTGTAAAGCCCGGATGCTGCGCGGTTGCGTTCCATTGTTTGTTTATTTACGATTATACTTTAGGGGTATGTGGTTTTTTGTTTGTCCCCTGTATTTGCCGGATACAGGCCTACCATACAGGGAAAAAGCTGGGCTGAGTTTCGGGGTGCGGACATAGCCGGGAGTGCAGTAGAGTTTAGTTCATCGATCAATATTTTTAGGAGGACGGGGTTGGAGGATAGTTCAGACAGTAGATTTTGGTCCTTTTTGCGGCGCATATTCGGTCAGAAATGCGATCTGCCCCTGGAGGAGATCATTCTGGAGGCCAAGGACGAGGGTGAGCTCAAGGCCGACGAAGTGGCCATGCTTTTGAATGTCCTTCAGCTTGGACAAAAGCAGGCCAGTGAGATCATGATCCCGCGGACCGATTTGGTCTGTGCAGAAGCGGGAAATTCCCTCAGGGAAGTGGTTCAGGTCATTATTGAGAGCGGGCATTCGCGTATTCCTATTTATCGGGAGAACCGGGATCATATCGTGGGCATCATTCACGCCAAGGACCTCTTGAGTCATTTGCTGGAAGGCGAGGCCGCAAAAGCCGGGGTGGAGGATATTATGCGTCCACCTTTTTTTGTCCCGGATACCAAGAATATAAAACAGATCCTGGTCGATTTTCAGAACAATAAGATTCATATGGCTATTGTCTTGGATGAGTACGGCGGGACTTCTGGCATTTTGACCCTGGAAGATGTCCTGGAGGAAATCGTCGGAGAGATCGAGGATGAATACGATCCTCCCAAGCAGGATGAAATCGAGATCCAAGAGGATGGAACAGTTGTCGCTTTTGGAAGGACAAGCCTTGAGGAGCTTGCGGAGCGGGCGGGCATAGAACTCGACTCTGAGCAGGTGGAGACCGTGGGCGGATATGTCTGTGGTTTGGTGGGCCGGGTGCCGGAGGTAGACGAGGAAGTGCGCGACGGCTGTTATTTGTTTAAAGTCCAGGAAGCGGATGCCAAGCAGATAAAATCTTTGCTTATCAGGACGTTGCCCTCCCAGGAACTGCCATGAACCCCACTTTGTTCATCTCCGGGATCGCGGCCGCGGCTGGCGTGTTCTTCGGATTTGCCAATCCTGTCTTTTATTTCCCCCCGTTTATATTTTTGTATTTGATAGTCGTCAATCGGGTCCTGCTTGTATCCGAAGGGGTAAAGCAGGCCTCAAGCCGGGTTTTTTTTCCGGCGGTTTGCGGCTGCCTGGCCGGGTTGTATTGGGTGGTGGTGCCTGTGCATTACTACGGTCATCTGCAGTGGTTTTTGGCCGTTCCGGCCGCAGTACTGCTGGCTATGTATGTGGCTGTGTTTACCTCGGTTTATGCGGCTTTTGTTCGCTGGATGCGGGACGGTTTGTCCCCGGTTTGGCTGGGAATATTTGCCGGCAGTGTGTGGGCGGGCCTGGAATACCTACGGCAGTGGCTTTTCGGGGGTTTCCCCTGGCTGAATATGGGTGGGGCTTTTGCCGGCTGGCCGGAGTCTGTTCAGGCCGCGGGATGGGTGGGCGAGGTGGGGCTGTCCGCCTCAGCGGCCTGTCTGGCTCTGTGGTTGAGCCTTCCGAAACGGGGGACAATTACGGCCGCTGTCGCCTTGGTCCTGGTCTTGCTTATCCCCGGCCTTTTCCGGGATGACCCCAGTTCCTTAAAAGAGGTCTCTTTGCTTTTGGTTCAGGGGAATGTGGATCAGAGCAAAAAATGGAGTGATGAATACAAACTGGACACATTGGAGAAATATAAGTCCCTGACATCCAGCGGTCTGGAGACCGGAGATTTTGACTTGGTCATCTGGCCGGAGACAGCCATGCCTTTTTATGTCCAGGAGGTAAATGATTACAGCAGCAATTTGCGTGGTTTTGTCCGCAAGAATGACTTGTCTCTTGTGCTAGGGGCCCCAGGTTATGAAATGCTGGATTCCGGTGAGGATTACCAATTGTTCAACCGGGCCTTTTTCTTTAATTCCGAAGGAGAAATAGAGGATGCCTACGATAAAATGCGCCTGGTCCCCTTTGGGGAATATGTGCCGCTGAAGAATATTTTCCCCTTTCTGGACAAGCTGGTGCACGGGGCCAAGGATTTTTCTCCGGGCGGAGCCCCGCGCCCACTGCAAACCGATTCTCTTGCCTTGGGGATGCTCATCTGCTATGAAATCATATATTCCGGGCAGGTGCAAGACGAGGTCGAGGCTGGGGCTAATCTGTTGGTCAATTTGAGCAATGACGCTTGGTTCGGCCGGACATCCGCTCCAAGGCAGCATTTGCACATGGCTGTTATGCGGGCGGTGGAGCAGGGTAGGTACCTGGCCCGGGCCACTAACACTGGAATATCGGCGTTTATTTCCCCGGCTGGCCGGATCCTGGAAGAAAGCGGTTTGTTTCAGGCCGGATTTCTCCATGCAGAGGTGTCTGCCTCCGATTCCCGGACCTTTTTCAGCCGCCATTATTCAGCGGTGCATTGTTTTTGGTTTACAGCAGCTGCTTTGCTATTGCTGTATGGTCTTTTGCGGGGAAAGAGGCAAAAAAGGGATTTCTCAGCCGTATCCAGCCGGGGCTGATGTACGGTATAAAAATAAATAAAATAATTACAGCGGTATATGTTACAATTAGCAGATTTGAGGAACCGGGCCGAGGAACTCTTGACCAGATTTGAATCCTTCTGGGGGCGGCTTTGACCTGGGCGGGAAGAAGGAAAGGCTGCAGGAGATAGAGAGTATACTTGCCCGTCCCGGGGCCTGGGACAATCCCGAGGCCTTGACTCCTGTACTGCAGGAAAAGAGCCAGCTGGATGAATCAGTGCACAAGCTGGAGAGCCTGAAGAGCGCTGAACAGGACCTGCGGGAATGGCTGGATTTTGCCGAGCAGGATCACAGCGAGGAGGTCCTGCAGGCGCTTGAGGATAATCTCCTTCTCCTGAGTCGGGCTTTGGAGCGGGCCGAAATCGAAGTCTTTCTGTCCGGCCCCGAGGACAAGGCACCGGCTATTCTGGAGATACATCCGGGTGCCGGCGGGACCGAGGCTCAGGACTGGGCGGAGATGCTTCTGCGCATGTACAAGCGTTGGGCGGAGAGGCAGGATCTTAAAGTCGAGTATCTGGATTACCTCCCCGGAGACGAGGCCGGGCTCAAGAGCGTGGTTTTGCAGATCACAGGCGCCTTCTGTTACGGTCTTTTGAAGGGGGAAAAGGGTATACACCGTCTTATTCGCATCTCCCCGTTCGATACTTCCGGGCGCAGGCATACTTCCTTTGCCTCGGTGGATATATATCCGCAGGCGAGCGAGGGTATCGAGATAGAGGTCCGCGACGAGGACCTGCGTGTGGATGTGTATCGCTCAAGCGGGCCGGGGGGGCAGCATGTGAACAAGACCAGCTCCGCCATACGCATCACTCATATTCCCACTGGAATGGTCGCCCAATGCCAGAACGAACGTTCCCAGAGCAGGAACAAGGAGGCTGCTTTGAAGCTTTTGAAGGCCAAACTCTACGACATAGAAGTCCAGAAAAGGGAGCAGGAAAAGCAGTCCGAATATGAAAGTAAGGAAGCCATTGCCTGGGGAAGCCAGATCAGGACCTATACCCTCCAGCCCTATCGCCTGGTCAAGGACCATCGTACTGGTGCGGAGAGCGGCAATGTGGATGCGGTCCTGGACGGAGATATTGATTTGTTCATGCGCAGCTATCTGATGGCGAGTCATGCCGGATAAGATCTTGTCCACGTACGGCGTGAACGAACAGAGGATGTTCTCTGAGTTGTCTGAACTGGAGGCCATCATCCGCTCGGCTGTCCCGGCAGACGGCTCTGAGACCGGCGGGTCGGTCGCTCTCATCCGTCTGGTCCACGGTCTTTCCGAAGAGGAAATGCATCGTTTTTTAAAGGCCCATGAGCTGGCGGACAGATGGGTGCCAGTGTCCCTCTCTAGGGATTTTCCCGCCTTGGATCGTTTCAGTCGGATTCTAAAGCGGCTGATTCAGGAGCGGGACCGCGATTATCTGACCGGACTCAGGAATCGGCGTTTTTTTGAGCGGGTTTTGGACCGGGAGATGGAGCTGGGCCGGGAGTTCAGAGTACCCGTGACATTGGTCATTCTGGATGTGGACGATTTCAAGGATATAAACGATACCTTCGGACATTCGGTCGGGGACCGGGTTCTGCGTGAACTGGCCGGGACAATAAGTAGTGAACTCAGGGCTACGGATGTGGCCGCCCGGATAGGAGGCGAGGAGTTCGCGTTAATTCTGTCCGGTTCCGGCAAGCGGCAGTCGGAAAAAATACTGCAAAGGCTCCGGGAGAGGATTTCGAATTCCGTACTCAGATGCGACCGGACTGAAAAGGATGTTACCTTTACCGCCTCCTTTGGTGCGGTCACTTATCGCGGGGTTGGTGAAACAGATTGGAAGACCTTGTTCGAGGCCGCGGACAAGGCTTTGTATCTGGCCAAGGAAATGGGCAAGAACCGGGTGGAGATAGCGGTGCTCACCGGACTGAGAACAAAAGACGCGGCCGTGGTCGGCCGCGAAGAGAAAAAGTTTCTGTTTTCCGGCTGATAAAGGGGCGGGAGCCGTGCTGCCGGGCGGATTAATCTAACAGGCCGCAGTCCTGTCGAAAGAGTGGCTGCGACCCGGAGAAGTCAGCAGGAGACCATGAAGAAATACAATACCTACAGTCTGTCCGTTATGAGCGGCAAGGGCGGCGTGGGCAAGACCAATCTGTGCCTGAATCTGGCCTATGCCCTGTATGCGAATTACAAGTCAGCCATCCTTATGGACTGTGATCTGGGCCTGGCCAATCTGGATGTGCTTTTGGGTATATCCCCGGAGAAGAACATGCAGGACCTTTTGCAGGGTGAGGCCGACCCCGGGGAGATTGTTTTAAGTCTGGAAAAGAACGGTCTGGATCTTTTGCCGGCGGCATCCGGAGTCCCGGAGCTGGTGGAGCTGGACGAGGACTTACAGGGCGTGCTTCTGGAAAAACTGAACCGCCTTTTCAGCGCCTACGAATTTTTGCTTTTGGATCTGGGCGCGGGCATAAACAATTCGGTCCTTTCCTTTGCCCGGATGACGCATGAGCGGATAGTAGTCATCACCCCGGAGCCCACTTCCCTTACTGACAGTTATGCCTTGATCAAGGTCTTGAGCAGTAAATACGGCCTCAGGCATTTTTATCTGTTGGTGAATATGGTCGATTCGGATCGCGAGGCCAAACTCGGATTCGAACGCATGAAGGTGGCCAGTGAGAAGTTTCTGGGAGTGACCTGCAGTTTTTTGGGTGCGGTGCACAACGATCCCAATCTCCCTCTGGCGGTTCGGGACCAAAGGGCGTTTATAAAAAACTACCCCGATTCCCGGGCGTCCAAAGACATCCGAACCATAGCCGATCGTATCCTTGCATTGCGCGGGGCCAGGGCTGAGGACCTGGACCGGGCCCCGGTGCTGAGCTTGGGAAATGATAATGTATATTAAAGAACTCCTTGACCTTTTACCGCTCTTTCAGGCAAATAAGTCTTGAATATAGGCAATTTAGTGTCACGGCAACGAGGGAGAAAATGAACAAGAGCGAATTGATCCGACTATTGGCTGAGGAGAGGGATATGGCCCATGAGGATGCGGCCAAGGTGGTGAATACCTTTTTCGAGTCCATGAAAGAGGCCCTCAAAAACGGCGACCGCATCGAAATCCGGGGTTTTGGAAGTTTCAAGATCAAGGAGTATGAGGGCTATGTTGGGCGCAATCCGCGTACCGGGGAAAAGGTGGACGTCAAATCCAAGAGACTGCCTTTTTTTCGGGTGGGCAAAGAATTGCGCGAATATCTGAATAGTTAATGCGCCGTCTCTTTTTCCTGTTTTCTCTCTGTATATTGCTGTTTCCGTTTTTGGTCTATGCCGGAAAGGCCGATTTAGAGATTTATTATACGGCCAACTCGTTCGGAAAGATCCGGGCTTGTCCCACCTGAGGCGGTAAGACCATTGGCGGGTTGGCCCGGAGGGCCACTTTAATGAAAAAAAACCGGGCCGAGGAAGAAGCAGGTGTGTGGATCCGAGGGCCGTATGAATATAAAAATCCGGATCGGGCCGAGTCCCCGAGTCCTGAACGCGTTGCTCTTTTGAACCGCGTTTACTCCAGGCTGGATTACGACTTGAGCTTTCCCCTCTCGATTGAGCATATCCCTGAGGACATTCAGGACGGCGCCCTTTCTTTTTCTACCGCTGAGGCCAAAACATTATTTGCGGATACTGCTGCGGGCCGGATCGGTTTTTTGCTTTTGCCGCGAGAAGCCGGGGAGCAGTCCAGAATAGGGATGCAGAAAACCATAGAAAGACTGCGCAAAGACCCGGAGGTGGTCCTTGTTGTTGCTGTGTCCTCGCTGGGGGCAAAAGAGGAGAACGCCCTTTTCAGCGACCAGGATTTTTCTCCGGATGTGTTTCTGGGCGGAGGCCCGGGCGCAGGGATGCGCGGCCGGGTGAAGGACAACGGTCAAACCCTGTGGGTAAGGCCTTATCCTCGAGGAACGGCAGTAAGTGTAATTCGTTTTTATTCTCTGACCGGGAGGTCAGGCGAGCATACATGGGTCAAAAACGAGACAGTCGAGTTTGATGCGCTTCCATTGCGCGGAAAATACAAAAGGGACAAGGAAATACTGGACATCCTGACCGGAAAACCAGATAAAGGGAATTGAATGCACCTATTCACAGGCCGCAGTGTAGTTTTTTACAAAATGCAGGGCAGCGGAAACGACTTTATTCTCTTTGATAATCGAGAGCTGTGTCTGCCTGCAGACAAAATGTCCGAGTGGGCAAAGCGCCTTTGTCCAAGGGCGTTTGCTGTTGGTGCGGATGGAATGATATTTCTGAATCCACCGTCCGGACCTGAAGTGGATTATGAGTGGGATTTTTTCAATTCCGACGGATCCCGGGCGGAGATGTGCGGGAACGGTTCCCGTTGCGCCGCCCGGTTGGCATACATGCTTGGTCTGGCCGAAGCAGAACACGTGTTCGGCACAGATGCCGGTCCGGTGGCGGCCCAGGTCCTGGACCGGGACCGGGTCCGGGTCCAATTGACCGCGGTCAAAGAGGTCCAAACCGGGATAGATCTCCCCGCTTTGGACGGAGGGGAGCGGTTGAGCGTGTATTTCACCAATACCGGGGTGCCGCATGCGGTTGTGATCAGCCGGGAAGTGCAATCCGTGGATGTTTATGCTCTCGGGCGCAGGATACGTAATCATGACTATTTTGCCCCGGCCGGTGCGAATGTGAATTTTGTCCAGTCGATGGACAGCGGCCGGATCCTTTTACGCACCTATGAGCGGGGCGTAGAGGAGGAGACATATGCCTGCGGCACCGGCGCGGCGGCTGCTGTGGTAGTGGCCCGCAACCTGGGCCTCTGCGGGGAGGAGGTCGAGGTGACCACTTCCGGCGGGGAGAGGCTAGGCATACTTCTGGAGGAGGACCGGGTCTTTCTTTCCGGACCGGCCAGGCTTGTCTTTCGCGGGGAGACGGAAGTGGAGAGATTCGGTCTGGCTAGGCCGTAGAGGGCGGGTAGTGTCTCCGACAGGATACTTGTCCTGATTGCAGATTTTTGCCCGGGACCGTTGTTTTCAGATGCGTTTACCGGCATCTGGGAAAGAGAATTTTAACCCAAGGAGGAGATTATGCAGTTTAAGGGAGCATACAGCGCCTTGATAACTCCTTTCAAGGACGGACGAATAGACGAAGAGACCTATCGTAATTTTATCGAGTGGCAGATTGAACAGGGGATTGACGGCCTAGTCCCGTGCGGGACCACGGGAGAGTCGGCCACTCTCGATCACGGTGAACACAAAAAGGCCATCAGCATCTGTGTGGATCAGGCTAAAAGCCGGGTCCCGGTAGTGGCCGGAGCCGGGTCCAACGCCACGGCTGAGGCCATTGACCTGGCCGGGCACGCCCGGGATGCCGGTGCGGACGCCGCCCTTATGATCACCCCTTACTACAACAAGCCTACTCAGGGAGGGGTTGTTGCCCATTTTAAGGCCATAGCCAAAGAGGTGCACATTCCTATGTTCGTATACAATGTGCCCGGCCGCACTGCGCTGAATGTTTTGCCCCGGACTATGGCTAGGCTCTTTCAAGAGGTCCCGGAAGTCATCGGGACCAAGGAAGCCTCGGCCGATCTGAAACAGATATCGGAAGTGGTGGAGTTTGCGGGTCCGGATTTTTGTGTGCTTTCTGGGGACGATTTTACCGTGCTTCCTTTGCTCTCCGTTGGCGGTCAAGGTGTCATTTCAGTCACTTCCAATATAGTTCCGTCCATGATGAGCAAGATGTGCTCTGCGTTTGATAAAGGAGACCTTGATCGGGCCCGGGATCTACATTATCAGATGGCTCCCCTGTGTCGGGCCATGTTTCTGGAAACCAATCCTATTCCGGTCAAGACCGCGGTCCATCTTATGGGCAAGTGTCCGCTCGAGTTTCGGCTTCCTTTGGTCGAGCTGGCTGCAGAGAACAAAGAGGCCCTTAAGAGCGTCCTTAAGGAACACGGGTTGATTTAAATCTCTTCCCGGACACAAGTCTAAAAACCCGCAGTTTTTAAGCGGGTTTTTTTGTCTCCAGTATCCGGGGTAGGTTGAAAAGGAGAGATGAAATGCAAAAGAAACCGATTCAGCACCAGTATGCGGATGAGTTGTGTCATTGCTACGGCTGCGGGCGTCTGAATCCCGAAGGATTGGGGATAAAGAGCGTGTGGGACGGCAGGGAGGCTGTGGCCCGTTTTACACCCCGCTTTTACCATATCGCCATCCCCGGGTATGTTTACGGGGGATTGCTCGCCTCGCTTGTGGACTGCCACGGTGTGGGCACGGCTGCGGCCGCTGCAGCGGAAGAAGCGGGGGAAGGCGCTGCAAACACGCTTCCGCGCTATGTTACCGCTGCTTTGCATATCTATTTCCTCAAACCCACCCCCCTGGGTCCGGAACTGGAACTCAGGGGCAGGCTCAAGGAGAGAAAAAAAAGCAAAATAGTGGTGGAAGTGGAAATTTATGCCCAGGACGAGATCAAGGTCAAAGGGGAGGTAGTGGCCGCGCCCATGCCCCGGGCAATGAGATGATCCGGTGTTTTGCTGAATGCTCTTTCGAATGATGAAGAAAGAGTATTAGTGTAAATAAGCGTTATTAGCGGGCGAAAAAGAAGGGCAGGTCCGCGAATTGCGTGAATAAGCGCAAATAAAGAGGATCAGCGCCAAAGGTATCAGCCCCTTGGTAACCCTTGCGCTCTTTTCGTTTTGCCGCCCCCTCATTCTTTTGCATGCTTAAAACGGTCCGTCGTCGCTTTCTGCTGCCTGCAGGGTCTGCTCCAGCTCGGATTCAAAAAAGAACTGTTCTTCTCCGAATGCCGGCTTGAGGTGGTTGATCCAGGTGGCCGAGGGATCAAATTCTGCGAAAAACGGCCTGTGCACCCAGTCCGGATTGCGGCCTTGCAAAAAGCGCAGCTGATAGACTTTTTGCCCTTGGATTTCGGTTACGCCCAGGATTTGAATTTTGCCCGGATTTGTGGACATGACCGGCCCGCGCACGGTGCGGCACAGGCCGCTTGTCTTCTGATATGCCTCACGAAAGATTTCCCAGGCCCTGACCAGGGGGATGTTGAAATAGTGTCCGGCTCCGGTATTGCGGGCAATGAACATATAATAAGGTACGCAGCCGTGGTCCACCTGAATGTCCCACAAACGCTTCCAGGCCTCGGAGTCGTCGTTTATGTTCCGCAGGACAGGGGACTGTGTGCGTATCTCCGCCCCGGTGTCGTGCACCTTATGCAGAGCTCGGCGCACATGCTCGGAGGCGAATTCGTTGGGATGGACGAAATGGGCCATCACCGCCAGATGCATCCCGGAGTCAGTTACCCGTTCCAAGAGTCGCAAAAGGTCCCCGGAGTCCTTGTCGGTCAGAAAGCGAAACGGCCAGTAGGCCAGAGACTTGGTCCCGATGCGGATGCGGCGCAGGTAGGGGAGCTTTGCTTTCAAAACCGGGTCGATTATCTCCGCCAGCCGGTTTGCGGACATGACCATGGGGTCGCCTCCGGTGAGCAGGAGGTCTGTAATTTGCGGGTTTTCGCGTAAGTATTCAATGAGCATATCCACTTCCCGGGCTGCGAAGTGCAGCTTGGACATGCCCACAAACTGGGGCCAGCGGAAGCAGAAGGTGCAGTAGGCGTGGCAGGTCTGCCCCTGGCGCGGGAAGTAAAGGGCGGTTTGGCGGTATTTATGTTGCACCCCAGTCAGGTATTCCCCTCTAAAATGAGGCACATTGTATTCAAGCTGCCCGGCCGGATGCGGGTTCAGGCTCAGGCGGATGCGGTTAGCGGCCTTGTTTATGGCCTGTTCGTCAGCTCCACGCTGAACCAGTTCCGCTATTTCCTGGTAGTGTTCCGGTAAAAGCATCTCCTTTTGCGGAAAAGTGAGCACAAAAATGGGATCATTCGGGACGCTGTCCCAATTGATCAAGTGATCTAGGACAAAGTTGTTTACTTTAAAGGGCAACACCCGGGCCACGATCTCGATATCCCGTTTAACTTCCTCGTTTAGTCTCTCCAGCTGCGGAATTTTTCGAAAGTTTTTTACTGTATAGGACTTGTATTGCATAGATTTGCTCTCCTTACATAGGCCCTGTGATTTCTTAGCCGGCAAAAGAGAACTTGTTGCTCTCTGTCTGCTCCGGTACCTGCCCAGATGCGCTTTTTTGCCGGGTAGAAGTTTGGGTACGCGTTCAGGGCTGTAAACCTGTTTGTCTATTTTTTCGAGACTAAGGTGTGCATATATATGGATTGTATAAAAATATTACTCGTAAAAAAAACAACTGTCAACCAAGAAAATCCAGGTCTATTTCCCGGACAGGTGGTCGAGGGAGGTAGGTGTGTCAATGGAGTCAAAAATGCCTGAAAAAGAGTTTCAGTCCAGGATAAAGAAACTCCCTATGTCCGAAAAATATAGGGGAAAGTTGCGGACAAATTCGAGCCGGCAGGGCAGATCAAATTAAGAGGCAGTTATTTCACTTACCAGGATATCTATGTGGGATTTTGAGGAGAAAGGATTGCTTGTCTGCAAGCCATCGAAATAAAAAAAAATTGGTGGAGGCGGCG
>JBKHGE010000044.1:0-16611 GCA_046539845.1 Desulfonatronovibrionaceae bacterium
CAAGAAAGAAAAGGCTGTTTGGGGACTGGGGGGTATGTTTTTAAGTGATTAAGTGGTTAAGTGGTTAAGTGGTTAAGTGGTTAGGGGCGGGAATTGAGAACAAATGATTTTTAACCGGCCGGGCCTAAAAAAAACTCTTTGGCGCGGGTGCCGCTCACGCGGCACACACGGGCGGCCCTGGCGGGCCGCGCGCGGTGAAGAAGGCAGGTAAAACAAGGCGCCTTGTTTTACTGCTTTATGCACCCTGCCTACGCAGGGGGAAGAACAGTATAAAAACTAGCCACAGAATGAGGCTGTTTTTTATTCGCGTCCATTCGCGTTACTCGTGGGCCTAGCTTATCTTTTTTTGCCCGCGAATAACGCGAATTTACGCGAATATTTCTTTTTCATCAGCGAAGATCTGCGAAATCTGCGGATACAAGCTCTTTCCTGCCGGGTGGACGCAAGTACCCGTGTGGAGTAGGAGGCTCCCCGGGCCAAGAAACTCTTCTGGCTGAGATATCTCCAGACAATAGATTCGAAGGGCTAACAACCGAGCGGGATTTTGAGGGCGGGTGTAGAGGACGCACTCTGTCCCTCCTGGGGGCACATGGCCCCGGCGTTCAAATTTGAACACACTTCAATACTTAGGCCCCAACTTTGCTAGTGTCAAGGCGAGTTACCGCATTTGCGGACCGAATAATCCGGAAATATCCGGGTTAAAACATTGCCTTACAACAAAGCCCGACTCTGAAGAGCCGGGCTTTGTGCCGCTTATAGTTCTAACTAAGCCGAAATGATCACTTCGCCGTTATATCATCCTTAATCTGGGCGTAAGTCCCCGGGCCAATGCCCTTGACCTCCATGATCTCGTCTTTGCTTTGAAACCGATGGTCCTGCCTGTAGTCCACTATCCGCTCGGCTTTGACCTCTCCTATCCCCTGCAGATCCTGCAGCTTGGACTCGGAAGCGGTGTTAATGTTTATTTTGTCCGCGCCCAAACCGATACCAGCCGTACCCAGGACAAACACAAGGGCCATGCAAAAAACAACCGTCCGAAACAAAAAGGATTTTTTCATAAGAAAACCTCCTTCATGGATTCCGGTCCATCCGGATCAAGCGGATATACCAGACAAAAAAAGACTGCCGCCACACACAGCCGGGATTGGAAACACCTTTGAAAAAATCAATCAAGACCGAGGTATCAACAAGGATCATTGGTCTTCTCAAAGACTTTTATAGTCATAGTCTTCAGAAAACTCAATTTTTCCAGTAAGTTCGATCAAATTGCGCCGCTTTCGCGTAGCCACGAATTCCTGTAAAGCCTGCGCTATCAGCTCTTTCTTGGTCCTGGCGCAGCTAAGCTTCATTGCCTCGCGCACTAGGAGATCATCCAAGTCAACATTCGTTCGCATAATACACCTCATATTGTGTATATCTATTCACCAAAAAACAGGACCGGTCAATACAGGCTCAATTAGCTAAGTGATGAGTACTGAGCTTGTGAGTCCGTCTATGCTCCTGGACATCTCCTGGGCCAAGGAACTGATTTCATGAAAAGCGGGAAACCTTGTCCACGATATCTAAAAAAATATTTTCGGGGCTGATCCTCTTCATTCCCGCTTATTCGCGCAATTCACGGGCCTGATCTTCTTCTTTTCAGCCGCTAATAACGCGAATTTTCGCCAATTAAGACCCTCTCTAGATGGCGCACCGGCCGAGGTCTTGCATTCACCGGGCACCGCAGGTAAATTCCGGCCATGTCCAAAAACGCCGACTATTGGATAAAAGAGCTTGGCCTTGCCCCCCATCCGGAAGGGGGGTATTTTAAGCGCATGTTCTGCTCGCCGGAGAGCTTCGGCCGGCCGCCCGCCCCCAGATTCGACGGGGACAGGCCATTTTACTCCGCCATATACTATCTGCTGCGCTCCGGGCAGTTCTCTGCGGTGCACCGCCTGAAAAACGACGAGATATGGAACTACTGCAGCGGAAACCCGGTGCGGATATTTAGCCTGGATCAAAACCGGGGGCTATGCAAACAGGATATAGGGCCCGATCCCGGGGCCGGACAGACATTTATGCTCCGGGTCCCGGCCAGGGCATGGTTCTGGGGCCTGCCGCTAGACGGGAATGCGGACTTCAGCCTGGTAACCTGTTTTGTCTCCCCGGCCTTTGACTATCAGGACTTTGAACTGGGCGGGAAAAAAAAGCTCATGTCCAGATTTCCGGAACACGCGGACCAGCTCGCCAAATACTGCATCCGGCCCTGACTGTTTTCCCCCTGTCCGGGCTCCGGACATGCCCGGGATCACAGATCCAGGCGCATAATCCAGGCGTCCTCGCCGCTGTCCAGATAATAGTTTTCCCGCACCCCGGATCTTGCAAAACCAAGTTTGGTATACAGGGCAATGGCCGGCCGGTTGGACTCCCTGACCTCCAAAAACACGCTGCCCCCGGAGCTGGTCTCTCTGAAAACCCCTACCGCCCGCAAGAGAAGGGAGGTGCCCAGCCCTTGCCTGCGGTATCCCTCCCGGACCGCCAGATTGAGCACCTCCAGCTCCCCGGGCATATTAAAGCAGGTGATAAACCCGACCAAGCGCCCCCGGTCCAAAACGCCCAGCGCCAAAGAGGTCTGCTGCAGGAAAAAAGCGGTATATTCTCTCTCCCCCCAGGGAAGTAAAAAAATCTCCCGCTCTATTTCCACCAGCTCACCCAGCCGGCGGTTGTCCAGACTGCAGACCCGTAGCCGGGCTGCGGTCCTGACCCCCAGGGACCATGCATTAACCCCGTATTCTTGCATCCAAGTCTCCCTTCAAGACCGGGTATATCTAAAAATCGTCCCCGGCAACACCTGTTTCAATCTTAAACAAGGACACAATTTTTTTAACCTCCAAGCCCAGTCTTGACATTTCTTTCACAAGCCAATAGTGGTGCAAATTGTTTGTTACAAAAAGCAACCTCAAGTTACAAAAGAGAACTCAAAAAGCAAAGGACGGTTACCATGAAGAAAAGACTTTTTGGACAGGCCCTGGCCGGAGCTGGAGTGGCTGTCCTTTCCTCTCCTGTGGCGGTCATGGCCGCTGAGGAAGCAGCAGCCGGGGCTGTCAAGCCGTGGTGGTTCTGGCCGCTCATCCTGCTGGTGTTCTGCTTCATTTTAGGCGTGGTCGCTGTGCTGGCCGGAGTCGGGGGCGGTGTGCTCTATGTCCCGCTGGTCAGCGGCTTTTTCCCCTTTCATATCGACTTTGTCCGCGGGGCCGGACTTATGGTTGCCCTGGCCGGGGCGCTGGCTGCCGGGCCGGGACTCTTGCGACAAAATCTGGCCAGTCTTCGCTTGGCTCTACCCGTGGCCTTAGTCGCCTCCACCTTTTCTATCGCCGGCGCCCTGCTCGGACTGTATCTGTCCGGGCTGGATCCGAGAATTGTCCAGGTCTGCCTGGGGGCGACAATTATCGGCATAGCCGCCCTGCTTTTGTTCTCCAAAAATTCAGAAATGCCGGTGGTGACCAAGCAGGACGCCTTGGGCCTGGCCCTGGGTATCCGCGGGGCCTTCAAGGACCAGAGCACCAATTCCATCGTGGAGTGGAAGACCCATCGGACTATCCTTGGACTTTTTCTGTTCGTGTTCATCGGGCTTTTGGCCGGCATGTTCGGCCTGGGCGCCGGCTGGGCAAATATCCCGGTTTTAAACCTGGTCATGGGCGCACCGCTCAAGGTCTCAGTCGGGACCAGCAAATTCCTTCTGTCCATAACCGACACCTCTGCGGCCTGGGTCTACCTGAACAAGGGATGCATCATCCCGCTTATGGCCATCCCCTCGATCATTGGGCTCATGCTCGGGTCCCTGGTCGGGGTCAAGCTTTTGGCCAAGACCAAGCCCAAAGTGGTCCGAATCATAGTCATCGCGGTTCTGCTTTTCGCCGGGCTCAAGGCCATGGACAAAGGCCTGGGAATAGGAATTTTGGGTTAAACCCTCAGGAGGTATGAAATAATGACTACACACAACAACGAAAGCGACAAGGCCACCCCGCTCAAAGAGCAGCTTTTATATGCCGATGTCTTGTCCATAGGCATGTGGAGTGGGATCGCAATAATGACCATCACCTACATCCTGTATGTAACCGGGATCATCCAGCCGCACGTGGACATGAGCCTGGTGGTGGCCAATTGGGACAAGGGAGTAAACGAATACATGCGCATAACCAACTCCCCGGACGGCTGGTCCTGGGTGGCCCTGCTGGGTACGGGGGACTTCCTCAATTTCATAGGCATGGCCCTGTTGGCGGTTTTGACCATTGTCTGCTTTCTCATCCTGCTCAAGGGCTATGTGGTCCGCAAGAACTATACCTTTGCCACCATCTGCGCCGTGGAGGTCCTGGTCCTTGCCCTTGCCGCCTCCGGCATCTTCGGCTCCGGGGGACACTAGCCAGCGGAGGGAAAAAAGCACCAAAAAGCCCCTGCTCGCATTGAGCAGGGGCTTTTTTTAACGCGGATATCGCGCCGAGCAGGGATGTCTAATCCCCGCCGGCCAAAAGTTTGACCGCGCAGAATTCCCCGCACATGGCGCATTCCTTTCTGCCGGCGAATTCCCGGCGTCTCTTTTCCACCCGGGACGGGTCCAGGGCCAGGGAGGTCATCTCTTCCCAGTCCAGGTCGCGCCTGGCCCTGGACATGGCTGTGTTGCGCCGCACCGCCGGAGCCCGGCCCAGGGCCAGCTCCGCGCTGTGCGCGGCTGCCAGGGAGGCCATCACCCCCTCGCGGACATCATCTGCGTCCGGCAGGGTCAGGTGCTCGGCCGGGGTGAGGTAGCACAAAAAATCCGCTCCGTTCATACCCGCCACCGCCCCGCCCACTGCCCCGGCTATATGATCGTAACCCGGGGCTATATCCGAGGTCAGCGGTCCCAATACGTACAAGGGGGCATGGCCGCACAGGGTCTTTATCCCTCGGATCTGGGCCGGGACCTGATCGAGGCGGACATGACCCGGACCTTCGATCATCACCTGCACTCCACGGCTGCGGGCGCAGGCGGCCAGTTCAGCCAAGACCACCACTTCCTCCCACTGGGCCGGATCTCCGGCGTCATCAACGGCCCCGGGACGCATCCCGTCTCCCAGGCTCAAGGTCACGTTGTGCCGGGCGGCGATATCCAGCAGGCGGTCAAAATCGCTGTACAGGGGATTCTCCCTGCCGTTTTCCTCCATCCAGCGGACAAGCAGGGAGCCGCCGCGGGAAACAACGCCCATGATCCGGTTGGAACTTGCGGCCAGCTTTGCAGTTCGCCTGGTCACCCCGCAGTGCACGGTCATAAAATCCACACCCTGCTCGGCCTGCTTGTCTATCTCCGCCCACAGCTCCTCCGGATCCATGCCCGCCGGGCTCAACCCCCGGCCGATATACCTCTGGGCCGCGGCGTAAATGGGCACGGTCCCCAAGGGGACGTCTATCTCCCGAAGCATGCGCGTCCGGATGCGATCCAGATCACCGGCTGTTGAAAGATCCATTATGGTGTGTCCGCCCGCAGCGACAGCAATACGAGCCTTTTCCAGCTCCAGATCAGGATCATTTACAAACGGCGAGGTCCCGATATTGGCGTTGACCTTGATACTGCTCGGCTGGCCCACGAGCGTAGGCCTGACCCCTTTGTGTCCGGGATTGACCAAAAGGACCATGGAACCTTGCTCCAGATCCTCACGGATATCCTCTTCTTCCAGGCCTTCGCCCCGGGCCAGGCGAAAGGCTTCAGCCGTCCAGACATCAGAAAGCAGTCTATTTTTGCTTAACACGCAAGTCTCCTGTTTAACTTCGGTCCACAAGGGAGAGCACAGACTCCTTTATCCCCTGACTGCCGAGTTTGTATTTCCGGCGCAATTCCTTCTGCTTGCCGTGCTCGACAAAACTGTCCCCGATTCCCACCCTTTTTATCCTCTGTCCGGAAAACGCCCCGGAGTCACAGACCAATTCCAAGACCGCAGAAGAAAAACCGCCCTGCCTGGAGTTCTCCTCAACCAGGACTACATTCTCGTGCGCGGAAAAGATGTCCACTAGCTGTTTTTCCGGCAGGGGCTTTACAAAGCGGGCATTGAACACGGTTACCCGCACCCCGGCCTCCTGGAGTTCCTGAGCTGCCTCCAGGGCCGGATACACCCGGCTTCCCAGGGCTATGACCGCCGCATCCCCGCCCGAGGACAAAAATTCGCCCTCGCCTACGGGAATCGGCTCCACCCGGTCCGTCAGGTCCGCGCCCGGGCCCACGCCGCGGGGATAGCGCACCGCACCGGGGCCGGGGAGATTGACCGCGGTAAGCATAAGCCTTTTGAGCTCGAACTCGTCCTTGGGGGCCATTAGGGTCATATTCGGGATATGGCGCAGAAAGGAAAGATCAAAGACCCCGTGATGCGTCGGGCCGTCCTCGCCCACCAGGCCGCCCCGGTCCAGACAAAATGTGACCGGCAGATTCTGCAAACATACGTCATGGACGACCTGATCATAGGAGCGCTGCAGAAAAGTGGAATAAATAGCCAGAACCGGACGAAAGCCCTGAGTGGCCAGCCCGGCGGCAAAGGTGACCGCATGCTGCTCGCAGATCCCGACATCAAAGAACCGCTCCGGGAATTTGTCCTCAAAGTTGGACAGGCCGGTACCCTCGGGCATGGCCGCGGTTATGGCCACTATTCTCTCGTCCTTTTCAGCCAGTTCACAGAGGTAATCTCCGAATACTGCGGTATATGACGGGATCCCGGCCGCGGAGACCTTTTTGGACGCCCCGGTTTCCGGCTCGAAACCGCCCACGCCGTGGAAATAGGTAGGATTTTCCTCCGCCGGGGGATATCCCTTGCCCTTCTTGGTGGTCACATGGACCAGTACCGGTCCCTGCAGGTCCCGGACCTGATGGAAGACATCCACAAGGCTCTTAATATTGTGTCCATCAATCGGGCCCAGATAATTAAACTTAAAGGCCTCAAAAAGCATGCCCGGGGTAAAAAAGCTCTTCAGCGATTCCTCGCTCCGCCGGGCATACTCGGCCAATTCGTTTCCGATCCGGGGGATCTGGCGCATCCAGGACTCGATATCCTTTTTCAGCCTGACCACCCAGCGCGAAGAGAGCTTGCGGCTCAAGTACGAGGACAGGGCACCCACATTTTTGGAAATGGACATCTCATTGTCGTTTAAGACCACCACCAGGTCCCGGTCCAGGTCCCCGGCCTGGTTCAGGCCCTCGTAGGCCAGCCCGGCGGTCATAGACCCGTCCCCGATGACCGCAACCACCTTGTTATCTTTGCCCAGGATATCCCGGGCCACAGCCATGCCCAGACCGGCGGAGATGGATGTGCTGGAATGGCCGACGCCAAAGGTGTCAAACCTGCTCTCGCTCCTCCTGGGAAAACCGCTTATCCCGTCCAGCTGACGCAGGGTAAAAAACTCCTGCCTCCTTCCGGTCAAGATCTTGTACGCATAGGCCTGATGGCCGACATCCCAGATAATCCGGTCCGAGCCGGGATCAAACACCCGGAGCAAAGCCAGAGTCAGCTCCACGACCCCCAGGGACGGGGCCAGATGCCCGCCGTTGCGGGAGACAACGTCAATAATGAGCTCCCGGATCTCCCCGGCCAGCTCCTCCAATTCGCTTATCTCCAGACCGGCCAGATCGCCCGGGCTGTTAAGCCGGTCCAGAATTTTTTTCTCGCTTGCATTCATAAGGTGAAGACTCTAATCCCTGGCCGGGTCTTTTTCAAGGGGGAGGGTTGAGGGGGACCTTCCGGGGGGGGTTGCGGTCACATAAATAAAGGCTGCATTCAAGCCAGGCAAGCCGTCCTGACCCAGCCTGCTGCCTTTTGAAACTCAAAAAGGCGGCCGGCCAGATCCTTGGCCCAAAAAGGTTCGTGCCCAGCCGCTAAGCCGGCAGAGGAAATGATCCGGTCCACTGATAGCGATCTTTCGGTCTTGAGACTGCGGCTCAAAAGCATAGCCCGGCAAACAAGCCCCGCCGCCAGAAAAAGACCACTCCCGGCCCTTGCCCCCCCAGGGCCATGGCGGCAGACCTTGTTTTTCCCGCCTCCTAGGGCTGAGCAAAGATCTCTTTTTGTTTCTCCCAGGCCTTTTTCTGCTCCTCAAAATTGGAGAATCCGGCCTGGTGCAGGGCGTCTTCCACGGTATGGTTCCAGTCCCAATTGGAATAGATGACCGGCTTGTGGAATTTCTCCCGGAAATTATTCAGCTCCTGGCGATAGAAATTCTCCTTGCCCGTGCCCAGGTTGGCATGCAGCTGATCCTGCAGCCTGGCCAGCTCACCGTCGTACCATTCCTGCAGGTCAGCGGCCGAGGAATTCTTTTTCAGGATATGGCCATAGTTGTTCTCTTTTAAGAGCGTATGCAGCCGGTTCAAATGCTGCTTTCTGATCCATTCCCCCAGGTCCTTGAGGCCGATGTCCTCCTTTTCCACCTCGGCCACGTCGTATTTGGTCTGGGCATAGGTATCCGGGACCACTGATGCGGAGACTATCCCCGCGATGCACACCAGACCGCGCAGTATCTTGCTGTTGGACACACCCTGGCCGCAGAACCCGACCTTTTTGCCGTATTTCTGGCCGGTGAAGATGGTCACCAATATGGCCCAAATCACGGCCGGGTCCTCCTCGTCATATATATGCCGGAGCATGGAGTTGTCCCGGTCCGTGCCCAAAACCAGCTGGGTCATGTCGTTGGAGCCGATGGAAAAGCCGTCGAACTCGCGGATGAAATCCTTGGCCAGGATGGCGTTGCTCGGGATCTCGGACATGAGGATGATCTTCAGCCCGTCCTCCCCGGAACGCAGATTATGCACATTGGCCAGATAACTGCGCATGCTCCGGCCCTCCTCCAGGGTGCGGACAAAGGGGAGCATAAGGTGCAGGTTGCTGCCCCCGAACGCACCCCGGGCCTGCTTGAAGGCGTCTATCTCCCAGTCGTGCACATCCCGGGCCACGCCCCGGTAGCCGAGCATGGGATTGTCCTCGTGTCCCTCAAAGAGCATCCCGCCCAAAAGATTGCGGTATTCGTTGGTCTTATAGTCGGTGGTCCGATAAATGATGTCCTTGCCGTAAAAGGCCATGGCGAACAGGGCCAAGCCCTGGGCCAGAGTCTGGACATACAGCTCTTTGCCGCTCCTATAGCCCTTTACCCGCAGATTCTCCGCGATCTTGCCGGACAGCTCGCGCAGATCGTCCATGTCCCTTTTCAGGCCGACCTTCATGGCCACATCCTCGCGCAGATCCTCTATCTGGGCCAAAAGGTCCTTTACAAACGGATCGTCCTCTATCTCCCCGACCCGGCGCCGGATGCGGTCCTGAAGCTCCTGCTTGCGCTGCATCTCCTCCGGATCGTTGCCCAGGAGCATGAGCTCGTCCTGATAACCCATAATTATGGCTACATGCTCTTTTAGATCGGTGGAGGTCTTTAGCGTCTCCAGCTTCTTGGTGGCCATGTCCAGGTGCTCGTCCCATTTGTGCTCCAGCTCGCGCATCTGGCGGTGCACGGCCAGGACCTCATCCGTTCTCTTGGCCCCGGTCTGCTCGGTAAGGACCTGGGTCTGCTCGGCCAGACCGGTGACAATACCCACGTACTTGCGAAGCGGCAGGTCAAAGGAGATAATCCCGGCCGCGAGCTGATCCTTGACCACCTTGGCCAGATCCTGCTTGAGTTCAGTGAGCTTTTTCTGGACCACGCTGTCCAGGGTGCCGTTGTCATAGGCGTCCAGGGCCAGGGGATGCACGCCGATATTGCCCAGCATGAATTCAGCCCTGAGCAGGCCGACTTCAAAATCCGGGACCTCACGCAAACGGGATAAAAACAAGGCCTGACCCACGTCGGCCAGGATCAGACCCACCTTGGTCCGGGTGGCCGGGAGCTTGGATACGTCTATCTCCCCGCCCACTTCCTGCAGAGGCACCAGACCGCGGTACACCTGGCCCCGGGACCCGTCCACGGTCACTTCCTGGCCGTCCAGGGCGCGCAGGACCTCCAGGCGTTTGATCCCGATGATCGCGGGTATGCCCAGCTCCCTGGAGGTAATTGCCGCGTGGCTGGTGTCCCCGCCCGCGTCCGCCATGATCGCGGAGGCGATGCGCATACCCGGGACCATATCCGGGTCGGTGCGTTCCGCAGCCAGGATATCACCCTTGTTTATCTTGTTCAGCTCCAGGGCGGAACGCAAAAAACGCACCGTGCCCTGTCCGGCCCCCCGGGAGGCCCCGTTGCCCTCGATGACCACCTCGGCCTCGCCCAGGGCCTCGGGGTCGGCCTCCATGCGCCGCATGTAAATGGTGTGCGGGTGTTTGGTCAGCTCCTCGTTCCACCTGGTCTCCGGCCGGGCCTGGACGAACCACAGCCGGTCCCATTTGTCGATGCAGAACTCGGTGTCCATTATCATCCCTTCGTAGGCCGCGCTTATGGCCCGCACCCCCTTGGCCACAGTCTCGGCCTGGGCCAAAGAAAGGGACCAGCGGCAGGCCAGCTCGTTCTCCACGGCCTCGACCACGGTCCCGGCCCCGGTCTTGTCGTAGACTATCTTTTTGTCCTTGTAGCCCATGTACCGGATGACCACTTCCTCCCCGTCATCGCGCTGAAAGACATAGAATTTGTCCGGAGTGACCATCCCGCTGACCACTGCCTCACCCAGCCCGTAACTGGCGTCTATGGACACCAGGTCCCGGCGGTCGGTGCCGCGGCAGCCGGTGGCGGTGTCCGCGGAAAAGGCGGTCCCGGAGATGACCGGGTTGATCATGCGCATGATGCACACCGAAAGGGAGGTATTCTCAATGGACCACTCCTTTTTGGCCCGGGTGGCAATGGAGTTGTCCCCGGTCCTTTCCGCCTTGTCCACCGCGTCCAGAATGGCCTCCCTGCGGTAGGTCATGCTCCGCAGGTTATACGCCGAGGCGCAGTCCCAGTGATAGGCCTCCACGGCCTGATCCTCGCCCACGATATTCAGATAGGTATCCTGGAGACCGGCGAAGGCCTTTTTCCGGCTGTCTTCGCCTGCGGCCGAAGAGCGCACCGCCACCGGCACGTTCTCCCGGCCCGCCTCCTTGCAGATATTGGTATAGGCCTGGCGCACCGCCTGGCGCACTTCCTCAGGCAGGTCCACGGAGAGTATGGCCGTTTGGACCAAAAGGGATCGCTTGCGCAGTTGATCTATGCCTTCGGGTGAGACCGCAAACCCTTCGACCACATTGTTTATAAAGGTACGCAGGGCCGTACGGCGCACGCCATCGTCCGGCTTCTCCCGGACCTTGGCCGCCACCTTGCGCACGAACTTCTTCAAAAAGTCCGGATCCCGGTTTATTTCCGAGTCCCCCCAGTCGATATTGTCGTATTCCTTCTCTACTGTGGACCGGATCGCCGAGGCATGGACCTTGGTTTCGTCCAGGACCTTGTGAAAGGCCAAAGAGGAGATGGCCCGGAACTGCGGGGCCCGTATATTCTCAATCGTACTGATGATCGCGGTGTTGTAGTTCTTGCCCCCGACCAGAAGCTCCGCTTCCTCGCCAATGTCCTTGATGTTCTGGCCGGTCAGGATAAGCTGCTTCTTCAGCTTGTCCATCTTCCCGGTCCCGCTCTTCGGACTACCTTTGCCTTTGCCTTGGGTTGCGGCCATCTGTATCTCCTTTAAACAAATTCTTGATCACCGGGCCTTGCGCGGCCCGGGCGACTGGGAAACAATCTCCGGCTGCAAGGCCCTGACCTTGCAGCGCCCCGCTTCATACCGGCAAAATACCCGGCGGGTCCGGACAGAATCGTGACCCGACCCTGCCGCACCCGCCTCCGCTCCCGCGTTGTTTATAATAATACAAATATATATAAAATAATATGTTAAGGCGATGAAAGTCAACCAAAAACACCGCTCATCCCGGGAGCTAATCGGCTTCGCTCCCCTGGTGCATCCCGCACTGGGGGCAAAAGCGCATCTTTTCATTGTCCAGCTGGTATCCGCACTCCGGGCAGCTCCCGGCGGACGGGGCCAGGCTGATTATCAGCTCGCCCTCTTTTACCGGGACCATCCTGCGGTTGGCCTGATAGTCGGCGAACTTGTGCACCTCGCGGACCACTCCGTCCACAGGGGACAAGACCGCTTTTTCCTGCTTCATAACCGAGATATTGAATATCTCCTCGCCCTGGCGGACCGCGTCGCCGGGCTGGACGTGGACCACCCACAGATCACCGTTGCATGGAGAACCCACCTGATAAGGATCGCCGGGGTCGGCCATCCGGACCGAGCTGTCCGCGACCCCGGCTGGCTCAGCCACCTTGATCTGTTCGGTAAAGAACTCCGAGTCCAGCGCATAGCGGACCACAGAATTCCCGGAGGCGTCCGGGGCGGATATATCCATGATATTCAGCTGATGCGGCTTGCCCGCGGTGTCCCGAAAGACCACTTCCTCTCCGGGCCGGGCCCCCTCGAACCAGACATGCACGGGCAGATTGTTCGGATCTCCGTATTTGCGCTTGAATTCAATGGTCTTCAGCGCGTCCCCGGGGTGATTCAGATACAGGACCAATTCCTCCCGGGTGGGGTCCCGGCCCAGGGATTCGGCCAGCTTGGCTTCCTCGGCCCGGATATCCATGTCTTTGAGCGTGGCCAGGGGGGAATTCTCGGTACGCAACGGGGCGATTTCCGAATAATCCTTACCGAACGCGCTTTCATACACCCAGGCCGGGGGGAACCCCAGGGGCAGGCGGCCGAATTTGCCCAGCAAAAGATCGCGAAAGGCATCGTTGCTCTCGCGGTACAAGAGGAGGCGGTCCTTTTTGGTCTGCTCATCCAGCTCCTTTTCCGGGCGGCTGACCACCTCTTCCAAGACCTCCAGCAGGTGGCGCACCGCCTTTTCCCCGCCCTGCTTGTAGGCCCCGGTCACGGCCAGAAAGGCGGTATTCCAGGTTATCTGCGAGCCGGGGGTCACGTCGTGGTAGCGGACCACCTGTCTGGTCCCGGCCAAAAAGCGCAGCATATAGGGTAAAAGATGAATATATCCCTGCTGCATGGCCCCCTCCTGGGAGGAGGAGGTGGCCCCGCCGGGCATGCCGTGGTGGACGACGTCATAGTCTATGCCCTGGAAATAGGGAGCGGCATAGCGGTCATAATAGGGCATGATCTGCTTTAAGACAAAATTACACTTGCGGATCATATCCTTGTTCACATTGGTCTTAAGCCCCCGCTCCTCCATGTATGCGGCCGTGGACAAAACCTCGCCCTGACCGTACCAGCGCACCGAGGCCCCGATGGCTGTGTCCACGATATGCGCCCCGGCGGCTGCCGCTTCGACCACCGCGGGCACGAAAAGGCCGTCCGTATAATGGCGGTGGTAATGCAGGACCAATTCCGGATACCGGGAGCGGATGCTCAAGACCAGTTCGCGCATGAACTGCGGGGGGCAGACCCCGGCCATGTCTTTTAAGCCCAGGATAATCGACTTCTGCACCCCGGATTCAGACAGACCCGAGGCCCCGGCACAGACCCGTATAATCTCCTCCACAGTCTCCAGGTAGTGCTTTACCGTGAACCCGGAGGCCCAGGACAAAGAGATGGCCGGTTCAAACACATTGGCCCGGCTGCTCAAAGCGACTTCTGCGAACGGACGCATGTTCTCGATATGATTTAGAAAATCAAAACAGCGGATCACGTGGTAGTGCTCGCAGATCATCTCCCCGGTCAAACGCATCAGGTTCTTGGGCTGGGGCTTATAGCCCAGAACATTCGTGGAACGGATAAGGATCTGCTTCATGGTCTTGGGCGCGAATTTGTTCCACTCCGCAGCCTCGGTAAACGGATAGGTCATATTGGCCAGCATGGCCACGTGGAAATGCGCCCCGCCCCCGTTTTCCAGGGAAAAGAACCCGCACTCGTCCAGATAGGGACCAATGAGCCGGTCCTCGGCCAGCCGGAAGCGGTTCCCGCTGTTGGATTGGGTGATGTCCCTGGTGGTTGTGTCGGTCAAGTGCACGTAGTCGGAAGCGCGGATAAAATCGAGAAGCGCATCCCGGTCTCCGGCCGGATAATTGTTATGGAAGCGCTCCTGCTTTTCGATCCGGGGCAGGACAAACTCCACCGGGCCCAGTCTCTTGTCCTGATAGCCGCGGTACTCCCCGAGCTGTACATGCGGGTTGTATCCCTTGGCCGAGATCTCGGCGGTCAGCCTGGAGAGCCGCAGGGCCTCAGGCTCCTTTTCCCGGTAGATCATAAGCTCCGGGGTGTTGGCCACAAAATTGGTATCAAAATCCCCGCTACGGAACTTGGGATGGCGGACGATGCGCAGGTGAAAGGGGATGGTCGTCTTGACCCCGCCGATTATGTATTCCTGCAGGGCCCGCTCCATGACCCCGAGCACCTTGCGCCAGGTCCAGCCGTAGGTAATAAGCAGGGAGGCCGCGGAGTCGTACTGGGAAGGGAAATTGTATCCAGCGGCGATGCAGGAATCCACGCGCACTCCCTGGCCGCCCGGACTCTGATACCTGTTTATAAGCCCGGCATTGGGCGCAAACCTGTCCTGGGGGTCCTCACAGTTTATGCGCACCTGCATGGCATGGTTGCTCGGCCGGGTGTCCTTATCGTTGAAACGGAGCTCAGACCCGAAGGCTATGGCTATCTGTTCCTCCACCAGGTCCACGCCGTAGCGGGATTCGGTTATTCCGTGTTCCACCTGCAGCCTGGTGTTGACCTCGATAAGATAGGGCGAGCCGTCTTGGTCCACCAGAAACTCCACCGTGGCCAGGGAATAATACTTTGCGCTGCGGATCAGTCTGCGCGCATATTCCTTTAAGCTCTCCCGCAGCTCTGCGGTCATTTTGAACCAAGGCGAGGGGGTGATCTCCACCAGCTTCTGGTGATTGCGCTGCACTGTGCAGTCCCGTTCGTCAAAGGCGAAAACATTGCCATGCATATCCGCGATGACCTGGATCTCTATATGCCGCACCGAGGTCAAAAGCTTTTCAATATACAGCCGGGGATTGCCGAACGAGGCCCGGGCCAGAGAAGAGGCCTTGGAAAAGGCCTCGTCCATCTGCTCCGGACCAAAGACCTCGTATATCCCCCGGCCGCCACCGCCGCCTTCGGCCTTGAGCATAACCGGGTAGCCGACTTCCGAGGCGATGCGCTCCGCCTCGTGCTGCTCGACCGCCTTTTCCGAGCCGGGGACAATGGGCACGCCCACTTCCTTAGCCAAATCACGGACCGCCACCTTGTTCCCGAGAAGGCGCATGGCATCCGCTTCCGGTCCAATAAAGACCAATCCGGCCTCCCGGCATTTCTCCGGGAAGGAAAAGTCCTCCGAGGCAAACCCCCAGCCGGGGTGCACGGCTATGACCCCCATCCTCTTGGCCCTGGATATGATCCGGTCCACATCCAGATAGGCCTGGGGGTCTTCTCCCAGAAGAAGGAGCTCCCGGGCCCCGGAAGTCACCGGAGCTGTCTTGTCCACGTCTGTGGCGGTCATTACCGGAACGGCCCGGAAGACCTCATAAAAAGAGCGCACCAGCCGCCTGGCCGGGATGCCCCTGTTGGCCACCAGGATCTTCTGTCCCCGCAATTCCTCGACTATCTGTTCAAAACCCTTGGCTTGCATAGTCAAAACCTGTTTTCATTAAAATTTATCCTTGCCGCTCAGTCCGCAGGGTCCGGAGATACGCTCCGGACCTCAACCAGAGTGCCCGAGGCCAGAGACCGCATCCCCTTGCTGGTATAGATGCAAATCTCCCCTTTGTCCGTGAGCCCCATGAGCCGGCCGCATATCTTTTGCGTATCGGTTTGCAGGCACACATATTCCCCTTTGAAGGCCATCACTTCCTCGAATTCAGGGACAACATCCACTGGATCGCTGGCAGCAATTTTTTGCTCATACCAGTTGCGCCCCTGATAGACAAGACAGGCCCACAGCCCGGAAATTGACCACTTCGGGAGCTCCGGACCCAGGCAAAAGGCCTTGCCCAGGGCGTTTGCACGGAGCCCGGTCTCATCCGGGGGGGAGTGCAGGTTAATACCCGCCCCGACCATGCACCGGCCGCGTCTCTCCTCAACCAAAATCCCTCCGGCCTTGCCGCCGCGCCCCCAGAGGTCGTTGGGCCATTTGATCCGCACCCCGGCGCCCAGGCGGAAAAGGCCGCGGCAGAGCGCATAGCCCGCGGCCAGGGAAATCAGGTTTTCCCAGCCCGGCTTTGGGTCCGGCCAGAGCCAGGCCGCGTATATGTTTCCCGGAGGGGAATGCCAGACGCGGCGCATCCTGCCCCGGCCGCCGCTCTGGGACTCACACAGGACACTGTCCCAGGTCTGAAGCCCTCCCTGGTCCAGAAGGTCCCAGGCCAGATCCAGACAGGAACCGGCCCGGCCAAAGGAAAATATCCTTTCCCGGCCATCCTGGCCTGAGCCTAGCCCAAAACACCTCTGGGGAAGGACATCTTTTACGTAAACGGTATGCATAACCCCGCAAATGCAGTTTGCAGCCCCTGGAAGCAGTTGAGGGGCTCAAAAACCTAAACAAGGCCGAAGGTGGAGACAAAAGCGGCCCTTATGTCCCGGGAAACAAAACAGATCCCCTCTGACCACCTAAGCACGTGACTGCTCCCGGCATTAAAATGCCAGGCATCTAGGCGGCGGAGGCCGCCAGC
>JBKHGE010000045.1:0-15822 GCA_046539845.1 Desulfonatronovibrionaceae bacterium
GGATTGGCTTCGACAAATATAAATTATTTAAGTTGCGTTGTAGGGTTAAGCGCCCAATGACCTTTCCCCGGGCCGGGTATCAGTCAACCGTAACTTCCTTGAGCACGTCCAGGGTATCCAGGACCTTGCCGGAGCCTATGGCCACAGTGGAGAGCGGATCGTCCACCACGGTTATCGGCAGCGAGGTCTCCTCGCGCAGGAGCTGATCCAGTCCACGCAAAAGGGCCCCGCCTCCGGTGAGGACAATGCCCCGGTCCACGATATCCGCGGCCAGCTCCGGAGGGGTTTGCTCCAGGGCGATGCGCACGCCCTGGACTATGCTATCCACCTGCTCGGAAATGGCCTTGCGCACCTCGGAGGAAGTGATCCTTATATGCTGGGGGATGCCGGAGACCAGATCCCGGCCCTTGACCTCCATCTCCATCTCCTCGTCCGAATCAAAGGCGGTACCTATGGTGGTCTTGATCTGCTCGGCCGAACCCTCGCCGATGAGCATATTATATTTACGCTTGACGTGGTGGCGGATGGCATCGTCCATCTTGTCCCCGCCGACCCGGACCGAGCGGCTGTAAACCACTCCGGACAAGGAGATCACCGCCACCTCCGTGGTCCCGCCTCCGATATCCACGACCATGTTCGAGGTGGGCTCGGTTATGGGCAGGTTGGCGCCTATTGCCGCGGCCATGGGCTCCTCGATCAGGTATACCTCCCGGGCCCCGGCGCTTTCCGCGGACTCCTTGACCGCCCTTTTCTCCACCTGGGTGATCCCGGTGGGTACGCAGATGATGATCCTGGGCCGGACCAGCCTGCGACTGTTGTGTACCTTGGTTATGAAATGGCGCAGCATGGCCTCAGTCACTTCAAAATCCGCTATCACCCCGTCCTTCATAGGCCGGATGGCCGTGATGTTGCCCGGAGTCCGGCCCAGCATCTTCTTGGCCTCCAGCCCAACCGCCAGGACGCGGTTGATCCCCTTGGCATCCCGTTTGACCGCCACCACCGAAGGTTCTCGGAGGATGATCCCCCGGCCCTTGACATATACGCATGTATTCGCGGTTCCCAGGTCTATCGCCAGGTCACTGGAAAACATCCCGAAAAAACGATTGAAAATCTTTGCCATCTACATTCCCCGCTAGAATAATTAGGTTTCCACTTGCAGCTCTTACCCCGCACCGCCACTTGAGAGTATACTTTTCTTTGGTTATATTCAACAATTCATTTCGGTTCGGAACACTAAATATGCACAACCGCTACTACCCCCTGTCCGCATACTTCAGGTCCAGATTCGGACGCCGGGTGCAGAAGATACCCCTGGACGGAGCAGCCACTTGCCCCAATCGGGACGGGACCATCTCCACCCTGGGGTGTGCCTTCTGTAATCCCAAAGGTTCAGGGACCGGGCTGGGCAGTAGAAAAATGTCCTTAACAGAGCAGTACCTGCATTGGCAAACCAGACTGGGCCGCAAATACAAGGCCGGTCTGTTCATGATCTATCTGCAGTCCTACACCAACACCTACGGCCCCATATCCCGGCTAAAAGATACCCTGCGCGAGCTGGCCGCCCTGCCGGACGCGGCTGGCTTGTGCATCGGGACCCGACCCGACTGTCTGGACAAAGACAAGGTCGCGCTTCTGTCCGAACAGCCCTGGGAGGAGATCTGGCTGGACATGGGCCTGCAGTCTTGCAACGACAGCACCCTCCAGGCGGTAAACCGGGGGCACACCGCCCGGGACTTCTCCCGGGCCTGCGGGCTGGCCGCCTCCCGCGACCTCAAGGTCTGTGCCCATGTAATCGCCGGGCTCCCGGGCGAGAATCGCGGCCATTTCCTGCAAACGATCGAATTTTTGAATCACCTTGGAATCCAGGGCATCAAAATCCATAACCTGTATATCTGCCGGGAGACAAAGATGGCCGAGGACTATCGCGCAGGCCGCTATCACCCGCTGACCCGCTGGGAATACGCACAATGGGTGGTCCACGGTCTGGAGCGCCTTGATCCGGGCATTGTCGTGCACAGGCTGAACGGGGACCCGGTTCCCGGGGAACTCATCGCCCCGCAATGGGCCGAAAACAAGGCCGGGGTCCTGGAGACCATCCGCTACTGTCTTCGGGAAAAAGACACTTGGCAGGGCCGGACATATTGCCCTCAGATCCCGGACTGGTTTCAAACCCCCTGAACAAAAGGCAGGACATGGACAAAACAGAGATGGTTTCCGCCCCCGGGTTTTGTCTGGAGCTTAAATGGTCCGGACCGACCCTGGCCAAGACCAAGCTGTTTCCGCGCAGGGAATGGGCAGCTGCCCCGGATCCGCGCACCTGCCTAGACCCGGAGCTGGTCCGGGCGCTTATCAACTACGGCCCGGACACCTGGCCGCATATCAGCCGCATCCAACTTTCTCTCACCGGGCTGAGCGCCTTCCGGACCCGGGTACTGCTCACTTTGCGCAGCAAAGTCCCTTTCGGGACCACCATCACCTACGGGGAACTAGCCCGTCTGAGCGGCCATCCCGGAGCGGCCCGGGCGGTGGGCCGGTGCATGGCTTCAAACCCCTGGCCGGTTGTTGTCCCCTGCCACCGCGTATTGGGCGAAAACTCCCTGGGAGGCTTCGGATCCGGGTTAAAATTGAAGAAAACCCTCCTGCGCCTGGAGGGAATACACCCGCAGCAGCCAGGGACTAATATCAACACCCGGACCCGGCCCGGAGCAAAAAAATGCTGACCCCGCGGGGGCTTAAAAAACACAAGAAGCGGCGCAACAATCCCCCACCGAAACGCGGCTGTCCGCTGACAAAGACCCCTGCACCCTTGCCGCCGAAAGACTCCCAACAGCCAGCTAAGGGGTCGGATCTTTTCCCTTTCCCTCTTCATCCCCGGGGCGGAGGACCATAAAATAGGAAGAATCCATCTGCAGATACTTGCGCGCCGCCCTGCGGACATCTTCAGGCTTGACCTCTCCCACCCGGTCTATCATCTCCCGGTTGAAATCCAAATTCAGTCCCATGGTCAAGAGGGAGGCCGCCTCGCTGCTGCGCGAGGACAGGCTCTGGTGGCTGCGGTAATATTCGCCGGTGATCATGTTCACCGCCCTTTTGACCTGCTTCTCCTGCGGGGCCTTGCTGCGGAGGTCTTCTATCACCTGCCTGAATCCCTGAACTGCCTGCTCTTCCTTCTCCGGATAGGTACCGATGTAAAAGGCCAGAAAGCCATATTCCGGGGTCTGCCACAAAAGCGGGGTCACGGTGTAGCCCAGTCCTTTCCGGTCCCGCAGCTCCCGGAAAAGGACCCCCCCCTGTCCGGCCAGAACCGTCTTCAGGACCTTGAGCACCGGGGTGGAGTCATCGTTGAGTCCCGGGACCGGGAAGGCCAGAAGCACATGCGCTTGATGCCTGTCCTCCAGGCTCAGCTCAGTCTCCCGGAGCGGAGACCAGACATTCTTTGGGGGCTTTTCCCCGGATTTTACTTCCCGTTTGCGCAGGTCGCGGACCAGCGGTTCCAGAGCATCCCGGTCAATCTGGCCGCAGAGGGTTATCACGCAGGGCCGGGAGAATTGCTTGTCCCAAAAGGACCGGAGCTCATCCGGATCCATCTCCTCCAGCCCGGAGGGATCTCCGAGATGGAACTCCGCGAACGGTCCTTCAGAGAAAAGAAACGGGAACAGACGACGGAACATGTACCCGGCGGGACGGTCGTCCCTGGATCGGATCTCGGCTATCTGCTCTTTGACCGCCTTACTCACCTCCTCCGGAGAAAATTCCGGGGAGAACAGGACCTCCCGGACCAGACCGTATATATCCCGGCTGTACCGGACCGGGAACTTGGCCTGCACGGAAAAGCTCTGCCGGCCGGACCCGGAATCCAGCTCGGCCGCTCTGTCGGACAAAAAGTCCTGGATCTCCGTGGCGGTCCGGTTCCCGGTCCCGCGGACCAGGCTGCGGGCGGTCAACTCGGCCAGGCCACTCTCCCCCCCTTCCAGCAGCTCATCTCCGCCCGGCCAGGATATATTCAGCGCGGTATACGGAAGGCTGGGGTCCTCGATCAAAACCAGGCTCTGCCCCTGACCCAGCTCCAGGACTTCCCGGCCGGTTTTTTCCGCTCTCTTTTCTACGCCGGTTTTTTGTTCTTCTTTAGCTTCCCAGTTCCCGGCAAGGACCTCCTGAAAGGCGTCCCTGTCCACCGGCACCGAATCCGGCAGAAGCAGGCTCATATTGAGCCGGTCCGGGTGTAGATAACTGTCCATGACCTGCTGCAGGCTGTCTTGATCCACCTGCCCCAAATCGTAGATATATTTATCCTCAGCCCGGACCGAATGCTCGAAAAACTGGAAATATCCCAGCTTGGACGCGGTCCCTCCCAGGGTCTCCTTGCTGCTGAAAAGCTCGTCCTCGATGTTCGCCCGGGCGCGCTCGATCATCTCCGGGGTAAAGCTGTCCGCGCTCAGCCCGGCCAGATCCGAGGTTAGCTCATCCCAGAACACGTCCATGCTGTCCGGGGGCAAAACGGCCCGGATATACAGCATCCCGCCCCGTTCCATGCTCACAGCAGAGCAGGAGATGCTGTCCACGAGTTGTTTTTCGTATTTGTATTTGCGGTGCAGATAGGAGGTCATATCCCCGCCCAGGAGATAGGAAAGGACCTCTAGGTCCGAGGTCTCGGGCGCGCTCAGGGCGGGGATGGGAAAGGCTATGCCGGCATAGGCCTTCTTCCAGGGCCCGGTGGTGATGTCCATGCGCGGCCTGGTTTGGGTTTGGGCCGAATCCAGCGGCTGGGCGGGAAGCACCGGATGATCGTTTTCCAAGTCGCCGAAATACACTTTGGCCCGATCCACCACTTCTTCGGTGCTCACCTGGCCGCAGACCACCAGGAGCATGGATTGGGGCTGATACAGCCGGGCCACGTAGTCCTTTAGATCCTGACTGGTTATATCCTTGACTGTCTGCGGATAGCCGATCACCGGCCGGGAATAGGGCGTGCCCCCCCATACACTTTTCTGAATGGACTTAAAAAGCCGCTGCCCGGGATTGTCCTCACCCCTTTCCAGCTCGGCAATAACCACGTCTTTTTCGCTCTTGAGCTCCCGGGGATCGAAAACGGAGCCGAAGGCCATATCCCGCAAGACATCCAGCCCCAACTGCCACTTGTCCGCGGGCAGGTCCACCTTGTACATAGTGTAGTCCAAGCTGGTGGCCGCGTTTATATCCCCGCCTGCGCTTTCCACCTCCTCGGCTGTCTCACCCGGTCCCCTTTTTTCCGAACCTTTGAAGACCATATGCTCCAGCAGGTGGCTTATTCCCGCCTGATCCGGGGATTCGTACGCGGATCCGGCATGCACATACAAACGCATGGAGGTCAGCGGAAACCGCTCATCCTCCTCTACCAGTATCTGCAGTCCGTTCTCCAGGATCACCAAGTCAGTGGCCTCGAGTTGCCCAGGGGCACTCAAAGCGGCGGTTATAAACATACAAAATATCCCCAGGGTTATGCTAAGGCGGCAAAACATTCAGTCCTCCGTTTCCAGGCCGGATTCTTCACTGATTTCAAACGCCGGGGACAAGAGTTCCCGGTCCACCTCGTCCGCATCCTCGGCGTGCAGGCGGACGAGATTGCGCAGATGGGCAAAACTCTTCCCGTCCATGCGTACAAAGGATAATCCAGTCCCTGTGGCCTCTCTGCGGCGCACGCTAACCTCAAAGCGCATTTTGAGCCCGGAATCAAGAATAATCTCCAAAAGGCACTTCTCTCCCGGTTCGACTCCAGGGGCCCGGTCCAGAAAAACCCCGCGCAGACTTATGTTCACGGTCCGGGCGCTGTGGCTGTGTCCGGGACAAAACAGGCGGGCGAAGGCGTCCATATCCACTCGGGTCCTTTTCCTCTGTTCCGGCATTTCCGGTCTCCTTTCCTCTTTGGACTTGTAACTTGGGCCGCAAAAATTCTCAACTCATATATTTATCCGGACCGAAAACCCGGGTTTGCCCCTGCAGCTAATTTTGGCCGCAACTGAACCAATATCTACCGCCCGGTTGACTTGCATTTTTTTTTCCCCCATATCTAAAGGCACGGTTCAAGCACTACCAGTTCCCGACAATCCTTAAAAAGGAGCGCGGACCATGAGCGCACATGAATTAATACCCACAGCAGACGCCATCCCTGTGGCCTGGGGATGGCTCTATTTTTTGCTACTTTTGACCTTTGTTTTACACCTGCTTTTTATGAACGTCATGCTCGGCTCGGCCATAATGGCCCTGGTAAGGGACGCAGGCGGAAAGGACCCGGAGGTAAGCAAGGACATCTCCACCAAGCTCCCGTACACCATAGCCTTTACCATTAATCTGGGCGTGGCCCCCTTTCTATTTCTGCAGGTCTTGTACGGGCAGTTCATTTACACCAGCTCGGTGCTTATGGCCGGGTACTGGCTTACAGTCATCGGCCTGCTTATTCTTTTATACTACAGCGCATATATATATGACTTCCGCTTCGATAAAATGCCCGGGACCAGGGCGCTTTTGATCGGGATAACCGCGGTGTTGGGCCTGATCGTGGCCTTTTTGTTCACCAACAACATGACGCTTATGCTCCGGCCTGAGGCATGGAACGAATATTTTGCCAACCGCTCCGGGACGATACTCAATCTCGGGGACCCCACGCTCTGGCCCCGCTACCTGCATTTTGTCACCGCCTCCATAGCCCTGGCCGGGCTGTTCCAGGCGGTCATGGCCAAGGTACGCCGCAAACTCCCGGACCGAGAAAAAAGAATGGACCAGGGAATGAAATGGTTCTCCTACGCCACCGCGGTCCAGATAGTCATCGGTCTGTGGTTCTTGATAAGCCTCCCCCAAGAGATCATGCTCGCCTTCATGGGCGCCTCCGCACTAAACACAGCCGTGTTCCTGGCCGCGGTGACATCCGCCATTCTGGCCCTGGTCTTGGGCTTCACCCGCCGGGTCTGGCCGGCAGCCGCGACCGTTGTGCTCACGATAGCGCTCATGGCTGTTACCCGCGACCTGGTGCGCATTGAATTCTTAAGCCCCTATTTTCATCCCTCTGATCTGGAATTGACCCCCCAATACTCTCCAATGATCGTTTTCTTTGTCGTTTTGGTTTTGGGGCTGGGACTCGTGGCCTATACGCTATCTCTGGCCGCCAAAAGCGCAAAGGAGGACTAAATGAACTATCCGATATGGGAACTGACCACTCTGGGCGGGGGTTTCTGGATCGCGCTGGTGGCTGTGGTCCATGTGTACGTGGCCCATTTCGCGGTTGGCGGTGGCCTTTTTCTTATCCTCTGCGAGAAAAAGGCCTACCGGGAGAACTCCGGGGCCATCCTGGACTACACGCGCAGGCACACCAAATTCTTCCTCCTTTTGACCATGGTCTTCGGCGGGCTCACCGGAGTGGGCATATGGTTCACCATCTCCCTTTTGTCCCCCGCGGCCACATCGGTTCTGATCCATAATTTCGTCTTTGCCTGGGCCACGGAATGGGTGTTTTTCATGGGGGAAATCGTGGCCCTTTTCGTTTACTTCTATACCTTCGGCAAGATGCAGAGGCATCAGCACCTGACCGTGGGCTGGATATACTTCATCTGCGCCTGGCTGTCTTTGTTTATAATCACGGGGATAATCGACTTTATGCTCACTCCCGGGGCGTGGCTGGAAAACCGCAACTTCTGGAGCGGGTTCTTCAACCCCACTTTCTGGCCCTCCCTGTTCTTCCGCACCTTTATCTGCTTTGTATTCGCCTCCATATTCGCCCTGGTCACCGCCTCCTTTCTAAAGGAGGACAAAACCAGGCAGACCATGATGCGCTACGCGGTCAAATGGATGCCTCTGCCCTTTATTCTCATGCTTGCCTCCGGTTTCTGGTATCTGCAGGCCGTGCCCCCGGAGACCAGAGAGATAGTCCTTAAAGTATCCCCGGAAATGCGGACCTATATAGACTGGTTTCTGTACCTCTCTCCGGTTCTGTTCGCCACGGTTTTGGCCATGAGCATCCGCCTGCCCAAAGGACTGCAGCGCACGGCCACCCTGATCCTTCTGGTTTTGGGGCTTATGTACATGGGCTCGTTTGAGTTTATTCGTGAGGGTGCCCGCCGGCCGTATCTAGTCTACGACTATATGTACTCCAACTCCATACCAGTATCTCAGGCCCGGGAAATAAACAGGCAGGGTGTCCTTAAAACCGCCAAGTGGACCGAAGAGAAAAAGATAACTCCGGAGAATCGGATTGATGCCGGGGAGGAAATATTTCAATTGCAATGCTCTAGCTGCCACTCCATAGGCGGCCCTATGAACGACATCCTGCCCTTAACAAAAAAATTCGAAACTGTTTACGGTATGGACTCCATGCTCAACGGCATGGGCAAGATAAACAACTACATGCCCCCGTTTATGGGCACGAAAAAGGAGCGCAGGGCCCTGGCCGCGTATATCGTGCGCGGACTTAACGGCTATAAAAAACAAATTGCCGCATACGAACCTCAAAAATTCACCTTTGACATCCCGGCAGACGATGGAGGCAGCGAATATGTGCTCTTGGCCTGGAACAACCTGGGCATGCACTGCATCTCGGACAGTGATCCGTACTGGATTCTGCTCCCTCCGGCCAATGATCTGTTCGCCCAGCTCATCCGCAAGGACGACTTCCCGGAGATCGTGACCGAGGGGGTTAAGCTTAACTACAAAGTGGAAAAAGGATTTGAGAACCCGGCCGGAGAGGTCCGGTTCTGGGAGTTCTCCAAATCGCTCATAGGCAAGGAGCTGCCCCTGAATGTCGGGGTCTCCGGGAATCCGGTCACGGACGGGGAGATGGAGCTAAACGAGGACCTCATGGCCTTCGAGGCCTCACTGGTCCCGGTCGTCCCCTATCCGGAAGACGGATCGTTCAACCCCTATCCCCTGTACACGGTGGAGGCGGTGGACAAAAAAACCGGGGAAGTCCTGGCTAAAACCCGGTTCGTGGCCCCAACCTCCACGGAAATGGGCTGCAAGAACTGCCACGGCGGGAACTGGCGCGTGGCCGGAGTGGCCGGGTTTTCGGACCAGACCTCGGCGGACATTTTAGAGGTCCATGACCGCATAAACCAGACCGGTCTTTTGCCAAAGGCAGAGGCTGGGAACCCCATGCTCTGCCAGAGCTGCCACGCCGATCCGATCCTGGGCACAGAGGGCGAGCCGGGGGTCCCCAATTTCCCGGCGGCCATACACGGATTTCACGCCAATTATCTAACGGAGAGGGGAACCGAGGCCTGCTTTAAATGTCATCCCTCCTCGACCGCAGGACCCACCGGGTGCCTGCGCGGGGTGCACGCCGGGCTGGGACTAGACTGCGTCTCCTGCCACGGCACCCTGGAGGATCATGCCCTTAGCCTGCTCAAACACGAAAAAGAGCAGGGCAAGGACGTGGACAAGCTCATGCGTCATCTTGAGCCCCGGACCGTGGACTCGGTGGAGGAGATCGAGCCCAGACTCCCTTGGATAAACGAACCGGACTGCCTGAACTGCCACCAGGATTTCCAGCCGCCGGAATCCAAGGACGTGAGTGCCTTCAACCAATGGACCAATGACGCCTCCGGGCTCTTCCGCATGCGCACTGACCAGATGGGCCTTATGTGCGAATCCTGCCACGGCTCCACCCACGCCAATTACCCGGCAGACAATATGTACGGCCAGGACCGGGACAATATCCCGCCCCTGCAGTACCAGGACAATAACCTGCCTATAGGAGCGGACAAGAACTGCCGAGTCTGCCACAGCATGGACATGGACTTCAGCGCTCACCACCCGAACATGCTGCAGGAATTCCGCAACCGGCAGCTTATACGCAAAAGATAAGCCCACTTTACGCCTCACGCAAATCCCCGGAATTACTAAATACTCCGGGGATTTGCCCTTTAAGGCTGTACCCTTGGTTGAATCTGAAACAAAAATCCTTTCTCAAAGGTTTGACAAATCGGGAAAAAAACACAAGCCTTAATCCGGATATCAAACGATCAACAGCCCCGTACCCCGGGGGTATTGTACCGGAAAACAAAAATGGCCTGCGGGCCTTAGGCCGTGCGCGCTGATCCACATGTAAGGTCTTGAATTTTCTGTTTCTTTGCTTCCAGGGAAAGACTTGCAGCCGGCTGGGATAAAATATCAGACAATACAGAAAACAGGAGTAAAGACGTGGCCCTGATCCTGCGCAGCAAAACCAGAACCACCCCGGCCATCCGGCAGTACATCCAGGAATCGGACAAATCCGTGGGTGAACTGGCCGGGGAGCTGAACTTAAGCGAATCCACCATCCGTAAATGGCGTAAACGCGCCGAAGGATACGACGCCAGCCGACGCAAGCGCGTGCACCGGACCATGTTCACCCCGATGCAGGAGCTGATAATCATTGAAATCCGGCGTCTGCTTCTTTTATCCTTGGACGATATGCTCACCGTGGTCCGCACATTTATTCATCCCTCCTGCTCCCGTTCTTCCCTGGACCGCCTGCTCCGGCGCTATGGGGTGTGCAGGCTCGGCGATCTGATCCCGGACCCGGAAGACTACAACCGAGTCATTAAGCAGTACAAACACTACCTGCCCGGATTCATGCGCATCCACGAGCGCACCTTGCCCCTGGTCCAGGAATCGGACTGCCGCAGGCACCTGTTTCTGGCCGTGGACCGGGCCACTTCCTGGCTGTACATGGAAACCAGAAAAGACGAATCCCCGGCCTCTGCAGCCGCTTTCTTAAAGAATTTGGAAGAAAAGACCCCATTCAGACTACGCCGCATCCTGACCTGCGACCGGAAGCTGTTCGGTGGGCGTGATCCCCAGGAAAACGAGTTCTCCTCCGCCTGCCGGGAGTTGGGAGTCCAGCAGCACTTCTACCACAGCCGGGCCTCAAGCTCCCCCCAGCCTTTGCCCGACTTCCCCTCTAGCAGTATGAACGGAAGTCCGGAGACGTTCACCTCGGGCCGGGACATAGAAAAAAGGCTGCTTTCCCACTGCTACGTGTACAACAACCATATCCCTTTGCGCAGCAAGGGCAGCCGCACCCCGCAGGAGGTCCTGCAGGCCTTTTACCAGTACTATCCGGAGCTGTTCTCCCAGAATCCGCAAGAAATGGTCGCCTATCCGGATCAGGACAAATATCTGTTCTATCAGCCGCGCAAGGTGCAGCCCACCGTGGCCCGGGCCAAGGGGATATACATGTGGGACACCACCGGCAAGAGGTATCTGGACGGCTCCTCCGGAGCGGTGGTGAACAACATCGGCCACGGGAACAAGCAGATCATGGCCGCTATCGAGCGCCAGTCGCAGCGCACCTTTTTCGCCTACCGCACCCAGTTCGAAAACCAGCCCTCCAAGGACCTGGCCCGGGTGCTGGTGGAAAATACCGCCCCGCATCTAAACCGGGTGTTTTACGTCTCCGGCGGCTCGGAAGCGGTGGAGTCGGCCATGAAGGCCTGCCGGCAATATTTCTTTAATCTGGGCGAGGGCTCCAGGTATAAATTCATAAGCCGTGTCCCGTCCTATCACGGCTCCACCCTGGGCGCGCTCGCCCTGACCTCCTACTCTCCCCTGGAAGTGGCCTTTAAGCCCCTGGTGGCGGATTATCCCAAGATCCCGGCCCCGACCTGCTACCGCTGCGCCTATCACCAGGAGTATCCAAGCTGCGAGCTGGAATGCGCCTGGGCTTTGGAAAAAGTCATCCTGGAACAGGGTCCGGAGAACATCGCCGGTTTCGTGGCCGAGCCCGTGGGCGGGGCCAGTACCGGCGCCCTGGTTCCCCCGGATGAGTACTTCGGCATAATCCAGCATATCTGCCGCAAATACGGCATCCTTTTGATCCTGGACGAGGTCATGACCGGTTTCGGTCGCACCGGCCGCATGTTCGCCTATGAGCACTGGGGGGTGGAGGCGGATATAATCGCCCTGTCCAAGGGCATCGCTTCCGGGTATTACCCCCTGGGCGCGATTGTGACCACCGAGGAGATAGTGGATGTGATCGTTAACCGGGGGGGGTTCGCACACGGCCATACCTATGCCGGCAACCCTATGGCTTGCACCGTGGGTCTGGAGGTTATCAACATCCTGCGCAAGGAGAAGCTGCCTCAAAACGCGGAGCAGGTAGGGCGGCAGCTTTTGCAGGGGCTAAGGGGCCTGCAGAAGAAATTCCCTATGATCGGAGATGTGCGCGGGCTGGGTTTGTTGACCGCCCTGGAGCTGGTCCGGGACCGCGGCACCCGAGAGCCCTTTCCCCCGGAATGGAACCTAGCCATGCTGCTCACCGAAACCGCCTTTGAAGAGGGGTTGATCATCTACCCCCGCCGCTCCATAAACGGGCTGTTCGGGGATCATGTCCTGGTCGCCCCGCCGCTTATTACCACCCCGGAGCAGATAAAAGAAATCCTGACTAAGCTGGAACGGTCCCTGAAGCGCACCTCCGAACAATTGACCCGGATGGAGGGGGCCCTGGGCGAGCAAAAGGAAGCCTCCATCCCGGCCACTCCGTTTTACCGCTGAGAAAAGGAATGTTTGGCTTCTTAAGACTGGACCCAGGAGACTTATCCATACAACCCGGTCAAAAAACAAGAAAGTTTGAACCGCCAAGACCCCAAAGACACGCAGTTTAAGACAGCAAAAAATTCTGCAAATAACAGGAAAATCCATGACCGACAAAACAACCGCGCCCGAAAAGGCCCTGGCCCGAATAAAGGATAACTCCTCGGTCATGATCGGGGGCTTCGGCGCCCCGGGCACCCCATTCACCTTGATCCGGGAGCTTCTGAAGCAGAACCCCGCCCGACTGAGATTGATCAAAAACGACGCCAACGAAGAAGGCATGGGTATCTCCCTCCTCTTCGAGGCCGGATGCGCGGACAAATTCGTGGTCTCGCACATGGGTTTGAACAACCGGGTCATTAAGATGATGAACCAGGGCAAAATTTATGTGCAGATGTTCCCCCAGGGGATAATGGCCGAGAAGATCCGGGCCGGAGGAGCCGGGATCCCGGCTTTTCTGACCGACATAGGCCTGGATACAGTCTTGAGAAAAGAGCGGCAGACAGTGACCCACCAGGGAAGAGAATACATACTCGAGCCTGCGCTGCGTGCGGACTTCGCCCTGATTCACGCCGAAGAAGCGGACGCCTTCGGCAACTTGCGCTTCACCAAGACCGCCCGCAACTTCAGCCCGCTCATGGCCATGGCCGCGGACACGGTTATTGTCGAGGCCTTTGACATCCATCCCGCCGGGGCCCTGGATCCGGATTGCATCCATCTCCCGGGCGCATTCGTGGACCATGTGGTCTGTGTTGATCGCCGGGGAGCAGACTATCAGGTATTGAGTCATCATGCACTATAAGGAAAAAATCGCCGCCAGAGCGGCCAAGGAGCTGAAAAACGGGCAAATCGTCAATTTGGGCATCGGTCTGCCCACCTTGATTTTGGAACACCTCCCGGCTGGGGTGGAGGTCTTTGTCCACTCGGAAAACGGGATCCTGGGCATGGGCAAACGCTGCCGGGAAGAAGAAGCCGACCCCATGCTCATAGACTCCGGCGGGAGCTATATATTCAGCCGAACCGGGGCCTCGTTTTTCGATTCCGCGCTTTCCTTTTCCCTGGTCAGGGGCGGGCGGCTGGACGTAGCCGTCCTGGGCACCCTGGAGGTGGCCGAAAACGGGGACCTGGCCAACTGGATCATCCCTGGCAAATTCGCTCCGGGCATCGGTGGGGGGATGGAGCTGGCCCAGAAGGCGCGCAGGCTGATCGTGACCACCGCGCACACCACGCGCAAAGGCGATCCGAAGATACTCCCGGAGTGCACCCTGCCCGTGACCGCCAAAGGATGTGTGGACCTTATCATCACCGAGCTGGCTGTATTCGCGGTAGAGGACAAAAGGCTTTTTCTGCGCGAACTGGCCCGGGAGGCAGACCTGGATGATGTCCTGGAAAAGACCGGAGCGGAGGTGGTCGTACCCCAAGGAGATATTCCGGTATTTTGAACCATGGCAGTCCAGTTCATCGGGAGATCAGTCTTAAAATAATCTGCCTGCTGGCCATACATTTTCAGCAGGCCGGACTCAAGACGCTATAGGCACGCCAAGGGGGAATACTTACGATTTGCCCAAAACTCTGCTCGCTAAAGACACACAAAATCAATGCCCGAATACGACACAGAAACCACCTACTCGGGGGAAATATGGATAGTCGGGAGCAAAAAATAACAGCCGCGGTGGATGAACTTGCACCGCAGATAATCGATTTCACCGCCCGCTTGGCTGCGGAGCCGAGCACGCTGGGAAACGAACTCGGGGCCCTGGGGCTCATGGAGTCCGAGCTGGATAAATTGTCTCTGCCGGTACGCCGTATCCACATTGATTATAGTACACTTTCCGGACATCCCGGCTACGCCCCGGCGCCCTGGGCCGAGCCCGGCAGATACTGCCTGGTGAGCGAACTCCCCGGGACCTCCGACAAAGGGCGTAGCCTGATCTTTAACGGACATTTGGATGTTGTGGCCGCGGACCCCAAACAATGGGACACCGCCCCTTTTATCCCCCAAAGGCGGCAAAACCGCATGTTCGGCCGGGGGACCGGAGACATGAAGGCCGGGGTAGCGGCCATGCTCTATGCCGCTTATGCCGTACGCCGGGCCGGATTCCACCTGAGGGGCCCCCTGACCCTGGAAGCGGTCATCGAGGAGGAATGCTCCGGAAACGGGGCCCTGGCCTGCCGGGCAGCCGGAATTGACGCGGATGCGGTTTTGATCCCGGAACCGTTTGGGCCCAGATTGTATACCGCCCAAGTCGGGGTATGCTGGTTCAAAGTAAGCGTAAGCGGCCGGCCAGTGCATGTCCAGGAGGCCGGGGCCGGGGCCAACGCCCTGGAAAAATGCTTCCCCCTAATCCAGGCTTTGCGGAAGATGGAAAAAGAGATGAATGCCGCTCCCCTGCCCGGGCCGTACTCGGATCTCAAACATCCCCTGAATCTGAATATCGGCATGCTCTTTGGGGGGGACTGGCCGTCCACCGTAGCAGCCGAGGCCGAATTCCACGGCCGCATGTCCTATCCACCGCAAATGACCTTTGCCCGGATGAAAGATAGGCTACAAGACACAATCAAAACGGCCGCGGACCAAGACCCCTGGCTGAAAGCGAACCCGCCCCGGGTGGAGTTCTACGGTTTCCGCTCCGACGGGCACATCCAGAGCCGGGACGTGGAACAGCTACAAATACTGGATGAATGCCACCAAGAGTTCTTCCCCGCGCCGGCCGAAGAATACGCCTCCACCTGCACCACCGATCTGCGCGCCTTTTATTCCTTTGGCCGGGCCCGGGGGTGCTGCTACGGGCCGGTGGCGGAAAACATCCACGGGGTAAACGAATGCGTGAAACTGGATTCTATACTCCACACCGCCAGGGTCTATGCCCTTTTCGCCGCCCGCTGGTGCGGACTTGAGGAATAAAAAAACTCCAAAAAATTGGGCCAAAAACTTAATAACTTACTCATGAAGCCCGGTCATAAAAAGCAAAAAGTTTGAACCGCCAAGTCACGAAGTACGCGAAGCTTAAGTCGCGAGGAAGAGATATCGTCCAAAACCGGGTAACGGTTTTGGACCAGGTTGCCTTTTCATTTGCCGCTACCCGGCAAATGAAAAAAACTTCCTGTCTTCCTTGGCGTCCTTGGCGTCTTGAGAGAGTCTTCGAACGGGCGGTTAATAATTTTTCTTGAATCGCGGACAGAGTTTTCTCCGGATCATTATAAAACTTAAAAAGCACTCAGAGATAAAACGGGAGGGAAACAATGCGAGAGGTTGTAATAGCCGGATATCTGCGTACCCCACAG
>JBKHGE010000046.1:0-15702 GCA_046539845.1 Desulfonatronovibrionaceae bacterium
TGCTTTAATGTTTGGGCATCCTTGGCCTGTTAACCTGCTTCGGCTCAGCCGGCCTGAGAACCTGGGCCGGACGCGCCGGTCGGTTGAGCTGTTTTGGGTCCGCCGGACGCACTACTTGTGCCGGACGAGCCGGCCGGGACAACTGCTTCGGGTCTGAGGGCCTCATATTGTCCTGCGGCTTTCTGGGCCGGACAGAACCGATCCGGTTTGATCCGGACTTTTTTTTCCCTGCCAGCAAAAGTCTTTGTTTTTTTGTCCCCCATGCAGCCACGTTGTCTTGTTTTTCCACCTGCGGGTGGGTTGCGGTCCCCGCATTACCATCACCCGGGCTGGGGGCTAGAATAACTGCCGCTAAAAACGCCAAACAGGTTAAAGATAGTCTTAGGGCCATAACATCCTCCTTTGATCCTGAGCGGATCGGATAATTGGTTGCCGGCCGGACACCGTTGCGGAGGAGTTAAGGCTGGCTGTTAGGACGGTGGTGTATAGGGCAACTGATTTATCCGGCTGACTGGGAAATTAGACTTCATTAAACTAATATCTTTTTTCTCTGGAGAAAGGCAAGCCTATTTTAGATAGTCCTGTAAAATTTTTTGCCTGTCTACCCTGAACGGATACAAGGGACAGACCCTTGAATCGCATCTCCGGTTGACCCCGGAGACCTGCAGACAAGCCTAAAAAGGCCTCGGCAGGAGACAAAATAAAGATTATGGTCCTTGATTATACCAGTCCGTAACCCTCGGCTGGCCCCCGGGCGAGCAAAGGAGATTATTTTGAAGTTAAAAGCCACCCCAGGCCTGTTCTCCTTTTGCCCTGCCAGGCATTTTGTCCCCGGGGTAGCAGATATAAAAGCCGCCTAAAGTCCGGTTTGGGCCCGCCATTCTTGCATGGCCTTATCCGCCCTTTCCGCATGCAGCTCCTTGCGCTTGGCCTTTTTGGCCCGGACGTTTAGGGGAGGAAACAGCCCGAAATGGACATTGGATGGCTGGAACCTCCTCGCCGGGGTCCGCAGATGACCCATAAGCGCGCCCAAGGCGGTTTCGGCCGGGATATCCGGAAAAAAAGTCCTTTTCAGTTCCCGGCCCAGACTAAGACCGAGCCAGAGACCGCAGGCGGCAGACTCTACATACCCCTCCACCCCGGTGATCTGACCGGCCAGATAGACGCCGGGCTTGGTTTTCAGCTGCAGACGGCGGTCCAAAACCCGGGGGGCGTTTACATAGGTGTTCCTGTGGATGCTGCCCAGACGCAAAAACTCCGCCCCCTCCAGCCCGGGGATCATCCGAAACACCCTTTTTTGTTCCGGATAAGTGAGCTTGGTCTGGCAGCCGACCAGGTTGAGCGCGGATTTTTCTGCATTTTCTGGCCTGAGCTGCAAAACAGCAAACGGCTCCTTTCTGGTACGGGGATCAGCGAGTCCCACCGGCTTAAACGGACCAAAGGCCAAGGTCATGTCCCCCCTGGAGGCCATAGTCTCAATGGGCAGACAGCCCTCGAAATGGATTTCCTTTTCAAATTCCCGGGGCGCGACCTGCCCGGCCTTTAGGAGCTCCCGTAAAAACCGGAAATACTCCTGTTCGGTAAAGGGGCAGTTCAGGTAGTCTTTTTCCTCCGGGGCATAGCGGGAGGCCCAAAACGCCTTGTCTTTATCCACCGAATCCGTACTCACTATGGGAGCGATGGCATCGTAAAAATAAAGGGACTCTTCTCCCACGGCCTGCATCAGGCTTCTGCTCATATCCGCAGAAGCAAGCGGCCCGGCAGAAACTATAATCCAGTCGAATCCGGTCAGCCCGGGGTCGTCCAGTCCGGATATCTCCTTTCGGACCACGCGGATTGTCTCCTCTTTATCAATGGACTCGGAGATAAAAGAGCTGAAATGCTTACGGTCTACGGCCAGGGCCTTTCCGGCCGGGACCCGATTTTTTTCCGCAGCATACATGAACAAGCTGCCAAGCTGGCGCATTTCCCGTTTCAAAACCCCGACGCCGGTCGCGGGTTCGTTGGAACGAAAGGAATTGGAGCATACTAGCTCGGCCAGGTATTCGGATTCATGCGCCGGGGAGAACTTTACCGGTTTCATTTCAAAAACGGTTACGGGTACGTCCTGGCGGGCAAGCTGCCAGGCGACCTCACACCCGGCCAGCCCTCCGCCGATAATGGCCACTTTATTTTTCTCCACTATTTTTTACCCTGCTTATCTTCGAAATTAACTGAAATAAAATAATAAATGTAACAATTACTGCTTGCAACCCTGGTTTCTATCTGGTTCATTTAAAAGTCATACATAAAGTCCCTATATTGTCCACAACCGAAACCGGTTTTGGACAAGTTGACGCCCTGTTTCATCACCTGTATCCAGGTGTCAACCCGGAACAACTCGAGCACTGATGCAAACTCTCCTGAGCATAAAAGACTTGGACATAGCCTTTGATCTGGACCAGGGACGGGTCAACGCCCTGGAGGGCGTGAACTTGGATATACACCCGGGCGAAACGGTTGGCCTTGTCGGCGAATCCGGGTGCGGCAAAAGCATGCTGGCCTTGTCCATCCTGGGGCTTTTGCCCACTCCCCCCGCTTCTGTCAGCAAAGGGGAGATCCAATTCAAGGGAGCGGACCTGACCCGGCTCGGAGAAAAAAATCTGCGCCGGATCCGGGGCAATGACATCTCCATGATCTTCCAGGAGCCCATGACCGCCCTCAACCCGGTATTCAAAGCCGGCGAGCAGGTATCCGAGGTCCTGCGCTGGCACCAGGGGATGTCCAGGGCAGAGGCTCGGGAGACAGTCCTCGGTCTCTTCCGCGAGGTGGGCATAGCCGAGCCTGAAAAGCGGTATAACTCCTTTCCGCACCAACTAAGCGGGGGCATGCGCCAGAGAGTGGGCATCGCCATGGCCTTGGCCTGCGAACCCGAGCTCATCCTGGCTGACGAGCCGACCACCGCACTGGATGTGACCATCCAGGCCCATATCCTGGAACTTATGCACAAACTGCAGGATAAAACCGGCACCGCAGTGCTGTTCATCACCCATGACCTGGGTCTGGTGGCCCACAATTGCTCCCGGGCGGCGGTCATGTACTCCGGCTGGATGGTGGAGGAGGCCAAGATAGGAGAGATCTTCTCTAATCCTCTGCATCCTTATACCCGGGGACTTCTGGGCTCGCTCCCTCATCCGGCTGCGGACAGGGATCAGGACCTCTCCCCGGTACCCGGGAGCGTGCCTGAACTGGGGAATCTACCCCGAGGCTGCCTGTTCCATCCCCGATGCCCGGAAAAAAGACCGCAATGTGAAACGCGTATCCCGCGATCCAGTTTCACTGATTCCGGACACATGGTCAAATGTCTACTCTACGGGAAAGAGGCATGAATTCTCCCCTTATGTGTGCCGAAGATATAAACCGCTTTTATGCGGTATCCCTGGGCATGGGTCGGAAAAGCAGACGTCTGCAGGCGGTCCGGGATGTCTCGCTTTATTTGCAATCGGGAGAGACCCTGGGGCTGGTCGGTGAATCCGGGTGTGGCAAATCCACATTGGGCCGGGTGCTGGTCGGATTGGAGCCGGCCTCGTCCGGACGGGTCTTTTACCGGGAAAAGCAGATCTGGGCCGGGTTCAGCACTGAATTCAATCTGCGTCAGAGGATCCAGATGATCTTCCAGGACCCGTTTTCCTCTCTGAATCCCAGACAAAAGATAAAGAATATAATCGCTGAAGGGTTAACGGTCCGGGCCGGGGGGAAGGGATCCAGATCCGAAATCCGGGAGACTGTGGCTCGGGTGATGCACAAAACCGGACTCCCGCCCGAATTCGGGGAGAGATATCCGCACGAATTCAGCGGCGGACAGCGTCAGAGGGTGGCCATCGCCCGGGTCCTGGCCATGGACCCGGAGGTGATCGTGTGCGACGAACCGGTCTCAGCTTTAGATGTCTCCATCCAGGCCCAGATAATAAACCTGCTCCGGGGTATGCAAAAAGAGATGGGCCTGTCTCTGCTGTTTATTTCCCACGACCTCTCGGTAATAAACAGTATCAGCCATGTCGTGGCGGTAATGTACCTCGGCCAGATCGTGGAGTCTGGCCCCCGCCAGGCAGTGTACTCCTCCCCGGCCCATCCGTACACCCGGGCTTTGTTGAGCGCCGTCCCGATCCCGGACCCAAAGGACAAAAGACCCCGGATTCTGCTAAAGGGCGACCCACCAAGCCCTATGGACCCGCCGCCGGGCTGCCTGTTCCATACCCGCTGCCCGGAGTGCATGGATAAATGCACAAAAGACCGCCCCGCCTGGAGCGAAATCGGTTCCGGCCATTTTGTCCGCTGTTTTTTGCACTCCGGATCCTGAGCTGAAAATTATAACCAAGAACAAGAATACTATCATAGGAATAAGAGTCTTGAACCGAAAAGGCCAAAAGTAAGCTGTTCGCTGGCCTCCTGCACTAACATCTATTCAACGGGGCTGTTCGCTTTACGGTTATAAGCAATGGTTACTACGAGAAAAAATATTTATGTCTACTGCCTCAGACAACCAAAACGACATTCTCCCTGAGATCCTGGCCCCGGCCGGAGACGAGGCCGCCTTCCTGGCTGCGATTTCAGCCGGAGCAGACTCCGTATACTGCGGATTGAAACATTTCTCTGCCCGCATGGAAGCCAGAAACTTCTCCACTGCCGAGCTGGTCTCTTTGTGCGAACTGGCCAGGAAAAAGGGCAAAAAGACCTATGTCGCTCTGAACACTCTGCTCAAACCGGGAGAAGAGTCCAGAGCCGCCAGTCTGCTGGCCCGACTGGCAAAGGAAGCAAAGCCGGAAGGGATAATCGCCTCCGACCTGTCCCTGCCCGGTATCGCCCGGGATGTGGGCTTCAAAGGGGAAGTTCACCTGTCCACCCTGGGTGGGTTCACTACCGCCTCCGGACTGGAGGCGGTGCAAAAAGCCGGCTTCTCCCGGGCGGTCCTGCCCCGGGAAATGACCGTGGATGAGATCAAGAATACAGCCGCGCACTCTCGGATAGGCCTGGAAGTATTCATCCACGGGGCACTATGCTATGCTATTTCCGGACGCTGCTATTGGAGCAGCCTGCTTGGCGGTAAGAGCGGCTTAAGAGGCAGGTGTGTCCAGCCCTGTAGGCGGATGTATGAATACAGAAGGCACAAGGACCGTTTCTTCTCCTGTCTGGATCTGGGACTGGATGTCTTGGTCAAGCCCCTGCTCCAGACTCCGGCGATCCGGGCCCTGAAAATCGAGGGACGGAAAAAAGGGGCGCATTATGTGTATTACACCACCTCGGCCTACCGCCTCCTGCTTGACCGGCCGAACGACCCGGCAGCCAAAAAGGATGCCCAGGCCTTGCTCAAATCCGCCCTGGGTCGCCCGAGCACGCATTTCTTTTTTCTGCCCCAGCGGCCCTTCAACCCAACCGAATCAGGCGAAGAGCGAGCCTCGGGGCTGTTTGTTGCCACCACTCGCAAAAAGGGAAAATCGGTTTCTATCTCCCCGCGCACTCAGTTGTTGAAAAACGATCTCCTGCGCATCGGGTCCGAAGAGGACAAAACACACCAGACAATAGGCATAAAGAAAACGGTCCCGGCCAAGGGACAGTTCAATCTACCCCCCTCTGTTCCCGGAAGATTACCGGTTTTTCTTATAGACAGGAAAGAGCCGGAACTGCTGCGCATCCTGGACAGGCTGCGCCGGGAACTCCCGCCTCCGGGAAACTCGGAGCGTCCCCCCGAAGTGGAGTTGACCCCGATCGCTTCCGCCGGCGGCGGGAAAAAGGCATTGACCATACATGTGCAGCGCCTCAAACCGGGCAAACCTTCCGGCCGCAAGCCGGCCTGTTTCTGGGCCGACACCCCCCAGATCCTGGCCGCAAACCTAGACCGCAGATTCGGGAAGCAATGGATATGGCTACCGCCGGCCGTATGGCCAAACGAAGAAAAGGACTGGCAAAAGGCCCTGCAGACGCTCAAAGATCTGCCCCGGACAAGCGTGGTCCTTGGTGCCCCGTGGCAGGCCGCCCTGCTACCGGAGGGCAGCGGACCCCGGATATGGGCCGGACCGTTCTGCAACCTGGCCAATGCCCGGGCCTTGGAGGCTGTACGCGAGTTGGGGTGCTGCGGCGCGTTTCTCTCCCCGGAACTCGGGGAAGAAGACCTTCTGATCCTGGCCGAAAAAACCCCGCTGGCAACAGGCTTGGTGACCAAGGGCATCTGGCCGGCCTGCGTATCCAGGATCCCGGCCACAGGGATAAAACCAGCCCGGGCGGTTAAAAGCCCGAAAGAGGAAACCTTCTGGACCATGCGCTACGGCGGGAACTACTGGGTATTTCCCAACTGGGAAATCAATCTGACCGGGAGAGAAACCGAGCTGCACCGGGCCGGATTTTCCCTATTCGCCCACCTGGAAGACCGGCCGCCGGGGAAAATTGAGCTCAAAAAAAGACCCGGCCTCTGGAACTTTGAGCATGGGCTCTTGTAGGACCGGGGAGTTGGCATCAATTTTGAATATCCTTCGAGTAAGGAGTCTGTATGTTCAAAAAATTGATTGCCGTGGCAGCATTGGGTCTGGCCGTGACCGGCTGCTCCCATATGGAATCCAATGTGGAGCAAAGGGTAGAGCCGCACCTGAACCATATAGATATCTATCAGCCGCCCCCGGTAGAGCTGTCCCGTCCCCAGGTGCATGTCCGACCGCAGTTCCCGTCTCCTCCCAGGGTAAAGGCGGTCATGTTCCCCTTTTGGCTGCGGGGCGAGGCTGCCAACAAGCGTGATCTGGGCCGGGGCATGGGCAGGATAGTCTGGGAGACTTGGCGGGAGATGGAAATCCTGGATACGCTCTCCTACAAGAGCAGAACCGGCTGGCCCGGCCGTAGGGAAGCGCGGGAGATCGCCTTGCGGGAAGGGGCCCAGATGTATGTCCTGGGCCAAATAACCAATTACCTGCCTGGAGGATCGCAGGGGAGCACCAGTGTGGCCCTGCGCCTGGACATATATTCGGCCAGGGAAGACAGCCTGTTGTGGTCTATGCAGCAGTCCGGAAGGATCGATCCCCGCCCGGACATGGATTTCGTGCTCTTTAAGCGCAAAAATTGGATGCCGGACTCACCGGTCTATGTCATAGTCAAATCTTTGGCCTCCAGATTGGGCGCTGAGGTCTATGGCTGGACCCACCCGGAAGCCTTGCAAAGAGAAAAGTAGCCTACCAGACCGAGCATGACCCCTATGACAAGCTACCGGACACGCCAAACAGGCATCTTGCCATTTTAAAAAACGCCTCTGGCGGCTGACGGGGATTTTTAGATCTGTCGGCGGATCAATGCCGGCCACCGGAAGGAAACTCCTGGGATAGTATCCTGGGAAGGCTTACCTCGTAAAACTCTTCCTCCCAGTAAAATGACACCCGGCGTTCGTCCCTGGCCAGCCTTTCCCAGACCGCCGCCTCCGGACCAAGACCCAAAAAACTTGCCGCGAGCAACGCCCCGATAAGGATATACACGTCCTCTTCAAGCTCCAGGGCGGCATTGATCTTCTCTCCGGCCTTGGCAGCCAGATCCGGGCGAACCCAGGCCAGACGGGCCGCTCCCCAGAAAGCACCCCGGCGAAGCGGGGCATACTCCAGATAATTGTCCTTGCCTCCGGCGTCCTGCAGGAAGGAAAGCAAAATGGAGTAAAACTCACGGGCAAGGGTTTCTTGACTGGCCATAACCTCGGCCATGCTCTCCGGCACTCCCCAGCCGATCCCGCCGGATTCGTCGTTGAGCATCCACATGAAGCGGCGCATGACCACCCGTCCCCTTTCCAGCCCCTTTTCCCGGCAGATAAGCGGCACCGCGCGGCCGAAACAGCTCACGGCATGCCATTTAACCCGGGGCGAAGGACTTAAAAGCGCGGTAAAAAGAGGGTTTATCACCTGCAGGGGGTCATATCCCCGCAGTTCTTGCCAGGCCTTATCCGGGGGATTATCCTCCAAAACGGACAGGACCAGTTTTTTCAACTTGCGTCCGGATATGCGACCATCAACCATTTTGCTCCTTCCCCAATAATTTTGTCCCTCCCGACTCTTAACGCGGATTTAACCCGCCTTGCAGAAAAATCCGGGTTTGCCGGCGGGGGACCTATTTCTCGGTCGCGGCGGCCGCAAGCTTTTTACCCAGTTCCTTGCAGGCGGCAAGATCCTCGTGCGTGGGGACATGTTTTACCCGTACCGGGTCGGCCGGGGTCTGGAACCTGGCTTCCTGTAGAACAGCCTGGATATCTTTGGCCGCCTCCCCGCTCCAACCGTAGGATCCGAAGGCCGCACCAAACCGGTTCACGGGCCGCAGGCCCTGCATATAGGTCAAAAAATCCGCGACCAGCGGGAGCATCCCGTTGTTGTGCGTGGGCGAGCCGCAGACCACAATGGAGGCGTCCACCAGCTCTCCGATGACATCGCTATGGTGATGGCTCTTTAAGGACATAAGCACATATTCCACTCCGGACTCCAAGAGGCCTTCGGCCACGGCCTTGGCCATCTTTTCCGTACTCTCCCACATGGTGTCATAGACAATGACCGCCTTGTCCCGGGTCACCTGGCGGCTGTATTGGTCATAGGCCTTGAGTATCTCCGGGACATAGGAACGCCAGATAAATCCGTGGTCCGGGGCGATCATGTCTATTTCCAGCCCGGATTCGTTTACCTTGGACAAGACCTTCTGCACCAGCTGGGAATAGGGAAGGATGATATTGGCGTAATAGTGTTTGGCTTCTGCGAACAGAAGCTCCTTGTCGGCCTCATCGTCAAAGCGTTTGGTGCTGGCTATATTCTGCCCGAAGGCGTCGTTGGAGATAAGCAGTTTGTCCTCCGGGATATAGGAGAACATGCTGTCCGGCCAGTGCAGCATGCGGGTCTCCATAAATTGGATCCTTTTTTGACCCAGACTGATTTCATCCCCGGTGTTAACAGCCTCCAAAGGGAAGTCGGTGCGGTGAAAATGCTCGGCAATCGCCTTCTTCCCCATCCGGGAACAAAAGACTTTTTCCGGCTTTATCCGGTCATGCATGAACGGGAAGGCCCCAGAATGATCCAGCTCCACATGGTTGACCACTATATAGTCTATGTCCTCCAGCTTAACCAGACTGCGCACCTGATGATACAGGTCCCATTTGAACTTCTCCGGGACCGTGTCAAAAAGGGCGACCTTGTCCTCCAGTATCAGATAGGCATTATAGGTCGTTCCCCGCCTGGCCAGGGAGTAGCCGTGAAAGCTGCGGATATTCCAGTCCACTGCACCAACCCAATAAACATTTTCTTTTATCTCTTGGACCGCCATATATTATATCCTTTCTGCATCTTGACCGGCCGCCGAACTGCGGCCGGGAACAAAAACAAAGGCCCCTCCGGCACGGCCGAAGGGGCCCGGTCAATCGCCTAAAGCTCCTTGCTGAAGCTCTCTTTTCCCGCTCCGCACACCGGGCAAACCCAGTCCTCCGGCAGGTCTTCGAACTTGGTCCCGGCGGGGATATCGCTCTCCGGATCACCTTCAGCCGGATCGTAGACATAACCGCAGATAGAACAAATCCATTTCTCCATTTTTGCTACTCCTTTCTCTGCACAGGTTTGAACCGGCTCTTATCCGCGCCGCATTGCGGACAACGCCAGTCTTCGGGCAGGTCCCGGAAAGGGGTGTTCTTGGGCACGTCCTCCCTGGTCCTGTCACCCAGGACCGGGCTGTATACGTATCCACATATGGTGCAGACATATTTGTCCATCCGGGCCTCTCTATTTCACGGCCTCCGGGCCGCCGAGCGGCCTGAAGGCCTTCTTGGTCGCCCCGCAGACCGGGCAGCACCAGCTGTCCGGGATATCCTCGAAGCGGGTGCCTTTGGGGATCTTGCCCTTGCGGTCCCCACGGTCCGGGTCATAGATATAACCGCAGTTCACGGTCTGACACTGCCACATTTCTTCCGGATCGGCCATCCGTCCTCCTAGTTTTCCGCCTTCCACAGGCCGTGGATATTACAATACTCCCTGGCCGTGACCTTGTCCGCCTGGACACAGAACTCGGCCTCGGGCTGTTGCCCAGGAGACAAAAACTGGCGGTAGGCCTTGCCGTCCGCCACCAGCTCGACCCATTCGATATAATGCTTCTCCTCCATGGGGTGGGCAACGTCTCCGACGACCACCTTGTACCCCTTGGAGGTCTTTTCAATGACCGGGACGTGCTTCTCCTTGGAGGCATCCACGGTCCCGGCCTGCATCAGGTTCATGGGCTGACCGCAGCACACCAATTCGCCCGCCCCGACATGCAGAACCTCGACGATATTCCCGCACACCTCGCATTTGTAGATTTCCAGCTGTTTAGTCATCTCAGATAACCTCCTTGTTTTACCAGTTTTCACCCAAAAGCTCGAAATAGCCCTTGGGATGTGCACAAGCCGGGCATTCCTCCACCGGTTCGCAACCGGTGTGCAGGTAGCCGCAGTTCAGGCAGCGCCAGACCTGCTCCTCGTCTCTCTTGAACACCCGGTTTTTTTCTATATTGGCGGCAAAATCCAGGTAACGCTTCTCGTGTTGTTTCTCGGCCACAGCTATGGACCGCAGTGCGGCCGCGATCTGAGGGAAGCCCTCATCGTCGGCCACCTTGGCGAATTCCGGATACATATCTATGTGCTCGTGGTTTTCTCCCTCAGCCGAAGCCTTGAGGTTCTCCAGGGTGGTGCCGATGCGGCCGGCCGGAAATGAGGCCCGGATCTCCACCTCTCCTCCTTCCAGGAACTTGAAGATGCGCTTGGCGTGTTCCTTCTCCTGGGCCGCGGTTTCCTCAAAGGCCCTGGATATCTGTTCATAGCCCTCTTTTTTGGCCTGCTTGGCAAAATAATCGTACCTGTTTCTGGCCTGTGACTCTCCGGCAAAAGCGGTTAAAAGGTTTTTTTCGGTTTTGGTGCCTTTAATAGATTTCATCTTATATCCTCCCTTATTCTTTCTTCCATGTCAAAGAGTTTATAATTTCTTAGAGCCCTTCTCTTTTAAAAACGAATTTGTCTTCCGCGACAAGAAACTATTGCTCCGGATCATGCCCCGACTGCAGGCAATTTGGACAGACTCCTTTGAGTTGCACATCACATCCGCACAAACGATAATCAGTGCTTTTCTGCAGACCTTGCCAGTCCGGTTCCAGCTGACCGGGGATATCGTCGACCCGGTCGCAGTATATGCATCGGACATGCAGATGCGGGTCCGGATTGCCGTCAAACCGCTTCTGCATCCCGGGCATATTCAGGGTCTGGATCTCTCCGCACTCGGACAAGACCTCCAGATTGCGGTACACCGTGCCCAGACTGACCCGAGGCAGCTTTTCTTTGACCCGCATGTACATCTCGTCCGCTGTGGGATGGTCCTTGACTTTGCGTAACTCTTGCAAAATAATTGTCCGTTGCTTGGACGTCCTGAATTGTTTGGGCATAGCTATTCATCCTTATTGATAATTATTACTATTAAGCTTTACTGAAAAGCCTGTCAAGGAAAAACATGAGCGCACAGCAAAATTCCCAACACAAGCTTCGCCTGCGGACCCTCAAAACAGATGACTTCCCGGACCTACAGAGAATCATGGACAAGGTATACCGGGTGATGGGCATGCACTGGACCAAGGAGGAGTTTGCGGACCACCTCAATCGCTTCCCAGAGGGCCAGATCTGCATTGAGGACAAGGGGATCGTGGTCGCGGCCGCGTTCAGCCTAATAGTGGATTATAAAAAATTCGGCGACCTACATACCTATGAGCAGATCACCACCGGAAACCTGGCCAACCACGATCCCCAGGGGGATTATCTCTACGGGATCGAGGTCTTTGTCCACCCCGAATACCAAGGCATGCGCCTAGGACGCCGCCTGTATGACGCACGCAAAGAAATCTGCGAGAACTTAAACTTAAAGGGCATCCTGGTCGGGGGCAGGATACCCGGATATCGCAAGTACGCCAAGGAAATGACTCCTCAGAAATATGTACGCAAGGTGGTCAACCGGGAGATACGCGATCCGGTTTTGACCTTCCAGCTTTCCAATGACTTCCATATCCGGAGGCTCATACCCGGATATCTGCCGGAAGACAAAGACTCGCACGGCTATGCCGTGCTCCTGGCCTGGAACAATATCTATTACGAGGAAAAAGTCCGGCTCATGGGTGGGCAAAAGAGCTATGTCCGCCTGGGAGCAGTACAGTGGCAAATGCGTCTGTTCCCCTCTTTTGAATCCTTTGTCCAGCAGGCGGAGTTCTTCGTAGACACCCTGGCCCGGTACAACTCGGACCTCGTCCTCTTTCCGGAGCTGTTCAACGCTCCACTGATCGCCAAATTCGACGAAAAGGACGCGGCCTCGGCCATGCGCTCCCTGGCCGAGTATACCGAACCCTTGCGCCGGGAGATGCTGAACATGGCCCTGTCCTACAATATAAATATCGTTGCCGGCAGCGTCCCTGAATACAAGGACAACCAGCTGCACAACGTCTCTTTTCTCTGCCGCAGGGACGGGACCTGGGAAAAGCAGTACAAGCTGCACATAACCCCGGAGGAGGACAGCAGCTGGGGGCTCAAAGGCGGCGGGGAGCTCAGGACTTTTGATACCGACGTGGGCAAAATAGGCATACTCATTTGTTATGATGTTGAATTCCCAGAACTTCCTCGACTTTTGGCCGACCAGGGCATGGAGATCCTTCTGGTCCCGTTCTGGACGGACACCAAGAACTCCTACCTGCGCGTGCGGCGCTGCGCCCAGGCCAGGGCTATCGAAAATGAATGTTACGTGGCCATCTCCGGGAGCGTGGGCAACATCCCCAAAGTGGAAAACATGGATATCCAATACTCCCAGGCGGCAATATTCACGCCCTCGGATTTCGCCTTCCCCCACGACTCAGTAGCGGCCGAGGCCACCCCGAACACGGAAATGACCCTGGTGGCCGACCTGGACATGGAGATGTTAAAGAACCTCAGACGACAGGGAAGCGTACAGAACCTGCGCAACCGCCGCACAGACCTATATCAGCTCCGGATGCATCCCGGCCAGAAGACTCCCTAGCCGCTCCGGGCAGTTGGTAAATATCCCGTCCACTCCCGCCTCCAGGCAGCGGCGCATATCCCCGGTCTTGTCCGCGGTATACGCGTATACCGATGGCCCCAGGCGGTGAAGAAAGCGGACCAATTCTGGACCGACCAGCTCCAGGGGGATATGGCAGGATGCGGGATATATACCGCTCCAGACCCGGGGATCTATCTCGTCCCCGGTGTCGAACAAGACCCCGATTCTGAGCCCCGGGTCCATCCTGCGCAGTATCCGGAGTACAGAGAATTCAAAGGAAGAAACCAACACCCGGTCATACATCCCGGTGCTGCGGATCGCCCCCAGCAGGGCGGAAACGATCTTTGGAGCGGATTCAGGCCCGCAATCCTTGATCTCCGCGTTGGCCAAAAGGCCGGTCTTCCGGCTGAGATCCAGGGCTTCCTTTGCGGTCAGGATTCGCTCCGGGCTTCTCTCCGCCCGGCAATCTTTTTTCCCGGCTACGGATGAGCGCGCAAAGGCGCCAAAATCCAAAAGTTGAAGCTGGTCCAAAGTCATTCGGTCCACCTCCGGGGACATATCCACAGGAAAGACGCTTCGAAAATCACTTGTCCGCAGGGTGCTCGAGTCGTGGATTACTACCAGTTCACCGTCCGAACTTAGCCGCAGGTCGAACTCCCACATGTGCGCCCCGGCTTCGGCCGCGGCCCGGCATGCGACTGCGGTATTTTCCGGGCAAAAGCGGCTCGCCCCGCGGTGAGCGATATTCAAACACCTTTGTTGCTCAAATTTGGGTTTCATTTTAAGTTAAAGGCACCTGTTGAAAGATGTATACATCCAGGCGGGACGCGCCGCTCCCGCCTGCAGAACTCTCCGGCGGCACCGCAAGTCTATTGCTTGCGAAAAGACATCAAGGAGGCCTCATGAAGGAGTTGCACAAAAGTCTTGGATGGCAGTACTGGCAGAAGACCAATTTTTCCGCGGCCGGACTCGGCAGTCTTCCGGAGGTGCGGATCGAACCGGCCGAACGATTCAAAACCGACCCGGACGCAGAACAGATCCCCCTTCCGGACCTGAAAGCCAAGGGCGCAGACCTGTGGGAAACCCTGGGTAAAAGGCGTTCCGAGCGGCGCTTTACCGAAAAGGAGGCCCCTGACCTGCAGTCAGTGGCCAATCTGCTGTGGGCAGCCCAGGGAACCACCTCCTTTCGGGGGAGCATCCCGTTGCGGGCCGCGCCTTCGGCCGGGGCCCTGTATCCGGTAGAGACCTATGTTATAGCCTCCGCGGTAACTGATCTTAGCCCCGGCATATACCACCTGAACGCAAAGGAATTCTGCCTGCAGAGACAGTCCGGCCTGGACAAAGCCACTGATCTGGCCGGAATAGCCATGGGCCAGCGCTTTGTGGCCCAGGCCCCCATGCTCTTTGCCTTTACCGCGATATTCCGCAGGAATATGCACAAATACGGCCACCGCGGACTGCGCTACATCCTTTTGGACGCAGGGCATATATGCCAGAATCTACTTCTGGCGGCAACCGGGCTGGGGTTCAAGGCCTGCCCGGTGGCCGCCTTCTTTGACGAGCCGTTAAACGAACTGCTCCGCATAGACGGAGAGGAGGAAGCAGCCCTGTATCTCACCGCAGTAGGCTGAAAAAACTCCGAATCAGACCCCGGTCCGGTTTTCCGCGCCCATCTCCCTTTCCAGCCAGGTCCGGATCTCCGGCGTAATGGGAAACACCCCCTTGCTGCCCCCCACTTGGCGCATAAACCGGTCGGACAAATCGCCGGGCAGGCCGATCTCTAAGAGTTCCCGTGCCTCCTCGGAATTTCTGCGGATTAGATATAGCCGGGGTCTGCCTTCCCAGGTATTGACCACAAAATAGACTGAATAATCGTCTTTGGAGCGAACCGGCGGTCTTTCCCCCTTGCGCCAATTGTTCCCCCACTCCAGATACAGAGTGACCGCCTCTTCCGGGGTCATCTCCCAGTCTATGGATAAATCGCGGTAATCTTTCAGACTGGCCATTTTTCTCTCCTTTATTTTGCAAACCAAAATGTCTTTTACTTCCGGCCGGCCCTTTGGTAGCGGCCTAGTTATATAAATAATAATTATTACTAATATTGTCAACAAAAATTATTACCACTCATTTGGTACAGACTGCAGCCTCCCGGCAGCATCCACCGGCCAAAAAAGCAGTTCCTGACGGTCAGGGCCGCCTTGCCAGACAGACTGCGAGTATGTATGAACAGGTCATGAACCAAGACCAAGGCAAGCCGGATGTTAACTCCATTGCCAGGTGGCTATTTACCGCCCTTTTGATCTGGGCCGGGGTGCAGGTTCTGGGATATCTGAGCGATGTCTTGATCCCCTTTGTAATCGCTTTTCTCCTGGCCTACCTCATAAACCCCATTGTCTCTTGGGCCCAGAAGAGGCTTAAAAACAGGACACTGGCCGTACTCTCCACCCTGATTGTCCTGGGCGGGACGGGGACTTTTGTTTTGTATTTGATTGTCCCGACCATAATCCAGGAACTCAATCATATAACCGCGCTGTTGGCCAAACTTGTCCAGGACACAGATTTCCAGGCCAGGGCCCGGCAGCAAATCCCGGACGAACTCTGGCTCGACTTTAAGGTTTAAGGAGCCATAATTAGCACATTAACAATAATTTCGGAA
>JBKHGE010000047.1:0-15543 GCA_046539845.1 Desulfonatronovibrionaceae bacterium
GCGACATGCCATACTCCTAATTTGGTGTCCAAACTAATTGTAACCCGGGCCAGGCGGTATTAATTATCGTGCTTCCACTACCGGCAAAGTGCTTGTTACTTACAAAACCATTTTCATCTGCATAGCTTCCCCATCTTTTTAGCGTGCTTTCGCTGGCGGGAAAATCTGATTTGTCTGGGTGAATTTGATGCCCTTCACCTTTGGTATAAAAATAGATCGAATCGTGGTCTCTTCCGAAAGAATTAAGCGATGCACGCAGGGATGTTTTGTAGCACCAAATAATTTCATTTCGGAGATTTCCAACTCCAAATACTTCATCTAGAACGCCTCGGATAAATTGTGTCACCCGCCAATCACAATGCACATAAATGCTCCCATCCTCGGCCAGCAGATCCCGCATAAGAATCAATCGTTCGTAGATCATGCTAATGAACGAATCCGTGCCCTTGCCCCAGGTATCGCGGTAGGCGATTTCTTCCAGGATATTGGGCTTTTTGGTAAAGGTGTCGCCGCCGACCTCGATATCCATGGAGAAATCCGCGCCCACATCAAAAGGCGGATCAATGTAGATCAGCTTCAGTCCGCCCTGGGCCTCAATCTCTTCCCGCAGCGGCCCGTTCTTGAGCGATGACAGAATCAGCTTGTTGTCACCCCAGATGAGCTTGTTCGCCCAGCCCTGGAGTTGGCGGCCTCGTGTGTCCACCTTAAAATAATCCAGAAAACTCAGCTGCTTGTGCTTTGTTTTGCTTTCCGGCTTTTCCATCCTCGGTTCATCAACCTGCTCAATGGTCTGAAACGGCAGCACGATATTGCAGACTTCATTGGTCTTGCCGTTCCAAACCAGTTCGACCTCCCGCTTGTCCTCGAAAAGCAAAAAACGGTACTTTTCCGGCAATTCCTTATCCGCTTCCAGATAGCGGATGATCTCCTGTTTTTCCTGGTCGGTCAGTCTCAGCATATAATTTCCTTACCTTTATTCGTGACGCCATTCCCTAAAGAATTTGAAACAATGGGAAGCTACGCTAAAACGAAATTAAGTCGCTAAGCGACGTCTAACAATTAGTTATTGTTTCCAGATAGATGTTCAAAAAATACTTGATCTGGACAAATCCAGGCTTATACTTGAAACGAAATTTGAGCTGATATTCTTTTTTGAAAAAAATCTAAGAATCAAACAGAAAGTCTCTACCCGATTCATGCAAAAATTTAAAGGGACAAGATCCTGATGCTCAAAACTCTTCTCCTGCTCTTGCTGATCACCCTTTCCGAAGCCACCATCGGAGTTTTTGTAAAGCTTACCAACGGGCTTATCCCCATTCACACGCTCAACTTCTACGACCTGACCCTGGCCGCTATTTTTTTGATGCTGGCCATGCCTCTGGCCAACAGGCAAAGCCTTGGATTCCCCCGGGACAACATAAAGGATACCGTGATAATCGGCCTGCTCATCCCGCGCAGATAAGCGTCTTCAATCTGGCCATGACCCTGGCCCCGATTGCAAACGTGGTCATATTCTGGAGCGTGGCCCCCTTTTTCACCTTCATATTCTCGGCCATTTTCCTCGGGGAAAAGGCCCGCAAAAAATATATCCTCATCTTCGCCCTGGCCCTGACCGGTATCGTTGTGGCCAAACCGCTCAGTGGGGGCTATATGCTCGGGAACATCATCGCTCTCGGCGACGCGGCTGTATATGCCGTCATGGTCACCTATATGCGTTATGAAGGCAAAACCGAAGCCGGGAACGACATCGCCTGGTCCATGCTCACGGCCGCCATTCTCCTCTCCCCCGCCATTTTGATTTTCGGCCCGGGCAAGATTACGGCAATGCTTTCCTATCCCGCCCTGGGAACCAGGCTACCGGTCATGCTTTGGGCGGCCGGATTAGGCTTGGTATCCACGGGATTTTCCTATTTCGGCATCTCCATAGTCCTGAAAAAACTCCGGGCCAATCTCTACGCGCTCGTGGACATAATCGTCTCCCCTGTCGTGGCCGCGTTTCTGGGCTACCTAATATTCGGGGAAATACCATCTGAAAACATACTCTACGGTGGTGGGCTGCTCCTAGGAGCAGGATTCTGGCTTAGCCGGGAGATGTCCCGGCATCCGAAGCCCGGCAAAGTCCATACCAGAGCAGAAAGGAAATAAAACGCGCCCTTCCGCTCAGTCCGGCTGCAAGATAGCCAGAAAATCCTCCACCTGGTTCAGGGAGCGGTGGATATACCCGGGATCAAAATCATGGTTCTGCCAGTAAAGCTGCAGATATCCACGCAAGGGGCGGAAAATCGGCGGGCAGGTCTTCCAGAAGTCCATATCCGGGATATTTCTCTTGGCAATCAGGGAATTCATCTGGGAGAGGAGCCTTTTAACCTCCCGTTCCAGAACCGCGTGCACCCGGGGGAAGGTGTTTCTCAAGCCTGCCTGGGCCTGTAACACCCCCTTTTTTCCACTGACCCCGAACCAGTACATCCAGTATGCCTGCCAGAAAGCGGACAGGGTTTCTCCCGCCCGCTGCCGGCTGTTTTCCCGCCCCGCCGGAAGAAGCGCATACAATCCCTGACTGCGTCCGGTGCGTAATAACTGCACTCCGGCTGAGTCCGGGGGTATTTTATCCCCCTTTATCCAGGCCCGGGCCAGTCCGGCCACACGAACCGGGTCCGGGTCATCGCGGCAGAACGGATACTTGAACCGGCACTCCCAGCAGCGCCGACAGCTGCGGCTGCTCCCCAGGACCAGATGCCCGGGCTGATACGGGCCGGTCTCCCAGGGGTGCACCGGACCAAAGGAAAGATTCAGGACCCGCAGGCCGGACCAGGCGGCGAGATGCATGGGGCCGGTATCCGGGGTGATCAAAAGCTGCAAAGCCTGGCCCATATACACTAATTGGGAAAGATCGGTACGGCCAGTAAAATCGGCCAGAGAAAGGCCCAGCCCGGACTTTATCCTCCCGGCAAGTTCCTTTTCCCCGGGTCCGCCGAATATAACCGGCTTAAGCCCCCGCCGGATAAGGCTTTTCAAGAGCGAAACCCAGAACTCGACCCCGGGCCGCTTATCCCTCTGGCTGGCCCCGATAAACACCCCTACGGAATTATTATCCGCGGTGAGCCGTCTGGGAGGAGACCACCGCGTCTCGGCCAGCTTGGCCGGGGGTACCGCGTCCAGGGCGTTCATATCCGCCCAATGGAAACGGTTGAAACGGTTGTTGTGCACCAGCGAGGCCCGGTACAGCTGCCAGTCCCCGTTTATCCGCAATGCCCCGTGCCCATCCCGGAAAGACCCGACGACTTCCTCGCAGTCCAGCTGTCCGGCCAGCCAGGCTGCTTCCTCGCGGTGGCTAAGGTTTATGACCAGGCTGAACCTCTTGTCCATGACATGCCGATAGCCGGTCCAGGGGATGTAAGTCACCTGCGGGGAGATGCCCATAAGCTGAGAATAAAAATCCTTCTCCGCCACGGTCCAGATGGGGGTCTTTGGATAAAGACGCTTAAGCCACAAAAAAAGGGGGAAGGAAAGGATGAGATCGCCCATCCTCTGCATCTGGAGAACAAGGATGGGCTTAGGCATAAAGCTGTTGCATGGTCTGCATCAGTTTCTGCAGGCGGATTTCATAGGTATGTTCGGAAAGGATGCGCCTCCGGGCGGCCCGGACGATTTTTTCTCTTTTCTCCGGGTGATTCAAATAATAGCGGACCAAGTCTGGGATCTCCTCCGGATCGACAAAACAGACCGCTTCCCGGTCCAGATCAAAGAGCTCCTCCATCTGGCGACGGTAGTCGGTTAAGAGAAAGGATCCGGACACAGGCACGTCAAACACTCTCTGGTTCACCGCGCCCTTCATCTGTGCGCTGGTGCAATTGAAATTGATCCGGTTTTGCGGGTAGAAAAAGGGCAGTTCAGTATAATAATTGAGTTCGCTTTGCCATGTCCAGCAATCCGTGTCCGGCAATATCTCCAACCAGCCGTTGTCTCCGGCTATAACCGGATGGAAATCCAGAAGGTAGCGAACGCATCCGGCCCGGTAAACCCGGGTGGCCTCCCAGGTGACCATGGTCTCATAGCGCAGGCGGTCCTCGACATCGGCTATGGCTTTAAAATCCGCCCACAATTCCGGAAAATTATCCTTCAGGCATTTTCCCACGGACAATTCATCGGAACTGTTGAACTTCCCGGCCACGCGGGAATAGGTTTCCTTAAGAGACGGGGTTAATACACTGTCCCTGAATTTGCTCCTGACCTTGTGCACCATGGAGTTCCCCACAAAAGCCAGGTCGTTTTCAGGATTAATGCGGCCGTTCATGGAGGCGAACCGCTGTGAGTCCGTGGCCAGGGGCAAAAAGGTCAGGTTCTCAAACCCCCGGTCGCGGAGCGTGGGCAGGTTGTCCCGGTCCCAGGTGAAAATCGAGGTCCAGGGGCTGTTTAAGTTTTCATAAAGGTACAGAATAAGGTGCGGGTTATCCACGAACCAGGAAGCAAGGGGCAGGCGCATTTTTTCCAAAAGATCCAAAAGCACCCCTTCCTTGTCCACCCCCAGATGGTTTATGGTCAAGACAAAATCCGGTTTGAATTCCAAAACCGCCTGCAAAAGACCCTGCACGTACTCCTGTCTGCCCAACTCCTGGTCCGGGAGGTGCAAAAAATGGTGCGGCACCCCCATACGGGTACACGCGGCCTGCATCTCACCCATTAAAAAATACTGGCTGGTGACCAAAAGAATCCGCGGCAGATCCTCCTTGAAACGGGGGTATCTGGTTTTGGCCCAGAAATCGAATCTGTGTCCGGCCCGAAGCGCGTTATACACAAACCGGTAGTACTCCGGGTCCAGGCGCATATATGCCGGCAGGTGCACCGCCCGCAGCTGCCGGGCTTGGTTCTCCATCTGCCAGCGGGTCAAAAGATTTACAGCCGCCCGGGCATCTTTTTCCCCTATCCAGAAAAATTCTCCGCATTCCAGCTCTGACCCGGCCCCGGAAACCCCGGCCAGGTAAACCTCCTTGTCCACCACTGCAACCAGCCCGTTCCAAGTATGGCGCACCCGGCGCAGATACTCTCCGGTCCCGGCCCCGACCAACACCAACAGACAATCAGGAGATTCACGCCTTATCCCTTCTAGCTCTTTCTCCAGCCGTTTGCTGCCGTACGGCCCGACAAGGTCAAAACTCTGCTCGCCAGTGCGTATGCGGACATCGATTACCTCCCCGTTCTCTGCCCGCTTCTCCCGGAGTTCGTATTTCCTGCTCTCGCCTAGCACTCACTCTCCTCCGCATGTATCTGTTCGACCCTGGTGGTTTAATTTCAGCCGCTCAAAAACCATTGACAGCTCCCGGCAGCTCCTCTTCGCTGCGCAACATACTGAAAAAATTAAACAGATTAACGAGCTTCAAAGTCTTTACCACTGGCGTGGACGGATTATACAGATAAAAACCCCGGTCGGCTTGTTTGGTCCGGTTGCTGGCAGCCACCAGCAAGCCGATCCCGGAGCTGTCCATAAACTCTACCCCGGAGAGCTCAACAATCAAAACCTCCCAATCTTCCAGCATCAAAGCGGACAGCTCGTCTTTTAACCTCGCGGTGAGTCCCAGAGTGAGCTCACCGGCCAGGGAGACAAAAACCGCCTAGCCCTGCTGTCTTATGTGCAGATCATCCATGCGCCCTCCTCAATATATTTGCGGATCACCACCGTATTCTTGCCCTGGCCGCGGTAATATTCAAGCTCGTCTGCTATGCTGCGCATTATGCCTATCCCCCGGCCGGAATCCGCATACGGGGAAACATCCTTTTCCGGGATCTCAAACCCCGGCCCCGTGTCCGGAGACATCAGCCACCACGAAACGAAGCACGTTTTCCTTTATCCGGAAAAGATCAAAGTAGTCCCCGCTGGCCCGCCCGGAAGGTATGTACAGGGTCTGAATATCCAGGCCGGGCAGCTGGGGGGTGTCATCCGGCAAAAGGCGGGCCTGCAGGGAAGATATGAGATCCAACTCAGCGTTGAGTCTGGAGTAGGTATCCCGGAAGCGGTGCAAAAGGGCAAGCTGCCTTTCGCCCACCCTTAGCCTAGCCAAAAGCTCCTCCCGGACCAGTGGTTTTTCCACGTAATCATTGGCGCCCAGATTCAAGGACTCGACCATGGTCTTCCTGGAGCCGGCAGCGGTGGCAACCAGGATATACACATCACTGTCATTGGCGTTTTTCCGCAGATAGGAAATCACTTCCAGGCCATGCATCCTGGGCATGACCAGATCCAAAAGGATAATATCCGGGGGGTGGGCTCTGTATTTCTCTATGGCCTCCTCACCATTGGCCGCGAAATCCAAATCCATCTTCCCCTGGAGCATCTTCTGCACACAGATGCGGTTTATCTCCTCGTCATCAACAACAAGCACCTTAGTCCTGTCGGACATAGTCCCGCCCGGGTTAAAATTCGGCCGAGTCCAGGATAATGGTCACCGGACCCCAGTTCACCAGCCTGACATCCATTTCCGCTCCAAAGACCCCGGTCTGCGGTGTGCAGCCCATAGCCGCCACCTCGGAGACGAACGCCTCAAACAGCCCCTTTGCGGCCTCCGGAGGCAGGGCCCGGGAAAAACCCGGCCGTTTGCCCTTGCGGCAATCCGCGTACAGCGTGAATTGCGGGACCAGAATAAGCCTTCCGCCGAAATCAAGGAGGCTTAAGTTCAGTTTTCCGCTTTGATCCGGGAAGATGCGCAACATAATGACCTTGGCGGCCAGCTTTTTCCAAACATCACCTGCGGGGAGTTCCGTATCCCCGACCGCAAATCCAACCAGACCGAGCAGCCCCCGGCCGATGCCGGCCCTCTCCTGACCGCCAATATCCACGGCCGCTTCCTTTACCCTCTGCAACAAAATCCGCATTCACTCCTCCGTATAATAGGCCCGGGAGCCATCTTTTTCCGCGACCATGACCCAGTCCAGACGGACGCCTTCCCCGTCCAGGCCGGACCTGAGGCCGCGATAGATGTAAGCGGCGATGTTCTCGGAAGAGGGGTTGACCGTTTCAAAGCAGGAAAGCTGGTTTAAAAACCTGTGATCCAGGCCGGAAAGGACACTTCGGAGCTGTGCCTTGAGCTCCTTGAAGTCGATCAAGATCCCGGTCCGGGCCTGCAGCCTGCCCCCACTTACCTGGATGTTCACCCGGAAATTGTGCCCGTGCAGGCGTTCGCATCTGCCGCCGTAGTTACGCAGCTGATGCGCCGCGCCGAACTCATCCTCCACCTGCAAAAACCATTTGCCTTCGCTCACCTCAACATCCCCGCTGAATTAAAATTCCTCACTTCCCTTGGCCCTTGGACCAGCCTTAAGGACTTTTATATCTCATCCGCCTGAGGCATGCACTCATACAAAGAAAAGATCTCACCCCGTTCGCATTTATTGCCAAGGAAAATGATGCCTTATACCATAAAATCGCTTTTTAATCCGGCCGGGCAGCCAGATATTTCTCCTTCCACCCTTCCAGTGCCTTCCAGAATCCCTCCTCTATAGCCACCCGGAAATCGTCTCCCAGTTCCACGCTGCAGGCGCAGTCCGGAAGGCACATATGCAGACGCAGGGTGGTGCGGCCAGGATGCTCCGTGATTATCCGCTGCAATTCCTCCCAGCACTCATCAGTCTCCGGGACCTCGGGGACATTTACGCAGAGGGGCTTCTCATCCGCCTGCACCGCTTCGGACAGAGTCCTTACCTCCCGACCCAGAAATTTGAGCTGTTTGCCCTGTTCTTCCCCGTTCATCTGACCTGAACCCTCGAAACTGCTTATCCGGCCCTTTATCCACAAGGGCTCATCTCCAGCCAGAAGCTCTTTGGCCGGACCATAGACATCGGAGAATAGGGTGATCTCAGCCTGGCCGGTCAGATCCTCGATCTGGCAGAAGGCCATCTTCTCCCCTTTCTTGTTGATATGCTCCTTTACCGCGGTGACAAGCACCCCGAGCTCCACTTCCCCTCCTCCACTCATTTCCCGGCATTCCTGAATTTGATTCAGACTCATACGTTTTATGTCCCGATGGAAAGGAAGCAAGGGGTGACCGCTTAAGAAAATACCCAGGGTCTCCTTTTCCATGCGCAGCCTGTCAGCGTCCGCAAACTCTTCCATGTCCGCGTGCTCAGATTTTATCCCCAGTCCGGGATGTTTGACCGCAATTTCGTTCATCAAACTGAACAGGGAGACCTGGCCCTGGCACTTGCTCTTGGCCATGGACTGCGCCCGGGAAACCACCATGTCCATACCCGCGAGCAAAGCACGCCTGGAGCAGTCAAAGCAATCCATGGCCCCGGATTTGATAAGCATCTCCACCACCCTTTTGGTCACCTTGCGCATATCCACCCGCTCGCAAAAATCCAAAAGGCTGGTGTAGGGACCGTTTTTCTTCCTCTCCCGGACTATGGTCTCCACCGCTCCTCTGCCCACGTTCTTGATCCCGGACAGGCCGAAGCGCAGGCAGCCGCCTTCCACGCTGAAATCGTGCTCGCTGTGGTTCACACAAGGCGCAAGCACGGTTATGTCCATCTCCCGGCAGGCGTTTATATGTGCGATGACCTTATCTGTATTGTTCACCTCCGAGGTTATGAGCGCAGCCATGAACTCCACCGGAAAGTGGGCCTTGAGATAGGCGGTCTGATAGGAAACCAAAGCATAGGCGGCACTGTGCGATTTGTTGAATCCGTATCCGGCGAATTTCTCCACCAGATCGAATATGTATTCCGCTGTCTCCTCGTCCACACCTCTTTCCTGTGCGCCCTGCAGGAATTTGGAACGCTGCTTGGCCATAGCCGCCGGGTCCTTCTTGCCCATGGCCCGTCGCAGGATATCCCCATCTCCCAAGGAGTACCCGGCCAGGACCGAGGCAATCTTCATCACCTGCTCCTGGTACAAAATAACCCCATAGGTCTCCTTTAAAACCTCCTCCAGGTCCGGGTGCGGGTATTTGACCGGGATCTCGCCGTGCTTGCGGCGAATAAAGTCAGTTACCATCCCGCTCTCCAGCGGACCCGGACGATACAGGGCCAAAAGGGCAATAATGTCCTCGAAGCAGTTCGGCTTCAGATCGGTAAGGACATTCCGCATCCCGGAGCTTTCCAGCTGGAAAACTCCGTCTGTCTGGCCCCGAGCCAGAAGGGCGAACGTATCCGGATCTTCCAGGGGCAGGGTGTCTATATCCGGGACCGTCTTACCTCCCCTGCGGGCCAACTCCAGGGTATCACTTATGACCGTGAGCGTCTTCAGGCCCAGAAAATCGAATTTGATCAGCCCAACCTTTTCCACCCGCTTCATATCGTACTGGGTGACCACTTCCCCCTTTTTCCCTCGATACAAAGGGAGGTACTCCTGCATGGCCTTATCCGAAATCACAATCCCTGCGGCATGGGTGGAGGCGTGTCTGGCCAAACCCTCCAGACGGCGGGATATGTTTATGAGCCGGGATATGCTCTCTTCCTCGGCCAGCTTGCGCAGCTCGTTTTCCTTTTCCAGGGCCTTGTCTATGGTTATTTTGGGGTCGTCCGGGATGAGCTTGGCGATTTTGTCCACCAAAGTGAGCTTCAACCCCAGGGCCCGGCCCACGTCCCGGACAGCCGCCTTGGACTTCATGGTCCCGAAGGTGGTGATCTGGGCCACGCTCTTTTTGCCATACTTCTCCGTGACGTAACGGATGACTTCCTCGCGCCGGTTATAACAAAAATCCACATCAATATCCGGCATGCTCTCCCGCTCTGCATTCAAAAATCGCTCAAATAGCAGGGAATAGCGGATGGGATCCAGATTAGTGATGCGCAGCGAATAGGCCACCAGGCATCCGGCTGCCGAACCCCGGCCAGGTCCGACCGGGATACCCCGGTCCTTGGCCCAATTGATAAAATCCTGGACTATCAAAAAATAGGCAGGGAAACCCTTGTCGCAAATGACCTCCAGTTCCTTGTCCAGCCGCTGCCAGTAGACATCCTCGTCAACCTCGTACGGGAGCTCAGAGATCCTTTCCGCCAGTCCCTGTTTGGAGAGACGGATGAACTCCTCCTCCAGGGTCCGGCCCTTTGGGACTTCGTATACCGGGAAGTGGTGCCGGCCAAGCTCCAGCTCCAGACTGCAGTCGTTTACTATTGCGGCCACATTCTCCAGGGCCTCAGGGCAGTCGCTGAACTCTTTTTCCATTTCCTCCGGAGATTTGAAATACAATTCGTCAGTATTGAAACGCATCCGGTTCGAATCATCTACACGGGAATTGGTCTGGATACACAAAAGCACATCATGGGCCTCGACATCCTCTCGGCGCAGATAATGGCAGTCATTGGTGGCCACCAAGGGGAAATTTTTTTGTAAGGCCATCCTGCGCAGCTGATGATTAACCTCTTCCTGCTCCGGGATGCCGTTGGCCTGCATCTCCAGGTAAAAACGACCGGGAAAGATTTGGGCATATTGGCCGGCCGCCTCCAGCCCAGCGCTGTAGTCCCCGCGGTTCAAAAAATACTGCACCTCACCCTGCAGACAGGCGGACAGGGCGATTATTCCTTCGCTGTGCCGCTTGAGCACCTCTTTGTCCACGCGGGGCTTATAATAGAATCCCTGCAGCCAGCCATGGCTGACTATCTTGATCAGATTTTTGTATCCGACAAGGTTTCTGGCCAGCAGTACCAGGTGATAGCGGACCGGGCTCTTTTCCGTGCAACTACCCGGAGACACATACACCTCACAGCCGACCAGGGGCTTGAGTCCATATTCTTTGGCCGCGGTATAGAAAATGAGCCCGCCAAACAGATTACCATGATCGGTTATGGCTGCGGCCGGCATACCGTAATCCACGGATGCCGCGCACAGATCGTTTATCCTTATCGCCCCGTCCAAGAGGCTGAATTCAGTATGGCAGTGCAGATGGACAAAACCGGACATAAACAAAATACCTTTCACATACTTTTAAATCCGGCGGGGATGCCGGATCAGCGGACTTTATTGACTGGCAGGTTACGCGCAAATCCCGTTGCTGTCCACGTACAGGTAACGCTTTATCTTCTGGGTAGGGGTCTTTTCGAACGGCTCGGTCTGTTCGATTATCCGGGCCAGACGCGCGAATCCGGGGACCCGCTGATTCACGTTCGCTCGCAGCTCCTCCAATAGCTCCCTTATTCTATCCCGGTATTCGGTTTCACTTAGCTCGCCCAGACCCATTTCCCGGTCTACATACTCGGAATTCAGATAGACCCGGGCGGTAAGCTGGCCGTTTTGCTTGTAAACCAAACTTTCATACACATAATCATACTCGTTTATGGTGGACTCTATCTCCTCCGGGTATATATTCTCCCCGCTCGACCCCAAAATCACGTTTTTGGACCGGCCCTTGATGAACAGATAACCCTCCTGATCTAGCCTGCCCAGGTCTCCGGTCAGGAACCAGCCCTGATCAAAACTGTCCTCGGTAATTTGGGGGGCCTTAAAATAGCCGCGCATCACGTTCGGACCTTTGACCAGGACCTCGCCTACGCCCATCTTGGGATCCGGATCCTTTATCTTTATCTGCACTCCGGGCAGGGCGGGTCCAGTGGACCTGAACTTCATTTTCTCCGGAGAAGCCCCGGCCACCAGGGGAGCGGTCTCAGTCAACCCATAACCCACGGAATAAGGGAATCCGGCCTCATAGAGAAACAACTCGGTATCCCGGGCGATCCCGGCTCCACCGATACAAAACACCCGCAGGCATCCGCCGAAGGAATGTAAAAGCTTTTTCCCGGCCATGCGATGCGCCTTTTTACGCAGAAAAGGAACCCGGTATGCGGCCCGGGCCATTTTATTCTTGTTCAATTGGGGGAGTATTTTACCCTTGAAAATCTTCTCAATGACCAAGGGTACGCTCAAAATCACGGTCGGTTTGACCTCGGCCATGGCCGGAAGAAGGATCCGGGGCGTGGGGCGGCCCTGGAGATAATAGACCGCGGCCCCGAGCATTATCGGTGTCAAAAGTCCCAGGGAACATTCATAGGCATGGGCAAGCGGAAGGATAGACAAAAATCTCTCTTCGTGCGTCGCCCCGACAATACCGGCTGCGGCCCGGGCCTCAAACACAAAATTTTTATGCGTCAGCATCACACCCTTGGAATGGCCAGTGGTGCCCGAGGTATAGATCACTGCCGCAAGATCATCACCGTCCGGGTTGTTCTGGCCCCGGCCGGTCCACCTCCTGGCCGTCTCGCGGACCCGGCCCAGTTCCTTTCGGCCCAGATTCAAAGCCCCGGTAAATTTACCGCGCACTGTCCGGGCCGGGAGAACCGAAAAATCATCAATAAAGATGACCTGCAGTCCCTCCAGCTCCGCCTCTTCCAGCTTGGGGTAGAGCTGCTTGCTGACGAAAATGGCTTTGGCCCCGCAATGACGCAGGATATGGGCAATGGCCCCGGTGTGAAAATCCGGGAGTATGGGCACAGCCACTGCGCCTATGCATACGATTCCCAAAAAGGCCACGCCCCAATTGGGCATGTTCTCGCCCAGAAGAGCCACCCGGTCGCCGGAGGATATCCCGTTTTCAGATAGAAAGGCTCCCAGCCGCTCCACGTCATCAGCGAGCCGGGCGTAGCTGAGCGGCTCCTGACCGACAAAAGAAAGGGCGGGCTTGTCCGCATATCTGCTACAGCTTGCGTTCAAAACTTCCAGCAGGGTTTCGCTCTGTTCACTCATCCACGCTCTCCAGACGCAAAACGCGTATGTGCTGTTTGCCCAATATAGATCGGCCCACAAAAAGGCCTGCTTTCGCCCGGGTCCTTACAACCCCATGTCCTTGTTTATCAAAACCACCTTGATCCTGCCCTTGGGAAAGGACTTCTCGGAAATCGTCCATACGTTGCAGATCCGGTCCGGACTCTGGCAATCCTCACACTCTCCGGTCTTGGCGCACGGAGTCTTTTTCTCCAAGCGCATGGCGTTGGCCGGAGCGGCAAAATTCTTGATCCGGCTGGCCGCGGCCTCTATATCCGGAACCACCTTGTTCCGGCCGGCAAGGACAACCACATGTTTGGGACCAAAGGTCAACGCCCCGGTGCGGTTCCCGATCATATCCAGATTGACCAGGGCCCCGTTTTCAGTGACCGCGTTAGTCCCGAGGATGAACAAATCGCTCAAAAGGGCCTTTCTTCTGGTCTCTATGACCTGCTCCCGGGACTCTTCCTTCTTATAGGTATCAATGACCGTGATCTGCGTTTGCTCGCTCAGGGCCCTGTACAATCCGCAGTCCTTAAAAGTCGCGGACCCGGCCCAGGAGATCACCCCGGGATTGGTCTGGGGGATTATAGTCTCCAGCACCAGCTGCCTGGCCTCGTCCCCGTCCCGGACCACCTGGGCCTCAAAATTATTGTCCACCAGATTCTTTTTTACTGTTTTGAGCTTCATCAGCCAGTAATTCTCCAGATAATCAGCCATAATACCCTCCGTAAACCCGGTTTGGGGTTTTAGTCCGGGATAGCCCCCGGCCAATTTCACCTGCAAGCAAGACCCAATTTACCTAAAAGACCTTGGAAAGGCCAGAGTGGTCCGGGGGTAAATACCGAGCCGGGTTAACTCTTACCGGGGCGAGATAGCCCTGCTTTTCAAATGCTTATTGACAATTTTTTATATATAATCCTATCTTTACTAACTAGGACGTAACTGCAAAAAGTCGAAAGGCGAAGTTCAACATAACAATTTGATTTTGCAACCTTTTAATTTTACTTAAAACTTTCAGCTTAAAACTTAACACTGCCTGCAAAAATATATTTTTTGCAGGCGCATTAACTAGGAGAACAACCCTTTGGATACGACCCAAATATTAAAGGATCTTGCTACACCCAATACAAGAAAGTCTGTCCTGTTTCCACGGGGGCATCTATGATCCACGAAATATGCTCCAGGGTATCTGACTCCGTCTACATCCATCCGGTGCCAGTCCCTGCCGCCAATTCATAATGGTAAAAACATGAATATATCTCCGGAAGAAAAAGACAGGTACCTGGGACTGGCCACAGCAGATATGTCCATTGACGATCTGCTCAGCTTCGTCAATGATTTTCCCGCCCTGCTATGGCGAGTCGAAATCCCGAAATCCCGCATAGAATTTTTAAACAATAACTACATAGTAGCCCGCGGCTTGGACGGCAAACTGCTCATGAAAAGCATTCAATACCAGAAAAAGATGCTCCTTGAGGAAGACGCTTACCTGCTAAATGCCTTCATGGGCGCGGTAAAGGAGGCTCGGACAACCGCCACCGTGTTCCGTACTCGCACGGAATACAACGAAGTCGTCTGGCTCAAGCTGACCGGGGCGGCAAACTCCTGGGACCCGCGTTATTATTACGGTTTTCTCTTGAACGTCACAGACACGGTGGAAGTCATCAAAAACATTGTCAGCAAGGACATAAATCTGCAACTCCTAGTGGATGACACGGACAATCCCGCCCTGATAGTCGACTATGAGTCCCAGGGGGTAATCTGCTTTAATCCTGAGGCCAGACAGCTTTTCGGCAAATGGCAAAAGGATCTCGGCGAGCTCAGACTGGATGATCTGTACCGCGAATCCATGAACCTGACCATGAAGGAAATCATGGAAAAAGTCCTCCTCAACCGGAAGTGGAAAGGGAAACTGGATTTTTATCAAAATGATAAACGCGGCGTGTTCAGCGCGGAAGCGACAATCCGTTATCTTTTGCACAACAGCCGCAAGCTGCTAAGGATATCTTTTTCCTACCCTCAAGTGAAACAAAAACCAGTCCAGGGACTCAAGCCCAAGCCGGATGTTCTCACCCGGAAATACTTAGATGAAAAAATCCAAAAGACTCCTTCGGATATTTCAAAGATCATGCAGGCGGCCTTGTCTTGTCCGCTTATAGACAAGAACTGCCACGGCATTTTATTTTCAGACATCCATATCCGTAAAAACAAAGTCTTTGTCTATTGGGCCGGGCAACCGTTTGCCGATTTAAAACAGGGAGAACCTTTTTCTTTCAAGGGAAGCATAGCCGAAGAGATCAACCGCTTTGAGCTTTCCCATCTAGCCCTCCGAGACACCCAGGAAAGCATAAAACCTATCGACTGGGTGTTGTTCGTCCCCCACGGTATACGTTCCTACTTTGCCCGGCCGTTTTATAGCCGTAAGGTACTGCGCACGGTTTTTATACTGTGCTCAAAGACAGCCAGCGCATTTACCGGATATACAGCCCACGACTTTGATGAACTCTTTACTCCGCTGCATGATGCGATCCGGACCTGGAGAAAGGGAGCGCAAAAATAAAAATCCCCGCGCTACAAGCATATTGGCCCCGCTCCCCATTATTATACCTTTTCGGTCCTTTGAGCCATTGACGCCCAAACAGGGGTTTTTACAACCATAGAAACGGGTTCCTGGAGCATATACTCTCCTCGCCGGTATAAAGGAACCGGACTCCCACTTTACCATCCCCCCTAATCTTTAAATTGGTTTATCCAAAAATAAAATTGGTCCATATATAATTTAAAATTGGTATTATTTTAGCAGCACTTTCACCTTTTGCTACAGATTTTCCGGATATAAGCAGTAATAACAACGA
>JBKHGE010000048.1:0-14551 GCA_046539845.1 Desulfonatronovibrionaceae bacterium
GTAGGCGCGAGGAGATTTGAACTCCTGACCCCTTGCGCGTCAAGCAAGTGCTCTCCCCCTGAGCTACGCGCCTACATAACTCACGAAGCCGCATATCTAGTTCCTGGGAAATCCATTGTCAAGGATTTTGTTCCATATAAGCATCTGCCTGTTAAGAACAAACAGCTGCCGGAAACAGTTAACATACGAGTCCTCGACGTTGGATGTGGATTTCATCCGCCTGATCCTTTCTGATGCTTTTAAAGGATATTTTTCGCTTTTAAGAATCTGATACACAACCAGCCGGAAAAACTTATTTTATATCTACACTTGCAAAAACCGGATTTTAGTAGCAGTAAATAATGGTTTTCAGGTTAAACCTATTTTTAATAGCCAAATTAAGGAGGTCATTTTAATGATAATCGGCTGTCCAGCAGAAGTTAAAAACAACGAATTCAGGGTGGGACTGATCCCGGCGGCGGTACATGTTTACTGTGACCGGGGACATACCGTGTACATGCAGAAAGGCGCCGGACAAGGCTCGGGGATTACGGACCAGGAATACATTGATGCCGGGGCCAAGATCCTGGATACAGCCGAGGAAGTCTGGAAAAAGGCGGAGATGATCGTCAAGGTCAAGGAGCCTCTACCCGATGAATACAACCTGATGCAGCCGGAACAGCTGATTTACACCTATTTCCATTTCGCTGCGGACGAAAACCTGACCAGGGCTTGCCTGGACAGGAAGATAACCGCCCTGGCCTATGAGACGGTGCAGGAAGACAACGGCAACCTGCCCCTTTTAAAACCTATGAGTGAGGTAGCCGGGCGCATGGCCCCGCTCATGGCCGCCTATCAGCTGGCCAAATTCAACGGCGGCCGGGGGATCCTGCCCACCGGAGTACCCGGAGTGCTCCCGGCCAATGTATTGGTTTTGGGCGGCGGTGTAGTCGGAAGCAACGCGGCCCGGATTGCGGCCGGTTTCGGGGCCCGGGTGACCATTCTGGATATAAACGCAAACACCATGGAGCATTTGGGCAACATTATGCCCGCCAATGTGTTCACCCAGTTCAGCGACCCCATTAACCTGGAGAGCCAACTCAAGCAGACGGACATGATTATCGGAGCGGTGCTTATCCCCGGAGCCAAGGCCCCTAAGCTAATAACCAAAAGGCTTCTTCAAATCATGAAACCCGGGGCGGTGATCGCGGACGTGGCCATTGACCAGGGCGGGTGCACCGAAGTCTCCTGTCCGACCACCCATTCCGAGCCAGCCTATAAGACGGACAACGACATCACCATGTACTGCGTGGCCAACATGCCTGGGGCGTACGCCCGGACCTCCACCTTCGCCCTGAACAACGCCACCATCAAGTTCGGGACCAGGCTGGCTGATTTGGGAGTGGAAAAGGCCTGCAAGCAGGATAAGGTGCTCATGCGCGGGTTGAACATGTACAAGGGCACGCTCACCTGTCAGCCGGTCTCCGAGGCCTTTGGTTTGGAGTCCACCTGCAGGCTGCCCGAGGAAGTTATCGGCTGATTTTCGGTCTTAAAACGCCGTGATCGCGACTTATTATAATGGAAAAGCCCGGCACTCAAATCCAGGATTTGAGTGCCGGGCTTTTTACCGTTCTTCCCCTTAAAAACTGATACTAAAGGCTGCTCCTATGGTCCGGTCCGTGGCCGGATAACCGTCCTGGTTCTCGTATCTTTCATCGAATATATTCGTGGCGAAAAGCTTGAGCTTGGCGTCGCGCATGCCCTTGTATTCCTTAAAAAGGGTCTGCTCCACGGCTGCATCCACGACATTATAGGCGCTTATCGCGGTCTCGGTAAAATGCCAGTCGTCGCTGCCTGGCGGGTCTTCATGGGCGTTTTGCACCACCTGATTGTCCTGGTATTTATAGTCCACCAGCAGTCGGGTGTTTTCCAAAACATCGTATTTTACACCCGCGTTGACCCGGTGCTTGGCCCGGCCGTCCAGCTCTGTTTTTCCGGCATCCTCGTCATCGCCGCGGCTTTCGAAATCCACATAGGCGTAACCAACATAAAAATACAGGGGATCGAACAGGTGCCCGTTCAGACTGACTTCCACCCCCTTACGCCAGACCTTTTCCAGATTAATCATTTTATCCTTGTACTCCTGCCCGGCCGGGCCGGGGTCCTTTTTTTTGAACTTGTAGTTATAGGCGAGAAAATCCTTGATCTCGTAAAAGGAAAAATCGGTCTTGAACTGAATGTCCTTAAGCAGCCTGCGCTGAAAGACCAGATCATAGCCCATGCCGTGCTCCGGATCCAGCCAGGCTCCGGTCGGATCACCCTGGGGATTTATGTCCCCATGATAATCCGGTGCCCGCCAGATGCGGCTCACCCCGGCGGAAAGGCTGGTGTCCCGCAGCCAGCTGGTCAGATGATCCATATCCCAGGTCAGAAACGATTTGGGCACCAACTGATCCCAATGCCGCTCTATCCAGTCCTCCCGGCCAGTTATAAGTGTTTTGCCGGTTGAGGAGGACACATTATTTACCCAGGCCTTTAAGTTTTCGTAGCGCAGCCCGGCCCGCAGGTTTAGATAAGAGGTGATGTCCCAGTCGTACTGGGCAAAACCGGCCCAGGTCCGAATGCGGAGGTGATCGTCATAGGCAGCCTTCCAGCCGGCGCAATGTCCGTAGCCGTCATACAGTTCGGCCATTTCCAGTCCGGTGGTCAGCTCATGCCCTGGGGCTATTTCCAGCTCATTGGATAATTTGGACGACCACTGCCGCCATTTTGTCTCCCAGGAATCATCCGAACCATCCATCTCATAAGCCCGGTCCCGGTTTTCCTCGCTGTACATGGCCGCGAAATTCCACGTTCCCCAGGGGCTGGGCTGAACCACATTGGTGTTGAAGGACCGGGCGATCTTGTCCCAGGTTGGGTTCTGGGAATCGTTGAATTCGGAATCCTTTACCGTGGGATAATCGGAGTCGTAGTCGGACTTGGTGGGATCATTTTTGACCGCAATCTGGCGGTCCGCGTCCGTAAACGAGGAGGCCAGAGTCACATGTCCGCCATTTTCCTGCACATATCCGGCCCGGCCGTACAGGGTGAGGATATCCGCCCCATTATGGCGCAGATAGCCGTCGGTATGGTACTTCTGCACACCGGCGTCGTAGATAAACGCCTCCTTGCCGCCATGCATGTCCAGCTGATGGTCCTGGGTGTTGTAGGAGCGAAGCGAGGTCTTCAGGTTTATATCCGGCTTGTTGGTTTCATAGCGCTTCGGGGTCCTGGTCTTCAGGTTGAGCACCCCGCCGATGGACTTGGACGGATAAAGTGCGGAATGCGGCCCGGGCAAAACCTCTATCTCCTCGATCATCCAGGGGGGTAAAAGGCCGTAATCGACTATGTGGCTGGATTTGCGCCCGCCGCTCTTGCGCAGGGTCAGCCCGTCCATGGCGGTCACGAAGCGCTTGCTATGAAAGCCGCGCATGTAGATGGTATCGTCATCCGGAACAAGGTCGCTTGCCCCCCGGAAATCGAATATGGGCAGATCCTTGACCAAGTCAACCACATTCTGGGGCACTCCGGGCTTGTCATAGTCATCCACCCGAATGACGTCCATGTCCGGAGTCAGGGTCATCTCCTCCCTGTCCCCTTTTTCCATGACCTGCACCGTGCCCAGATCATGAACCTCTTCGGTTCCATTCTGTGCGGCCCGGGACATTGCCGTCCCGCAGCATACAAATACCAGGACCAGGAAAACAACCCTGAAAAAACGCATCATAACCTCCCGAAATTTTGAGCTACAAATCGCACAGCAGCAGCAAAAACAGCCGCCTCCGTCCTCTGTTTTCTGCATGGGAAGCATTGACCCGCTCTAAACGGGTAGTTATTAGAAAAGCATGCCTCCCAGTTTGAGGCGGCCGGTGGGGACCGAGTTCGCCGACTGTTTCCCACCGGCCATCCAACTGGCTAAGGGGTCATTTTTTTAAGTACATCCATATCCGGACGCAGAAAATCCGTCGGGGATTCACCCTTTTTAAGGGCTATTGTTCCCAGGTTATCCACGAATTTTTCCGGGCGGTCTAAATAGTCTAGAAACCACAAATCCGCGTACAGCTTATCCAATACGTAAAAGCCGAACTTTTTATCCCCGTACATTTTCTTGGCCCGATTAAAATCAAAGCCCAGAATATGTCCGGTCCATTCTTTGCCCTTTTTGGTAAAGACAATGCTGCAGCTTTTGTTTAAAGGCTCGGGCCAGTTTCCAGTCTTTTCCCGGTCCGGATAAAAGACCCCGTAGGAGCGCTTGCCCGGAGTGGCGTTGAGGAGCGTGGTCAAGGCGTCTTCCTTGCACCACGGGACCAGGCTCAAGACAAACAAACCGTCCTGGTCTGGTTCGGTAATTTCATTCTGGACATAGCGGGCCAGAAGAACTCCGGAAGTAACTCCAGGGCAGTAGTGGTCGTGCACGCGAATGGCCTGCAAGACATCGTCCGGGCAATCTTTTGCCGCTGCGTTGGCCACGGTTACAACCCGAAACAGATTCTTTCTGAAAAGGCCCTCTTTTGCCTGTTTTTTAAATTTTTTCGGGTTATTAAAAATGTACGCGGAATCGATTCGGGCGGTTTGTTTGAAGCTGAACGCCGGATCCGTGTCCTTTTGCAAAGCAGCCGCCCCGCTTTTCCCCTCCATCTGCAAATAGACGCACTCGCCGCTCTCCGGGAGGTAAAAAGCAAACCACAGGGGAGCGTTTGACCTGGACTGCAAGGTTATTAGTGTCGAGCTGCCCACGCTGGCAGTACTGGTTGCGGAGATGCCGTCCACGCATCCTTGAGAGGACAGGCCGCCCGGTTCGGCATACCCGGCGTTGCTCAGGGCGATCACCCGGGTCCCGGAGAGGTCCTCATCCAGCATATCCTGGGCTGTTTTTGCCGCCTTTTCCCCCAGTCTAACCGCGCGGTCGTATTCCGGGGCGGTGCATTGCGCACTTATAGGGGCACAAACAATAAACACAGCGCAAAAAAAAGAGAACCACAACTTGTACATGGCAACCAACTCCTTTTGTTTAAGTTAATTCAAAACTGACTTCCACCTGCAGACTCAGGGGATAGTCGAACATGCCGCCCGGAGTGGAGGGGAACGGTGCTGCCCGGTGCACCGCGTCCACCGCGGCCTTATCCAGGGCTTTGTGACCGCTGGAAGCGATTATCCGCACCTCTTTTACCTCCCCGCTTTTGTTTATGGTGAATCTTACTTTGGCCCGGCCCTGCCTGCCCTGGGATCTGGCCTTCTGCGGATATTTCTTAAACGCGCCCACGCGCATCTTCAGGAGTTCCAGATAATCCGCACGGTCCATAAAACCGGCCGCGGCCTGGGATGCACTTGTAGCGGCTCCCTCGCCTGCTTCCGGAACGGAAGGGACTTCCATCCCGGCAGAAGAATCGGCCGACGGAGCCCTCGAGGCCTTTTGGATTGTTTTTTCCGGGGGCGGTTCAGGACTAGGGCTTTCCAGGGCCTTAACCGTCTCTTCACGCACCGGTTTTACTTTGTTTTGCCGCGGTCGGGGCCGGGGAATATTACGCGTGCTTTCCAGGTCGCCTTTGCCCATGTCCACATCAATGACCTCCAGGGTCTGCGGACCGAGGTCCGGAGCCAAGGCCACCGTCAAAACCAGGGCCCCGGAAAATAGAAACAAAAGCACCCCCAGAAGGATATTGCCCTTTTGCACTGCTCAGTCCTCTGTCTTTTCCGTGGCCAGGCAGAGTTTTTCCGCACCTGCGGCCTTAAGCACATCCATCACATGCACGGCCCGGTTCAAAATCAGGCTGCGGTCGGCCCGGACAATAACTCGTTTGTTCGCCCTCTTTTCCAGGCTTTTTTTCACCTCCGGATACAGGTCTTGTTCCCGAATTTGTCTCTCCCCGATCCAAGTCCGGGAATCGGAATCCACATAGACCACGAGTTCCTTGTGTGCCTGGGGGGCCGAGGCCTTGGCCTGGGGAAGATCGATCTTGATGCCTTCATCAACCATGAAATTGGTGGTCAAAAGGAAATAGATAAGGAGCAAGAAGACAATATCGACCAAAGAGGTCAGGGGGGCCTGTACCTTGTATCTTTCTCTCTTCTTGAAATGGACAATCATAAACGCCTACTCCGCGCTCAAGGATTTTAAAAAGGTGACCGCTCCCTTTTTAAGCCGGACCTCGTAATTATCGATCCGGGCCAGGAGATAACTGTGGGCGAGCATGGTCGGGACAGCCACACTCAGTCCCAGCGCCGTGGTCAGCATGGCCTCCCAGATACCTCCGGCCAAAACAGCCGCATTGACCTTGCCGCCCATCTCCTGGATGACCATAAAGGCCTTGATCATGCCCACTACCGTGCCCAAAAGCCCCAGAAGGGGAGCAATATTCCCCATGGTGGCCATGAGCTGACTGTAGGCGGAAAGCCTGCGCACCTCCTCGTCAGTGGCGCTTACCAGAACAGATTCCAGCATCTCCCGGTCCAGATCCCGGGCGTCAATGGCTTGGCTCAAGACATTGCCCATGGGCGAGCGGCTGCTCGAGGCAAGCTCGCGGGCTTTATTCACCTCACCTTTCCTGAGAAGTCCGGCCACTTTTCGGGCCAGCCCGCTTCCCCGGCTGCGCAAGAGTGCAAACCGGATCATCCTTTCCGTGAAAATAGCCGCGACAAGGACCAGACAGGCCAGGATGGGATAGATCAAGACCCCGCCCCTGGATAAAAACTCAAACATGTTTAATCTCCCTTTTTATTTTTATTTGCGATTTCTTTGCCCGCAGATCTCTGCCGGCCTTCATCCTCCTCGCTCAGGTCCGGAACGCCGTCTCCGTCCAGGTCCTTTTCCCGGCGCACCAGGGCCTCGGAGGAATCGTAATACTCCCAGACATCCACTTTACCGTCGCGGTTGCTGTCCTCTTCCACGCGCACTAGCCGACCGTCGCGGTAAAAGAATTTCTCCTCCGGAAAACCATTCATATCCCGGTCCCGCTCGGCCAGTACGGCCTTTTTGTCTTTTGCATAGTACCAAGTCAGGCTCAGCGCCCCATTTTCCCTCTCCCGGCTCTTGACCAGGTTCCCGTCCGGGTCGAATACCTCCACGAATTCCACCTTACCTTGTGGGCCAAAACTCTTCTTCTCGCGTAAAACACCTTTTTGGTAATAAAGCTTAGCCACGATTTCCCTGTTTGAGGGATCTCTCTGCTCCCGGACCAAATCCCAGTCCCTGCGGCCGTAGTACTGGGTCACCTCGAAATATCCATCTCCGTCCGCGTCCTGGACAAGTCTTTCTTTTTCCCCGGCGGAGAAAAACACCTTGGCATCCACTCGGGAATCACCATCTTTGTCCCGACTAAGTTTTACAAGTTCTCCCTGTTCGTATTTCTGCCAAGTATCGATCTTTCCGTCCCCGCTCTGATCCATTTCCAAGGCCAGGCGCCGGCCCTTTTCGTCGAAGTGGACAACTACATCCGGCTCCCCGTTTCCGTCTGTGTCTCGACGCATGCGGGTCCGGGTACCGTGTGCATATTCGATTTCTGTCTCCATTTGCCCGTCTCCGTTCTCATCCAGGGTCTGCCGAACAGGATCACTGTCTTCATACCAGGTTATGCTGTCCACCTCCCCGCTGTGATCGGTGTCTTTTTCCTCCCGCTTAGGATTGCCCTCGGAATCCAGGAAAATGAATTCGTCCATCTTTCCGTCTTTATTGGTATCCTTTTCCCGGCGCACCGGCTGGCCGTCCCGGAAATATGTCACCGACTCCAAAAAGTCGCCTTTGCCCGCATAACGCTCTAATCTTACCGGCTCTGCGGCCTTAAAAAATGTGGCCTCCTGTACTCGGCCGCTTTCCCGGCTCAAAACTTCCTGGCGCTTGATCTTGCCTTCATCGTAATAGCGAACGGTCTCCCGGAACCGGTTATCGTTACGGTCGTGCTCACTTTTGACCGCATTTCCCTGCGGATCGAACTCAAAGACCTCCTCGGGAAAACCGTCCTCGTCCCGGTCGTGCAAGCGAAGGGCAGGCCTTCCATCTGCAAATTTTTGTTTAGTCTCCCACCTGCCATTATTATCTTTGTCTGTTTTGGACTCCACCGGACGGCCGTTTCGGAACGTAAACACCGTATCCAAGATCCCGTCTTCGGTAGTGTCTGTACGCATGCGAACCGGATCCCCGTTTTTGAATTCGGTTATCTGCTCCAGGCGGTCCGGGTCGGCGAACACCTTTCGGCTGACTATGGTCCCGTTTTCATATTTGTCCCGGCGTTCCCAGAAATCGTCCCCATTTTGATCCTCCTCCGCCAGTACGAGCTTCCCGTTTTGGTAATGCTGCCTTCTCTCCATGCGGCCGTCACTGTCCGCATCAACTTTCAGAAGGACCAGCTCCCCGCGACGGTTGAAGCGGGCCTCTTTATCCACACGGCCGTCGCCATTGGTGTCTTTGCGCACCGTCTCGGCCTGGACCGAAGCACAAAAAGAAAAACTAAGGAAAAAAAATCCCGTGCACAAAAGAAACAACTGTATCGGCTTCAAAGGCACTCCTTTCTCGAAGATTTAGCTTTAGTTTTTTTTCGAGTCGATAATACTATTTTATAATACTTGCAACTAAAAAATTATATTTTTTTTATCAGTGCCACAAAATAAGTAGATGGGGTATAAAAAAGACGTGCTTGGACTTCTTGGAGTGACTATACTTGTCTTCCTTCGGGAGAGCGGGTACAAAACAGCTTAAGATATTATATACCTATTTGAATTCACTGCATATCCAAAACGGAGGGGGCATGGGCAGGGAGAACATCTTTTTTCTGGAACTTCTGGAATGGTTCAACTCCACCGGCCAGGAGATGGTGCAAAGGCTGCCGGAAAAAGGCTCCGGGGAGATCAAATACGGAGCGCAGCTTATCACCCGGGAGAGCCAGGCCGGGGTGTTTTTTTACAACGGCAAAGCAGTGCATATCTTTGGTCCGGGCCGGCATACCCTAAAGACTGCGAACATCCCGATTTTGAACAAAATGTTGGCCATGCCCTGGGGATTTGAAAGCCCGCTTCGGGCCGAGGTCTATTTTGTAAACATGAAGATATTCCCGGGCCTTAAATGGGGCACCCGGGACCCGGTGGCCTTCAAGGACTCCGAACTAGGACTCATCCGGCTCCGGGCCTTTGGCATGTTTAATGTCCGGGTTATTCAGCCCCTCCTTTTTATCAACTCCCTCATCGGCACCGTGCCCAGCCTGAGTACGGAGAATATCGAGGAATACTTGAGCCGGGTGGTAGTCTCCCGCTTAAATGATTTCATGGGCGACAACCTGGACACCATCCTGGACTTGCCCGGACAGTATGAAAAATGGGCGGACGCCCTGCAGAAGGAATTAAGGGAAGATTTCAGCCATTTCGGCCTAGCCCTGACTGATTTATTCATAAACTCCATCACCCCGCCCCCGGAAGTGCAGGAGGCCATGGACGACAAGAGTAAAATGGGGCTCTTTTCGGACATGCAAAAATTTATGCACATGAAGGCGGCCATGAGTATGGAAAAGGCGGCGGAAAACCAGGGCACGGCCGGGGAAGGCATGGGCATGGGCATGGGTTTTATGATGCCGGCCATGATGGACCGTTTCATGCAGCCCTCCCCTCCCGGCCAGCCCGGACCCCAGGCCTGTCCGGATTGTGGACATGAAGTCCCCGGTGATGCCGGATTCTGCCCTTATTGCGGGCATCAAATAGTGGTGATCGATCAATGCCGCAGCTGCGGCAAGAACTTGGCCGCGAACTCCCATTTCTGCCCCAGATGCGGTTTTGCCGTGCACAAAGGCAGAGGGAAAAAATTCTGCCCTTCGTGCGGACAAGAGAATCTGCCAGCAGCCAAATTCTGCAACGCCTGCGGGGAAAAGATCTAGATGCGTTACGAACTTGTCTGTCCCCGCTGCGGGGCACCAATTAGCCTGGATGAAGCTGAGCATATAATCGACTGTCCCTACTGCCGGGTAAAACACCTCCTTACCAACCCCGGTCACCTCACCTGCCGCATTCCGCCCCGCGTGGAAAAGGACCCGCAGGAGACTGTATACGTCCCTTACTGGCATTTCCGGGGTTTGACCTTTGCCATGCACGGGCCGGAAGTAAGGCATCGCATCTTGGACATAAGCTCCCTGGCGGTCCCGGTCCGGGAACTGCCCTATTCTCTGGGAATGCGCACCCAGACTCAGCCCCTGCACTTCATCCCTCCGGAGACAAAGGGCTTGTTTGTCCCCCCCAAACTCCGGAAGCATTCCCTTCTCCGGCGGGCCGCCTCCAGGACCCTGGGACTGGGGCCGGAACTGGACTCACCGCCCATGCAGAGTAACATCGGGAAAATGACCCTCCTTGTCTACTGTCCGCTGCACATAAATAAAGACAAAATGCTCGACGGACTGACCGACCGGGAAATCCCCGGTCTTTCTTCCCGGGAACTGATTGTTGGCGCTGTTGACCACCCCGGCGGACTGCCCGGGTTTCTGCCCGCTCTATGCCCGCACTGCGGCTGGGACTTGAGCGGGGACAACTCCAGTTTTCTCCAGTACTGCACAAACTGTAGACGCATGTGGACATGGGTCAAAAACAGGCTCATTGCCGTAAGATTCTCTTTTGCCGGCCGCGCCCCGGCTGGCACAAAAAGGCTGCCATTCTGGGAGATCGAGGTGAAGAATTCAGACATGGAGCTTGACAGCCGGAAAACCCTTGCGAGCCTAGCCGGTCTGCCCCGGATCAAAGGGGATAAAGAGCGCCTTAAATTCATGCTCCCTGGATTCAAACTCAATCCTGGCCTGTTTCTCCGCCTGGCCCGGCAGAGCACCATGTTTGAATTTTTTAAAGCAAAAAACCGGGATTTTTGGATCGGGGACTTTCTGCCCTGCACCCTGCCTCTTGACGAGGCCTATCAAGCCGTGATCCCGATTTTGTATGACTTGGCCACGGACAAGAGAAAAATGCATTCCCTCCTCTGCCGGAGCAAATTCAGTTTGATCCGCTGCCGGGCCGTTTTCGTCTCGTTCGAGGAAAAGGGCTGCGAAATGATCCAGCCGGATATGAACCTGGCCATACCAACCGGAGCTGTCCATTTCGGACAGCATTTATAAAAGGAGGCAAAAATGCTGCTCGGTATTGAAGGAAGCCCGCGCAAAAACGGGAACTCGCACAAGATGCTGGAGGCAGTCCTGGCCGGAGCCCGGAAAACAGAGTCCCGGGTGCAGGAAGTACACCTGCGCGACTACAGCTATGAACCCTGTGTGGGATGCGAGAAATGCAGAAAGGACAAAATCTGCACCCAGTTCCAGGACGGGATGACCCTTTTGTATCCCCAAATCCTGGAAGCAAAGGGCCTGGTCCTTATCACCCCGGTGCACAACTACAACGTGACCTCCTGGATAAAGGCGTTCATCGACCGTTTGTACTGCTTCTACGATTTCGCGGACACTCGGCCGCGGCAGTGGTCCAGCCGTTTGGCCGGACAGGATAAAAAAGCGGTTATCGCCGCCATTGCCGAGCAGGAGGACAAAAAGGATATGGGCTTTGCCCTGGACGCCATGCGCCTGCCGCTCATGGCCCACGGATACGAAATAGTCGCCGAGATCCCGGTTCTGCACCTTTTCGACCGAGGGATTATTTCCAAACACGAAGATGTTTTGAAACAAGCTGAACAAGCCGGAGAAAAACTGGCCGGAAGTATATAAACTTACTGGTGAAACTCAGATGAAATGGGGGTGGGACGAAGCCCTATAAATTATCCTGATCAAGTCTTCAGTATAAATTGATTATGCCATGGTCTTTGCAAAAAAAATTAAGATCGCCTTTGGCTAAGTAATTCTTATTCGGAAATTCAAAACAGCGGCTGGCTTGCAGACGGTTCAAAATCGAGCCCGGCTTTGCGGCCAAAAAGGAGTTTTGCATGTTTAAAAGACACAGTACTGAAGGATATGTTCACTTAAAGGAAGGAGTGAAGCAGAAGACCCTTGCTTACGGAAAGGATACGCTGCTCTCGGAATTCAGGCTCAAAAAAGGAAGCATCGTCCCTGAGCACGCACATCCTCAGGAGCAGACCGGATATCTGATCCTTGGAAGACTCAAGCTCACCACGAATGAAGAAAGCTTTGTGGCCCTTCCAGGTGACAGCTGGTCCATCCCCGCGGATGCCGTGCACGGGGCGGAAGCCCTGGAGGATTCCCTGGCGGTGGAGGTCTTTTCCCCGCTTCGAGAGGACTATCTCCCAGAAAACCAATAAAAAGAAAATCCTTCCCATGCATCTGCTTCCGCGCAGCAAATACGCCTTGACCCTCCCGGCCTTGAAAAGGGTTAGTATCAACAATCTTTTCGCCCGGTTTGTGGTGGAAAGGCACGTCCGAGGCAAGGTTTTTGTGGACGACATTACCGCGCCCCGGGCGTTTTACGTCGTCCATCCGTATGGAATGTCCCTGCTCTTCGGGGAAATTGACAACGGTTTTTTACAATTCGGACTACGGGATTATCTGCTCGGGAAAAACGGCCTGCGGGAAACAGGTGAATTTTTGCAGGTCTTTCCCGCGAAACTAGAAGGGAAGATCGATGCGGCTCTGGGCCCCAGCCTGGGCACGGCCGATGAAAGCAGAGAACCGGCGGTCCCATCCCGGGCGGTAATAAAACACAAACGGATCAATTTTATATTCGTCCCGAAAAAATACGCCCGGGCAAGAAAAGATTTAAACCTTAAGAACCACGACTTCCAAAGGGCCAACGAAAACGCGTTCTCTGATATCTCCGGCAGCGTTGTCCCTAAAAAATTCTGGGACAGCGCTTCGGATTTTCTGGATAAGGACGTTGGGTTCTCCCTTATCGTGGACGGCCGGCGGCGATCTCCTTTTCCTCGTTCGTCCACGACCATATACTGGAGCTGGGAATGGAGACCTTGCCCGAGTTCCGCAGGGCGGGGCTGGGGACCGCTGTAACCGCCAAACTCATCGACTACTGCCTGGAAAAAAACCTGGAACCGATCTGGGCCTGCAGGGACGGCAACCAGGCCTCATACAAGCTGGCGATAAAACTCGGCTTTGAACCGATTGCTTATCTGCCGTATTATGAATTAAAAAACATAAATTCCATCGCCCCGGATAGAGGACCATCCTGTCTTTCTCCGGCATCCGGCCGTACATCATTCGTATACCGGCAACAAAAGCCCGGGGGGTGAAAATCTCCAGCCCGCTTTTCGCCTGGAGCAGACAAAGGAGGACCCGGCATGAAAGTCACGCTCGATCTGGACAAGCTCCTGGAAGAGGACCACATCACCCAGGAGGAATACCACAGGCTCAGCCGGTTTGCTGCCCGCGGCACGTCTGTTCTTGCCTTCAATCTTTTGATCGGGTTCGGTGTGGTCGCGGTCAGCGGGGCCGCGCTTGCCCTCCTCCCCTCTCCGGTCACCGCAATTGTACTCGGATTGAGCATCTGCTCACTCGGAGTCGGACTTTTGTTTCTCCGCCGCGCGCACTGGAAGGTGCTCGCCAATATCTGCATCCTCGTAGGCGCCCTCCTGTTCGGAGGGGGGGCAATCACGGCCGGTGAGGGATCGCCCGGGTCCTTTCTTCTGGTAGCGGCAGTGTATGCAACCGCAGGTATCCTCGCTCGCAGTTCTCTGCTGGCTGTACTTTGCGTACTCGCCCTTGCCTCCTGTTTGGGGGCCAGGACTGGGTACTACCATGCCGCCTACTTTTTGGGCACAAAAGAGCCCGCTTGGACTGTTGTCCTGTTTACTGCCTTCAGTATTGGAATTTATCACCTGTCCAAACGTATACCCGCTGCCTACCAGCCGATGGCCGTGGTTGGCTCGCGCACCGGGGTATTTCTGGTCAACTTGGGCTTCTGGATCGGCTCCCTGTGGGGGGACCGGATACTGGACAAGAATATGGTCATCCCGGACTGGATATTCGCTCTTTTATGGGCGCTTGCCCTGCTCACTGCCGGCATCTGGGCCTGGAGGCGGAATCTGCGGACGCTTCTCAATATAGCCGCGGTTTTTGGGGCCATACATTTTTACACCCAATGGTTCGAGCGACTGGGTGCATCAGCCGAGGCCGTGCTCATAGCCGGGCTGCTGGCACTTGGGTTTGCCTTCGGGCTCAAAGCCCTGAATACTAGGCTGGGCAGATCTGAATAAACCTGAATAACAGCTGCGTATGCCGCTAGTCCCCAGGAGGGGCAAATACACATCCCTGGGGGAACTAATGGCTTCAACCTTTCTAATTTGTCTGCTTACTCTTACCGCCTCAGGCATCGGTACGGCCACCGGATTCGGGACCTCCACGGTGATGATCCCGGTTATGATCATGTTTCTGCCCTTTCCTGCGGCCCTTCTCTTTGTGGGGGTCATTCATCTGTTCGGAGACATATGGAAAGTGATCCTCTTCCGCCGGGGTTTGGACTGGAAACTGCTTTTGGCCTTTGGACTGTCCGGGATCGCAGCCAGTTTTGCCGGGGCCTCGCTTTCCCTGCACTTCCAGCAACTCCCGCTCAAACGCATCCTGGGGGGGTTTTTACTTCTCTACGTATTCTATCTCTTGCTCAAACGGAA
>JBKHGE010000049.1:0-14457 GCA_046539845.1 Desulfonatronovibrionaceae bacterium
TCATTGACTACCCGGTATTTTCCCCGCCTGGCACAGCATTTGTTATAACCTTAAATTCCGGGCGGATTATACCCCGCGGACAAATCCAGCCTGCCCGGTAGGCTTTGACTTTTACTGCCGGGTCTTTTACACAGCCGACGTAAAGATTTAGTTTTTCTTGTCCCGCACAATGGAGGATGCACAACATGAGGTTTTTTTTGCCTACTCTGCTGGTCTGTCTGATACTGTTCCCTGCGCCCGGATTCGCACAGTCAAAGGACAAGAATCCTCCCCCTCTGGTCCAGGCAGAAACTGTCACCCTGGAGAACGCGAACCGGCCGAAAAAATACATCGGCCACGTGGAAGCCATAGAGTCCATAGATCTGCGCGCCAGGGTGCAAGGATATCTGGAGGAGGTCAATTTCAAGGAAGGAGCCAGTGTAAAAAAAGGCGATCTCCTTTATGTAATTGAACAACCCCCGTATGAAGCGAGGCTTGAATCGGCCGAAGCCAAGGTCACACAAGCCGAGGCCAATCTGTTCAAGGCCGAAACCCGCCTGACCCGGCTGCGGTCAGCTCCAGAAGAAAGCGTACGCCAGACCGATATTGACGATGCCATAGCCGCCAGGGATCTGGCTGAAGGCAACCTTAAGGAAGTCAAAGCCAATCTTAAAATCGCAAAGCTGGACCTGGACTACACCACCATTGAGGCCCCGGTGGACGGCCGGCTGGGCAAGAGTTTTTTCCAGGCTGGAGCCCTGGTCGGGCCGGAAGCGGGTCCTTTAGGGCGGATAGTGCGCACCGATCCAGTGCGGGTTCGGTTCTCAGTGGGCGAAAAAAGGCTGGACAGCATCCAGAGCTCCCTTGTTCACGGCAAGCCTCTAAGCGTGAATATTGAAATGCCCGGGAACAAACAATACCCCGGCAAGGGCAGTGTGGAGTTCATGGACAACAAAGTGGACTCCAAAACCGGAACCATTTCGGTCTGGGCCAGATTTGACAACCCCGAGGGAAGGCTTGTCCCGGGTGAATACGTTAAAGTCTTTCTGCAGTCCGCGGAGAAAGACATGCAGCCGGCTGTACCCCAGCGGGCCGTGCAGGCCGACAAGGAAGGGGATTTCGTGTTCACTTTGAACAAGGAAGATGAGGTGGAAAAACGCAGGATTCAGACCGGCGAAAGCGTGGGGAATAAATTCTTGGTCAAATCCGGCCTGAGCAAAGGAGACAGAGTGATCGTCCAGGGGATCCAGAAAGCGGCCCCCGGCATGAGCGTCAAGGTCGATCCCGTAGAAAAAAAGGACAACTAAAACATGTTTTCCAGAATATTCATCGAGAGGCCGCGGCTGGCGGTGGTCATTTCCGTGCTCATCACTCTGGCCGGACTCATCTCTGTATTCGCCCTGCCCGTGGCCGAGCATCCGGACATTACTCCGCCGGTAATCAGGGTTAGCGCCACATATCCCGGAGCCAGCGCCCAGGTGGTCAAGGACACCGTGGCTGCGCCGATCGAGCAGGAGATGAACGGCGTGGAGGACATGTTGTACATGGAGTCGGACTGCACCAATGACGGCAGCTACTCCCTGGAAATAACCTTTGACGTGGGTTCTGATCCGGATATTGACCAGGTCAACGTGCAAAACAGGCTGCAACTTGCCGAATCCCAGCTCCCTCAGAGCGTGCTGGATCAGGGAATCGACGTACGCAGACGCTCCTCGGACATGCTCGGCGTGGTGTCCTTTATCTCCCCGGACGGATCCAAAGACAGACTGTTTATAAGCAATTACGTCAGCCGGACTGTAAAAGACTCTCTGCAGCGTCTGGACGGCGTAAGTGATGCGTTCATCTTTGGGGAGAATAAATACAGCATGCGCATCTGGATGGACCCGGACAAGCTGGCCTCCCTGGACATGAACGCCGACGAGGTCATAAAGGCCATAAGACAGCAGAACGTCCAGGCCACTCTGGGCTCCATTGGGACCGCACCGTCACTTCCGGGCCAGGAAGTGCAGTACAACCTGGACGCCAGGGGCCGCTTGCAGGACCCCCAGGAATTCGAAGACATAATCGTGCGCAGCAACGAAAGCGGGGGGTTGGTCCGGGTCAAGGACGTCGCCCGTGTCGAGCTGGGCAGCACCTTTTACAATGCCGAGGGCAATTACAACAATCAGGCTGCGGTGAATATGGCCCTTTATCGGTCATCAGACGCCAATGCCTTAGAGACCATGCAGGCGGTCAAGGAGGAGATGGAGCGCCAGTCCGAGTTCATGCCCGAGGGTATGAGCTACGCCATCCCCTACGACACCACAGACTATGTAGAGGAGGTGATCAACGAGATCATCTTTACCCTGGGGCTTACCTTTACCCTGGTGGTCCTGGTCATTTTCCTCTTTCTGCAGAATATCCGGGCCACACTGATCCCGGCGGCCGCAGTTCCGGTCTCAATCATCGGCACATTTGCCGCCCTTCTGGCCCTGGGCTTCAACCTGAACACCATTTCTCTGTTCGCCCTGGTCCTGTCCATTGGTCTGGTCGTGGACGACGCCATAATTGTCGTGGAAAACGTGCACCGGATCATGGAAGAAGAGGGTCTAGGACCCAAGGAGGCGGCCATAAAGGCCATGGACCAAGTCTCCGGGCCGATCGTGGCCATCACTCTCGTCCTTTTGGCCATATTTATTCCGGTCGCCTTCATGCCCGGCATAACCGGGTTGTTATACAAGCAGTTCGGTATCACTTTGTGCGTCTCCGTGGTTATCTCCGCAATCTGCGCGCTTACTTTAAGTCCCGCCCTGTGTGGAGTATTTTTGAGCCGGCCCCAGCCTCATTTACGGGGGCCGTTCGGCTGGTTCAACTCCCTGTTGGGTGGCTCGCGCAGGGCATACACTTCTATTGTGTCCTGGTTCATCCGCCATCTGAGCATTGCCGTACTCTTCTTCCTCATCCTGGTCGGGGCGGGGTGGTTTTTTTCCGGGCATATCCCCAGCAGCTTCCTCCCCCAGGAAGACAAGGGCGGTTTTTTGATTGATGTGGCGCTCCCGGAAGGGGCCACCCTGCAGCGTACGGAAAAGGTCACAGAGAAGGCAACAAACACGATCATGTCCATGGACGGAGTGGATAACGTCCTGGCTATAAACGGCTTCAGCCTGCTTACCGGCAGAGCCGAGAGTGCCGGCTTTATCATCGTGGATCTCGACCCCTGGGAAAAACGCCGGAGACCTGACCTGCAGCTGGAGGCCATGGTGGGCAAGACCGCCCAAAACCTCAATTCTTTGACCACCGCCAATCTCCGCCCTTTTGTCCCCCCGCCCATCCAGGGTTTGGGGAGCACGGGCGGATTTGACTTCCGCCTTCAGGCCACAGAGGACCAGTCCCCGCAGGAATTGGCCTCGGCTGCCATGGCCCTGGCCGGAGCGGCCAATCAGGACCCGGCCTTGACCAGGGTGTACACGACATTCTCCGCCGATACCCCGCAGGTGTCGCTTGATCTGGACCGTACCCGAATGGAGGAACTGGGGATCCCTGTGAGCCGGCTGTTCTCAACCCTGAATCAGCAGCTGGGGTCGCAGTATGTAAACGACTTCAACCTCTACGGCCGGACCTATCAGGTAAAGGCCAGGAGTCAGGCCAAATACCGGGCGGATCGGGAGGACATAAAGGACCTGTACGTAACCGGCGACAACGGACAGCAAATTCCGGTGGAAAACCTGGTCAGCCTGTCCACTGAGCTGAGTTCCAGAGTGCTCAATCGCTACAACCAGTTCTCCAGTGCCGCGATCAAGGGAGAGCCCGCCCCGGGATACTCCTCCGGGCAGGCGATGCAGGCCATGCAGCGCCTGGCTAAAGAAAAGCTCCCGGACGGGTATTCCTTTGAATGGTCGTCAATGTCCTTTCAGGAACAGAAGGCCAGCGGCACGGTCGGCTATCTATTCGCTTTGGCCATCATATTCTCCTATCTGTTTTTGGTCGCTTTGTACGAGTCCTGGAATCTGCCCCTGCCAATTGCCCTGTCCGTGCTAGTAGCCGCACTGGGAGGGTTTCTCGGGCTATGGATAACCGGGAATTCCTTGTCTATCTATGCCCAGATCGGCATGGTCCTCTTGGTTGCCCTGGCAGCCAAAAACGCCATTTTGATCGTGGAATTCGCCCGGGACCGCAAGGCGGAAGGGGCCTCGACATACAAGGCTGCGCTTGACGGAGCCTCGATCCGTTTCCGTCCGGTGCTTATGACCGCGCTCACCTTTATCCTTGGAGTGGCTCCTCTGGTCTGGGCCGTGGGAGCCGGCGCGGCCAGCCGCAGGCATATCGGGACGGTGGTCTTCTCCGGAATGATTGCGGCTACTACCCTGGGGATCATCATCATCCCCTCTCTTTACTACCTGTTCCAGCGCATACGGGAAAAAGGACAGAATTGGAGAGAAAAGAGAGGAGAAAAATCCTGACCCTAAAGGATGCTTTGCATTGACTCGTACACAAATCCCGGATCAGGGCATCCCGTTCCGGGATTATTTCTGGGATGCGGCAGTACGTTCAGAAGGAGTAATACATGCCGTCAAATAAACTTGGAGACTTCCGGGAGCTTATAGAGACAGGCATCCCTTTCAATAGGCACCTGGGAATCCGCCTGCTTGAACTGGAGGAGCGAAAATGCATCCTGCTTTTGCCGTTTAGGGAAGAATTCATCGGCGACTCCAGACGCCGCGCCCTGCACGGCGGCATAATATCCACGCTCATCGATACCTGCGGAGGGTTCGCGGTGTGGAGTGCCGGCAGTCCTGCGGACCGCATAGCCACTATAGATTTACGGGTGGACTATTTAAGCCCGGCGGTGGAAACGGATATCCTCGCCGAATCCCGAGTCAGGCTTTTGGGTAACCGGGTGGGGAATGTGAACACCAGGGTATGGGGAAATGCAGAACCGGACCGGATCCTGGCCGAAGCCCGGGCTGTATACAATATACGCCGCGACTAGCTTGCCCTCAAATGTAAACGCATTATTTAAATGCCCACCCGAAGGTAAAAACTGCGGGATGGATTTGCTTATGTTCAACTGCCGCATTTATTTTTAAGATCAACTTCTTCCACTCCCACCGGAATGGTGCACTCAAAAAGAGCCAGCGCGTTATTCTGCATTTGCCGGATTAGTCCGGAATCAAAAGCCGGATTATTTCTCAGCCGCTCCCATTCCCTGCCCGGGTCGAAAAGCGGATAGTCGGAGCCAAACAGGAGCCGCTCCCGGCTGTGCCTGTTTACTATCTTTGCAAGTAAATCCGTAGGGATAAACGGAAGAGAGCTGGAAGTGTCCAAATACACTTTCCGGCCGGCCAGAAACTCCAAAGCCAAATCCCATTGCCGGTAGCCTCCCAAATGAGCGGCTATGACAGTCAGATTAGGGAAACTGTCCAGTATTTCAGCCAGTTTGCGCGGGCAGGAGGGGTTTTTCTCCGGGGGCAAATCGTCCCCGACATGGACCATGACCATGAACCGGCCCTGCACCGCCTCCAGCACCGAATACAGATTGGGATCATCCAGCCATATGCCCTGGAAATCCGGGTGCAGCTTGATTCCCAATATTCCTCTTGCCTCCAGGCGATCCAGCTCCTGTTCCCATTTTTCATACCCGGGATGAACAGTCCCGAAGGGAATGAGCCGCTCAAAATTTTCCTTTATTTCCAGGGCCCAGTTGTTGGCCGGAATAACTTGCGCCGGTGCGGTAGCCGCGGTGTGGACAACAGCCCGATGAATTCCGCCTGCTTCCATTCGGGTCAAAAGATCCCCGGCCATTCCCGTGCCCTTCGGCCCTATCCCGTAGTGATCTTCCAGCTGGGCGATCGCCTTTTCTGCAATCTTGGGGTGCATTATATGCGTGTGCACATCAATCAAATCCATATACCCTCGGCTCCGTTATTTCTTAATCTTCCGGGAGATCTCTAATGCGAGGGCAAAAATCCACAAACCAAACCAAATGTCAATAACTTCCGGCCATATCAATTATTCTGGACAAAAAATCCCTTAGATCGGAATAACCATCCCCGGGTTCTGCAGGAGCCGGCCTTTTTATGGCCACGATTCCCGCCCCGTACATCCGGGCGGCCGCAAGCTTCTCCCGGGTCCCGCCGACCAGGCCGCTGTCTTTGGTCACCATCCACCGGGCCTTGCTGTACATCAAATGCAGCAGATTATGTGCTGTTTTTACCCGCTGCGGACGGTGACAGATAATATTCTTCGGTGTGATCCCGGATCTGGCCGCAGTAATAAAGGAATCGCCCCTGGGCATGACCCGGGCGTAAATCCGGGAACTATCCCCTAATCGCGCATATTCTTTTAAATGCAGCACCCCCAGACAAAGGAGGACATTCCCGGTTTCCCTTTTCAAAAAATCAGCCGCATGGATATGATTTTCCACCCATTTAACGCCCGGAACTGATTCAAGGACGGCCGGGCGCTCGTAGCGCAAGTATCTGCATCCACTCCTTTCCGCAGCCAGCCTGGCCGCAAGACTGACAGCCCCAGCGTAAGGATGGGAAAGATCAGCTATGATCCGGACTTTCTCTTGCCGGGCCAGTTCGGACATAGCCCGGTCATCCAAATTTCCCCGGCGCACATACAGGTTGCTGCAGGCAGGGTAGCTTTGAGGCAATCCGGTTGCGTTGCTCACAACAACCGACACCCCGGCCCGGCACAGCCATCCTGCGGCCTGGACCGCCTCGGAGGTGCCCCCGATAAGGAGTACCGGACATGGATTTTTTAATCTGCGCATGGACAAGGATTTGTTTTTTAAATGTCAACAGCCGGTAACAAGGAAAGGCCAAAATAAAGAAGCAGTCAAAACTAAAACTAGCAATGCACAACAAAAGGACCGGAAATGACAACCAAGACCGCCAGACATCCCCTGGCTATGATCCGCCCGGAAAAAGAGGGGGCTCACAGGGGAGTACTTTACTTCGAGCTGGACCACTTCAACCTATTCCAGAACTTTTTCGACGGCAACCTGGCCCTGCAGGTCATGGAGGTTGCGGAAGAAACTATTACCGATTGTGCCGCTGCTTTCAAACTCTTTGATTTTACCCTGAAAAAAATGAGCCCTGGGGCCTTTCTCCTGAAATACAGTCAGGACATCGCAGACACCCAAATGACTGAACTAGCGGTTCGGATGCGGCCGGTTCTCAATTCCAGTTTTAATAAAAAACTTGTCCCCCTGACCGGTCAGAAGATGAAGTTCGTAATTGGCCATGCCCGGTTGGATCTCAGTCATGGGGCCTCCTCCAAGGATACTGAATATATCGCCGCCGCAGAGGCCCAAAAGCATGCTCGCACCCGGAACAGTCTGAGACAACTGGCCGTTTTGAAAGAATTCCGGGAAATTTTGGCCAACAAAGATCTGCGCATAGTCTATCAGCCGATAATGGACCTTAAAAAAGGGCGGATATACGGATGGGAGGCATTGACCCGGGGCCCGGAGAACAGCCAATTTTCCTCTCCTCTGGCCCTTTTCGATTTTGCCGAGGAAGAGGGAAAACTGTTTGAACTGGAGACCATCACCCGGGAGCTGGCTATTAAAAATTGCGGCCAACTCAGAGAAGGGAGCAAACTTTTCTTGAATATCCATCCCAACACCCTGGCTGATCCGAGTTTTCAATCCGGCAGGACCCTTCAGCTTCTCAAGGAACAGGGGATGCACCCCAGTGATATAGTCTTTGAAGTGACCGAAAAACACAGCCTCAAAGACCTAAGCGTCTTTCACCGCACTCTTAATCATTATCGCAACCAGGGATATCAAATAGCCGTAGATGATGTGGGGGCTGGATATTCAGGACTGTACCGCATTGCGGAAATCCGGCCGGATATCCTCAAAATAGACCGTGATCTTATACGGGATATAAATACCCATCCGGCAAAACGGGCACTCATGGAGGCCTTTATAAGTTTCGCCAATCACATCGAGGCCACGGTAATAGCCGAAGGCATTGAAACGGATATGCAGCTGCGGGCACTTATGGAAATGGGGTTTCACTGCGGCCAAGGATACTACCTGGGACACCCCGTCGCCCCCAAGGAACATCCCCAACTGCGCCCCACCAGAGGCGACACTTCCCAAATCTCCTTTGCCCAGTACGGGGTGTCCCTGACAATAGAAAACCTGGCGGAAAAGACCATGGTAATCAGCGAGGAGACAAAAATAAATGAAGTCAAAAAAGCCTTTGAAAGCAACCAGCCTCTGGGCGGAATCGTTGTCTGCCGCGGAGACGCACCTGTGGGCCTGGTTATGAGCCACCATCTGGACCGGGAGCTTTCTACGTATTTCGGTCCGGCCCTTTATTACGACAAGGACATTGTCCACCTCATGGACAAGAGCCCCTTGGTTGTGGACAGGACCACCCCGGTGGAAGAAGTTGCCCGACAGGCCATGCAGAGGGTCAAGCACAAAATATATGACCATGTTATAGTCACCAAGGGCGGTAAACTTGTGGGCATCGCCGCGGTCCAGGATATCCTGGATGCCATGGCCCGGGTTCAGGTGGAGCTGGCCAAGGGCTCAAATCCCCTTTCCGGCCTGCCGGGCAACCTAAACATCGAAATGAAAGTGGAAAAAAGAGTGCAGAAATACCAGCGCCCGACAAGCGTCATCTACTTGGACCTGGACAATTTCAAGGCGTACAACGATGTATACGGATTCCAGAACGGGGATCAAATAATCCTGCTTACCAGCCGCATACTAACCTGGGCGATGCAAAGGCACGGGGATCAAAATTCCTTTGTCGGGCATATAGGCGGGGACGATTTTATCCTTATCACACACCCGGACCGGGCGGAAAGGGTGTGCCTGGGCATCTCCCGCTGCTTCGGCAGGCTGATCAAAAAATTCTACCACGAGGAAGACCTCTGCAAAGGGTTCATAGTCACCAAAGGGCGGGAAAAAACCGAACGCAAATATCCATTAGTTTCTGTATCCATGGCTATCGTAGACTGCCTTGATCCTTTATCCCTTTCGGAAATCAGCGAACTGGCCACCGGAACCAAAAAACGGGCCAAATCCATTCCCGGCAATTCTTATGTGCGCAATCGGCGCAGCCCCGTCAGCAAATAAATCCGGCCGAACAGGCACTCCCTTCTTTTCCTAATCCCCGCAGCCAAACCAAGTTAGGCCGACTAAACTTTCTTATTGACAGATTGACCACTGGGTCATACAAAAAACTGTTCAACGTGTTCGCCAAACAGCGTTTAAGCACTTACTAATTAGGGAGCCCTAATAAAAATAACCCGCAATGATCACATAGGAAAAATGCCCTGTTTTCCCCCTGTGTGCGGACATGGTTTATCAATCAAATATTGTTTTGCCCTCTTGAAATGCATCATTCATGTGGGACATCAACCCTTTCCAGATGTCTTGAAAAAAATAAACCGGCAACCCGCAGGAGGTAAGTTATGTTCATGTGCTCCAGCAGCATATCCAGTGAAAAAGATGTCAAGAAATTCATCAACAAGGCCTTTCCCGGACTGCATTTTTCCGGGAAAAATGAACAAGGGATCGCCAACGCAAATTCCGGGAAAAAGGACATAAAACCGGCATCCGAATAAAAATTTCTAAAAATTCGGCCCTGTTAATTTTTCTTGATCAGCAGGGTCAAAAGTGTTTAGCGTACTTTTAAAGACAATAAGCAAACTTAAAGGAGTAAGAACAATGAAAATCGCCATCAGCGCATCCGGGCCGGGACTGGAAAGCCCGTTTGAACCCAGATTCGGACGTGCCCCGGGGTTTGTGATCTTTGATACCAATACTCAGGGCATTGAGTTTTTGGACAATTCTAAAAACCAGAATCTCCCCCAGGGAGCCGGCATACAAACGGCCCAAATGATCACAAACGCCGGCGCCGAAGTATTGGTAACCGGCAATATCGGACCCAAGGCCAGCCAGGCCCTGGAAAATTCAACCCTGAAGATATTCAGCTGCCAAGCTGAAACCGTCGGTCAAGCCGTCCAGGCCTTTCAAAACGGGAATGTCTCCGCTCCGGGCGGAAGTGCTGCCGGACAGTCCGGAACGAGCGGTCGCGGTACAGGCGCGGGAACCGGCCGGGGAATCGCCGGTGGAGGACGCGGTATGGGCGGCGGTGGCCGTGGACGCGGACCAGCTCAAGGCGGCCGCGGCATGGGCGGCGGTGGCGGAGGAGGACGCGGACGCGGCGTAAAAGGCGGCGGCCGGGGAATGGGCGGTCCAGCCGGGTCCGGCACTGGCGGCGGACGGATATAGCCCCGCAATAAGGGGCGGATCTCTTCTGTTTATCTCCCGGTGGAGTACCTTTTTGGCCGACGCTGTTTTTTATAGGCCACGCCCAGCTTGTCCATTCTCTGGCGCAAGGTATTCGAATTGATCTTGAGTAGATCGGCCGCGCCTCCGGCACCGCTTATCTTACCTTTGGAGCGCTTCAATGCCCGCCGGATATGCTCGGCATTAACCTCCTCCAGGGTGGGGAAAGCGCCCGTATCATCAGGCTGTGCCTGACCGGCCTTGTCCGCACCATTCTTCAGCACACCCAAAAGCGGCTCTATTTCCAGAACTTCGCCGGAACTCTGGATAAGGGCACGTTCGATCAAGTTTTCCATCTCCCGCACATTGCCCGGCCAATGGTAACCCTTCATCAGCTCCAGTGCCCGGGAAGTCAGGGCTGGGGCATAGGGCAACTTGAGCTCTATGGATTTGCGCTCTACAAAATGCTGGACCAGGGCGGCGATATCCTCTTTTCTCCGACGCAAAGGCGGGATGTAAACCGGAAACACATTCAGCCGGAACCAAAGATCCTCGCGAAATTTTCCCTCTTCCACCATCTCCTGAAGGTTTCTGTTGGTGGCGGCAATTATCCGGATATCCAGCCGCACCGGCTTGGTCCCTCCCACCCGTTCTATTTCCTTGTACTGTAGCACATTCAAGAGCCGGACCTGGGCCTCGGCCGGAAGTTCCCCGACCTCATCCAGAAAAATGGTCCCTTGGTCGGCCCGCTCAAAACGCCCCCGCTTACGGTCCATGGCCCCGGTAAAAGCCCCTTTTTCATGCCCGAAAAGCTCACTGTCCAGAAGGGTATGGGGTATGGCCCCGCAGTTGACAGTCACTAGCGGGCCGCTAAATTTCTGGGATAGGCGGTGAATGGCATTGGCTATCAGCCCCTTGCCCGAGCCGGTTTCTCCGAGCAAAAGAACAGGACTCTCCGTGGGCGCTACCTTTTCCACTTGGTTCATAACGTCCCTGAGCCCGCAATTGGCCCCAATAATCTGCTTCCCCCGCCTTTCACGCAGCTCTTTTTGGAAATAGCGGTTGTCATCGGCCAAAATCTTGTTTAGCCGGACCACTTCCTCGTGCTTAAGGGCATTGGCCAGGGCCAGGGCGAACGGCTCCCGCAGGGACTTAAAAAGCCGGGCATGCACTGCAGTAAATCTTTCCGTCCCATCGCAGCTGACACCAACGTCCCCCACGTATTCCCCCTCCAATTCAAGGCGCATGACCATGAGGGAAAAATCCAGATCCTTTTTGATTCTCCGGGCCACTTCCCGCAGATGCTCATTTTCCACCGGCCGATTTATTACCCGGACATATCTTATATACGGCCACTTGCTATTTCCGTCTCTCCAAGAGTGGCCGGGCAAAAGTTCGTTGCCTACAAACACGCTCCCCGAATCCTCACCATATACGGAAACAGCCACTCGGGACATCTTCATATCCGGGAGATAAAGCGCCAGGACCAAACGCTCCGCCGGCATATGCTCCTTTAAAAAATACAAACAGCGTTCCATAGAGGTCCGGATATCCAGACTGCCGCAGATGCGGACAACCGCCTGGCGGAAAAAACTGTCTTCATGCACTGCCGACCTGTCTTGCATACAATTGACCTAATTTTACAGCATACGAGAAAAACTTCCGACTCACGAAATATCGCAAACAGGCATACAACATATCATAAAAAACAAGGCAACCTGTTTATAAGCATCTATTTTTTTTGTATTTATTAAAGCTGGCCCGAATAAAGCAACAAGTCTAAGTCCAAAACAGGCAAAGGCTTGCCGGTTGCGATTTGACCTCCCTTATAATAAGTTTGCTCCATGAAAAGCAGCTTTGGTGGACTGGTTCAGGCAGAGAACCACCCAGGCTCGGCGGCGGATTCGGCCGCGGCCGGCAGTCTCCACGAAAACACGGACCGGGATTGGCCAGTGGATCGCATTGTTCAGCCTCTTGGCCGGGCAGACCGCGGCTTTAATTTTGGAAGGGAGAAAAAGAAAAGACATGAACTCAGGCAAATTAAATGCCATAAGCTTATTTTCCGGTGTTGTTTTGGCCGCTTTTTTACTTCTGGGTACAGCCGGATGCATAACCGTAGGCCCGGAGTATAACCCCCCGGCGGTTAACGCAAGCGGGGAATGGAACACAGAGCCGGAAAACGGCCTGCGTAAGGGGCCCGTGGATACGGAAGAGCTGGCAAAATGGTGGAAAAAACTCAATGATCCCGCTTTAACCCGGCTTATCCGCAAGGCGGTAAACGATAACCTGGATCTGGCCATGGCCAGGGCCACCCTACAGGAAGCACGGGCCAGAAGGGGTGCGGCCCGAGCCGGACAGTTCCCCACCCTTGATGCCGCCGGCTCGATCACCAAGGCCAAATCCTCCGAGGACACAGGTAGCCCTGAGACGTCAAAGGCGCACGAACTATATAAAGCCGGATTCGATGCCTCGTGGGAACTGGATGTCTTCGGCGGGGTCAGGCGGGCGGTGGAGGCTGCTCAGGCGGATCTAGAGGCGCAGCAGGAAAATCTGCGCGACGTTTTGGTCAGCATAAGCGCGGAAGTGGCCCTGAACTATATTGAAGTCAGGACATATCAGAACCGTCTGGATATAGCCCGAAAAAACATCCGCATCCAGGAGAAGACAAAAGAACTCACTTCTTCTCTGCGCGAAGCCGGGCTGGGTACCGAATTGGCAGTCCAGCAGGCCGGCTACAATCTCTCCTCCACCCGGTCCCGGATACCCACTCTCAAAGCCGGCCTGGAAGCAGCCAAAAACAGGTTGGCCGTACTCACCGGGCAAAACCCCGGGGCTGTACACGACCTGCTCGCGGAGAGTTCCCGGATCCCGACAGTGAGTTCAGAAGTAGCCGTAGGGGTACCGGCCGAGGCCCTGCGCCGCCGGCCGGATGTGCGCAGGGCGGAGCGGGAGCTGGCCGCCCAGACCGCCCGCATTGGCGAGGCCAGATCCGATTTGTTCCCCAAATTCCGTCTTTTGGGCTCAGTGGGACTGGAAACCATCGAGCACGAGCCGGAATTCTTCCACACCGACTACAGCTTTTGGTCTATAGGGCCATCTATCACTTGGAATATATTCGATGCCGGCGCAGTACGACGGAATATAGACGTACAGACCGCTAAGCAGCAGCAACGGCTCATAAACTACGAAAAGACCATACTCACCGCACTGGAAGACACGGAAAACGCCCTGACTGATTTTGCCCGGGGACAGGAAAAGAAAAATGAACTTGCAGACGCCGTCCGGTCCGCACGCAAAGCGGAAAGCATGGCCCGGGGGAATTACCAAGCGGGCTTGGTGGACTTTATTGACGTTTTGAGCGCGCAGAAGGCGGTACTAAGCTACGAGGACGAACTCGCGCAGAGTAAAAGCGCGGTCACCTCCAGCCTGATTAGCCTGTACAAGGCCCTGGGCGGTGGCTGGCAGAATTACTGGGTTGAAGAGGATGTATCCCTGTCCGGGGCTGCGGACCCGGAATCCTAACCCCGAACAGGGACGACGATCTTGCGGCCGTAGCGCTTAAGGGCCGGTGTGCCCTTACCGTGCCGCACCACCCGGAATGTAGACTCAAAATCAAAGGGCACTGTTCCGGCCAGAAACGATACCCTGGTGCCTGCAAAGGCCTCGGGACAAAGCGGCGCGCTCGGTCCCAGCAATGCAACCGGCACCCCGGCCGGGACATGCCTGAGGATGTCTTCCACTGTGCCGTTAATAATCGAAGTGGCACTCAGGATAAGGGCCTTTGAGCCTTCCCCCAGTCCGGACAAGACCTCGGCAGTATCCCCGATCCCCCGACCCAGGTCGGCCACGTCCACCCCGACCCGCATGCGATTCAGCCTCTCCACCAGCGGCTTGAAATACCCGATCATGGCCACGCGGCTGCCACTCTCCAGACCCAGCTCCCGAAAAAGGATATCGTTCTCCCTGTCATCGCCTGGAGACCCGGCCGCTTCCTCGTAGTTCAAGGCATTTATCAGGGCCAAGGCCATGGACCGATATACCGGGCTACCGGACAGGATGTGCGGCAAAAGTGCACTCGCCGGCCGGCCTTCAAACTCTTGGTCCGGATCCATGGCGCAGCATCCCGGGGCTATGTTCCCGGCAAAAGTATTGGCCAGCCCCACCCCACCCGGTTCGGTACGCACTGCCGTATAAGCCAGCCCGATGTTTAACCGGGCTATCCGGGTCTCTTGGGC
>JBKHGE010000050.1:0-14147 GCA_046539845.1 Desulfonatronovibrionaceae bacterium
AGGCTCTGGAGATCCGGCCTTTCCCGGGACTGAATTTCATGGAGCTGTATAAGGGGGATATAGACGCCTGGGCCTATGAAGAGAATGTGGCCATGTGGGTGAGCGGAGTATACGGCTTTGACAGCTCGGACTATGTCCCGGTGTATACCCTGACCGAGGCAGAACTCTATTACGCCTTTAACCGCGATATAAAGGAGGAAGTGGTGGCCGCATTGCAAGAGGCCTTGGACGAGGTCCGGGCCGAGGGCGGATACGAGGAGGTCATAAACCGGTACCGCTAGACAAACGCTTTGCATTCGACATAAATAAGATAGCCGCGGACACGTCCAGCACAGTGGCTGAATCCCGAGAGGCAGTAAATGAACTCTCTGAGCTGACCCGGGATCTGGAAGGGATTATCACTGCGATGCGCCAGGTATAAATACGGGCTAAAGACTGGCTGCTTGGATGATAAAGGCCGGGGATAAGTCCCGGCCTTTAGTTTTTGCTGGTCGGGAAGCCCGGATTCGAACCGGGGGCCCCCTGCTCCCAAGGCAGGTGCGCTACCAGGCTGCGCTACTTCCCGGAAACCAACTTTTGTATTCCCCGGGAAATAGGGTGTCAATCGTTTTTTGGCTCAGCCGTCCCGGGTGCGAGCAGCTCGGACATGGCCGGGTGCAGTCGGGAATTGGTGGCCAGAATATCCCAGTCTCCCGGGGTATAGGGCCTCCCGTCAAACCGGGACACCCGCCCGCCCGCTTCCTGGACCAAAAGCATCCCGGCCGCGATGTCCCAAGGCTTGAGCCCGATTTCATAGAACGCGTCATAGCGCCCGCACGCAAGATAGGCCATGTCCAGGGCAGCAGCACCGGGCCGGCGCACCCCGCGGGCTGCTGTCAGTACCCGACCCAGGGGGGCTAAAACCTCATCTATATCTTTGTCTATTGTATATGGGAACCCAGTGGCCACCAATGCGTCTTCCATCTCTGCGGTATTTGTGGTGTAAATCGGTTTTTGGTTCAAAAAGGCCCCTCCGCCGCGTACGGCGTGGAAGGTCTCTTTCAAAAGGGGCAGGTGGACCACGCCGATTCCGGGCCCAAAATCATCCCACAGCCCGATAGAAACAGCCACCATGGGGATGCGGTGGGCAAAATTGGTGGTCCCGTCCAAAGGATCGATTATCCACCGTAGGTGGGAATCCGTGCTACCCCCTCCCGCACTCTCCTCGGCCAAAAAATCCGCCTGCGGGAGGACCGCCCCTAGTTTTTCCTTCAAGAATTCCTCACAGAGGGTGTCTGTGTCCGTAACCAGATCGATCCGCCCTTTTTTGCGTATGTTCCGGTCTTCTCCCCATTTCTCCCGGATGATTTCCCCGGCCTGTTCAGTTATGCTTATTGTTTGTTCTGCAAGGCGACTGTAATCCATATTTTCCCCCTGGTTCAACTGGACTCCCCGCTGGCCTTTCAAGCAGGCTCGTTTACTGGGTTACCGCTTACCGGGCATTTGCATACCGGTCAACACGGCTCCGGCCATCCCGCCCCTAAAAAAGGGTCCTTCAAGGAAAAAAGATTTTAAGAAGCAGAAAAAAATTCATATCAACACACCGAAATAAAAAACAATGTTAAAAAAGCCTTTCCCCGGGCTGATTCGCAGAATCAAAGATACGGGGCTTATCCCTGGGTTCCCGGACAAATATTTTCTTGACAATTTGTTTATTTTTTCACAAAGCTTGTTTGCCAGCAACAACATGGTCCGGGATAGTCTTGACAGGATGCCCCGGTCTTGTTACTTTTTGCACAAGCAATTTGGGTGCAGGCGTTAGTGGGCCACGGACAATTTAAGGGGTCCGCAATATTTTGGTAGTAACGTCTAAAAGAAAGGAGACAGCAAATGGCTGAAATTGGACACGGCGGCAAAGAAATCAAAGAAAGGATTTTGCAGCCCAGTGAAGCGAAGGAAAAGATAAAGGGACTTACCCAGATCCCGGTCAACAGGCAGATAGCCAATGAGATCATCAATATTTCCTATGGGTTTTTTACTCCCCTGGAAGGTTTCATGGGCAAGGATGACGTGGATTCCGTGGTCAAGAAGATGACCCTGGCCGACGGGACCATCTGGTCTATTCCCATCCTGTTCGACCTCTCGGATCAGGAAATCAAGGATTACGGCGTAGAGCCCGGAAAGAGCGTTGTTATGACTTATCAGGGCAACCCCATGGCCCTTTTCGAGGTAAACGACGTATTCGAATACGACAAGTCCGAGATGAACAAATCTGTTTTCGGGGTCGATGAGATGAAGCACCCCGGATGCAAGCGGATTTACGAAACCAAGGACAAATTTGTGGGTGGAAAGATCACTCTGCTCAAGGAGCCGACCATTAACGAACCCTTTGCTCCGTTTTTCCTGCCTCCGCTCAAGATGCGCCAGGTGATCAAGGAGAAGGGCTGGTCCCGTTCTGTTGCCCATCAGACCCGCAACGTTCCCCATACCGGCCACGAATGGCTGATGAAGGGCGCATTTTTCCAGACCCTGGGCGATCTTTCCGTGGAGAAGCCCGAAGTTGGGGTTGTGGTCAACGCGATCATCGGCGAAAAGAGAGTCAAGGACTATATTGATGAGGCCATCTTGCTCTGCCAGGACGAACTGGAAAAGGCAGGCTACTTTGGCCCGCATAATCACCTGACCTCTCTTACTTTCTGGGATATGCGGTATGCTGGTCCCAAGGAAGCCATCTTCCATGCCATCCTGCGGACCAACCTGGGCATCACCCATCACATGTACGGCCGTGACCACGCGGGTGTCGGGGATTACTACGGCGGATACGAGGCACACCATCTTTTGGACAGCGTACGAGGCAAGCTGGACATTACCCCGGTGTACTCCATGAACTGGCTGTACTGCCCGGTGTGCTCGGAAATCACCAGTGAAGGTCTGTGCAACCACAAGGATAAGCAACAGAAATTCAGCGGCACCTTGATCCGCAGTATTGTTACCGATGGTGTCAAGCCTCCGCGCCTTATCATTCGTCCGGAAGTCTTTGACAGGATCATGGAATGCGCCGAGAAATATGGAGAGGGTTCTCCGTTTGTCACTGAGGAGTATCTGGAAAAGAGAACGCCGGTCTTCAACATTGAAGCACTGTAGTCCAAAACTAGGAGGTTTAGAATATGGCAGCTAAGAATCCCATTTACGTTTGGGTAAATGAAGAGAGGTATAAGCAGCTGGAGGATGCCGGGCTGGCTGATCAAACCGAGGAAAGACTGGCGGGTCTGAAGGTGTTGGTCGTCAACGCCGACGACGAGCAGGCGGCGACCATGGTCAGGGAGTTCGGGGCCAAGCACGACACTTCCACGACCGGCAGCATCGAGCTGCTTCCGGCCAAGGTCAAGGACAAGATCTTTGAGAAAGTCGTGGAGAAGCAGAGCCTGGATGTTGTTGGCGACGTCCTGAAGGAATTGACATAGTTACTTCCCGTGCCGGGGGAGAGCCCCGGCACGGGAAAAATATAAGCAGACTGCAAACGCCCACCCGGCTGTTGAGGCCGTGCGATCTTGCCAAGTCTCCTGCCAGGGGCAAAGCCGGGTTCTGAGAATAGCTCGAAGCAGACCGGAGCAAGGCCAGAATACGGTCTGGCCCCGGAAAGAGAAAGCGTTTGCAGAGCTTGATACAAAATTCACTTTCTGCTTGACAAGGCTGAAACGGCCTTGCTAGCTTTTGCAATCCCCTACCATGAAAGTGCTTTAACTGGGAGTGAGGGGTGGAGCCCGTCTTTAAAGGGAGTCTTTTAGCGGCTCCCAGGCATAGTCGGGTTGGTTGAGGACTGGAAATTTTAAAACTATTATTAGGAGGAACGTTATGCCAACCTTTGTTAATCCGGAAAAGTGTGACGGCTGCAAGGGTGGAGACAAGACCGCATGCATGTACATCTGCCCTAATGACCTGATGATCCTCGATCCAGAGGAGATGAAGGCATACAATCAGGAGCCTGATGCCTGCTGGGAATGTTACTCGTGCGTGAAGATCTGCCCCCAGGGCGCTATTGAAGCCCGTCCCTACGGTGATTTCGCCCCCATGGGCGGTACCAGTATCCCCCTGCGCAGTGCTTCGGACATTATGTGGACCGTTCAGTTCAGGAACGGGAATATCAAGCGCTTTAAGTTTCCTATTCGGACGACCGAAGAGGGCTCCATCAAGCCTTTTGAGGGTAAGCCCGAAGGTGCGGATCTGGAAGACGAGAAGCTTTTTACCGAGACCGATCTCAAGCCACCGAAAGAAGTGTTGAATCAGAAGTTTGAGTGCGAAAATGCCGACGTGACCCAGTGCTGGTTTGATCCCGGCTGCGGCGGCGGTAATCGGTAAAACAAGCAAATAAATCTTTTTAAGGAGGATATTATGGCTCAGATTCCCTCTAAAGGACAACATATCGGCATTCCCCTGGCCGAGCCCGAAGTAAAGGAGATCACTACCGATCTTCTTCTCATCGGTGGTGGTATGGGTTGCTGCGGAGCAGCCTTTGAAGCTCAGCGTTGGGCCGAGCCCCGGGGATTGAAGACCCTGATGGTGGACAAGGCCGCGCTGGAGCGCTCCGGTGCTGTGGCTCAGGGTCTTTCCGCTATCAACACCTATCTCGGCGACAACGATCCCGACGACTATGTGCGCATGGTCCGCACCGACCTGATGGGCATAGTTCGCGAAGACCTGATCTTTGATCTCGGCCGTCACGTCGACGATTCCGTCCATCTCTTTGAAGAGTGGGGCCTGCCCTGCTGGATCAAGGACGAAAACGGCAAGAACCTGGACGGCGCGACCGCGAAGAAAAAGGGCAAGTCCCTGCGCAACGGCGACTCCCCGGTACGTTCCGGTCGCTGGCAGATGATGATCAACGGCGAGTCCTACAAAAACATCGTGGCTGAAGCCGCCAAGAACGCAATCGGCGAGTACCGCGAGGAAGGCGGCAAGGCCCAGGGCTACCTGGAAAGGATTTTCATCGTTAAGCTGCTCATGGACGCCAACGAGCCCAATCGGGTTGCCGGTGCGGTTGGTTTCTCCGCTCGGGACAACGAAGTATACATCTTTAAGTCCAACGCCATGCTCGTGGCCTGCGGCGGCGCGGTCAATGTGTACCGTCCCCGGTCCACCGGTGAGGGCATGGGCCGTGCCTGGTACCCGGTATGGAACGCCGGTTCCACCTACACCATGTGTGCCCAGGTCGGCGCAGAGATGACCATGATGGAAAACCGCTTTGTCCCCGCCCGTTTTAAGGACGGCTACGGCCCGGTCGGCGCGTGGTTCCTGCTGTTTAAGGCCAAGGCTACCAACGCCAAGGGCGAGGACTATTGCGTAACCAATAAGGACATGCTTAAAGAGTACGAGGACAAGGGCTACGTGTCCGGTCCGGTTATTCCCACCTGCCTGCGTAACCATATGATGCTGGAAGAGATGCGCAAGGGCAACGGTCCGATCTTCATGGACACGGCCACCGCGCTGCAGACCACTTTCGAGCAGCTGAGCAAAAAAGAGCAGAAGCATCTGGAATCCGAAGCCTGGGAAGACTTCCTGGACATGTGCGTTGGTCAGGCCAACCTGTGGGCGGCCATGAACATCGAGCCGGAAAAGTCCGGTTCCGAGATCATGCCCACCGAGCCCTACCTGCTCGGCTCCCATTCCGGCTGCTGCGGCATCTGGGTTTCCGGTCCGGACGAGGACTGGGTACCTGACGAGTACAAGATCAAGGCGGACAACGGCAAGGTCTACAACCGCATGACCACTGTAAACGGCCTGTGGACCTGCGCTGACGGTGTTGGTGCCTCCGGGCATAAGTTCTCCTCCGGTTCTCACGCCGAGGGACGTATGGCCGCCAAGCAGATGGTCCGCTGGTGCGTGGATCACGCCGATTACACCCCGGCCCTGAAGGAAGACGCCGAGACTTTGAAGAATATGGTTTACCAGCCCTGGTACACTTATGAAGAGAACAAGGACGTCTCCACTGCTCCGGATATCAATCCGAAGTACATCACCCCGCGTAACTTCATGATGCGTCTGTGTAAGACCACTGACGAGTATGGCGGCGGCTGTGCTACATACTACAACACTTCCAAGGCCATGCTGGAGACCTGCGAGCATCTTCTGGACATGCTGGAAGAAGATGCGGGTAAGCTGTGCGCCCGTGATCTGCACGAACTCCTTCGCGCCTGGGAGAACTACCATCGTCTGTTCACGGTTCGTTTGCATGTTCTGCACATCAAGTTCCGTGAAGAGACCCGCTATCCCGGATTCTACTACCGTACTGACTTCCCCGGCCTTAATGACAAGGAGTGGAAGTGCTTTACCAATTCCGTATACAATCCGGAGTCTGGCGAGACCAAGTTCTTTAAGAAGCCTTACATTCAGGTCATCCCTGATCCCAAGGCTCCGCAATAAAGAGCACCGGGCTGCGGGCCGAAAGGCCCGCAGCCTATTTTTAACTATGGATGGTCTAAGCCAAAGCCGGCCCAAAGGAGGGGCTTGTTTGGGCTTAGGCCATTTTCGCATAGTGTATCAGGCTACTTAATGAGGGAGGAAAATATGTCCAATAGTATTCTGGTTGTCGGCGGCGGTTTCAGCGGTATTACAGCCGCGCTGGAGGCAGCTGAAGTCGGTTACGAGGTGTATATTGTCGAAAAAGAGGCGTATCTAGGAGGGCGGGTAACACAGCTGAAGCACTATTTCCCTAAGCTCTGTCCTCCCACCTGCGGGCTGGAGATCAACTTTCAGCGCATCAAGAAGAATCCCCGGGTCAAATTTTTTACCATGTCCGAGGTGGTGTCGCTCCAGGGTGAGCCGGGGAACTATGAGGCCAAGCTGAAAATCAGGCCCAGATACGTAAACACTAATTGTACGGCCTGCGGTAAATGCGTGGAGGCCTGTCCGGTAACAAGGAAAAGCGAGTTCGATTTCGGCCTGAGCGAGACCAAGGCCATTTATGAACCCCATCCCATGGCACTGCCCCTACGCTATGTGATAGACGACAGCGTATGTCAGGGTTCCTCCTGTGCCAAATGCGTGGAGGCCTGCCCGTACGAGGCCATTGATCTTGAAGAGAAAGAAAAGGAGATGACCCTGAATGTGGGCTCTGTTGTCTGGGCCACCGGCTGGAAACCATATGATGTCACCAATTTGACCAATCTGGGCGCCGGAGAGATCAAAAACGTTATCAGTAACATGCAGATGGAGCGTTTGGCTGCGCCAAACGGACCGACCGAGGGCAAGGTCCTCCGACCTTCGGACGATAAAGAGCCGCAAAAGATTGCTTTTGTCCAGTGCGCCGGTTCCCGGGATCAGAACCATCTCAATTATTGTTCCTATATCTGCTGCATGGCTTCTTTGAAACAATGCACCTATATCCGTGAACAGTATCCGGATGCAGAGGTCGTGATCTACTACATAGATTTGCGGGCTCCCGGCCGGTATGAGAAGTTTCTGCAAAACATCCAGGATGACGAAAAAGTTAAAATGGTTAAGGGCAAGGTGGCCAAGGTGGAAGAGGACAAGGCCAGCGGCGATGTAGTAGTCACTGTTGAGGATATAGTCGCCGGCCTGAAGAAGGAAGAGAAATTTGATATGGTCGTTCTGGCCACCGGCATGCAGCCGTGCGCAGCTGGTGAGACATTGCCTGTTCAGGCCGATGTGGATGAGGAAGGTTTTGTAATCGGTGGAAAGGAGAACGGCATCTATGCGGCCGGATGCGCCAAGATGCCGCTGGATGTTGTTACTTCAGCTGAAACAGCAACCGGGGCGGCCTTGAAAGCTATCCAAAAGGTGAGGAGGTAGTCACAATGCCTGAGAAGATCGGAGTATATATCTGCACTGGTTGTGACATCGGTGAGCAGGACATAGATTTTGAGCAGCTCAAGGAGCACGTGGATGACGAGGTCAGCCCGGCTTTGATCAAGGAACTTCCTTTTTTGTGCGGCAACGAAGGAGTGGCCGAGATCAAAAAGGATATAGAAGAGGGCAATATCGACGGGGTGTGTGTGGCCGCTTGTTCGCCTCGGGTGATGTGGGATGTTTTTGATTTTGGGCTGGAGATCCCTGTGGAGCGGGTCAATATCCGCGAGCTGGCCGTATGGTCGTTTAAAGAGCCCGAAGGTCTGCCCCCGCTGGAGGAGACCGATCTGGAGGCCAACGCCCTGACCATGATGCTTCAGGATTATATTAAGATGGGCGTTACCAGGCTGGAAAAGACTGCTCCCCCGGAACCGGACATCCCAGAGGTAAGCAAGGCCATTCTGGTTCTCGGCGGCGGGCATACCGGACTGAATGCCGCCCAGGACGCTGCCTCCATGGGCTACGATGTGGTCCTGGTGGAAAAGGAAGACAAACTCGGCGGATTTGCGGCCCGGATGTACAAACAGCTTCCGTACAAATTCCCGTACACCGAGCCCCAGACCCCGCAGATAAACGAATTGATCTCCGCGGTGGAGAACAACGATAAGATAAAGGTCTTGACCGGATCCGAACTGGAAAGCCTTTCCGGATCCCCGGCCATGTATAAGGCGGTGGTCAAATCCGGAGAGGAGCAGCAAGAGTTGGATGTGGGTGCAGTTGTTCTGGCCACCGGCTGGAAACCATACGACGCCAGCAAGCTGGACAGTCTGGGCTATGGTAAACTCAAGAACGTGGTGACTAATATTCAGTTCGAGGAAATGGCCGCCGCCGGTTCCATCAAGCGGCCCTCGGACGACGCCCCGGCCCGAAGCGTGGCCTTTATCCAGTGCGCCGGACAGCGCGATCCCGAGCATCTGCCCTATTGCTCCTCGGTATGCTGCATGACATCGCTCAAGCAGGCCGGATACATCCGGGAAAAGGATCCCGAGGCCAAGGCGTACATCTTTTATAAAGACATGCGCACACCGGGCGTATATGAGAGCTATTACCAGGCCGCCCAGGACGATCCGGGCATCTTTTTGACCAAATCAGAGGTGCGCGAGGTAAGTGAGGGCGAAGACGGCAAGGTCCGCGTTCAGGTAAGCGACACCCTTCTGGGCGACGAGGATCTGGAGGTTGAGGTGGATATCCTGGTGCTCACTGTGGGCATGGTCCCCACGACTGCCGAGGACACCTTTGAAGACGGGGTTTTAAAACTCGGCTACCGTCAGGGCCAGCAGCTTCCGGAGCTGGAGCTCTTCAACGGGTTTGCAGATTCCAACTATATCTGCTTTCCGTATGAGACCAGAAGAACTGGCATTTATAGTGCAGGCTGTGTCCGCCAGCCCATGAATCTGGCTACTGCGGAGGATGACGCAGCCGGTGCGGCGTTGAAGGCAGTACAGTGTTTGGAGAGCACGAACAGGGGGATGGCCGTGCACCCCCGCTCAGGGGACCTGACTTATCCCAAGTTCAATATGGTCCGCTGCACGCAGTGTAAGCGGTGCACGGAAGAGTGCCCCTTTGGCGCCCTGGACGAGGATGAAAAGGGAACACCGCTGCCTAACCCCACTCGGTGCCGCAGGTGCGGGACATGCATGGGCGCCTGTCCGGAACGGGTTATCTCCTTTGATAACTACTCCGTGTCCATGCTCAACGAGATGATCGGCCAGATCGAGGTGCCGGAGGACGAGGAGGAAGGCGGATACCGCTTTCTGGTCCTGGTCTGTGAGAACGACGCCTATCCGGCCTTGGACATGGCCGCCATGCGCAAGCGCAGCTGGTCTTCGTACGTGCGCTTCATCCCGGTCCGCTGCCTGGGTTCGGTGAACACGCAGTGGATAGCTGAAGCTATGTCCAAGGGCATTGACGGTGTGCTCCTCCTCGGCTGTAAATTTGGTGACGATTATCAGTGTCACTTTATGAAGGGCAGTGAGCTTTGCAGTCAGAGGATGGCCAATATAGGCGAAACACTGGAGCGTCTGCAGGTTGAGGCGGAGAGAGTGCATCAGGAAGAAGTGGCCATAGACGATTATAACAGAATCCCGGACATTATTGATGACTTTATCGCGAAAATTGAAGATTTTGGTCCAAACCCGTACAAGGGCTTCTAGGAGGATTATTAAATGGCTGCAATAAAAGTAGATCCGAATGTAAAATTCATTGAGGAGCTACAGGCCTCTGGTGGTGACTCTCTTAAAAAGTGCTATCAGTGCGCTACCTGTAGCGTGGTGTGCCCGCTCTCCCCGGAAGAGAAACCATTTCCGCGCAAGGAAATGATCTGGGCCCAATGGGGTATGGAAAACAAGCTGGTTAATGATATCGATATCTGGTTGTGTCACAACTGTGGAGAATGCTCGGATTTGTGCCCCCGGGGGGCAAACCCCGGCGATGTCCTGGCCTCGCTTCGGAACATGGCCTACAGGTCTCTGGCCAGGCCTGCCGTATTCGGCAAGTGGATGAGTTCCTCCAAGTATCTACCCATCCTCTTTGCTATACCGGCCTTGATTTATCTCATCATCTGGGGATTTACCACCGGGCTTTCCATTCCCGGGGGCGAGGTCATATACGGTAAGGTCTTTCCCGGGGACTACACTATTGACCCGGTGTTCGGTCTGGTGGCTATATTCGTCATATTCTCCTTTTTAAGCGCCATCGCCAAGCTATTGCGCTCTTTTAAGGAGGCCGGGCAGGTTCCGGGCGAGGATGCCCCGAACATTTGGGTGTCTCTTTATACGGTGATCAAGGACCAGATCGTAACTCATTCCAAATTCAAGGACTGCGAGTCGAACAAGGAGAGATATTCGGGCCATCTCTGGCTTTTCTACGGCTTTATCGCCCTGTTCGTGGTCACCAGCATCGTTGCTGTCGGGCATTGGGGCGGAAAACTGATCGGACATCAGATGCATACTCCCATGGCCCTGTGGAACCCGGTAAAAATACTGGCCAATCTCGGGGCTATAGCCCTGGTTGTCGGCCTGACTCTCGTAACCAAAATGCGCCTCAATCTGGATCCCTCCAAGCAGCGCAGTTCGTTCTATGATTGGTATCTGCTGGGCGTGATCTGGGCCGTGGGCATTACTGGGATTTTGTGCGAGATTCTCAGGCTGGCCGCTTTGCCGGCGATCGCCTATCCCATGTATTATCTGCACCTGGTTACCGTGTTTATGCTTATCGCCTACCTGCCCTGGAGCAAGCTGGCCCATCTGGTTTATCGTACCGTGGCCTTGGCCTATGCGCATCAGCTCGGCCGCAAAGGGCTCGGCGAATAAACCGTTTACAGTTGCATACCTGTGCAGATTAAAAGGCCCGCCTCTCCCGGCGGGCCTTTTTTATACCACCTTGATGCGCCAGGTACAGGCCATGTCCTGTCCGGCAAAATTTAGGTGCCTATCGACCCTGCGGCTTGCTTCCACTATTTTGCCGTTGCTTTGAGACTTGAATTTGTATATAGAAACGTTTCGACTAGTATAAGGTGTGTCTTAATTGACCGGCAATCTCTTGGTTTTTGGTTCACGCCGCGCCTGATGTCCCGTAACAGCAAATTTTGCTAGCAAGGAGGAGGAAGATGCTTAGAAAAATTATTCGACTGGTAACCCTTGGGGCGTTTGTTTTGGCTTTTGCGGCCTCTGCGGCCTGGGCCGGGCCTATCAAAATCGGCCTTATGTGTCCGTTAACTGGTTCCTGGGCCAGCGAGGGGCAGGATATGGAAAAGATAGTTAAACTCCTGGCCGAGGATATAAACAAAAAGGGTGGTCTGTTGGGCCAGGAGGTGGAGATCGTGGTCGAGGATGACGGCGGGGACCCGCGCACTGCTGCCTTGGCCGCACAGCGTCTGTCCACCAGGGATATAGTGGCGGTCATCGGGACCTACGGTTCCTCGGTTACCGAGGCCACGCAAAATACCTACGATGAAGCCGGGATCATCCAGCTGGCCAACGGCTCCACCGCCATCCGACTCACCCAGAAGGGCCTGGACAAATTTTTCCGTACCTGCCCCAGGGACGATGAGCAAGGCAAGGTGGCGGTAAAGACGATTGACGATATGGGCTTCGATCAGGTGGCTATCCTGCATGACAATACCACCTATGCCAAGGGGCTGGCAGACGAGGCCAAGAAGCTATTGTCCAAGCAGGGCGATGCGGATGTGGTCTTTTTTGACGCCCTTACTCCCGGCGAGAGGGACTACAGTACCCTCTTGACCAAAATGAAGTCCAACAAGCCAGACGTGGTATTTTTTACCGGCTACTACCCCGAGGCGGGCAGGCTTTTACGCCAGAAAAAGGAAATGAATTGGAATGTGCCCTTTATCGGCGGGGACGCAACCAACAACCCGGATCTGGTTAAGATAGCCGGCAATGATGCTGCCAAAGATTTTTACTTCCTGAGCCCGCCTGTTCCCCAGGACCTTTTCACCCCGCAGGCCGAAGAGTTTTTGGACAGCTACAAGGAAGAGCACGGTTCTGTTCCCGGCTCGGTGTGGGCGGTTTTGTCCGGGGACTGCTTTCTGGCGATAACCACCGCCATCAAAGAGACCGAATCCACTGATCCGGATGTCCTGGCCAAATATCTGCACACCGAACTAAAGGACATGCCCGGGTTGACCGGCAAGATATCCTTTAACCAGGACGGTGACCGCACCGGCGACCTCTACCGTCTGTATCAGGTAAATTCCCAGGGGGAATTTATCCTGCAGACCGACTAGTCTTGCTTTCGGCGCCGGATTCAGAAACGGATCCGGCGCTGATTCCGCAGGGGGAGTCCGTCCCTGTAAAATCTCCAGGACAGAGAGCAAAAAAATGGAACTGTTTTTTCAGCAACTGACCAACGGGCTGGCCATCGGCGGGATATACGCGCTCATAGCCCTGGGCTACACCATGGTCTACGGGGTGTTGAAGCTGATCAACTTCGCCCACGGAGATCTGTTTACCATCGGCGCCTACCTGGGTCTTACCCTGCTCACAGCCATGGGACTGACAGACAAGTTCGGACCCGTAGCGGGGATTTTGGTCCTGGCGGTGATGGTCATGGGCCTTGTGGCTGTGCTCGGCGTTATTCTGGAAAGAGTGGCCTACAAGCCGCTCCGGAATGCGGACCGGCTGGCTGCCGTGGTCTCCGCCCTAGGGGCGTCCATATTTTTTCAAAACGCGGTTATGCTCGTTTACGGGGCCAAATTCCGCGTCTATCCCCACGATATTTTGCCCAAAGTAGCGGTCAACATCCTGGGGCTGGAGATCCCGCTCATCCGGATCCTCATCCTGGCCGCCTCCATTGTCCTCATGGTCGCTTTGTTTTTATTTGTCCAGAAGACAAAGACCGGAACAGCCATACGGGCCTCAGCCATTGATCAGGGCGCGGCTAAATTGATGGGCATAAACGTCAACCGGGTTATAAGCATTGTCTTTTTGATCGGTCCGGCCCTGGGCGGTGCAGCCGGACTAATGGTCGGTATGTATTACGGGCAGATAAATTTCGCCATGGGCTGGATGTTCGGGCTGAAGGCGTTTATTGCCGCTATCCTGGGCGGGATCGGAAATATCCCCGGGGCCATGGTCGGCGGGTTACTTCTGGGGGTCATCGAGTCCATGGGTGCGGCCTACCTGTCCATAGCCTGGAAGGATGCCATAGCCTTCTTTGTTTTGATCCTGATCCTCATAGTCAGACCTACCGGGCTTTTGGGCGAACGGGTTGCGGAAAAGGTGTGAGCCGATGAACAAAAGCTATGTGATTTACGCCCTGTTTGCTGCGCTGATGGTTGTATGTCCTGCTTTTTTGAACCTGTACTGGGTGGATGTGCTGACCAATATCGGGATATACGCGGTTTTGGGACTCAGTCTGAATTTTATCCTTGGGCACACCGGTCTCTTTCACATGGGACACGCTGCTTTTTTCGCCGTTGGGGCCTATGCGACTGCGATTTTAAATACTTCTTTAGGCCTCCCGGTGCTGTGGCTGGTCCCGGTAAGCGGGGCAGTCGCCGCCCTGTTTGCGCTGGCAGTGGCCCGGCCCATTATCCACCTTCGGGGGGACTATCTTTTGATTGTCACCATCGGGATTGTGGAAATCGTCCGCATTGCCCTGGTGAACAATATTTTTGGTCTCACCGGCGGGGCCAACGGCATTTTCGGGATCAGCCGGCCGGACCTTTTTGGATTTACCCTGCGCCGGCCGGTCCATTTCTTTTATTACATCTGGATATTTTTGGCGGTTAGCGTGGTTTTGTTCCGAAAACTGGAGGACTCCAGGTTCGGGCGGGCGCTTAA
>JBKHGE010000051.1:0-13697 GCA_046539845.1 Desulfonatronovibrionaceae bacterium
TGAATCAATTTTTGGCTATTCCCTTGCTGAGATCAAGGGAATGAAGACCAATTATATATATGAGAACGATACCCAATTTCAAGAGCTTGGTGCGGCTATAAAACAGCATGACCAGTCCTCCTCCTTTATAATGAATGTAAACTACAAGAAGAAAAACGGTCAGGTCTTTCCCGGGGAAACCGGGGTCTTTTATCTTCGAGACAAAACAGGCAGGATTATCAATTTTATTGGAGTAATACGGGATAGCACAGAGCGCACACGAACCCAGGCCGCCCTGGTAGAAGCAAAAAACGGAGCCGAAGCAGCCAACCGGGCCAAATCCGAATTCTTGGCCAACATGAGCCATGAGATAAGGACGCCGCTGAACGGCATATTGGGTATGCATCAGCTCCTGCAGACCACGGAACTGAACCCGGAACAGGCCGAATATGTGCAGATGGCCCGGCAGTCCACGGAGCGGTTGACCCGCCTGTTAAGCGATATCCTGGATCTGTCCCGGATCGAGGCGGGCAAAATGGAGCTTATCGAGGAGGAATTCAGTCCGGCCCAGGTCCTGCGTTCGGCGGAGGACATGTTCGGACTCGCCTCCCGGGCAAACGGCAACTCCCTTGAGACCTGCCTGGAGGAGTCGGTTCCGGACTTGCTTCTGGGCGACCATGTCCGGCTGACTCAAATCCTTTTCAATCTGGTGGGCAACGCGGTCAAGTATACCCGGCAGGGGGAAGTGCACGTGAACGCGTCACTGCTCCCCGGCCCGAATCCGGAATCCTGCCGGGTGTTTTTTGTGATTGAGGACAACGGCCAGGGTATTCCCGAGGAAAAGCTGGAACAGGTCCTGGAGACCTTCCGCCAGGCCGAGGACCGGGACTCGCCCTATACCCGGCAGCACGAAGGCGCTGGCCTGGGACTGCCTCTGGTCAAACGCCTCCTGCGCCTCATGCAGGGCAATGCCTGCATCGGGAGTCAAAAAGGCGCAGGGACAACTGTCTATGTCAGCCTGCCCTTCAAGATACCTGCCCCCTCCCGACAAAAAGACAACAAGGCGCAGCAGGAGAGTAATTGTGTTCTCAGCGGCAGGCATATTCTCCTGGTGGACGACGAGCAGACCACACACTTCTATATCCAGAGGCTGCTGCAGAGGTATGGGGCCCGGGTCAGCCCGGCAACAGACGGGGAACAGGCCCTGGCTATGCTGGCCAGGGAAAGCTTTGACTGTGTGCTCATGGACGTGCAGATGCCGGTTATGGACGGGGTGGAGGCCACCCGCCGCATCCGGGCCTTGCGATCCGATTCCAAGGACGTGCCCATCATCGCCCTTACGGCCTACGCCATGCTCGGGGACCGGGACAAATTCCTAAAGGCGGGGATGGACGACTACCTGGCCAAGCCGGTGGAAAAAGAGGAACTGCTGGCTGCACTAAAAAGAAATATGCGCGTGCAGGCTACAAGTGAGCAAGATCGCTAAGAACAGCTCCGGCGCAAAGCCGCTGCAAAAAACGGAACAGGGCCGAACCCGGAGCTGAATGGAGCTATTTTTCCCCCACCGGACAGGCGAATTCACACCCCCGGCACCAGTCGGTCACCAGGATGGGAGAACCTTCGGAATCCATTTGCCCGCTCTCAATAGGATGGGCCCGATCGGTATTGAGGCGCTGGATACAGGTCGGACGGTCATATCGCCCGGGGGCGAACGCGTCTTCAGGGCAGGCTTTGCGGCAGGGCACATCACAGCCCTGGCAGGGACGGAAATCTTCCAGCGGGCGTCCGGACGGAAGGCTTCCTTCGATCAATACCGCCCGAAGCCGCACTCTGGGTCCCCATTTCCGGTCCAGCAGCAGGTTATTTTCCCCCACCACGCCCAGTCCTGCATACACTGCGGCATCTTTCAGATATACCCCGCCCTTTTCCACATGATAGGGCAGCGGCTGGGCGCGAACCCCGTGCGCCTTGGACAGCCAGGCTGCTAACTCCTCAGATACCTCCGTCATGCGGCGGTTTCCCGCGGTATTGCCCCGGTCGAACCAGTCCAGCCGGGGGTCGTCTTCCGGATGATGCATGGCCAACACCAGGAGAGAGCGGGCGTTTGGTAGCCACGGAGTGGGATTTTCCGAATGGTTGGTCTGCCAGCTTCCAACGGCTTCAGCCTTGTAGGAAGGTCCGGCCAACACTTCATTGACATCTGCAATCCCCGCTCGAAAACCGTCCCTTTTTTCGGCCTCGGCAAGCAGTTCCTCGGCCAATCTGCGCTGCTCAATCATATCCTCTCCATTTAAAGCCAAGCCAAGCAAGATAGGTCTGCAAATATTAGAAAGCAGAGATTAATGCCGCTTTTCTTGAATTTAATCATTTGATCTTTCAGCCGCCTGTTTTCTGGGTCTTGTCATCATGCGGCTGAAAAACACTTTTTGCAGCCGTATCCAGTAAGACCGTCAGAAGGATGCTTTGCACGATAGCGGTGGAAAAACAAATTTCGACCATGCTTCTTTCTTGAAATCAACCCCGGTGGTGGACAATTTCTGGTCGTTTATACGAGTTGACCCGCTAGTCACTTACTCAGGAAACCCGATCGTAAAAGACAAAATTCCGGGGGCAAGCACCCCCCTTTGACAGGGCCTAAAACACACCAGGCCAGTAGTTTGGCACCCAAAATAGCAGACGGATAAAACTCACATCAAATGTCGAGGATACCAAAATTTTTGCTCAGGGACTAAAATGGCATGACCAAAGGGTCCGGATAGGTGGGTTAATGCCTTTGTATTGACATGGCCGCACCCGGGCATTACAGAATAAACTAAGATCTGTAAGGGGGAATTTGCATATTTTGCGGGGAAAAGCAACAATTTAAGCTGCTTTTGCGCTTAAAACACTTCTTTTCGTCCCAAAGGAGGTCGTAACCATGCAAATAAGCACACAAGCATTCTCCGACAAGCAGGAAATACCGGTCAAATACTGCATGCCCGGAGCCGGAGGGGACAACATCTCCCTGCCGGTTAAATGGTCTGAGACCCCGGAGGGAACCGAGTCCCTGGCCCTGACCGTGATCGATCCCCATCCGGTGGCCAACAACTGGATCCACTGGATGGTGATAAACATCCCCGCGGATACGGACTCGCTCCCGGAAGGGGCCTCCGGGAAAAGCATGCCCGCCGGGGCCAGGGAGCTTGCAAATTCGTTCGGAAAGTCTGGATACGGAGGGCCGCAGCCGCCCAAGGGAACCGGCGAGCATCCGTATGTCCTGACCGTGTACGCCCTGGACACAAAAGGACTTTCCCTGCCGGAGGACGCCGGGCTGGAGGAGTTTTACCGGGCCATTGACGGTCATGTCCTGGACAAGGCTCAAACTACCGGCATATTCGAGCAAAAATAAAAACTGTCCGCAGATACCGTGGATAAATTTTGTCTTTAACCCCCAACCAAGAAAAAGCTGTACGTAAAAATGCCGGTTTTACCCGAACCTGAATACAGTCCTTTGCTCCCGTTCAGAAACGGCCACGTGCACACTATTTATCCCACCTTGTTCCGGCCGGAACCGAGCACTGCGCCCGTGCGGGAGCGCATAGACACCCCGGACAGGGACTTTCTGGACATAGACTGGCATCTGACCGGGCAGCCTGGAAACAGGACCGCGGCCATAATCAATCACGGTCTGGAAGGGAACTCGCGCAAGAAATACCCCCTGGGCATGGCCAGACGCATGAACCAGATCGGACTGGACGCGGTGTGTCTGAATTTCCGGTGCTGCTCAGACACGCCCAACCGCCTGCCCCGGCTGTATCACAGCGGGGTGACCGATGACCTGGACACGGTTATCCGCCATGTCATCCGCCAGGGCTACGAGTGTATTTTCCCCATCGGATTCAGTATCGGGGGCAATCAGGTCCTCAAATATCTGGGTGAGGATCCGGACCTGGTCCCGGACCAAGTCCGGGGGGCAGTAGCCTTTTCCGTTCCCTGCGATTTATCCGGATCTGCGGCCAGACTGGACAGCAGCGCCAACCGCTTTTACCTCCCGTATTTCATGCGCGGGCTTAGGCAAAAAATCCGACTGAAGGCGGAGATGTTCCCCTCAGTGATCGAGGCAAAAAATCTGAACAAGACATGGACCTTTCACGAGTTTGACAACCGCTTCACCGCGCCCATGTATGGTTTTAGGGATGCAGAGGATTACTATGCCCGGGCCTCCTGCAGGCAATTCTTGAAAAACATCCGCGTCCCCTCGCTTGTCGTCCAGGCTGAGGACGATCCGTTTTTATGCCCTTCCTGCTATCCGTTCCAAGAAGCAATGGACAACCCGCATATATTCCTGGAAACACCACGTTACGGCGGACACGTGGGATTCCATCTCCCCGGGAAGGATAACGTATACTGGTCCGAATACCGGGCCGGGGAGTTTGTGCTCAGTTTTTCCTTTAGGGCGAATTAGCCGCAAAATATGCACTGCTTTTTTCCAAATAAAAGTCTTTGACTGTTTAAGATATCCCCGCCATTATTTGAATTAAGAAGATAAAAAAGGAGGAAGAACATGAAATGTCTGTACATGCTCACCAAGGGCTTTGAGAAATCCGGTGGGGCCACCCGGGCCATTCAGTTTGCCGCCCTGTCCGCCAAGGCCGAAAACCATGTCGAGGTCGCTTTGATCGACGACGCCATCCACTGGGCCCAGCTGGGCATGGCCGACGGTATCCGCTCCACCACCGGCGAGGACATGAGCGAGATGATAAGGATGCTTATCGACAACGGCGGTCAGCTCCACGTATGCAAGGCGTGTGCGGACAAACGCTATGTAGGTCCGGACGATATCATCCACGGATCCAGGATAACGGACGGACCGGAAATAGTCGCCCTCATGACCGATCCGGAATACCGGGTGTTTGTCTTTTAGGACAAGACCTTAAAGGCTATAGGCACGCTATTTGGCCCGCCAATTCTTCACCACCGGAAAACAGTGGTCCAGACGGTAGCGGGCATAGCGCTTCCGGGCCAGATTCCAATACGCACCCGCCCCTCCCCGGATGTTTGCGTAATCCTCTTGCCAGTGCCTGGCACACAATCCGCATCCCGGGCTGCCTGTTGAGGACACCCCCGGCTTTTGCTACACTGCCTGTATGAATATATATCCAGGAAAAAAACCGCTTTATACTAAAGGCCCTTTCTTTGCCCTTTTCCTTGCTCTTGTTCTGGCCGCGGGCTGCGCCACCGCCCCGCACACGCAGCGCTCCCAGTTCATCATGGTCCCCGAAGCCCGGATCCTGGCCATGAGCCAAGAGGCGGCCCGGGAAATCAAGGAAAAGGAGCCCTTGTCCGAGGACCCGGAGCTGGTGGACCGCGTCCAAAACGTGGGAAAGCACATTGCCGCGCACACGGACAAGGATTACCAATGGGAATTCAATGTGGTGGACAAGGACGTCTTAAACGCCTTTGCCCTGCCCGGGGGCAAGGTCTTTATTTACCGCGGTCTTCTGGAAATAATGGACACCGATGCCCAGCTGGCCACGGTTATTGCCCATGAGATCGCCCATGTGGTGGCCAGACACGGTGCGGAACGGGTGTCCATGCAACTCGGTACCGCCCTGGTCGGCCAGGCCGCGGGCATTGTCCTGGATATGAGCAATCCCACTGCAGCCCGGGTCTTTCAGCAGGCCTACGGCATATCTGCCCAGCTGGGAGTGATTCTGCCCTACAGCCGGACCCAGGAATACGAGGCCGACCACATTGGGCTCATCCTCATGGCCAAGGCCGGTTATGCTCCCGAGGCGGCCTTGTCTTTCTGGCAAAAGATGATGCAGGAAAACAAAGACGAGAAAAAGCCCCCGGTATGGCTCTCCACCCATCCTTTGAGCGAGAGCCGGCTGAAGGCGTTGGAGAGAGATATCCCCAAGATCAAGGATAAATATTATAGCCAACAGGGGAGGGCAAACCCTGATAGTTGAACTTGGAAGGCCATGATCACCCTGGGACTTACCACCTACAGACAGGAAAGCCTCCTGCTGGCCGCGGATATGATGCGCTCCAGGGACATGGTTGTCCTCGAGGAACCGCAGACCCCTGGATTCAAGGACATGCTCCGGGGGTCGCTGGCCATCGACACCTATCTCCAGCTTACTGATTTTGGATTCCCCGGATACGCTAAACAGAGCTGCAAAGCCATGCGCGAAATGTTCGACAGGGGCATTGAATTCCGCCAGATAGACCCCTTCATGGATGAGCTGGTTCTTATCCACGAATTCTTCGCTTCCGGGGGGACCCCGCAGGAGATCCAAAAAGAGCCGGGTAAAAGCGTTTACAACGCCGAGCACGTGTGGACCAGGGAGCTTTTGGCCTTTTACCGCGCAAGTACGAAAAGGGACTTTTCCGGTCTGGTACGGGCAGTGCAGGATTTCGCCCGTGCGGACGCGAGCCGGGGCGCACTTCGGGACAGAATGCGGGCCGAAGCCTTACAGGAAATAAACTGCGAAGGCAAAAACATTTACATTGAAGCCGGATACCTCCATCTGGCCCTGATAAAGAACCTGCTTCAACTGGGGATCAAACCGCGGGTCAGGTACGTGCTGGAGCCGGTGTATAAGGAGCTGTGCGGCAGGCGCCAGCCCTTAAGCCCGGGCGATAGGCTGACCTGGCTGTATTATCGCCGACCCCGGACCAGCGGTCCAAAACCGGACCGGCTGGCCGCCCAGGCCCTGATTTACAACAAACTGATCACCAAGGACGAGATGGCCGCCACCAAAGGCGATTTCCCCCACGCAACAGACGAGGTACAGGTCATCAGCCTGGTCGAGGATCTGGATTTTGCGGTCTGTAGGGATGTGTTGGAAAGGATTCGGGGACTGTCCACCCGGCAGGCCAGGGCCGAGATCGCTCAAGTCTTGGGGCGGGCCGGCATTGGCTCGGCCTGAGCCGAGACCACGGAAGCGGCAAGAACGGGATGGAAAAAAACCTTTTAGCCTCGCTCGGAAAGCGCCTGGCGTATTACCACGTACGCCCGCCAGTAATTAAAGACTCCACCTATAAAAAACAGGGTGCTCCCCACCAGGTATTGCCAAGCCATGAACTTGTTCAGGATCAGATAATCCGCGGAAGACTCAAAATCCCACAGATAGGGCACGGAAGCGAGGGTAAAAAGCACCGAACCCACCACAAAGGCCACCGCAGTCAGATTCATAAGATGCAGGGTAAGCATGGAATCCGCTCTGGCTATCTGCAAAACATTTATGCACGCCCCGACCACGAAAAGAAAGCTGCCCCAAACAAAAAACCAGGCCCCGGTAAGGTCCCTGGCCACAAAGGAAAGGAAAAAGACGCTCCCCACGGTAAAAAGGACCGTACCCAGGACATAGCTCGCAGCCGCCGCGTACTCCAGCTTGGCCCAGCGGTCGTGCCTGTCTGTACTTTTCCAGTTGCGCAGCACTTCGGCCAGGTCATGCACTGTGACCACAAGGTAGAGCACGGATCCGGCGAAAAATATCCAGCAACCCAGATCGCGGTGCGCGTCCATGGCGGGAAAAAAGAGAATGCTCCCGGCAATAAAAACCGCTCCACCGAGCTTGTAGATGACCGCGTTTATGGTCTCCCAGCGGAATTGTTTTTTAATGTCCTCCCGGTCCCCGGTCAGGTCTAGCAGGCGGGGACGGTTGGTGAATATATGGGGCATGGGCACTCCGAAGACGTTCAGGATCAGATTAAATTCCGCTTAATCCTCGACCAGATCAAGATAAAAATCAAGCAGGTCCTTTGCTGCCGGGACAGGCAGCGGCTTCTCCCTGATGGACCGGTTTTGGTTTACAAACCCTAAAACAGCAATTAATGCCTAGTGGCTTGCAAACGCTTCTATATTGCCTCCGGGAGCCGGGTTCGTGTTCCTCAGCTTCCGGGCCTGCCGCGCCGGAAGCAACAAAGCATTTGATAACCCAACTTATTTCTGCAAGGATTAAAGAGCCTGCGCACATTATTGCCCCCGGTTTCACATATGCCAAAAATAATTTTTATATTTTCCCTTTTCTCTTTATTTGTCTTACCCCTTGCCTGTCCGGGGAACGGAGCGGCAGAAGATGCCAATTCTGCGAATGTGTCCGTGCGGGAAGATCTAGGGCTGACCCAGGAAGAGCTCGATTTCCTGCGCGAAAACCCGGTCATCCGGGTGGGCAACGAGGAGGACTGGGCCCCGTTTGATTTCAGCAGGCACGGCAAACCCTCCGGCTACGCCATCGACCACCTCGAGCTTTTGGGCCGCAAACTGGGCATCTCCTTTGAATATATTAACGGCTACACCTGGGCCGAACTTTTAAAACTCTTCAAAAACAACGAGATAGACCTCTTGCCCTCTTTGTGGATATCCGAGAGCCGCAAAGATTACATGCTCTTTACCGAGCCCTTTTTGGAGCTGCCGTATATTCTGGTCACGAAAAAGGACAGCCCGGAGATCAGCGACTTCCAGGATCTCCAGGGCAAAACCGTGGCCGTGCCCAAAAGCTACAAGCAGGAAGAGGTCCTGGAAAACGACTACCCGGAGATTGATCTGTACCGGGTCAAAGGGGTGCTGGACGGCTTAAAGGCGGTCAACTACGGTCGGGCGGACGCCTATATCGGCTACCGGGGCACAGTGGACTATCTCATAGCCACCCGGTTTCTGACCGACCTGGAGATCAAGGGCGAGATCGAAGTGCCCCAGCTTGGACCGCAGGGGCTGTATATCGCGGTGCAAAAGGATATGGCACCGCTTAGAAGCGCGCTGCAAAAGGCCATGGATCAGGTCCCGAACCAGGAAAAGGTCCGCCTGGCCCGAAAATGGATCACCATAGACCGATCCCCGGCCCCTTCTTTGACCGACAAGGAAAAAAAGTTTCTGGAGGATAATCCGGTCCTGCGGGTGGACAGCATGAGCTGGTGGCCGCCGTTCAATTTCCGGGAGAACGAGAAGCCAAAGGGATTCAGCATCGATTATATGCGGCTTTTGGCCGAGAAGCTGGATATAGATCTCCAATTTGTCACCGCAGACTCCTGGCGCGACTATCTAAGCATGCTCCAAAACAGGGACCTGGATATCCTCTGTGACGTGGTGGAGACAACCGAGCGCGGGGAATATATCGACTTTACCCGGCCATATTTCATGGTCTTTACCGGAATAGTCACCAAAAAAGAAAGTAATGACTTCCGCGACCTGGACTCCCTGGCCGGAAAAAAGGTGGCGGTCCCGGAGGGCTTTTACCACGAGGAGATACTCAGAAAACAATACCCGAAAATAGACGTGGTCACCCGAAAAAACACCCTGGAGTGTCTGAAGAGCGTCTCCTCCGGGCGGACAGCAGCAGCGTTGGCGGAAAAACCGGTGTTCGACTATCTCATAAACAAACACTTCCTGATGGACCTGCAGAGTGTACCAGTCCTGGATAACCCGCATTTCGAGAATACCCCGGTGTCCATGGGGGTGAAAAAGGGCCAGACCACTCTTCGAAACATCCTGCAAAAGACCATGGACGTGGTTACAGAAGAGGAAGCGGTCAAGCTCAAGGCCAAATGGCTGGGCACGGAGACAGAAAGGGATCTCGGTTCGGGGATCGCCTTTAGTGCTGAAGAAAGGCAGTACCTGGCAAAAAACAAGGATGTCCACCTTTGCGTGCAGCCCGAACAGATGCCTCTGGAGGGCATGGATGAAAACGGGCACTACCGCGGCATTATAGCCGATATCGCCTCACTTTTGGGCGAGCGCAGCGGGATCGATTTTATTCCGGTCCCGGCGGAAAGCCGGGAGCAATGCGCCCGCAAAGTCACGTCCGGGGAGTGCTCAGCAGTTTCAGACTTGAGCAAAAATCCGGACACTGCCGAAGACTTTTTGTTCACCAAGCCGTACATGCACTCCACCCGGGTCATAGTTGTTCCGGACAGGGAGAGCTACATCCCGGATATGGCCTCCCTGCAGGGCAAAAAGGTCAGCGTAATCCGCAACGACCCGGTCATTGAGTATATCAACAGCAACCACCCGGATATAGAGATAGTTCTGGCTGAAAACACGGAACAGCTGCTGCGTTATATTGATCAAGGCCAGGTGGACGCAGGCATAGGCGGTCTGCAGATAACCGGCTACAAGATCCAAGAACTCGGGCTGTATAGCCTGAAAATCACCGGGCAGACTCCGTTCAAGAGATTCTTTCGCATGGGTGTCTCCCGGGATGAGCCCAGGCTGCATTCCATCTTGAACAAGGCCATAGACTCGGTGTCCGAACGGGATATAAACCGCATCAAACAAAACTGGCTGAGCGTCAAGTACGAACCCGGATTCGACTATCAGCTCATATGGAAGATCACGGCCCTGGCCGCGGCAATTTTCGTGGGCATTTTATTGTGGAACCGCAAGCTGTCCAGGCTGAACCGGGAGATCGCCCGGGCCCACGAGGAGCTGGGCGAAAAAAACAAAGAATTGGAAAGGCTGTCCACCACGGACAAATTGACCGGAACCTGCAACCGGCTGCGCCTGGAGGAGGTCTTGGACAAAGAATGCGAGAGGAGCAGGCGCTACGGAGAGCCTTTGTCCATCATCCTGGCCGATATTGATGATTTCAAGGACGTGAACGACCTGCACGGCCATCAGCGCGGGGATCAGGTCCTGCAGGAGGTGGCCGCCTGCCTGTGCACCAATATCCGCCGCTCGGACACAGCCGGGCGCTGGGGTGGCGAGGAGTTCTTGATCGTCTGTCCGGAGACCGATTCTTCCGGGGCCGCCGCTCTGGCGGAAAAACTGAGGGAGAGGGTGGAAGATCTGGACTTGCAAGAGGTCAGCGGGGTGACCTGCAGCTTCGGAGTGGTGGAGATAAGAAAAAACGAGAGTTCGGACAGCCTCATGAGCCGAGTGGACAGGCTTTTATATAAGGCCAAGGGCCGGGGCAAAAACAGGGTGGTCTGCGCCGCCTAGACTCCCCCTTGGATTTTAAGACCCGGCCGCCGGATCTAAACACTCCGGCGGCCGGATCCTTCCCTAACCGACTACTGAAAAAATCCCTGCCGCTTTACCGGCATTAAAGGATTTAAAGCCGGGCTGCTAAAGCAAGCCCGTACTCCTGCCTAAAGCACCCGGCAGGTTATATAGTGGATCATGATCTCGTCCGCATACTCCTCATGCTCCGGGAGATAAGGTTTGGGCTCGCTTATATCCAGTACTTCCCATCTCCCTTCCGAGGCGATTTCGTTTACAGTGGCCCGGAAGTCGCGCTCCTCGAAGATATCGTTTCTCTGGGTCAAAACAATGGTCCCCCCGGACCGGACCACGCGGCAAAACTCGCGCAAAAGATCTTTGCTCTCCGGGACATAGGTGAGCACCCCTATACATTCCAGCCCCTGGTATGCGTTGTCTTCAGCCGGCAGAGGCAATTCCTGCAGATTCACCTGCTTAAGGGAGCGGTACACCCCGTATTTCCGGGCCGTCTGCAGGGATTTTTCCGAGAGGTCCATCCCGTCGATCACCTTGAATCCGGCTGCTGCCAGGGCCTTGCCGGTCAATCCGGTACCACATCCAGCATCCAAGATGGCCGCATCCGGACCCAGATGGCGGGTCAATATATTCGCCGCCCGGTCCGGGGCCTGGTACCTCCAGCTCTGCAGGTCACGGTCATAATCTTCAGCCCATTGGTCGTAATACTTTTCGATCTCGCTGCTATCGCTTGCGGCCAGTCCGCTCAATCCCTGATGGCCGGACTGCTGCTTGCCTTTCATGCAATTCCTCCTTGGTTAAAGATTGTCCACGCAGTCAAAAGGGGCTAAGCCCCAAAAACTGCCTCTATGCAGAAAGGCCAAGGCATACCCGGGAGGAAACAACAAAGCAAGCCGGCAGGCAATAAGCTGATATAACTGTTAATTTCTTAAGGGTTCGGGCTCATTCGCTTAAAGTATACTTTTTTTGCCGGCCCAACACTCAGAGCTTCTTAACCAGACCGACTACAAATAACAAAATAACAGCCCCAATAGTGGCCATAATTATAGAGCCTAACAACCCGCCTGTTGTTACGCCCAGAAAACCGAACACAAATCCACCCAATACTGCCCCGACAATACCCACAATGATATTGCCTATGAGGCCAAATCCCCTGCCCTTCATTATGAGGCCGGCAAGCCATCCGGCCAGAGCACCAACGGCTAAGAATATTAGTAAGCTAATGATGTCCATGTTACCTCCTTTGCTATTTTTTAACCAAAAGGTATATGCCAAGAACAAAACTGACGGCGCCAGTAATATAGAGAAGCATTACTTTATCTGTAGCCGAACCTGTAAGAGCCTGTGTTATTTGCGAACCGACAGAGCCAGACAATTGATAGCCCCATATTGCCATACCAATGCCTGCAACCATGAGGATGATCCCGATTATTTTCATAACACTTTTTGACTTCCTAGGTACGTTAACATCCTGTAATCTAATAAAATTAGAAATTATATTCTTCAGCCCATCCCGTCCCTGCCAGAAGGAAAGGACTACCGGAAGACTACCTCCACATCCAGCCTGTCGCTAACCAAATCAGAAAACTCATTGAGTCGGGTCACAATTCGGGCGCGCTCAGGAATAAGATCTTCTTCGCGCAGGTATGAATAGGTGGCTTCCTTGAATTGCGAACGCAACTCCGCCTCTTGATCCCGGTCCAGGGCCCAATCCTTCAGAGTCTGAAGTCTGGAGCGTTTGGTCAGATAGCGTATGGAATCGATCTCAACCGTAAAATCCAGCTCTTCGGGCTCTGGGATAGTGATGACCATCCTGGTGCCCTCACGGCTTATCCTGTCCTTGGATAGCTTGCTCAAATCCACCCCATAATAGAGCTTGGCTTTCGCTACCAGATAACCTTCCCGGCTGCCCAGGAGTAAGCTGCTTTCATGCGACTCCACCACGACCTGGGTCACCACGCGATCGGTAACCAGGAAAAGCAGCTCTTCCCGCTGCAAAACCTGCAGTGCTTGATCCTGTACCTGACGCCAAGCAAAAAGACTCTTGGTTACTGAATAGAGACGCGGTCCAACCGCAAACAGGACAATGACGATAAGTATGAATGCAGTGTATCGTATTGCCTGCCGCAAGGTTATTTTCCTGGGATCAAACTTGCTCATGACTTGGCCGGCCCGTTCCCCTATCGCTTTGGATCAGCAGGATGTGGTGCGCAGGACCAAGTAAACAAGCACGATCAGCACAAGAACAATGCCGATTGCCTTTCCCATGGCCACTCCTAATAATGTTTCGGTCTTTTTTCCTATGTTCCCCAATCCCAGCCTAATCGACTACTCTCGGGGCAGGTTACACTCTACCGGCGACTTTGTTCTAGTATTAGAAACTATTTCACTATCCACCCTAATCCAAAAATAAGACCTTGCAAAGGGGTATCTATAGGGATATCGGTTCCGGTCTAGAACTTTGAATAAGAGCCGGCCCGGGCCATATATTGGCTCTCTGTGGATAAATGTTGCCCAGCCTCTTCGGCAATGGCTGTCTTAGAATAGCCATACCCATGAAAGGTCTGGTTGACTGGGAAGGGAAAGAAGTCGGCAGGGATTCGGACAGAGGCGGCCGATCCGCGTAATGTGGCTACCTCACGCTATGTTTCATCTCTAACAACCCGGGAGCAATCCGCTTTCCAATGTTAGGCTAAAGCTCACCTAGGCTATCATCTATTTTTTATAGTTTACTAATAATTATCGCGCCATGGTATTTTGGGAACCGGATAAGGCTGTC
>JBKHGE010000052.1:0-13666 GCA_046539845.1 Desulfonatronovibrionaceae bacterium
GTTATTACTGCTTATATCCGGAAAATCTGTAGCAAAAGGTGAAAGTGCTGTTAGATACTTTGTGGCGGGTGAAAATTTCAGATCAAGGACATAGGCTGCTTTTACGGCAAAAAATGCTGAACAATAGAGGATCGCTTCCCTGCGGATTTTTGAAAACGATTTTGCGCTCACAGCAAATGATTCCTTTTGATTACTTAGCAACCAGGTGGTTAGGGTTAGAGAGCTAGACAAAGAAACTGTTTTGCCGATATCGATGTAAGATAAAAGTCCCGGAATTTTTCGCTCCAGCCGGATTCGGGGTCCTGGATGTCTTTGTTGACGATACGCAAAGGCATGGATAAACTCCCAACCTTGTCCCGGATCGAAATAATCCTATGGATTTATCTGATCCGGAATATAAACGGCCATTATACCCAGCGGAGAGGATTATGCCCGAGCACGAGAGCGTCATCGGCCTTGAGGTCCATGCCCAGCTCAAGACCGAGACCAAGATATTCTGTTCCTGTTCCACCGCTTTCGGCAGAGAGCCGAATTATAATACCTGTCCGGTGTGTACCGGAATGCCCGGAGTGCTTCCGGTATTAAACGCCCGGGCCGTAGAATATGCAGCCAAGATGGCCTTGGCCATTGACTGCCGGATAAACGAAAAATCAATTTTTGCCCGCAAGAATTATTTTTACCCGGATCTGCCCAAGGGTTATCAGATCTCACAGTACGAGCTCCCCTTGGCTGAACACGGCCGGATTAATATCCGCACCGAGGCATACGGCCAGAAGGCAATCGGGGTCACCCGGATCCACATGGAGGAAGACGCCGGAAAATCCATCCATTCCCGAAGCGAGAACTTAAGCTATGTGGATTTCAACCGTACCGGTGTCCCCTTGATCGAAATTGTCTCCGAGCCGGACATCCGTCATCCGGAAGAGGCGGTGGCCTATCTCAAGTCCCTGCGCAGCATCCTCATGTATCTGGACATATGCAACGGGAACATGGAGGAAGGCAGTTTCCGCTGTGACGCGAACGTTTCAGTCCGGCCCAAAGACAGGGAGGAATTCGGCACGCGCACGGAGGTAAAGAACCTCAACTCCTTTCGGCACGTGCAAAAGGCTCTGGAGTATGAGATCGAAAGACAGCTGGACGTGCTCCTGGACGGTGAGGAAGTGATCCAGGAGACCAGACTGTACGACATGGACAAAGGAATAACCAAGTCCATGCGCGGCAAGGAGGAGGCGCACGACTACCGTTATTTCCCGGACCCGGATCTGGTCCCTGTGGTCTTGAAAAATAAGGACCTCGAGAGGTGGAAAAAGGAGTTGCCCGAGCTACCCGCGGAAAAGGAAAAACGATTTGTCCGCGAGTACAGTCTGCCGGAATATGACGCCTCGGTTCTGATCTCTGAAAAGGAACTGGCCGACTTTTTCGAGGAAGCCGCAACCCAATGCATGCAGCCCAAACAGGTGAGCAACTGGATAATGACCGAGGTCCTGCGCGAGCTGAATGAGAAGCATTGCCGCCTCTCAGAGAGTGCCTTGACTCCCGGCATCCTGTCCGCACTCATCCATATTATTGATCAAGGCCTTATAAGTAATAAGATAGGCCGACAGATATTCCCGGAGCTGTTTTCGACCGGGGCTGACCCGGAGACATTGGTCCGAGATAAGGGCCTGGTCCAGATCTCGGACACCTCTAGTCTGGAAAAAATAGTTGAAGAGGTACTTGAAGAATGTCCAGGCGAGGTAGAAAAATACAAGAGCGGACATAAAAAAGTCATGGGCTTTTTTGTCGGCCAGGTCATGAAAAAGACCAAGGGCCAGGCCAACCCCGGAGTGGTGAACAAGCTCTTGCAGGAAAAGCTGGGATGAGGGGGCATATCCATTTCGATCCTCAAAAGGACTCTCTTTTCCTCCTGGATCAACGCTTCCTCCCAAGAGAAGAAAAATGGTTTGAGTGCACCACTGTCCGGGAGGTTATCTTTGCCCTACAGGAGATGGTTGTCCGCGGGGCCCCGGCCATAGGGATAACCGCGGCCTTTGGCTGCTACCTGGCCGCCTGCGAGCAAAACGCGGGAGGTTCGCCGGACTGGCCACAGCGTTTGCAGGCGGATCTGGAGCAGCTTTCCCGGGCTCGGCCAACTGCCGTGAATTTGAACTGGGCCGTGGAGCACATGCTTGCCCTATGGCCCGGCAGAGATACTTCCCTGGCAAGGCTCAAGGACAGATGGCTGGAGGCGGCCCGGGAGCTGCTACGCACGGACCGGGAAATAAACCGTCGAATGGGAGAACTGGGCCAGACCCTGCTGCAGTCCGGAGACCGGATCATGACCCATTGCAACGCCGGTGCCCTGGCCACCGGGGGATACGGGACCGCTCTTGGTGTGATTCGGGCCGCGGTGGAAAACAGAAAAAAAATCTCCGTAGTGGCCAACGAGACCCGGCCTTTTTTGCAGGGGGCCAGGCTGACCGCTTATGAACTGCAAAAGGCTGGTATCGAAGTGGAAGTGGCCTGCGATAATGCCTGTGGGTTTCTCATGCGCCAAGGGCTAGTGGACAGGGTGGTAGTCGGAGCGGACCGCATCGCGGCCAACGGAGACGTGGCCAACAAGATCGGGACCTATACCGTCGCGGTTGTGGCCCGGGAGCATGATATTCCCTTTTACGTGGCCGCCCCGTCTTATTCATTTGATCCGCACTGTCCATCCGGGGAAGAGATAACAATAGAAAGGAGGCCGGCCCAAGAAATCTCTCACATACAGGGGACTGAAATGACCCCCCCCGGGGTCGGGGTGTGCAACTTCGCCTTTGACATCACTCCGGCCGAATATGTGACCGCGTTTATCACCGAAAAAGGTATCTTCTATCCCCGGTATGATTTTACCCGTCTGCAGGAGCTGTAAAAACAGTTCTTGCCACGGACAAGCCTCTTGATGGGGCTTCAAAACGGTAGAAATCGTCGCGGCTACGCCTATAAGCGGAAAAAAATCGGATGGGCTTTATTCTTAAAATACTGCCCGGGCCGAGCCACAGCAGTAGTATGGAACCCAAAAAATGACCTGGACATTAAGAAAAGAAAAAACAGGAGATTATAAATGGCTTTGGAAGAGAAAATTATAACCGAGGCTATCGCCGAAAGGTATTTTGAGAAATTCCGAAATTGTCTGGACCTGGATGTGGCCATTGTCGGCGGCGGCCCCTCGGGCATGACCGCCGGATACAAGCTGGCCGGGCAGGGCTATCGGGTGGCCATGTTCGAACGTAAGCTGTCCCTGGGCGGCGGCATGTGGGGCGGGGGTATGACCTTTAACTTTATAGTGGTTCAGCAGGAAGGCAGGCGACTTCTGGAGGAAATCGGACTGGAACTCAGGGAGTACCGGCCCGGATATTTTACAGCAGACGCGGTGACCGCTACCACCACCCTGGCTTCAGCCGCCTGTCGGGCCGGACTGCAGGTATTCAATTGCGTGAGTGTCGAGGATACGGTCATCCGGCATGAAGGCAGCCAAAAAAAGGTGAGCGGACTGGTCATTAATTACAGCCCGGTGGAGATCGCCGGTCTGCATGTGGACCCGCTCATGGTCAAGAGCAAATTCGTTATCGAGGCCACCGGCCACGATACCGAACTATTGCACACCCTGGTCCGCAAAAACGACATAAAATTAAACACCCCCTCGGGAAATATCGAGGGCGAGCAATCCATGTGGGTGGAACAGGCAGAAAGCAATACCGTGAAAAACACCAAAGAAGTCTTTCCCGGGGTGTATGTCACCGGCATGGCCGCCAATGCCTGTTTCGGCTCCTATCGTATGGGCCCGATTTTCGGGGGCATGCTCCTTTCCGGGGAAAAGGCCGCTCAGGAGATATCCAAGCGCCTCAAAAACGAAGACTACTGAGCTATGCAACCCCTGGCGGTTATTGTCGGGCGCCCCAACGTGGGCAAGTCCACCCTTTTCAATCGGCTCATCCGCAAAAACAGGGCCCTGACCCACAATCGTCCCGGGGTGACCCGGGACCGGATCTACGGGGAGGTACGTAGCGTGGAGCCCGGATTCGCCCTGGTGGATACCGGCGGGCTGGTCCCGGAGTCAGAAAGCAAGATCGAGTCCGAGATATTTGATCAGACCCGGGAGGCTATAGAAGAAGCGGATGTGGTTTTATTCGTGGTCAACGGTCGAGAGGGGCCTGCTCCGGCGGATCTGGAACTGGCCGGGATGCTCAGGCAAAGCAATAAACCTGTTGTCTTCGCTGTTAACAAGCTGGACGGAGAGGAGCAGGCCTTGGCTATGAACACTGATTTTTACGGGCTGGGGTTTGATCCGCTCCCGATATCCGCGGAACACGGTTACAACATTCCCGAGCTTTTGGACTCTATTTCCGGTTTGCTCCCGGAAAAAACAGAACCAAAAGATCGAGAACAGGAAACCGGGCTCAGGATCTCCCTCCTGGGGCGCCCCAATGTGGGCAAATCGTCGCTTATTAACACCCTGGCCGATGAAAAGCGTCAGATTGTGCATTCCGAGGCCGGCACCACCAGAGATAGTGTGGATGTGACCATCAGCAGGAACAACCGGATGTATACATTTGTGGATACAGCCGGAGTCAGAAGAAAGAGCCGGATAAGCGATTCCCTGGAGCGCTTCAGTATCCTGCGCTCGTTGAAGAGTAGCAAAAGGGCGGAAGTGGTTTTTCTGGTCCTGGATGCATTACAGGGGGTATTGTCCCAGGATAAAAAACTATTATCCTTTCTGGAGAGAGAAAAGATCCCGTTCGTAGTTCTGGTGAACAAGGTGGACCAGGTGTCCAAGCCGCAGATGGGAAAGATGAAAAAATACTTCCAAAACGAGCTGCGTTTTTGTCCATTTGCCCCGGTGGTGTACACCTCCGCGATCACAAAAGCCGGTCTTGGAGGCCTTATGCCTTTGGCCGAAAAATTGTGGAACCAGGCCCGGCAAAGAGTGACAACCGGAGAGTTGAACCGTTTGATCCGGGAGGCAATACTCCGGCACCAACCCCCTATGGTCAAGGGCAGGCGGGCCAAGCTGTATTATTTGACCCAGACGGACGTGAATCCGCCGGAGTTTATATTTTTTGTCAACAACGCCTCCCTAGTCAAACCCGCTTATGCCCGGTATCTGGAAAAACAGATCCGCAAGGCGTTCGGTCTGGATATGACCCCGGTCAAGATGTATTTCCGCAACCGGGACAAGAAATGAGTGTACAGGACCAGTCCATGGTATACGCCGCCTGGAAAACGATTCGCCGGCTGAGCCTGCTCATGGCGGGGCCTGGAGATATTCAGTCCGTATTCGGAACAACATGGGTTGTTTTCAATTTTAATACCTGATTCAGGAGGAGATTTATGGTTCAGAAGGCGGAGTACATCTGGTTCGACGGGGAGCTGGTCCCCTGGGATGAGGCTCGGGTCCATGTTTTGACCCATACTTTGCACTACGGACTCGGCGTGTTCGAAGGAATCCGCTGCTATCAGTGCAAAGACGGATCTTCCGCGGTGTTTCGGCTCAAAGAGCATGTGGACCGCTTCTTTGATTCGGCGCGTATCATGAACATGGAGATACCGTTTTCCAGGCAGGCGATTTCCGAGGCCATACTCAACACTCTGGAGAGAAACGGCCTAAAGGAAGGCTATATCCGGCCCCTGGCCTTTATCGGGGATGGGGTCATGGGAGTGCATCCCGGGGACAATCCGGTGCGGACAACGATTGTCACCTGGCCCTGGGGGGCTTATCTCGGGGACGAGGCCTTGAACAAAGGCATCCGGGTGCGGACCTCATCTTTTTCCCGACACCATGTGAACGTGATGATGACCAAGGCCAAGGTGTGCGGGAACTACGTCAATTCCATTCTAGCCAAAAGAGAAGCGGTCGCGGACGGTTATGACGAGGCCTTGATGCTTGACGTGGACGGCTATGTATCCGAGGCAACCGGGGAGAATATCTTTCTGGTCAAAAACGGGGTGCTCAAGACTCCGCCTTTGGGGTCTATACTGGGCGGGATCACCCGGGATACCCTGATCACCATGGCCCGGGATATGGAGTATACTGTAAAGGAACACCGCTTCACCCGCGATGAATTGTACGCGGCTGACGAGGCCTTTTTCTGCGGGACCGCTGCAGAGGTCACCCCCATAAGGGAGATCGACCGCCGGGTTATCGGGCAGGGGCAGGCCGGTCCGTTGACTAAGATCCTGCAGTCGGAGTACTTCGGGGTCGTGCACGGGGAGAACCTCAAATACGCCGGATGGCTCGAGCATTACTCGGCCTAGCTAAAGCCTGGCCAACAGCGCACCGGCAAGTGATCCGGTCTATTCTTCCCCGACCGCTTGTTGGCCAGGATACGGAAAAAACCGCGGCAAAGTCCGCCCATACAGGATGCAATAACTAATGACCAGGGACAACCTCACTGCCAGGTACAGACCACAGACCTTTGCCCAAGTCGCAGGTCAGGGGTTTATCAAAAAGATTTTGTCCCGGGCCTGTGCCAGGGACAAAATCGCCCCGGCATATATCTTCAGCGGCACCCGCGGGGTGGGCAAGACCTCTCTGGCCAGGGTCATGGCCAAAGGCATAAACTGCCTCCAGGGCCCGGATGAGGAACCCTGTAATCAGTGTCGCAACTGCCGGCAGATTACTGCCGGGACCTGCACGGACGTCATGGAAATAGACGCCGCCTCCTATACCGGGGTGGACAATGTCCGCCGCCTGCGGGAGGAGGTTTTTTACTCACCGCTGGGGTGCAGGTTCAAAGTGGTCATAATCGACGAAGTGCACATGCTCTCCAGGTCCGCGTTTAATGCCTTACTCAAGACCATAGAAGAGCCTCCAAAACACTGCGTGTTCATAATGGCCACCACCGAGCCGAAAAAGATCCCGGCCACGATTATCAGCAGGTGTCAACATTTTGTGTTCAAAAACCTCCCCCGGACAGAACTGGAAGGGCATTTAAAGCACGTCCTGGAGGCGGAAGGACAGGACTTTGAACCCAAGGCAGTGGAAATCCTGGCCAAAAGGGCGGACGGTAGTGTGCGGGACAGCATGTCCCTGGTGAGCCAGGTCCTGGCTTTGGGCGGGGAAAAGCTTACCGAGGCAGATGTGCGAAGCGTTTTGGGTCTAGCCGGGCAGGAGTTTTTTTTGAACCTTGTTTGCGCCGTCCGGGACCAAGACCTGCCTGCTCTGGAAGGCCTGATCGACGATCTCTTGGACCAGGGGCTGGACCTGGGATTCTTTCTGCGAGAATTCGCTCAGTGCTGGCGGAATATGTTCCTTATCCGCCAGGCCGGGGACCAGGCCGCACAGCTCTTGGACATGGACCAGGAGCTGGCCGGACAGTGGCGGGAGCTCGCAGCCGGGCTGCCGGTACAGTTTATCCATGCCGCCTGGCAGATGGTTTTAGAGTCGCAGTATGGCATCCTGAAGAGCCTGGAGCCGGGCCAGGCTCTGGAACTCTTATTACTCAACCTGGCCTATCTCCCGCATCTCCTTCCGGTTTCCGAGCTGAACACCGGTGCCGAGGACCGGAAGATCCCGATCCCTGACGAACAAAATCCCGGGGAGAAAAAAAAAAGCGGTGAGGCAGACCCAAAGCAGGAAAAGGCCGAACCAGAACAGGGCGGAGAAGGCCAAATCCCGGATAATGAGGAGTGGAAAAAGGATTTTTCCGGATTTATATCATATTGTGCCGCACACTCCAGACCGGAGGAGGTGGGGCTGAACACCTTGAAGAAGACCAGCGCTTATCGCCCGGAACCCGGCAGGCTGGTCATCTCCTGTACGCATATATCTCAAGGGGAGATCCTTAAAAAAAACGGCAAATACGAAAAATTGCAAAAACTTTGCCGCGATTTCTTCGGTCCGGATACCGAACTCGAACTGGAGCTGCCGGAGAAAAAAGAGTTCCCCTCCAAGAACGAGCTGCGGGAAAAGGCCCTGCAGCATCCCGGAGTGAAAAAAGTTTTGCAGAGATTTAACGCCAGGGTGCTCGATGTCCGGAGCCTGGAAAACAATTACTGACCGGATCCCCGCCTGGATTTTCTTGCCGGGATTTCCGAAAATAACAGACATTGAACCGAAATCGCTTTAAATAAAAATCAGGAGTTGTCTCATGAACGATCTTATTCGTCAGGCCCAACAGATGCAGAAGAAAATGGCCAAGATGCAGGAGGAGCTCAACCAGAAAGAGGTCGAGGCCACTTCCGGCGGAGGGATGGTCCGGGTCCGGGTCAACGGAGCCAAGGAAGTCCTGGAAATAGCCATAGATCCCTCGGTGGTGGACGCCGAGGAGGTGGAAATGCTCCAGGATCTGGTTACGGCCGCAGTTAACGAGGCTTTGAAAAAGGCCGGGGATATGGTCCAGTCCGAGATGTCCCAGCTAACCGGGGGCATGAACATCCCGGGGATGTTCTAAACGGGGTGCGGACTTGAGTAATACACTGCCCGGCCCGCTCCGGGATCTGGTGGAGCAGTTCTCTTCCTTCCCCGGGGTAGGGCCCAAAAGCGCGCTCAGGATGGCCATGACTTTGCTGAAGTGGCCGGAGGAAAAGACCAGGGACCTCGGCCGCCGCATCCAGAAGTTGCGGGACTCTCTGTGCATCTGCAGCCAATGCCGCACCCTTTCCGACTCTGATCCGTGCACCATCTGTCTCGATCCGGGCCGGAGCAACGGCCAGCTGTGTATTGTGGCTGAGTGGGATTCACTTCTGAGCATGGAGGAAGCAGGTTTTTTTCGGGGCAGATATTTTGTCTTGGGCGGCCTTTTGTCCCCGCTTGAGGGTGTCTCCTCCCGGAATCTGGAGATAGACGCCCTGCATGACAGGCTCGGCCGCGGGGATATAAACGAGGTCATTCTGGCCCTGGGGACCATCATGGAGGCAGAGAACACCGGGTCCTTTCTGCGGGACATGCTGGAAAAAAAATTCCCCCACATCACCCTGACCAGACTGGCCCAGGGGATCCCCTTGGGTTCGGAGCTCAAATACATTGACCGGGACACGCTTCGCCAGTCCCTGGAATACAGACAGAACTTTTAAACCGCTGCCCCGGGTCGGGCAGGGAGATCGAAATATTTACGGATAGAACCGGTTTCGGGCTTAAACGGCCCTGAAACCGGAGTAGTCACCCTTTTATATCCCAACCAAGCAAAGGCTTGAGCCAAGGAGGACCTTATGCAGGAGATCAGAATTCATGGACGCGGAGGACAGGGCGGAGTGACTTCAGCCGAACTTCTGGCCCGCGGGGCCATCAACAAAGGCAAGCATGGCCAGGCCTTCCCTAGTTTTGGACCGGAGCGCCGCGGCGCCCCGGTACAGGCCTTTGTCCGGGTCTCGGACGGGGAGATCCGTTTGCGGGAAAAAATTTACGAGCCGGACATAGTTATGGTTCTCGATCCCAGTCTTTTGGAGATCGCCAAGGTGGCCGAGGGACTCAAAGAAAACGGCCTGGTGGTGATAAATTCCCATGAGTCGGCAAAAACAATAAAAGACAAATATGACTTCCCCAAGGTGGCCCGGGTGGATGCCACCAGCATCGCCATAGAGGAACTTGGCGTACCCATCACCAATACCACCATGCTCGGCGCCCTGCTCAGCGCCTCCGGAATCATGAAGATTAAGGACATGGAGGATGTGGTCATGGAGCGTTTCGGGTCCAAACTGGGACCCAAAAACTTTAAGGCCATGCACAGGGCTTTCGAGGAGATGGAAACCACCTGAACCGCCCCGCCCCTGCGGGGCTTTTTAAGGCCCGGAATATGGAACAGCTCAAGGCCGAAGTCCGAAATATAGTGTTCGCCTCCGAGGACAACGGGTATACAGTGGCCCGGGTCCGGGCGAAAAGTGAGCCCGGGGAGGTAACTATCTGCGGTTATCTGGGGACTATTGTCCCCGGCGAGATCCTGGATATGTCCGGGCACTGGAAGGAGCACCCCAAATTCGGACGCCAATTCCAGGTTCAGAATTATTCCCAGATCCTGCCGGCCACGGAAAACGGCATCAAGCGTTATCTGAGTTCGAATATGATCAAGGGCATCGGTCCGGTGACCGCGGAGCGCCTGGTCAATTCCTTTGGTGCCGGGGTGCTGGACATCCTGGATCAAAACCCGGACCGGCTTTTGGAAGTGGAGGGGATCGGTCCTGGCAAACTCAAGACCATTGTCAACTCCTGGGAAGAACAAAGGGAAATCCGCTCTTTGATGCTCTTTTTGCAGAGCCATGCGGTATCCCCAACCTTTGCCTCCCGCATATTCTCCAGATATGGACAGGAGGCGATCGAACGCCTGAAGTCTGATCCGTACGATCTGGCCTATGATATCCACGGCATAGGTTTTCGCACTGCGGACAGCATGGCCCTCAAACTCGGATTCGAGCCGGACAGTCCGGCCCGCCTGCAGGCCGCGGTTGTTTATGTTTTGTTCAAAATGAGCGAGCAGGGGCATCTATTTTACCCCCGGGATATGCTTTTGCGCAAAGTCCTGGACACCCTGGGCGGGGATATCGACATGGACCAGGTCGAACTTGCCCTAGATCGGCTGCAGGAAAAAAAACGGGTGCACATCTGCCCCCTTCCGGAACAGGGTATAAGTGAGGCGGTGTATCTGGCCTATTTTTTCCGGGTGGAAAAGGAACTCGCCTCCCGCCTTTATTTCATGCAATCCCACCCGGCTGCGGTCTCAGAGGAAAAAATCCTGGAGATCATGCCCGAGATTGAGAGAAAGGAAATGCTCGCCTTGAGCGAACAGCAAAAAGAGGCGGTCCTTGCCGCATGCCTGAACAAGGTGTGCGTGATCACTGGGGGCCCGGGGACCGGGAAGACCACCATTACCAGATTCATAGTCCATACCCTGGCCGGTTTCGGGTTGAATATAAAATTGGCCGCGCCTACGGGCAGGGCGGCCAAAAGGCTTTCCGAAGCTACGGACTGGGAGGCCAGCACCATCCACAGGCTCCTTAGATACGCCCCGGGGAGCGGATTCGAACACTGTGAGGCCAATAAACTCAAGGTGGACGTACTGATCGTGGATGAGGTATCCATGCTGGACTGTCCTTTGTGTCTAAGCCTGCTGCAGGCCCTGCCGGTCACCAGCCGGATTGTCTTTATCGGGGACGTGAACCAGCTGCCTTCGGTCGGGCCCGGCAACGTGCTTCAGGACATTCTGCAGAGCGAAACCATCCCGGCCAGGCGACTGACAGAGATCTTTCGCCAGGCCCGGGAGAGCATGATCGTGGTCAACGCCCACCGCATAAACGAAGGCAAATTCCCTGTAGGCAGCGACAAAAAGCCGCCTAAGGCGGATTTTTTCTGGGTTGTCAGGGAGGATCTAGACAAGACCAGGGATCTGATCCTGAAAATGGTCTGCGAGCGCATCCCTGAGGCCTTTGGTCTGGATCCGCTGCGCGACGTGCAGATATTGACCCCCATGCACAAGGGAGAGGTAGGAACGGCCAGGCTGAACACCCTTTTACAGGAAAGTCTGAATCCAAAAGGCAGGGAAATGCGCCGCGGGGAAAGGGTATTCCGGGTGGGAGACCGCATCCTGCAGACCAGAAACAACTATGACAAGGACGTATACAACGGGGATCTGGGCTGGATAACAGACATAAGTTTTGAAGACTTTGAACTGCTGATCGATTACGAGGGCCGGGAAGTGGCCTATGGATTCGATGAGCTGGACGAGATAACCTTAGCCTATGCGGTCAGTGTGCATAAGTCCCAGGGCAGTGAATATCCGGCGGTGATCATGCCGGTGGTCACCCAGCACTACATGCTTTTGCAGCGCAATCTGATCTATACCGGACTTACCCGGGCTCGCAGGTTAGCGGTTTTGATCGGGACGAACAAGGCGCTGGGGATGGGGCTGAAAAACAGCAGCTCCGGCCGGAGATTTACTCATCTGCGCTACAGGCTTCAGGAAATGTTTAATTTTGCAAAAACAGATCAAGGATTCGAGGTAATTAATGCAGGAAACAGCCAAGAGCAATTTTATTCGGGAGATAATTGAAGCCGACCTTGCAAGTGGAAAGCATAAAACCGTTGTCACCCGCTTTCCTCCGGAACCCAACGGATATCTGCATATAGGCCACGCCAAGGCTATCTGCCTCAATTTTGGGATTGCCCGGGACTATGGAGGCAGGTGCCATCTCCGTTTTGATGATACCAACCCCCTGAAGGAAAACCCGGAGTTCGTGCAATCCATCAAGGACGATGTCCGTTGGCTGGGTTATGAATGGGACGGAGAAGCTAGGTTTGCCTCGGATTATTTCCATAACCTATACACTTTCGCGGTCTCCCTGATAGAGCAGGGCAAGGCCTATGTCTGCAGCCTGACTCCGGAAGAAATCCGCAGCTACCGGGGCACCCTGACCCAGCCTGGCCGGGACAGTCCATACCGGGATCGGAGTATCGAGGAAAATCTGGATCTGTTCACCCGTATGCGCAAAGGCAAATTCCGGGACGGAGAGCATGTTCTCAGGGCCAGAATAGATATGTCCTCTCCAAATATGAACATGCGCGATCCGGTGCTGTACCGTATCCTGCATGCCGCTCACCATCGGACCGGAGACAAATGGTGCATCTATCCCACCTATGATTTCACCCACTGCCTTTCGGACGCCTTGGAAGGAATCACCCATTCTTTGTGCTCCCTGGAGTTCCAGGATCACCGTCCGCTCTACGACTGGATCCTAAAACAGCTGAATGTGCCCTGTCACCCGCAGCAGATCGAATTCGCCCGCCTGAATCTCAACTACACCATAACCAGCAAGCGCAGACTGTCCCGGCTGGTGGACGAAGGTTATGTGGAAGGGTGGGACGACCCCCGCATGCCCACCATATCCGGTTTGAAAAGACGCGGCATCCCCCCGGCAGCGGTGCGCGACTTCTGCGAACGCATCGGGGTGGCCAAAAGCGACAATATCGTGGACATGGCCCTTTTAGAACACTGTGTGCGCGAATATCTTAACCAGACTGCCCCCCGGGTGATGGGAGTCCTGGATCCGCTAAAGGTGGTAATCACCAATTATCCGCATCAAACCGAGGACCTGGAGGCGGTCAACAACCCGGAGGACCCGGAAATGGGAAGCAGAAAGGTCCCGTTCAGTCGGGAGATCTATATTGAACGCGACGATTTCCGCGAGGATCCACCACGCAAATTTTTTCGTCTGGCCCCGGGCCGGGAGGTCAGGCTCCGCTATGCCTATTTCATCACTTGCACGGGTGTGATCAAGGATGAAGAAGGAGAACCGGTCGAACTCCGCTGTACCTATGATCCCGAGAGCAGGGGGGGGCAGTCCCCGGACGGACGCAAGGTGAAAGGGACCCTGCATTGGGTGTCGGCCGCACATGGCCTGCCTGCCAAAGTCCGCCTCTACGATCGCTTGTTCAAACACCCCAACCCGGTGGGAGAGGGAAAGAACGACACCCCGTTTACCGAGTATATCAACCCCGAATCTTTGCAGGTTAAAAAGGGGTGCGTGATCGAGCCCGGCCTGGCGGAAAAAGGGCCCGGCTATACCTGCCAGTTCGAACGCAAGGGCTATTTCCGCATGGATGAAAGCAGCTCCAGAGAGAGGCCGATATTCAACCGTACAGCCACTCTCCGGGACTCATGGGCCAAGATAGAAAAGCAATTGCAACAGGGCAAAAAATAAAAGCTCATATTTTAAT
>JBKHGE010000053.1:0-13159 GCA_046539845.1 Desulfonatronovibrionaceae bacterium
AGCGAGCATATAAAACCCCTGACACCCTCATGTCAACAGGTTTTTATCGGAAACTTTTCCAATAGATCTCAATATATTGGAAAAGTTTATTTTTTTGCTAATTCAGGTTTAAAAATTACAGCTCTCCTCCACAGGGTCAAGCGCAGCAATGTCCGGGGGGATACTCCAACAAGCGCGCCTTTTGCCTTTGACCGGGGGAGAAAACACCAAGCCGGGAGCTATATATTGATTGACAAAGAATGAATAAACTGAGGAAATTGTAAGGCCCGTATGGAAGGCTGGACCCTAAAATAGACAAAGGTCTCCACCTTGACTCGCCCCGTTTTTAATCCAGCCGATGGGGGAAGCTCAAGCACTAAAAATCCATTTTTTTCAAGGGACCTGAAAACTTTTGTTTACAAAGGAAGGCCATGCACACCAGACTGGACTGTCTACCCTGTTTTCTGCGCCAAGCCCTGCACGGAGCACGCCTGACCTCACCTAATGACACCAAGGCGCAGGAAAAAATCCTGCGCAGGGCGGCGGAAATGATCTCGGAAATGGATACGCGGCACCCGCCGCCCCTTCTGGCCGGAAGAATGTACGCGGATATCGCCGAAACAAGCGGGACAAGCGACCTCTTCCATCAGTACAAGCAAAAGTGCAACCGCGAGGCTCTGGCCCTCCTGCCCGAGCTTGAAAGACGGCTGGACCGGGAGGAAGACCGGCTCTTTTTCGCCCTGCGGGTATCTATAGTCGGCAATTACATGGATGCCGGTGTGGCCAGGGAATACGACTGGCGCGGGGCCCTGGAGCAGGAAGAGGACTCTTGTTGGGCGGAGCTGCACTACAATCAATTCCAAAGGCATTTGGCCGAGGCATCCAAAGTCCTTATTCTGGGCGACAACTGCGGAGAGATCGCTTTGGACACCCTCCTGGCCAAAGAACTTGTTCGGCAAGGGCATGCAGTAACCTACGCGGTAAGGGGACAGCCGATCCTGAACGACGCCACTCTTGAGGACGCCCGCCAGGTGGACATGTTTGGTATCTGCCGGGTCATGCCCAGCGGGTCGGATTGTCCGGGCACGGTCCTCTCCCGCTGCACCGAGGAGTTCAAAAGCGAATTGTGCTCCTCGGATATAGTCATAAGCAAGGGACAGGGAAATTTTGAGGCCTTGGGCGAGGAGAAAAGCGGGATATACTTTGCCTTTAAGGTCAAGTGCGAGGTGGTTGCCGACCTGGTGGGCCTTCCCATCGGCAGTTCAGTCTTCCGGAGGATTTAGTCCGCAGCCGAGTCTACAGGGCCGCATCCAAAAGCATGTTATCCCGGTGCACGGCCTCGGTATACATGCAATGGCCCAGGATCTCCTGGATGTCGCCGCTGTTGCTGCCCTTTATCCTGCGCAGCTCAGACGATTCATAATTACTCAGGCCGGCGCCGATCTGATTGCCCTGTCCATCCACCAGCCGGACCATGTCCCCTTTGCCGAATTCGCCCCGGACATCGGTTATACCGGCCGGCAAAAGGCTCTTGCCTCTTTCCCGCACCGCCCGTACCGCTCCGGAGTCCATAACTATTTCTCCGGCCGGGTCCAGATTGTAGGCCAGCCAAAACTTGCGTCTGGCTATGGCCCGGGCGCCGGCTGTGATCAAAGTCCCCAGCTCCTCACCGGAAAACGCCTTTTCCAAAGCAAAATGATTGCGTCCGGACAGAATCAGGGTGGGTACCCCTATCTGGGCGGCCCTGCGGGCGGAAATCAACTTGCTGTACATCCCTCCGCTCCCTTGCACGCTCTTTCCGCAGCACATGGTCTCCACAGGCAGGCGGTCGATATCCGCTATCACCGGCAAGAGCTCGGCATCCGGGAATTCTTGCGGGTTCTTGTCAAAGACCCCGTCTTCCGAGGTAAGGTTTATAAACAAATCGGCCTCGACCAGGTTCAAAACCAAGCTGGCCAAAGAATCGTTGTCCCCGAACTTGAGTTCCTGGACAGCGACCGTATCGTTTTCGTTGACCACCGGGATGATTTGCCACTGCAAAAGCTGTAACATAGTATTGCGGGCGTTTAGAAACCTCTCCCTGCTCTTCAGATCCTCCCGGGTCAAAAGGACCTGGGCGGTTGTCTTCCGGTACCGGGCAAAGGCCTCATCATAGGCGTGCATAAGCCGGCTCTGACCCACCGCAGAGACTGCCTGCTTGCAACGCAGGGTCTCGGTTATCCGTCTGGAACGCATCACTCCGCGCCCGGCGGCCACGGCCCCGGAAGAGACCAACACAATTTCCCGGCCCTGATCCTGAAGCAGGGCGATCTGGTCGGCCAAGCGATTGACCACCCGGAGATCCAGCCCGGCCCTGTCCGTGAGCACTGCACTGCCCACCTTGATCACCACCCTGTGCGCCCGGTCCAGAGCCTCCTTTTTTATCCCGGAAAATCTGCCTTGTTCTCCCATTACCTTCCCCGCACCGAGATTAAACAAAACAAGCCCGCTCCCCGGCTGCAGACCCGTTCCCTCATGCAAACGACTCAGCGTTCAAGCCCGAGCCACAGCTCCCTGAGCAGATCCTCAACCCCGGTCCCGTATAAAGCAGAAATACAAAAGAGATCCAACCCCTGCTCCCGGGAGTTCTGCCTGATCGCTTCCAGTCTTTCCGGACTCAATAGATCTATCTTGTTTAAAACCGGAATCTGCTGCTTCTTGGCCAAGCCGGGGTCGTATCTGGCCAGCTCTTCGTTTATCAGGTCGAATCCGGACCGCACGTCGTCACCGCTCACGTCCTCAGCACTCAAGACATGCACCAGTATCCCGGTACGCTCTGCATGCTTCAGAAAACGATGCCCCAAGCCGTGGCCCTGGTGCGCCCCTTCTATCAAGCCGGGGATATCCGCAATGGTCATCTTTTCTCCCGGATCCCCGAAGACCACGCCCAGGCAGGGGGCAGTGGTAGTGAACGGATAGGCAGCGATTTTGGGCCGGGCCGCTGAAACCGCGGAAATCAAAGTGGACTTCCCGGCGTTGGGCAGACCAATGAGCCCGACATCAGCGATTATCTTCAAATACAGGGCCACGGTCTTTTCCTCGCCCTGCTCACCGGCCTGGGCAAAACGCGGGGCGCGCATGGTCGAGGACTTGAAATGCACATTGCCTTTCCCCCCCCGGCCGCCTGCGGCCGCCAAAAATTCCTGCTCCGGCCGGGAAAAATCGTGCATAAGTAGCTCTTCCCCGCTTTCCAAAACCTCATATACCTGCGTGCCTACCGGCACCTGGACATACAGGTCTTGGCCGGCCCGGCCGCTCTTCTGGCGGCCCATACCGGGCCGGCCGTTTTCCGCGGTGTATACCCGTTTGTGCGTGAAGTCGTACAGGGTGTGCAACCTGGGATCGGCCTGAAAAAGGATATCGCCGCCCTTGCCCCCGTCACCCCCGTCCGGACCACCTTTGGGTATAAAGCGCTCACGGCGGAATGACACGCAACCGGCTCCGCCCTTGCCCGATTTAATGGTAATCTTTGCCTCGTCCACAAAACGCATCAGCAAACCTCGTTATCCTGACTGCGACGGCGGAAGCTCACGATCCAGCCGCATGCCGCCTGACAGATATTGGATATGCTAGCACCACAGGCACCCAAGCTCAAGAAAACAAAAAAAAGACCGCCTGAACAGGGATTCAAGCGGTCGACACTATTTAGTGAACGCAAAAAAATCGATCAGGCGGCCTGAACAACGCTAACCCGCGTCTTGACCTTTCTCTTGCGCGTGAACTTGTCGAATTTGACTTCACCGTCCACCTTGGCGAACAGGGTATAATCCTTGCCCACACCCACATTCTGTCCGGGATGGACCTTTGTCCCCAGCTGCCTGGCTATTATATTTCCGGCCCGGACCTTCTGGCCTCCGAACTTTTTGATGCCTCTTCTTTGCCCGCGGCTGTCGCGGCCGTTTCTGGAGCTTCCACCCGCTTTCTTATGTGCCATTTAGAACCTCCTGGCTTTTAAGCCTGAATGGCTTTTACCTTGAGCCGTGTAAAACACTGCCGATGTCCCCGGGTCCGGCGGTAGTCCTTGCGCCGTTTGTGCTTGAACACAAGCACCTTCCGATCCTTGCTCTGTTCCAGGACATCACATTTGACCTTTGCATTCTCCACATAGGGACGGCCGAGCTGAACTTCCTCATCCCCGCCCAGACAGATCACCCTGTCCAGAGAGATCTCCTCGCCGGGTTCGGCGCTCAACTTCTCCACCTTGAGCTGGTCGCCCTCGCGCACCTTGTACTGCTTCCCGCCTGTCTCCACTATAGCAAACATAATATTACCTCCAAAAAGTGAAACGAAGCAGTTAAACCAATCCCGGCCAAAGGTCAAGGGTTTTGTCCGTTTCGAAAAAAGGAAAAGGTTGGGTCAACTGGCCCGGGCCAGGCAGATAACATCCACCCGAGCGGCCTTGCCGGCAATGAGTTCTTTGCTGCAGGCGGCTAAAGTCGCGCCTGTGGTGGCCACGTCATCGACCAAAAGCACGTTTTTGCCCCGGACCTTGTCCTTACGGACCACAAACGCCCCGGCCAGATTGGACAGCCTTTCCTTTCTGGGTAAAGCGCTTTGCTCCGAAGTTGACCGCTGCTTTTCGAGGGCGCTGCGTTCTACGCGGATTTTTGTCCGCCGCCCGAGCTGAACGGCCAGCTCCAGGCTCTGATTAAATCCCCGTCTTTTGAGCCGATCCCCCTGCAAGGGGACGGCCGCGATCAGATCCGGCGCGGTCGGGCACCGAGCCAGATAGGCCTCGTACAAAAGGTATCCCAAGGCTGCGCAGCAGCCGTAATCCGGGCCGAATTTGAATCTGAGCAAGAGGTCGCGCAACAGCCCGGAGTAGGCCCCGAAAAAGGCAAAAGAGGCCCAGGGCGGCCTTTTTTGCCGGCAACTCCGGCACAGATACGGTTCTTCGGCGCTTAGCTCATAAAGCTCCCCGCACGCTGGGCAGTAACCAGTCGTGCGCATGCGGAGTCCGTCCCGGCACCGGAGACAAAAAAATCCGGACCCGGAAGCCCCAGCGCCGCAGACAGGGCACCGGGCGCCGCAAAAACCCTTAAAAGCGGCGAGCATCCGCCCCGTTACAACGGCCCTATTCCCGCCCCCCGGCAACATGTTCTTCAATCCTGTACGCGTTTTCCCCGCCAACATCTCTAAGATCAGCGCCGGTCTCAACGCCGCGCAGCCCGAGCGTGCGCAGTTTTCTTCCGAAGAGATGCAAAAAATACTTCAAGGTTATTTCGCTTCCGGTAAACAGAGATCGGCCACGCTTACGCCCGGCCAGTAGCACCGCGCTGGCCACCGGTTTTTCCTCCGCCGCCTGCGCCCAATATCCGGAGGGATTATTATACACGCTCTGGGAACGGTCAATAAATGCCTTCAAAAGGGCCGGGAGGTGATAGAAATAGATCGGGGCACAGAAGCAGAGTCTGTGGCTGGATCTAAGCATCTCAAATAACATGCGACAGTCGTCCTCGGCCTGAAACACACACTCCCCGGTCTCGGCGCATTGTCCGCACCCAAGGCAAAAGCGTACTCTGTATTCACGCAGATAAACGATCCCCGGACTGAAGCCGCACCTTTCCCAAGCCGCGGCCACCATCAGGGCCGCTCTGTCCGTGGACCCCCCGGAATGCGGGCTGCAGGCAAAGATTAGATCATCCCCGGCCCTGTTTCCGGGTGAAAAGCGCCCGGATGTGTCCTTCATATTCCTCGATCTCCAAATCCCATTGCGGCTCAAGATGCAGGGTGTTTTTCAACTGACTCAGGGCCCCGGGTGCAGCCAGCACTTCCAGACTGTTTCCGCGGGTGAAGCGGAGGTACCAACTTACCTCCTGCCCCACCCCTCAACACTTATCCTGAAGATCAACCCTTATATCCTGATCCAGTATTCTGCCTTTCATGTCTGTCCCCCCTCCCGGGCAAGGAAATAGACTTTACGGTAATCAGCGGCCATCCTCCGGGCAATGAATTTCTTCTTCCCCTCGTTCCAGGCTCGATAGGCGGCCTCGATTCTCTGCCGGTCGTTTCTAAGGACCTGAACCGCGACCCCGGGCATATCCCGGAGCTCTGTAGCCAAAAAACCGGTCTGTGTATGTTCGATCTGCTCCGGAATGCCTCCGACTGCGGAGGCAACCACGGGCAGCCCGCAGGCCATGGCCTCCAAAACCAGCAAGGGGTGGTTGTCTGCAAACGACGGATAGACCAAAAGCAGACACTTGTGCATAAGCTTTCTCAATTCCGCATTCGGGACCAGAGGAAGGCATTGTATATCGCCTTTTTTCTCGTGTTTTTGTCCACCCACGAAATAGGCGCGGATCTCCGGGAATTGTCTTTTTATCTGTCTGTATACATCTACCCAGCGTCCCCCGCCCTTGTAGGCGGCCGACTCGCCGGAATGGGCCGCAAACAGTAAAACCGGCAGGCGCCCCCTAAAATACGGTTTTCCGGGCTCCCAGGGCACCCCGTTGGGAACAATGCGAATACGCAGCTTGGGCCACACCTGTTTGAGCATATCCCTCATCCAGACTGACGGAGCGACCAGCACGGGGTCAAGGGAGGCCACCAGCTCTTTTTTCTGGCCAGCGACCCGGTCTGCCCCGGGGAACCCGCGGCCGCAGGAATTACATCCTTTTTTCCATTGAACGCAGTCAAGGGGGAATGCGCACCCCCCGGTAAAAAGAGCACAGTCGTGGGCTGTTATGACCAGAGGAGAGGCTTTGTCCAGCCCGGACATAAGCCCAACCCAATCCCCGGAGGAGTGAAGGTGGAGCACGTCGCCCGGCCCGGCCTCAGCCAGTCCCTGCGGCCCCGGTCCGGAGACTTCCCACACATGTCTGTACTCGGCCCCGGAAGTATACCGGATCAGATACTTGGCTACTGCAGCAGCCCCTCCCCCCTCCTGTACATAGCTGTAATGCCAGACGCGCATACGAAACTGTCAGGGGTGCCAGACCCGGGCAAAAAACGGATTGTGCAGCTCCTCGTCCCGCACCCGGGTTTCCGGGCCGTGCCCCGGATACACCATGGTCTCCGGGGGCAGGGTAAATATCTTCTCCCGGGCGGATTTAATGAGCAGGTCCTGATCCCCCCCGGGGAAATCAGTCCGGCCTATAGAGCGATAAAACAGCAGATCCCCGGAAAAAACAGCCCCGGCCTCAGGGAAATAAAAGGACAGGCTGCCCGGGCTGTGGCCGGGGGTGGCCAAAACATTACATATATTTCCGGCAAATTCGTACTCTCCGGGGGAAAGGTCCTCGTATTCGAACCCGGGAGTTCGGGGGAAGCCCATGAATCCACCTCCGCCCACCTCTGCGTCCAGAAGGAACCCGTCCGCGGACGAGGCCAGAATGCGGGCGGAAAACTCCCGGGCCAGACCGGCATTGCCCTGGATATGATCGAAATGCAGGTGGGTGTTCAGGACCGCCTGCAGGGCAAGGCCCCTGGCCCGCAGAAAATCCACCACCTCAGTCGGGTCCCCGCCCGGATCGATCACCACGGCAATGGAGCCGTTGTGGACCAAAAAGCAATTGGTCTCCAGGGGCCCCAGGGCAAACGTCTTGATGCTTATCATTATCAGTCCTCCAGCATGAGTTCACTAAGCTCCCTGCGGTTCGAACCGCCCTCCCCTTCCGGGTGGCCCAAGGCCAATACCGCCATCAGCCCCAGCTCGGAATTGTTCGTCCCCAGGACTTCATGTACCCGGTCTTCCCGGTTAAGGATTTCTCCGAGCCAGACCGCCCCCAGACCCAATCCGTGCGCGGCCAGAAGCATATTCTGAATACAGGCCCCGACTCCCTGATAATCCTTGACCGGACTGTACATTGCTTCTTTGGCCAGAAAGACAACAATCAAAATATCGGCCGCTAAGACCACGTGGCTGTACTTTGTACATCCCTGCAGCCCATCTTTGCGGGGATCGTCACGGTTCACGACCAAAAAGCGCCACGGCTGATTGTTCAGTCCGCTCGGGGCCCAGCGCCCGCAGTCCAGAATCCTGGCCACATGTTCCCGATCCACTTTCTGACCGGTAAATCTACGGATGCTCCTCCTGTTGTACAAGGCGTCAAAGAGTTCCAAGGTGCCTCCTGTTTTTAATCCATTGGCTTTAAACGTCTTTTTTCGCGGCCCAAGCTTGCCGGGACAAAATACCGACCAAACTTTTTTTGATTCGGACCGCTTCAAACCTCAAAAGACAGTTAATTTTCAATTATTCTGGACAAAGCCACCCATTGTAGGGCAGATAACACTACCAGCGCCCCGGATCCGGACCTTCAGCCTGGCCCGGTCAGCGGGCTACAGACACAGAAGTCCCCGAACAACTTCAAGCCGGAAAAATCTCTGTGAGCAGGTAATGCAAAACATATCCGATCCCACGGCAATTCTCAAGCGCGAGGACCTGATCGCTATGGAAGGTCCCTTATACGCCACTCTCGCCCCCTTTTTCCCCGGAATGAGCTTAAGCCTGTTCTTCCCCCCCAAGGTGCCGGAAAACATGCGTACCGAACACGGATACACCATCCTGGAAGAAAAGGACAGGCTCCTCTTACCCTTGGTCCAGAACAATACCCTGCTGGGCATTATGGTGGCCAGAAGGACCAAGGATCAAAGTACAGAAATGCCAAAGACCGAGGTGCTGACCCCGGTCCTGGACCTGTGCCTGGAGAATCTACGTCTGTACAAGGCAAAGAGGACCGACCCGCTCACCGAATTGTATAACCGGGGCACGTTTTTGGATATCGCCGCCCGGGACATCGAACAGATATGCTCCGGACTGGAATCCGGTGCCAGTGCCTGGCCGGAAAGCACATTCAAGGCCATGTTCAGCGTAATGGTGGTCAAGGTGGACAACCTGCGGCACATAAGCAGCCGCTATGGATTCGCCCTAAGCGACCGGGTCCTGCAACAGGCCGCGGGATGCGTTAAACAGGCCGCACCCGACCACGCTGTGGCCGCCCGCCTGGAAGGCGACGACGAAATCGCCCTGCTTTTGTCTAACACCAACCACCGGGCGGGGAAACAACTGGCCCGGGACATCGCGGCCAAAGTAGCCGGCATCGAGCTCAGGACGCCGCTTACCCGGGAGAGGGTGGTGCTGTCCGTCAGCGCCGGCCTGGCCTCTTTTCCCCAGGACATAGACGGACCCGGCGGAGGAAACGCCCCGCTGGACACGGCCAGAAACATCCTGGAAAAAGCCAGGACCGCCCGCAGGTATGCAGCCGGGCTGAACCGCCCTTTCTGCGCCTTCAGTCGTATCCTGCGCTCCGGAGGCAGGATCATTGAACCTTTGCCTCTGGGGCGGGTATTGGTTGATGTGGGCAGATTCGCCGGTGCCCGGGAAGGACAGCGCTTTGTGGTTACTTCGGACAGCTACGGGACCGGAGGCGGAGATGCCCCGGAGCGCCCTTTTCTGCCCAAAGCGGAGATCGTGCTCGTGGACGTCCGGGACCGAGAGGCCATGGGAGAAGTACTCCAGTTAAACGATCCTGCCTGGCCCATAGCCAGCGGCGACACCTTGGACCTGCTTCCCAGGGACCGGGAGCTGCAGATAAGCGACGGGCAGAAAGAAAGCAGGTCCAATCCCAGCCGCGACCCTTTGACCGGCCTATTCACCCACCGCGATTTTCTGCATTTCTGGGACCGGATAAAAAACGAACCCGAAACATTTTCTTTGCTTATCATCCGTCTGGGAGAGAACGGAATGGTTCGGGGACCGGAATACAGCGAGAACCAGGAGCTGAAAAAAATTGCGGAAAGGACTTCCGAGCACCTGCCCCAGAACAGCGTGGGCGGGAGATATGGATCCGGCTCCCTTATTTTCTTTATCCCCGGGATGCGGCCTGAAGATATTTACCCCTCCTGTTTGCGCATGGAGGAAATCTGCCGCAAGGAGTTGGGAATGCACTCCTGCATGGGTATTGCCGGATACCCTTTTTTGGATCACTCCCGCTCTGCAGTCATTCGCAATGTACACAAGGCCCTTGAGCACGCTTTGATGCTTTCTCCTCCCCGGGTGGCAGTGCTGGACAGCCTATCCTTCAATATCAGCGCGGACCGATTCTTTGCCGAAGGCGATCTGTTCTCGGCCCTGGAGGAATACAAGACATCCCTCACCCTGGATGCAAATAACCACCTGGCCCGTAATTCCCTGGGGATATGCTATGCCAGACTGGATATGCTCCCGGAGGCAAGCTCCTGTTTCCGGGAGACTGTTTCCAGGGCGCCGGAGGACAGCATAGCCCTGTACAATCTGGGCTGCGTCTGCATGCGGCTGAACGAAACAGACGAGGCCCAAAAGGCCTTTGAAAAGGTACTGGCCGCAGATCCACAACAGGTGTTCTGCCTGTTCAGACTGGGGCTGCTGGCCGAGGGGCGGGGCGAGCTGGACCGAGCGGCTGCCTATTATCAAAAGGCAAAAGACAGCGAACAGGGAAAGACAATAGCTCCCAGGCATTTGGCCCGAGTGGCCTTTAAAAAGGGCGACCTGGAGACCGCCCGGGACCTGCTGCATCAAGCCCTGGTTACCTATCCCCGCGACCCGCATTCTTTGCATCTGCTGGCCCGGATATATCTCCAGTCCGGAGACGATCCGGAAATGGCCGAGATGCTGGCCCGGCAAAGCGCAAGCCTGGCCCCGGACAGCCGCGAATATCTGCTCACCCTGAGCCGGGCACTTGAGGCCCAGGGCAAAAAAGAAGAGAGCGAGCTGGCCCAGGCCAGGGCGCAAAGCCTGCATGCCCCCGGCTGATCCACTTCCTGCCCGGCATGTACAGAGGATTTTGCAAGGAACAAAAATGATTTTTGCCCAAAGGGATCAAGGGTATTGAAAAATACTCAGAAAAAGTCTATGGACTGATCTGATACAGGTGGAAACAGATGTTACCCCAAAAACTTCATGGAGGACTCTATGGCACGGACAATAACAATTGACGAGGAATGTTGCATGGGCTGTGAAGCCTGTGTGGAGGTATGCCCTGATGTCTTCGGCTTCAATGAGGATGAAGAAAAGGCTTATGTTATCGATCCCAATGCCGGGACCGACGAGGATGTTCAGGAAGCGGCCGAGACCTGTCCTGGAGAGTGCATCGTTATCGAGTAGCCCTTTTGAACAGACAGCGGTAGATTAAAGAAGAGGCCCGGCGAATCGCCGGGCCTTTTTTATCATCCTGGTGTGCAGGAACTCCTTGCGGCCTTTTTTATGCGGCGCATGAATTCCTCCCGGTCCAGACCGTATTTGCGGATGACCTCAGCCAGGGTATCGAACAGAGAACTGCAGCAGATGCACTCCCCGGCCTGGCCGTCATAGGCCTTAAGGACCGGTTCCGTTTCCCTGTAGCTGGATATAACTTCCAGAACAGTCATCTCCGGATGGATATCGTCCATAACACCCGCTTTTGCCGCCCTTTCGGATTACATGGAAGCGATTTTCTCCCTAGTCCACACTTTCGGATCTTCCAGGCGCTCTGCCTTCGGGCCCGGATCATGGCTCTTTTTATCCAGCAGAATTTCCTTGACTATATCCCCGGTTTCTCCGGCATTAAACACGTCTTGCAGCAAAAAGAAGGTAAAGTCTTCCACTGCTTTTACCATCCGTTGGCGGACATTGCGGGGTTCACTCTGGAGCAGATTTTCAAACGGCAGATTCAACTTTTTGTAGTTATTTTTCTGCCACCCCTGCTCGTTGGCGTAGGCAACCATCTCCTCCCACAGCTCGTCTGTCACGCCCTTGTCCGATTCCTTGATAAAATTGCCCTGCGCATCAAGCTCGGCGTTTCCGAATTCATTCACGCGCACCCCCCAGGAAAGCATCTGCAGGGCAGTGGCTACATTGGCCTTGGTGGTCCGGGTGTTTTTTACAATCCGGCGCAGGTGATCATAATTATTACCTGATGTCCCGTGCTGGGCACCGGATACCTTGTATGGCTCAAGGGCCGCATGAATCTCGGCGGTCAACTCCACGTCAATATCCCCGCCGGTTGACTCCAGACCGTGCGTGGACCCGTTATTCAGGGCGATCCAGTCCGGGAACAGAGCGCTAGCGTTAAGACCGCGGATCAAAAACAGGGCCTCTTCCGGAGTAGACATGCCGGACTTGCCCTTTATCTCGCCCACCTCGGTTTCATACCCGGACCAATTTGGAACATACTCGGCCAGTTCCAGATTGGCCAATAGATTATCTTGGTCCGGGAGATGTGAGGCATCAATGGCAATGGAAGTTACTCCGGCATCAAATACGGACGGGATCTGGACCTTGGCCTTCTGGAGATCCCCTTCGTTCTTGATCGCAAAATGGTCGGCATGTATCGCCACCGGCACGGTAACCCCAAGTTCGTTGCAAAAGGCATCCACAATCCGGGCCAGATTCCACATATTCACGGCGCAGTAAGGTTTGGGGCCGCCCTCGGACTTGGCGATCTCCAGAATGACCGCGGCATTGGCTCGCTGCGCCGCCTTTAATACCCCGCGGATAACAAAGGTATTGCGACCATTCGCCGCAATGGTCATGGCCCCTGTTTTCTGGCGCATGGCCCGGTCCACAATTTTGCCGCTGACCAGAAGGGCCCGGGAATTGGGGAAAAGCTCGGTCACATTGGGCGGCCTTCCGACCCGCAAGAGTTCATCATAATTCTTGTCTAAACTGAGCATGATAAAGACCTCCCTTTGCTCCGATTCCCTCCCAGCCGTTAACGGGAAGAGAAACCGGATATTTTTATCCGCAAATCTCCCTCATAATCCATTTACTGGACCATACTTAACTCAAAACAAGGTAATTTGTCCATTATGTCTACATCTGAACTTATAAAATATATGGGGCGCAAGCCTGGGGCATCTTTGGGAAAGAATTATCTCCATACATGTCTTCCGTACAAGTATCGGGCTTTGAAGATAATGGCCTCCTCACCCGGCATGGCCGCCTTGTATGTGATTTCTGTTCGTCGGGTCAGCGTTTTGCCTGCGGCTTCCTTCAGATTCCACCTCGCGATGGACACCCTTGCCGTCCGGCTACCAGTTCCCCTTGTCGGGCCTGGAGAGGACTTTCACCTCCAAGTGGATGCGCCCTGCCGGGCGCACCACTAAAAAAGCCCCGAGAGACTTGCATCTCTCGGGGCTTTTCGGACTTTAGCAAATCGCTAAAGATTGTTTTCTGGCTCCCCGGGAC
>JBKHGE010000054.1:0-12993 GCA_046539845.1 Desulfonatronovibrionaceae bacterium
TCGTGTTACTCGACAAAGAATAAATTACAACTGAATAAAAATCGCTCGTTTTAGGCCTTATAAAACAAAAAGATATGCATACTGATAATAACAGGCCTATAGCCTTTTTCATTCCGGCCTTAAACGGCGGCGGGGCGCAAAAGGTCGTGGTCAATTTGGTCAATGCCTTGCCTGAACTGACCGATCATCCGTTACACGTTGTATTGGCCCGCAAGGAAGGTGAGTTTCTTGATGAGTTGAGGACGGAAGTCCAGGTGATTGATCTGGGAACCAACAGGGCGTCGCGCTCTGTTTGGGCCCTGGTCAAGTATATGCGCAGATACAAGCCTCAGGTGCTGATGTCCAGCATGAGTTATGTGAATATTATTTGCATGCTGGCTGTTCTGTTGGCCGGACGCCCCTGCCGTACTATCCTGCGGGAGGCAAATGTTGTGCTTCCGCAGTCTGGCAGTTTATTTATGCGCCTGCAAAAAAAATGGCTCATATATTTGATGAGAATTATTTATCCCTTAGCGGATGTTGTTATAGCTAATTCCCAGGAAACTTTGAATAGTATGGAACAGGCAGGAATCAGGGTCAGAAACAAGGCGGCTGTATTCAGCAACCCCATTACAATTCCCCCGCTAGATTCTGAGCCGATATCTTTAGAGTGGCTGCCTGAGCCGCGTCCTCCCTATATATGCTCAGTGGGGCGGCTGGCTACGCAAAAAGGCTTTGATATCCTGTTATCCGCTTTTGCCAGGCTGGAGGATACTAAGATTCATCTGGTTATTCTGGGTGAAGGAGAGCTACGCGAGTCTTTGACTAGGCAGGCTGAGGGGCTGGGCATCAAGGACCGGGTACATATGCCTGGCTTTGTGCAAAACCCCATGGCAGTGGTGCGCCAGTCCAAGGTCTTTGTCCTCTCCACCAGGTGGGAGGGATTTGGCAATGTTTTGGTGGAAGCTCTGGCTACAGGCGTGCCTGTGGTGTCCACAGACTGCCCTGGCGCACCCGGAGATATCCTGGAAAATGGGGTGCATGGTTATTTGGTGCCTTATGATGATCCTGGGGCTTTGGCGAACGGAATAGTTAGGGCTTTGATAACACCGGCAGGGACACCGGAAGGGAGGAAGGCCAGGGCGGAGGATTTCTCGGCGGAGAAGATTGCCAGAAAGTATTTGGAAGAAGCTCTGCTTCCGGATGAGCAAGATTAAAATGAATAACGAATTGAAACTCCTGCACATCATAACCGGCCTCTCCACTGGCGGCGCAGAGACCATGCTCTACAAGCTGCTCTCACGTATGGATAAGGGTCTTTATGCCAGTCAGGCTGTTTCTTTATTGGGCAAAGGACCTATGGCTGAGAGAATCGAGGCTTTGGGAGTTCCGGTGCAAGCGGTCAATATGTCAAGAGGAGTACCCGATCCCCGGGGGATATGGAGGCTTAGCCGGCTGATTCGTAATTACGATCCGGATGTTATTCAAACCTGGATGTATCACGCTGATTTAATAGGCGGATTGGCTGCAAAAATGGCCGGAAATTATCCGGTGGTCTGGAACATCCGGCACAGCAATCTGCATCCCAGGGAAAACAAAAAGACCACTATCTGGACTGCTAAGGCATGCGCCTTGCTTTCGCGCTGGATTCCCAAAAAGATTGTCTGTTGCTCGGAAGAATCCAGGCGGGTGCATGCCAGCCTGGGATATGACCAAGACAGGATGCTGGTCATACCCAACGGCTTTGATTTGGAGGCATTTGGCCCAAACAAGGAAGCCAGGAGGTCACTGCGTAGTGAACTCGGGCTGGGACAAGACGCCTTACTTATAGGCATGGCAGCCAGATTCAATCCGCAAAAAGATCACTTCAACTTGGTTCAGGCGAGCAAGCACTTGAAAGACCAAGGGTTAGAAGTTTATTTTATGTTCTGCGGCCCGGGCATGGACCGGGAAAACGAAGAGCTTTGCGGCTGGATTAAAGAGATCGGTCTTGAAGACCGGTTTTTTCTTTTGGGACCCAAAAGTGATATGCCCAGAATAACTGCCGCACTGGATGTGGCCTGCCTTTCTTCCGCTTATGGCGAAGGATTCCCCAATGTTCTGGGCGAGGCTATGGCCTGCGAGGTACCCTGCGTGGCCACGAATGTGGGGGATTCTGCTGAGATAGTGGGAGATACCGGTCGGGTTGTCCCGCCCAGGGATCCGGAGACACTGGCTATGGCAATTAAGGAGCTGATCGATATGGAGACTGAAGGCCGGACCGAGTTGGGTAAAAGGGCTAGGCAGAGGGTTGAAGAGAGATTTGAGCTGGGTAAGGTTGTCAGGCAGTATGAGGATATGTATCGCCTAGTCTGCGAGGCAAAGAATGCTGAATAGCTTGGCTGCTTCCGTTTTTCTGGCATGCGACATGCGTTTTTATAGCGTAGAGAAGTGGGGCAAGGAAGGACAGGCAAAAGCCAAAAGAAGTTTTGTATGCGGATAATGATAGCAGGCGGAGTTGCCAGGTCCTTGATCAATTTCCGGGGGCCGCTTTTGAAGACCCTGGTGGAGAAAGGCCACGATATTGTGGCCTGTGCTCCAAATGCTGATCCGGAGATCAGAGATAAACTATCCGGTATGGGTGTTCGCTATCACCATATCCCCATAGCCAGGGCAGGGCTCTCCCCTGTCTCGGATTTAAAGACGATTGCGGCTTTTAGAAACATCATCAGGTTGGAAAGACCGGATAAAATACTGGCCTATACTGTCAAGCCGGTGATCTACAGCCATCTGGCTGCAAGAAATTCCGGCAATACACAGGTCTACGGGATGATCACCGGCTTGGGATATGCTTTCGGAAACGGTTCAATTAAACAAAAAGTTGTTGGCGGATTGGTCCGCAAACTATACCGCTATGCCCTTAAAAGCAGTTTTGGAGTACTGTTCCAGAATCCGGACGATAGGCATGTCTTTCAGAGGCAGCGCCTGTTGCCTGCCCATGTGCCGGTAATCCTGGTTAATGGCTCAGGAGTTGATTTGGACTGGTATATCTCCCGGCCTCTGCCAAAAGAACCTGTGTTTCTGCTCATAGCCAGACTGCTGGGAGAAAAGGGAATACGAGAATATTACCAGGCAGCCAAAAGGGTCAAGGAAAGGCATCCCCAGGCCAAGTTCCAGCTGGCCGGAAACTTGGATTCCAATCCGGACAGCATCAGTCAGGAGGAACTGGACAAATGGCAGAAGAAAGGTGTTATAGAATACTTGGGCCGACTCGAGGATGTCCGTCCGGCATTGCAAGACTGCAGGGTCTATGTCCTGCCTTCTTACTACAGGGAAGGAACGCCCAGGACTGTACTGGAAGCTATGGCCACGGGCAGGGCGGTAATAACCACTGATACCCCGGGCTGCCGAGAGACAGTGGTGGATGGAGAAAACGGCTTTTTGGTCCGGCCGAGGGACGTGCACAGCCTGGAGCAGGCTATGGAGAGGTTTATTCAGGCTCCGGAACTGGCGGAAAAAATGGGATGGGAGAGTTTGCGTATTGCGCGAAACAAGTATGATGTTCACAAGGTAAACGAGGCGATTATCAGGGCAATGGGGGGTAAATGAAATGGATGGCCATTTTTTGTCCAGGATGGGACAAGCGAGTCTTTGATCTGTTTTCGGTCCGGATGGTGCTTTTGTCTGTGTCTCGTATTACCCTCCTGGTGCAAATTGATGCGAGCTTGAAGACAAAAAGTCATGTTTGAATACAAAGGCATCTACTGGTTCATGCACCACGGCGTTCTCTTGCCTCTTACGCCTCCTCATGCGGAGATAGAACTCAACCGGAGTGAGCAAGAGGAGTTGTTAAAAAAAACAGGCGCCAGATTTATCCGCTGGACCAATCATTTTGACAAGGATGATTCCGCGTTCTGGTATATCATAAAGGATTTCTTCGGCGGGCTGGAAGAGCTGAGCTCAAATACGAGGAGCAAGATCCGTCGCGGCCAAAAAAAGTTTGCCGCCGGTCCGGTCACCTTCAATCATTTGCGAACCGAAGGATATCAGACTTATATTAATGCCTTTCAACGCTTCTCCACCTTTGAACAGCCGGTAAACAAAATACAGTTTGAGAAGCATGTTTGCATGCTGGAAGAGTCCGGAGTTTACGAGATATGGGGGGTCTGGGATAAGCCGAGCAAGAGGCTGGCCGGATTCAGTGAAAATCTGATACTCGGCCCTACCTGCTTTTACGAGACCATCTATTTTGATCCTTCCTACTTGAAAAATTATTCCAGCTATACCCTGTTCTACGAAATGAACCACCATTACCTGCAGGCAAAGGGATTCAGGTATGTGCATGACGGCAGCCGGAGCCTGTCTCATGATACCAATATCCATGATTTCCTTATAGACAAGTTCAAATTTCGGAAAGCCTATTGTGATCTGCATATTGCCTATAGATTTGATGTTGCCATGCTGGCAAGAATCTTATTCCCGCTGCGGCGATTTTTGTATACAAGGAGAGGCCCAATAGGAAAGAGACTGTCTGTTCTCCTGCGGCATGAAGAAATCAGAAGGTGTTCATAATGCGCAGAGACTCGGCTTTGATGCCGGTACTGCGGTTTTTGCAGGAAAAGTACAAGTACTTTGGTTTCCTTGACCGTCTTGTCCGTCCTTTTTTAAACAGGCAAGGCGATATTGGTCTGGTATGCATTTTGGCCCCTCCAAGAAGCGGCTCCACCCTTACTTACCAGGTACTTTCTTCTGCTTTCCGCGGTTACAGCCTGAGAAACATATCCAATTTTTTGTATGCAACTCCTGTAATAGGTTATTTGGCCACGAGAAAACTTTGTGGGCATTATGAAAGTACCTTCTGCTCCAATCATGGTTTTGTGTCCGGTATGTGCGGTGAGGCAGAGGGATTGAGGTTCTGGCGGCACTGGCTTGGTCAGGGCTTGGAGCAAAATTCAGAGCTGCTGGCTCCCGAAAAGCTCCGGGAGCTGAAGCAGGCGTTGGACAGGACCGGTGCGGACTTTATGATAACCGGCTATCTTGGGCATGTTTTCGCCATCTCCGTTCTGAGAGAGGTCTTTCCCAGAGTTTTGTTTATCCACTTACAAAGAGATCTTTTGTCTAATGCTTATTCCCTCCTGAAATTGACCCCGGAGTCTGCACCATTTTCTATATGCCCCGCCGGGTTGAAAACAGTGGCTTGCGATAGCAGGCACCGTTTGGTGGTGGACCAGGTACGCGGCATACACGAGCTTATTTTTTCTGAATATGGTTATGACATGCTGACGGTCAACTATGAGGATTTATGCGCTGATGTCCGCGGGACCTTAAGCCGGATCGAGCGCAAGGCCGGGAGCCTGGGGATGCCCCTGTGCAGAAGAGACAGCGTGCCGGATTCGTTTCCTAAGCAGATGGTAGAGCCCGATCAGGATGAAGATGCTGCGCTTTTAAAGCGAATAATTTCTAAAGAGGAGTGAGAGGCAGGGGGGTAAATTTTGGGAGGGGACCCGCGAATCACGCGAATAGCCGCGAATTGAATATCTTTAACCTGCCGCAGCAATGGCTGGCAGACTAAAGCTCTTACCTCCGAGTGACCGGGGGACGGGGCCTAAGTTATAGAGATATTCTTATCAGCGCCAACCTGCGTAATCAGCGCTTTAATATCCAAACGAGGATATTAGCGGAGTGAAAAGAGAAGATGAATTGGCCCGCGAATTACGCGAATCTAAGCGAATGGTGGATAAAAGGGGCCTGAAGCCTGGTTGGGAACAAAATGGTTGAAAGCACTCATGGACTTGGCCTTGGTCAGAGATTTGCCAAGCGCGGCTTGGATCTGCTGGGGGCTGCTTTGGGTCTGGCCTTTACCTTGTGGATCATTTTGCCTGCTTGGCTTTTGGCCAGTCTGGATACGCGCAAAAACGGATTTTTCACCCAAGATCGGGTGGGCAGGGACGGTCGTGTTTTCCGGGTCATAAAGATCCGGACCATGCGGGATGTGCCCGGGATGGACACTACAGTGACCACCGGCACGGACCGGCGGATAACAAGGCTTGGCCGCTTGTGGAGAAAAACCAAGATTGATGAACTCCCGCAATTGATAAATGTGCTCAAGGGGGATATGAGTTTTGTCGGTCCCAGGCCGGATGTGCCCGGATACGCGGATCGGCTTGAGGGTGAGGACAGGATTGTCTTGAGTGTCCGTCCGGGCATTACCGGACCGGCGACCCTTAAATACCGCAATGAGGAAAAACTGCTCGCAGAGCAGGAAAATCCCCGGCAGTACAACGATGAGGTGCTCTGGCCGGACAAGGTGCGGTTGAACCGGGAATATGTCCGGAACTGGTCGTTTGGAACGGATCTTAGATACATATGGAAAACGATTGTCAGCGGATGACAGTGATCGCTTCAAGGGGATTATATGGGTAAGAAAAGCCGTAGAAAGGCGCAGGATAAGACTCAGGCCGAAGAAAAAACCGGAGGAAAAGGCGGACCGGAGGACTCCTTTGCCCCGGCTGCAGCGCCGCAGATGCCAAAACCAGGCAAGGCAGCCGGGCAGATACTTATGCTCTGCATTCTGGTCTATGCACTCAATCTGGTCTTCAGGCTCTTTGAGCTTCCGGGCTGGAGTGCTCCGGGGATGCAGTTTAACGGCGAGTATCTCATGGCCACCCATGATGCCTACGCCTGGCTGGCCGGGGCGGAAGGGATCAATCGTAAGACCGGTTCTGCCCTGAGCGGGCTGCTCAAGCTGCTGCACGGAATTTTCGGGTTCAAGACAGCCAATATTGGTTTTTGGCTGCCGGTGATTATCGCCCCCCTGGCCGCTTTACCCCCGGCCCTTTTGGCCTGGAAAAAGAAACAGCCTGAAGCCGGTCTTGTCTCCGGAGTAATGGCTGCCGGCTGTCTGGGCTATCTTCTGCGCACCAGGCTGGGGTTTTTGGATACGGACATAGTGGCTCTTTTTTTCCCCCTGGCCATTGCTTGCTCACTTGTCCTTTGGCTCTCCGGCATTTGCCGGAGGGAATGGAAAAGGGATAAATTCGAGTCCGCGGCGAGCTTGAATCCGCTTTTGTTCCTCCTCGGGGCGGTGGGCATCGGACTCCTTATATACGGGTACGACTGGTTTTATAAGCCCCAGGTGGCCCTGGCCCTGGCCGGGACTGCTTTTGCCCTCGGATTGGTTTTAGCCCCGGTTAAAAAATACAGGCTTTTTATCTGCGGGGGCTGTATCCTTTTTATCTGCGGATTCGGGGGTGTTCTCGGGCTTGCAGCCGGATTGGCCGCCTGCGGGGTGTTTGTTTATCGACCGGATTTTCTGGATAAATGGTCCGGTATCGGGGTCCTGGGGGCAGTAACCTTGATATTGGCCGGACCGGACATGTTTTCTGCTTTATTCAGCGCCGTATACAAGGTACTCGGGTATGCCAAGCTCACACCGGCCGAGTCCGTGGGCAATGCCTCCCTGGATCTGCCGGCTATCGCCCAGAGCGTGCGCGAGGCTCAGAATGTGAATTGGGGAGCCATGTTCTCCCGCACCGCAGGCGGATGGTGGATATTCTGGCCCGCTTTGGCCGGGTATGTGTATCTGGTCTGGAAAAGACCGCTGTTTATAGTTTTTTTGCCCCTTTTGGGACTAAGCATAGCCAGTGTAAAGCTCGGCAACCGTTTTGCCATGTTCGGGGGCGGGGCCCTGGGGATCGGCCTGGCCTTCGGTGTGAACCGCCTTCTTCTGGATTTTGGGCAGTCCCGCCTCAGGCGCTGGCTGGCCCAGATCATTCTGGCCCTTCTGGTTACCTGGCCGCTTTTGAATGTCTCTCTTAATTTGAAGCCTTCGCCGATTCTGCCCCCGGCCTACGCCAAAACTTTTGCCCAAGTTGGGGAAAAGGCGGGGCCGGACGCCCAGCTCTGGCAGTGGTGGGATTATGGATACGCCGGGCAGTACTATGCCCAAAGACGCGTCTTCGGAGACGGTGGGCAGCATGGAGGCAAGTTCCTCTACCCCCTGGCCCGGGTGCATACCACGGATTCGCCGTTGCAGGCGGCGCAGCTGATGAAATTCACCCTGCATGCCCAGCTTAGGCAGTATAAGGAGATGGAGGAAAACGGCACTTTACCTGTGCAGCGGGGTGAGGCCCAAAATTATCCTGGAGATCCGGTGAAACCGCTTCGGGAGATGGGTAGGGAAAAGGCCCGGGAGTATGTAGAATCCATGAAGAACAAACGTTACTCCTGGCCAGAGCTGCCCGAGCAGTACCTGGTCCTTTCCTGGGATAATATCCGTCTTTCCTATTGGATCAGTTTCTACGGGACCTGGGATCTGGTCTCCGGAAACACCTTTCCGGGCCGGTTGCAGCGGGTGACCTCGGACATCCGCCTGGATTCAGGCCAGGGAGTTTTGCATCTCAGGGATGGGAGGACCGTGCCCCTTAAAAGCATTGATTATCTGACCGAGCAGGGTAATCAGAAAAAAACATGGACAAATGCCGGAGGGGTGCATGCGGTCTTCAATACCAAAAGGCGGGAGCTGTTTCTCATGGATGATAAGATTTATGATTCCCTTATGGTCAGAATGCTGATTGGCGATCCGGGGAGATTCGAAGAGCATTTTGAGCTGGTGGTGGATAACTTCCCCCACAATCGGGCTTACAGGGTGAAGTGAGGCCGCGGATTACGCGAATGGCCGCGAATGAAGAGGGGGCCTCACCGCCCGGGACGAGAGCGGAATGTCCCGGAGTTTTTTCATTAGTTATTTGTCCTTGACATTAGTGTTATTTTGTACAATATTTTTGTACAAAATAACAATCGCAAGGAGCAAGGTTATGAAAGCAATGAATATTTCCGAAGCCCGGCAACGCCTTCCCAGCTTGATATCTGAACTGGTGGTCTCAGGGGAGGAAGTGACTATCATTAAGCATGGGAAACCGGTTGCCAAGCTGGTAATCTACACTCCGGAAGAAGAGCAAAATAATTACCCCCTCCGTGGCCTCACATTTCAAGTGCATGGTGATTTTGACGCTCCGCTTCCAGATATGTGGGAGGCTCTGGAGGAATGATTGTCCTTGATACTCATGTGTGGCTTTGGTGGCTGCACAATCCTGATCATCTCTCTGCATCCGCCCAAGAAAAAATCGCTCATGAAGAAAAGCTGCACGGTCTAAAGCTATCTGTTATTTCGGTTTGGGAGGTGGCAATCAAGGTCCATATCGGGAAACTTATCTTGCCCATGGACTTTGATTCCTGGTATGCTGCCGCTCAGTCCTATCCAGGTATTAACGTCGAGCCCCTGTACCCCTTTGATGCCATAGAAAGCACGCGCCTTCCTGGTACTTTCCATAAAGACCCTGCTGATAGAATTATTGTAGCCCTGGCTCGGCGCTATGGGGCCCCTTTGGTGACCTGCGACCGGAAAATTCGGGAGTACAACCATGTCCAGACTGTCTGGTAAATATTAGCGTTGATTAGCGTTATTAGCGGGAAGAAAAAGAGTAGAAGAGTGGCCCGCGAATTGCGCGAATAAGCGCGAATGAAGAAGGAAATCTTTGGTTATAAATAAAAGAATATATCTTTCCCCTCCGCATATGTCCGGGGAGGAGCAAAAGTTTGTCTCCGAGGCCTTTGCCTCGAACATGATTGCTCCACTCGGTCCGCAAGTGGATGCCTTTGAGCGCGAATTCGCCGAATTTACCGGCTGGAAGCACTGCCTAGCCCTTTCTTCCGGAACAGCGGCCATGCATCTGGTGCTCAGGCATTTGGGGATCAGGCCCGGGGACGAAGTCCTGGCCTCCACATTGACCTTTATCGGCAGCGTTTCCCCGGCTGTAATCGAAGGCGGAGGACTGGTATTTATTGATTGTGATCAGCACACCTGGAATATGCACCCCGGTCTGCTCGAAGCGGAGCTTAACAGGCTGGCTGAGAGGGGGCAGCTTCCCCGGGCCGTGATTCCCACGGATTTGTATGGTCAGTGCTGTGATTATGATGCGCTTTTCGATGTCTGCCAAGGGCATGGAGTTCCGGTCATTATTGATGCGGCCGAGTCTCTGGGGGCCGAATACCGCGGCCGCAAAGGCACGCTTGCCGCAGGCCGGGCCGGATATGCCGCGGTGTATTCTTTTAACGGCAATAAGATCCTGACCACCTCTGGCGGGGGGATGTTGGCCTCGAACGACAGGGAGCTTATAGACCATGCCCGCAAGCTCTCCCAGCAGGCCCGGGAGCCTCTCCCTTATTACGAACACACCGAACTTGGCTTCAATTACCGCATGAGCAATATCCTGGCCGGAGTCGGCCGGGGGCAGATGCGGGTGGTGCCGGAGCGGGTGGCAAAGAAGAGGGAGATTTTCAGCTACTATAAGGAAAAATTGGCCGGAGTCCCGGGGATCGATTTTATGCCGGAAGCAAAATACAATAGATGCAGCCGGTGGCTGAGTGTCATCCTTGTGGACCGGGAGGAATTCGGAGCCGGGCCCGAGGATATCCGCCTGGCCCTGGAAAAAGAAAACATCGAGTCCAGGCCGGTGTGGAAGCCCATGCATCTGCAGCCGGTGTTTGGGAAAAAAGGGGCCCGGGCCAGGCCGGTGGGCGGAGAGAACTCGGAGCTACTTTTCCAACGCGGTCTTTGCCTGCCTTCGGGCACGCAATTAACTTTTGCGGACCTTGAGCGAATATCCGCAATAATCAGATCCTGCTGTCCCAAATCCCGGATTGTCGATTCATGAACACAATACGCTCTCAGCTGGCCAACCCCAAATTCTATATAATGCTTTTAAGCGACGCCCTGTTGGTGGCGGCGGCCTTGATGTTCGCATATCTGCTGCGTTTTGATTTCGTGCCCGGCCGGTATATGCACCAGGCACTGGTCCTTGTCCCCTTTGCGGTCACAGCCAAGGCCTTTTTCTTTTTCGTATTCGGTCTGTACCGCGGTATGTGGAGGTATACCAGCCTGGAAGACCTGGTCCGCCTTTTTCTGGCCTCACTTCTCGGAGAGACCCTGCTTATCGCCGGCATAGCTTATTTATTCCGCTTTTATGGTTTTCCCCGCTCAGTTTTCGGGATTGATTTCTTTTTGACCCTTTTTCTGTGCGGGGGGCTGCGGGTGGCCATAAGGAGCTACTTTGCCTGGCGCAGAGGGGCTTTGGTCCCGTCCAGCCTGAGGATGCCTTTTATGCCTGCCTCAAGAGGGGGGCAGCCGGTCTTGATAGTCGGGGCCGGGAATGCCGGGGAAAAGGTGTGCCGGGAGATCCTGGAGCGCAAGGACACGGGCTTGAGCCTGGTCGGCTTTGTGGATGACGATCCGGATAAGATCAACCGTTTGATTCATGGAATCCCGGTATTGGGTGCGGTGCATGAATTATTGGATATTTGCGCCTCCTATCAAATTCGGGAGGTCTTTATTGCCCTTCCTTCCGCATCCGGGCAAAAGATCCGGCTGATTGTGGAGACATGCGAGGCGGCCGGGGTCAGATATAAGATATTGCCTGGTATTGGGGAGCTCATGGAGGGCAAAGTCAGTGTGAAGCATCTTCGGGATGTGAATTACACAGACTTGCTCGGGCGTCCGGAGGTGGAATTGGATGACCGGGAAATAGCCGCATATATCGCCGGGAAAACGATCCTGGTTTCCGGGGCCGGCGGCTCGATAGGATCCGAGCTTTGCCGCCAGATTTTGCAGTTCAATCCGGGACATATAGTGCTTTTGGATTCCTCGGAGGCCAAGTTGTATTCCATTCAGATGGAACTGTGGCACGAGCGCTCTTTTCATGAGCTGACCCCGGTTTTGGGGCAGTGCCAGGACAAGGACCTTGTCGAGGATGTTTTTGCCCGGATAAAGCCGGAGGTGGTATTTCACGCTGCGGCCTACAAGCATGTTCCCCTGTTGGAGGAAAATCCCTGGCAGGCGGTGGAAAACAATATCCGGGGGACCTTTGTCCTTATGCAGGCTGCATGGGACGCCGAAGTGGAACGTTTCGTGGTTGTCTCCACGGACAAGGCGGTTCGTCCGACCAATGTCATGGGGGCAAGCAAAAGGGTGACCGAACTCCTGATGCATGCCTTTCCCGGGGGGGGCACCCGTTTTATGGCTGTTCGTTTCGGCAATGTCCTGGGCTCCTCGGGCTCGGTCGTTCCCCTTTTTCGCCGTCAGATAGAGCACGGCGGGCCGGTGACCGTAACCCATCCGGAGGTGACCAGATATTTCATGACCGTGGAAGAGGCCACTCAGCTGATCCTCCAGGCCGGGTCCATGGGCAGGGGAGGGGAGATATTTATTCTCAAGATGGGTGTGCCAATTAAAATAGCGGATATGGCCCGGGACTTGATCCGTCTTTCCGGAAAAGAGCCGGAAAGAGATATAGATATTGTCTTTACCGGGCTAAGACCGGGCGAAAAATTGTATGAGGAGCTTATCACCGAAGGAGAGGGCATTGTTCAGACCATGCATGAAAAGATCATGGTCCTGGAGTCGGAAAAGGATTCCCTTGTTCGGGGTGACGGTTTTCAGGAAAAAATGTGCCGGGCTGTCAGTGACCTGGAGGATTGCGCCCGGGCCAGGGACAAGAAGACAATCCAAGCTAAATTCTTAGAAGTTGTGCCTGAGTATAGGCCGGGTGGTGAAGAGTGAGAAAGACAAGAGCTTTCTGGAGGCTGATCGCGTTGATTTGCGCCGATCAAAAATAGGGATTAACAGGCCGCTCTTAAGTTTCCAGATTGAGACGTTGCTACAGTAAGTGTAAATTTTTGCCTACGGATAGCTGTGTAGCCTTGCCCTTGTCGATTTTTGAGGGCCTTCCGGTTAAGCCAAATCATAAAACGCTTTAGTCTCTCGCCCCCTCGAGGACTCGGTAGAGCCGCCAAGGAAGAGTGGAGAGAAGACAGTTTTTCCTCTTGTTCCTTCGGAACATGAGGAAAAGTTCTCCGCGCGGGGCGCGGGGAAGATGATTTTTTCTCCTCTCTTTCTCCTGCCTTTGCTCTGTGCCTTGAGCGACCCTTGGGAGCGGGCGTGAGCTTTTCTTTCTTTGCCTCTCGCCTCCGGCACTCAGA
>JBKHGE010000055.1:0-12931 GCA_046539845.1 Desulfonatronovibrionaceae bacterium
CGGATACGCTCTCTTTCTTGCCGCGTGTACGCAAGTACCCGCGTGAAGTAGGAGGCTTCCCGGGCCGAAAAAAGAAAATGTTGGCGCGGGTATCGCTATGCGATACACACGGGCGGCCTGCGGCCGCGTACGGTTTTTATGTACCCTTGAACCCGTGTGTCCGACTTCAAGGAGGAATAACAGTGTAAGAATCAGCCTCTGATTCTCTTCTCCATTCGCGTACATTCGCGTTATTCGCGGGCCTCTTACCCGGGGATGAAGTTTGACAAAAACCCGGGACTCCCTGTTCACCAGATAGGCGCCCCCCTGCCCGCCGTTGACAATCAGGTATATTCAATTACTCTGTTTTGTATAAACATAATCCTCTGCCGTCCGGGATTCGGGCCGGCAATCAAACCGCGCAGACTACGGGAGATAAAAATGCGCCTGTCCATTCTTACCGACAACAACACCTTTATCGACCGCTATTACCTGGCCGAACCGGGACTGTCCATTCTGATAGAAGACAGTGGGAAAAAGATCCTTTTTGACTGCGGTTTCAGCGATGTCTTCTGGCACAACGCCCGCATTATGGGACGCGATCTTTTGTTTCTGGATTATCTGATATTTTCCCACAGCCATCTGGACCACACCTGGGGTGTGGAAAAACTCATCCGCGAGCACACCATCGCCAGCCTGGAGGGTATTGAACACCGCAGGCCGGAGGTCATCGCCCATCCCCAGGCCCTAAAAGGGGTGGAATTTTCCCCTGGAGTAAACATCGGCCCGCTTGTCGGTCCGCAGGAAATGCAGGCCTGTTATTCCATGAATTTAACCAAAAACCCGGTGCAGCTGACGGACAGGCTCTTTTTTCTCGGGGAAATCCCCCGCTCAAACGATTTCGAGGGACTGGTGAGCATTGGAGTAAAAGCCGGTGAAACCACCCCGGATTTTATGCATGACGACACTGCCCTGGCCTGCAAGACCGAGGAAGGACTGATCATAATCACCGGATGCTCCCATTCCGGGATATGCAATATAGTTGAACACGCCCGCAATGTATGCGGGGAAAACAGGGTGAAAAGCATTATCGGCGGTCTGCACCTCCAGGACCCGGCTCAGGACGTTCTCCGGGAAACCAGCCGCTTTCTGGCCGAACTGAACCTGGATTCCCTATATGCCGGGCACTGTACCGACCTTGCTTCCAAGATCGCCCTGGCCGGGGACAATCCGGTAATGGAAATGGGCTCCGGAATGGTTCTTGAATTTTGACGCCCAATCCGGGTAGAGTGTGCTCTTGGCCCGGCACTCTGCAAACATAAGTGCCGGGATGCATGCGTCACCTGAAACCAAGGAGGAATTCATGCTTTTAAAAAACCATAGAGCGGTCATTTTAGTGGAAAATATTTTTAACGACCATGAATTCTGGTATCCATACTATCGCTTCCTGGAGGAAGGAGCGCAGGTGGAAATCGTCGCCCCGGAAAAGGATAAAAAATATACCGGGAAACATGGAACCACCGTGGTCTCTACCGCTGCCCCGCAGGATCTGTCCGTGCGGGAATCAGGCACGCTTATAATTCCCGGCGGCTACGCCCCGGACCACATGCGGCGGGACAGGGACATGGTGGACCTGGTTTCCGATTTCCACAAACAGGGGAAAATAATCGGGGCCATCTGCCATGCGGGATGGATGCTTGCTTCTGCGGATATATTGCGCGGCCGGACAGTGACCTCTTTTTTCGCCATTCGCGACGATCTGGTAAACGCCGGGGCAAACTGGGTGGACCAGGAAGTATGCACGGACGAAAAACTGGTTACCAGCCGCACACCTGACGATTTACCCGCTTTCATGCGTACGCTGATTAAGCTAGCGGCCGCAGACGATAGCGCGGATTAAATTCGGCCCGACTCCGGACCGGAAAAAAACATGCGCAACACCCTGATTATAATGTCCCTGGCCATACTCGGACTGGCCGGGCTGGCGTTTTACCGGGACGGCACGCCCGCTCTTATGCAGGGACTGCTTATAAGCGGCCGGACTTTGCTGAATATCCTGCCCCTCCTTGTGGTCGCCTTTGCAGTGGCCGGGCTTGTTTCCCAGGTCACCTCCACGCAGGCGGTCAATAAATGGCTGGGGCAGGCCTCCGGATTCCGGGGCATCCTCCTGGCCGCAGTGGCCGGGGCCATAGTCCCGGGAGGGCCGTATATCTTTTTTCCCCTGGCGGCCACACTGCTTGTTTCCGGAGCCAGGATCGGAACGGTGATAGCCTTTCTCACGGCCAAGAACCTGTGGACCCTGTCCCGGCTGCCCATGGAATTCGCCCTTTTGGACGCCAGAATTGTCATAATCCGTTATGCGGTTACCTTTGTATTCCCTGTTCTCCTGGGTCTGCTCGGAAACATGCTTTTCTCCGCAAGCACGGATAAATTGAGACAAAGCGTGGCCCGGATACAGAACCAGGCCCAGGCCGAAAATCCGGGCAAGGGGAGCAAAAAATGCTGATAGCCTTTCTGGTCCTTTTGGCCATGGCCGCGGTTCTGTTTTTCATTGCCCGCAGGGAGGGGCAAGGCAGCCATATCTGTGGACTCAAGAAAGGAATGGGGATGTTTATCCGCCTGGCCCCGCTTCTTGTTTTGGCCTTTTTGCTGGCCGGCTTTATCCAGGTGGCCATTCCCCCGGAACTGATCCAGGAATGGATTGGGACCAAGTCCGGGGTCAAGGGGGTATTTATCGGAAGCATAGCCGGCTCTCTGCTGGCTGGCGGTCCCTATGTCTCCTTCCCGGTGATCTCGGCCATCAACCACTCCGGAGCCGGAACCGGGGCCACGGTTTCTCTTATAACCGGATGGGCGGTTATCGGTTTGGGACAGCTGCCCTTTGAGCTGACCATTATGGGGCCCAGATTCATGCTCGTTCGTCTGGCAACTGTTTTCGTCACCCCGTTTCTCGCCGGATTGATCACGCAATATTTTTTCGGATAAAAATCCATTTGAATTCGAGTCCCGGAAGGACCCCTTGGCGGAACTTAAAAAACTCGACCCAAAAGTCTGGGAGCTCAAAGAAAGGGGCGAATAAATTCTTTTTCAGACGTTGCGGTACCGATTTTTCCCATGCCAATCGTCGAAGGACATTTTTATCCCCCCAGCCCAACTCCGCCCATAACCATATCCCCGCATAATCACTTAAGCACATAACCACATACCCCATAAATACCCTGCCCACGCAAAACGGCCGGAGCGGAGGAACCGCCCCGGCCGTGTGCAGACGTAAACCGGTTGTAGAGCTAGGGGGTGATCACGTTTATAACCGCCCTTCTGTTCTGTCTTCTGCCGGTGTATGTATCGTTGTCTTCCACAGGCTGGGACTCTCCCATACCCACTGTGCTGATACGACCGGAATCAATTCCCTTCTCCTCAAGGTATTTCTTGACTGCGGACGCCCGTTTTTCGGACAGCTTCTGGTTATATTCAGCCGAACCAGTGCTGTCGGTATAGGCCTCGACCATGGCTATTGCCCGCGGATTTGCGGACAAATATTCGGCCACCTTGTCCAGCTGGCCTGTAAAGTAATCGGAGACTATCTCAACGGAATCCACTTCAAACAGGGCTTCAGCCTCGGCGTCAATGAGAATGGCCTGTTCGGATATGTCCACTTCGCAGCCCACTGAGTTCACTTGCACTCCGTCCGGAGTATCCGGGCACTGGTCAAAGAGGTTGATCACCCCATCATTGTCGTCATCCAGGGCGCAACCGTGTTCATCCACTTCTGCCCCGGCCGGAGTATCGGGGCAGCGATCCTTTTCGTCAATCACCCCGTCTTTATCCGCATCCGGGGCGTAATCGTAAAAGATTTCCCGGACCAGTCCAGAGACCATATCCTCGTTTTCAAAACAGGAAGCGGAATACATCCGGGAGCAGGAGTTGACCTCGGCCACTTCCCGCATCTTCTTGTCCCACTGGGCGCGGTCGGCCAGGCTCACTGCGTAGAAGCAAAAAGCATCCGGATACCTGGAGTCCAATTCGCGTACGGCCTGGACCGCCCCCTCATCCTTGTCGAAACCGCCGTCAGAAAAGATAATCACTGCAGTTTTCCCTTGATCTTTGTCAGGCATTGTCTGGGCCATTTTCATCATGTCCTCTCTCAGGGGGGTGGGATAGCCAAACCATTTGGAAACGTTTTCCGGGAGAGCGTCTATATTCCCCTGCATGCCTTCGGAGTCATAGGGAAGGAGCGGTTGTATCTCCTTCAGGGGAGCAAAGCGGAACAAGGCCCCGTTATAGTCCAGCTCCGGGATGAGTTCATTCATCTTTTCCAGGATGTCTTTGGCAACAGCCACCTTTTCCTGGCCGGTCTGGGCGTATTCTTCACCCATGGATCCGGAGGCGTCCACAAGGACATAGAAATTGTCCACCTTGGGGATTTTGGCCCCGCCAGAAGCCAGAGCTGTGCCGGCAAGCGTAAACACTAACAGGCCCGCTATGCACAATATTTTCTTTTTCATGGTATAAATCCTCCTTTTTGTTGTCTTATATGGACAGGCAGAAAATCCAGCCCGGACGTTCCCGGGCTGCTGCCCTTGCAGCATTAAACATCTATGGATAACTTTATTAACTATGAAATACAGATTATTTGTAATCTTTTATTTTGTCCAACATTATTTGTAAAATAATTCTATCCGCCTCTACCATGCCCTGGGAGCTTAAACGACCGATATTGGCGATGGTCTGCATGGCTCCCTGACCCACGATTCCATCCGTGGACTGGACTCCTGCGCCTTTAAGCGCAAGCAGGGCCGCGGTGACCGCGTTTCCGGAAGCAGTGGCCAGCTTAAGGGCACAGCTGTTTTTCGCCCCGTCACAGATAACCCCGGCCAAATCCTCGATGATATTGTTTATTGCCGCCTCGATCTGCTCCGGAGCGCCTCCCAGGAGCCAGGCGACTGCCGCTGCCGCCCCGGCACCGGAAGCCACGGAGCAGGCGCAAATAGCGGCCAATCTTCCGGTATGGCTCTTGACGCAGGCGGTTATTACATGGCTGAGCGCTACAGCCCGGCACAAATCCTGCCGTGAACATTTAATCCTGTCCGCGATTATCTTGACTGGAATTATGGCTGTAAGCCCGTGGTTACCGCTTCCGGCAGAGCTCATGGCCGGAAGGGGGGCTCCGAACATGCGTGCGTCAGCCGCAGCCGAGGTATATACCCGGCTCTCGTGCACCGGGTCCGAATTTATCCAGGAATCTTCAAGCTCTTTGAGTCTTTTGCCCACCCGGAGTCCGCAGTCGTTTTCCAGTCCCCAACGGGCCAGGCGCATGTTCATCTCAATGCCCTTCTCAATAAAGACCATATCCTCCTCGTCCAAGCCTAGGGATATCTCCAGGGCCTTATCCAGGGAGAGTGCCTGCAGCTCCTTTTCCAGCTCCCCAACCCCAAAGTAAGGTCCCTGGGAAACAGACTGGTTAAAAAAAGGGTTGCTTACTTCCTCCCGGTTTACATACAGCCCGGTTATGTGCTCGTGTTGGGAGCGGATAATAGAAGTATATTCATTTCCCCGGGCGCGGACAACAGTCTTTACGTAAAGTCCCTGTTTGTCCTGATCCAGATTTGCCTCAACCCGGCCCGAACCAACCATTTCCACGGCCCGCTGCACATCCTCATCTTTCAGACCTTCCAGGACCTGCATCTTTTTCCCCGGATCCCCGGCAACACACCCAAGTGCGGAGGCCAGCTCCAAGCCGTTCAATCCGCCGGTACCCGGGATATTCACTCCCAAACCGTTTTTAAAGATATTCGGGTCCAGCCAGACCGTAATTGATTCGGGTGAAACCCCTTCCGGAAGCAGGGACGCGGCTGCAGCTGCGCCGAGTGCAATGGCAGTGGGTTCGGTACATCCCAGGGCAGGGGTGACCTCCAGATGCAAGATCTCTTTTATCCCGAAACGCATGCATACTCCTTTACTACATTCTCCGCAGCGGTCTTGAACAACGCCTTTTGGGTACCCCGCTCCGGCGGGTAGCCTCTTCTTCCCCGGATGTCCCCAAAGAATAAATCCTAAAAAAGCCCCGGCAAACTATTATCGATTTCAATCCAAAAACTGATTTTGTATCAAAAAATTCTATTTGTTAGCTCCGGCTGAAGTGGCTAAAAGGCATATTACACCCGTGGGGGATTTCCCTCAAGTAAATTTAAACGGAGCTTATATGCAGGAAAAGATTTTAGACTGCCGGGGGCTTCCCTGCCCCCGGCCGGTACTGGAATGTAAACAGGTCATTGATTCCGGATACAGAGGGCAGATTCAGGTGGTCGTGGACAACGAGCCGGCCCGAGAAAACGTGTCCCGATTTCTGGATTCGCAGGGCTATGCAGTCTTGAAGAGTACGGAACAGGATCGGGAATGGATTCTGGACTGTGCTCCCCGAGAAGATCAGAACCCCCGGAGTGAAGACCGGGAGTGCCCCCAGCCTGAGCCTGCCAGTCCCTCCTTTAGGAAAAAAACCCTGATATGCATTACCCGGAACAAATTGGGCAGCGGAGATAACGAGCTGGGAGCCGGGCTTATGCATAATTTCCTGGCCACCCTTCCGGAAATGGGGGACGAATTATGGCGGGTGATCCTTTTAAACGCCGGAGTGCGCTTGGCGGTGCGGGACAGCGGCTGCCTGGGGCAAATCAAGGCCCTGGCTGACAGCGGAGTATCCGTCCTTGTCTGCGGTACCTGCCTGAACCATTTCCAACTCCTGGAAGAAAAACAAATCGGGGAGACCACAAATATGCTGGACGTGGTCACCAGCCTGCAGCTTGCGGACAAGGTCATTACCGTGTAAATAAGTCTTTATGGGAACGCGGGACCTTACAGTCGGCCAGATCAATTACCTGAATATCTGGCCGGTTTTTTATTTTTTGCGCCAAACCCCGGAGATCTCCGGGGCGGGCATAGAGTTCCAGGAGGGACATCCCTCAAGATTGAACGCCAGTCTCAGGCAGGGGGAGGTGGATCTGGCCCCGGCCTCGCTTTTCGAATACCTGAAAAACCCCGGGCTGTACCGCCTGCTCCCGAACAATGGAATAAGCGCGACCCGAGAGGTGCAAAGCGTCTTGTTCTGCACCCCGGTCCGCGGAGGGTTGCTGCGCGAGTATGTCCAAAGCAAAGGCCGAGTCTCTTTGACCTCGGCCTCGGCAACCTCGGCGGCCTTGCTCAGGATACTGTGGAAATACGCTTGGGATCTGCCTGAGCCGCAATGGACGGAATCCGATCCTGGCCGCGGCCCGGAAACCGGAGTGCCTTTTTTGGAAATCGGCAACCACGCCCTGGAAATTTGGCTAAATCCGCCGCCGGGGTATGCGGTATTTGATCTGGCCCGGGAGTGGGAAAAAATGACCGCCCTGCCCTTTGTCTTTGCCGTGTGGATAGTCCGGGCCGGACTGGAAGAGAAAAAAAAGAAAAAGGTCCAAAGGCTGTACCGAATTATAGAAGAGGTAAAATCAAACTCGGCTTCGGACCTGGAGGCCATTGTGGACAAACGGCCTCCAGGCCGGTTCACCTCTGCCGAGGTGCTCAGATACTGGCAGACCATGCACTATGACCTGCCGCCGCAGAATCTGGCCGCAATGATTTTGTTTGGGAAATATTGTCATGAATTGGGTTTAATAGACGGAGTGCCGGCGCTTTCCTGGCAGTTTTGATCTGATTTAACAGGAATGTAAGATGCTGGGCACAAATTATTGCGGCGAAGCCAAAAGGATTTTACTCCAGACGTTTTGGAACAACACTTCAAGATTTTAGCCGGTTCACGTCCTCCTCGTTTCCCAAAACCGCCAGCGTATCTCCTTTTTGGAGTTCCTCCTTTGCCTGGGGGACAAAACTGAACCTGGACGCCCCCTTCCTCTTTATGGCCACGACCTGGACATTGTACTCATTGGTCAAATCCAGTTGACGCAGGGATTTGCCCTCCCATTTGCTCACCTCGATCTCCCGCAGGATTACATCCTCGCCAAAGGGCAGATAATCTATAAGGCCGGGAATCGCAAGCTTCCTGGCCAGCTGGGCGGCTGCATATCTCTCGGGAAAGACTATTTCGTCCACCTCGATCTTACGCAGGACTTTTTCATGGTCTTCGCTTATGGCCTTGCACATGATTCTGCACTCGCCGAGCTCCTTCAGATGCAGGGCAATGAGTATGCTGGCCTCCATTGACTGGCCAACGGAGATTATGACCTCGCTCAAGTCGGCCACCCCAAGCTGGGAAAGGGCGGTTTTGTCCGCGGCGTCCGCTTCATACACATGGGTGAGCACGTCCTGGGCCCGGCGGACATTATCCTTTCTGCGGTCTATGCCGAGCACTGTATGTCCCAGATCCACAAGGGACTGGGCCAAAAAGAATCCAAATTTACCCAGTCCGATTATCGCTATTTCCTTTCTGGCCATATCTTTGCCCCCGTTAGGTTGAAGTCCTTGAACCCAGAGTGCTCCGGGCGGATGTTAAAAAGCGCACCTGCTGCTTCTGTTCATCATCCATGTCTAGCCGACCATGAGTGAATCCTCGGCCCGGGAAAAATGCTCTGTTTTCTGCCAGCTCTGAAGCAGGCTCAAAAACAGGATAAGCCCCAGCCTGCCGGTGAACATGAGGATAATGAGCACGCATTTCCCGACAGTGCTCAAATTCGGGGTCAGACCGGTGGACAGGCCGACTGTGGCAAAGGCGGACACACATTCGAACAAAAGATCCTGAAAAAGCCCGTGCGCCTGCGGATGGGGCTTGCCCCCGCCCTCGACAAGCAAAAGCAGAAACACCGAACTCAGAATGAGCAACAAAGAGAAGATTACCAGGGCCAGCATTTTATTCACCGTCTCCCGGTCCAGGGCGAATTTGTCGACCACCACCTGCTGCCTGCCCTTGATGCTGGACCAGGCAAAGGCCAAAATGGAGCGGAAAGTGGTGGTCTTTATCCCGCCGGCGCACGAGGCCGGAGACCCGCCGATGAACATAAGCAAGATCAAGATCAGCAAAGAGGCGTTGGTCATGTACCCGATGTCCACGGTAGTGAACCCCGCCGTCCTGCTGGTCACGGACTGAAAGAGACCGGCCAGTATATGCGTGCCCCATCCGGCCTCGGATCCTTCTACCCGGCCTGCGGGCTCGGTCAAAATAAGCGCCACCCACCCGAAAAGGATCAAAAACAAAGTGGTGCTCAATACAATCCTGGAATGCCAGGAAATATGGGCGGTCTTACGCAGGCCGGTTCTTCCCCGGCTGAAACGGGGCCTGTACAATCCGCTTACTTCCAGTAGCACCCCAAAGCCCAGACCGCCCAGAACGATTAGTATCATAAAGCATAGATTGACAAAGAGGTTGTCCTGGAAGCGGACCAGGCTGTCCGAAAAAAGGGAAAACCCGGCATTACAGAAGGCAGAGACCGCATGGAAAAGGGCGGAGAAGGGGCTGAACTCGGCCGGGGACAAAAAGTACAAAACAACCGCTCCGATCAGCTCGAGCCCGACAACGGTCAGCACCATTTTCTGTAAAAATTTACCCAGACTGAATCCGTGGCTGTGCAAAAGGGTCTGACCCAAAGCGATATTGTCGGTAATGGAGATCTTTTTTCTCCACAGATAAAAGATTAGGCTGGCGTAGGTCATGATCCCCAGGCCGCCAAGCTGGATCATGACCAGGATCATTGTCTGACCAAATCCGGAAAAAAAGGATCCGGTATCCACTACAATCAGGCCGGTGACACAGGTCGCGGAAGTGGCCGTAAACAGGGCGTCCACCCAGAAAATCCCTTCCCCGGCCGTGGACACGGGCAGACAGAGGACAAAGGTGCCGGCCAAAATGGTCACGGCAAACAAAACAACCGGAAGGACAAATGGATTGAGTATCTTTCTTCTGTGCATGCGCATGTGCTGTCCGCCCGAAAATCTCCTGAACTGCCTCTCGGCCTTATAAACGTTTTGTTTCCTGTCTCAACAGGAGGCCAAATTATCCGTGTTCTTTTTTTACCGGCCCGGGATAGTTTTCAAACAGTTTGCGGATATGCTTTCGTATGTTCTGGGCCTTTTTCGGCCCGATACCGGGCACTGACTGCAGTTCCTCGGTCTTTACTCCAGCCAGGGCCTGCACGGTCCCGAACCTTTCCCGCAGGAGCCCGGCAGTTTCCGGCCCCACTCCGGGTATGGATTCCATTGAGCTTACCGTCTGGGTCCGGCTGCGCGAGCCGCGCATTTTGTTCAAAACGAAACGATGGGCCTCGTCCCGCAGACGCTGCAGAAACAAAAGCTCTTTGCTCCCGGGGGCAATATTCAGGGGGTTCTTGCGGCCGGGGACAAAGAGGCGGTCTTCCAGCTCCCCCTGGGTCCGACTCGCTCCCTTGGCAATCGCGGCCAAGGGAAAAAGCTCCCTGTTCTTTGTCTGACAAAGGTAGTCAAAGACCGCGTTCAGCTGACCCTTTCCCCCGTCAATCAAGAGCAGATCCGGCCAGGGAGGACCGGACCGGAGACGACGGGCCACAAATTCCCTCAGCCCGGCATAATCGTCTCCGCCCGAGGCCGCGGACAGATTATAGATACGGTACTCGTCTTTTTTGAATTCACCGTCAACCGCGGCCACCTTTCCGGCCCGCGGGCTCTGTCCGGATTGGTGGGAGATATCCACGCACTCCACATGCCGGGGCTCTTCTTCCAGCCCAAATAGCCGGGCCAGAGCCGGGGCCTTGTGCTCCCGGCCGGTTTTTATGTGCTCCAGGCGGCTGTTTTCCGCCGCCATGCCCACCAGCTCCTTTATGGACCTGCCCCGGGCAGTTTCCAGGCGAACATCCCCGCCGCGGCAATCTTTTAAAACCGATTCAATGGCCGGGTCCTCGAGATTAAAAGGCAAAACAATACGCGGCGGGATAAAGGAGTTTTTGGTATAAAACTGACTCAAAAAGCTGACCAGCATGTCCGCAAGCTCGGCCTGTTCCAGCTGATATTCCGGCCAGAAAAAATTTCGGCTGTCCAGTGTCTTCCCGTCCCGGACAAAAATTATCCCCAAGCAGAGACCGTCCGGGGCGTAGCTCCAGCCCAAAACATCCACGTCCCCTCCCCCGGGAATGACCACCGCCTGCCTTTTTACTGTTTCCCGAACTGCCTTTATCCGGTCCCGTAATACGGCCGCGGCCTCGAAACGGAGCTCTTCGGCCGCCCTGTGCATATCGTCTTCCATACGCTGGATCAGGGGGGACGCCCGGCCGCGCAGAAACATAATCACCCTGGATACGATCCCGGAATACTCCTCCTCGGATATGTCTTGAACACACGGAGCCAGGCATCTGTTCAGGTGATACTGCAAACAGGGCCTGCTCCGGTTTCGGAAATTGCGATCGCTGCATTTGCGGATGGGAAAAAGGCGATGGATGGCCTTCAGGGTCTGCCGGGCTTTGTCTGCGGAGGCAAAAGGACCAAAATACTTGGCCCGGTCTCTGCCCACCTTCCGGGTTAGCTCGATTCTGGGGTATTTTTGCCCGGTATTGATTTTAAATAGTAGGTAGCGTTTGTCGTCGCGCAGGACTATATTGTATCTGGGCCGGTGCTTTTTTATCAGACTGGCTTCCAGAAGAAGGGCTTCTTTTTCCGATGAGGTGCATATGGTATTCACGCTCCGGGCCCGGGACAGCATGACCCTGGTCTTGGCCGGGAGTCTGTCCTGCCCGGTGAAATAAGAGGCCAGACGTCTGCTCAGTACTTTGGCCTTGCCCGCATAGATGATGCGGCCGCGTGCGTCCTTGAACAGATATACCCCGGGTTGATCCGGATAGGCCCCGGGATCATCCCGAAACAGGTCTCCCTGCGGCCCGGGCGTTGCTTCAGCCTGTTTTTCCTTCATCTGCGATCTGTTTGAGCCTTGCCCGGACCTCATTTTTGTTCTTTGAATACACCCGTGCGGCCGCCTTTTTGATCCGCTTCTTAAGTCCGGCGCTTAATTCAGGTAAATCCGGAAATATCGGAATATCATAGTCTGCCAAGTCCAATGCGTCCATTTTCAGGTCCTCATCCAAACTGTACGTCAAATCCGCGCCAGCTATCCGTTCCTTAACCGCTTGCTGAACATCCATTCTCTTGGCGAACTGCAGGACATCGCTGGACTTGTGATAGTAGTTCAGGCGGTCGATCCGGGTGTTTAACTGCTCCAGCCACCTGTTTAGATAGGAATAGCTTATGGTGACCACCTTTTTCCCGGGTACATCCGGGTGCTGGATATACTTGCCGTGGTTGTACACCTGCACGGCCTCTGCAGTGGCCCGGTAGAGAACGGTCAGAAAGCGGTAGTAACGGGAAAATGGCCTCAAAGCGAAGGGCAGGGTGATGTCAGCCTCGGTCGGGGCCGGCTCCTCCTGGACAGAGGACAGGTCCTCGGCGCCGAATATCTGCCAAAACATCCTGCTGTGGTGTTCCCGAAGTAAAAGGGAGTTTATGAGGGAGACCAAACGCTTTATATCCCGGGCTTTGTCCTTCAGCTCTTCGGTCTTATTCTTGAACAGCTCGATCTCTTCCTCGAGCTTGCGGCGTTTGCCGAAAAAGGTGTCCGCCGCCTCTTTCATGGCCTCATCAGTAAGATCTTCGGCTAGCCTGTCTATAGGAGCCATGTTTTTCTCCTTGATATTTTTGGAGCTTGAAACTAGAAGATATCGTTTCGGGGACCGATGTCCTGGAAACATTCCAGTTATACAACCCGGGAACGGATACGGTTGCAACTCCGGAAAAGTAGCCAGTATTTCTTATCGGCTACCCGGGACCGGCCCGAAAAAGAAAATGGACCGCATATGTTTGATAATTCACACCCGGACAAAAGACAACACGCCGGCCAGTGCCCGGAATGCGGCACCGGACTAATCATCAGGCGTCTGTGACGCAATGTAGTCATGTATTGCCGGGGATGCAATACGAATTACAGGCCGGGGGACATACTTGAATATAT
>JBKHGE010000056.1:0-12755 GCA_046539845.1 Desulfonatronovibrionaceae bacterium
GTCCTTTTGAGCGAATCTTGCCGTATGTTAACGGAAACAGGCGGTTTCAAGAACTCCTGGATCGTTCTTCTCCGGGGAGACAGGCCCGGGGAATATTTTTATTCCGGATTCAATCATCATTTCTCTTCTATGGCCAAGAGCCTGGAAGAGGGGGAGATACCCTTTTGCGCTTGGGAAGCCATGCAGTCAAATGGACTGCACGTGGTGGAGACTCCGGAAAAAGATTGCCCGGCCTGCCCCCTGGCCGGGAAATATGCCGGAACTTCCGCCTTGATAATGCCCCTGAAGTATGAAGAGCGGGTTTTTGGATGGCTGTGCGTGTCTTTACCCCGGGAAATGGTTCATGACCGGGAGGAGCAGACCCTTTTCCTGGAGGTGGGAACGGATCTAGGCTATGCCCTGTGGGCTCTGGAGACGGAGTACGAAAAAGAGGCGGTGACCCGGGAATACCGGGCCGTTTTGGACTCCACCCCGAATGCGGTTCTGGCCCTGGACCTGCAGGAGCGGATAACCCTTTTCAATCCCGGAGCAGAGGAACTCTATGAGTGTCCCGAAAAGGAAGCCCTGGGTGAGCCAATTTCCATTTTCTGTCCCACGGAGCTTTTGGCGGAGCAGAGGGAAAAATTTAGGATTGTCCGGGAACTGGGAAGGAAAAGCATTTATGAAACAGAACGCCTGACCAGGCAGGGTAAAAGAATCCCAGTGGAGGTCTCTCTGGGGCCCATCCGGGACGGACAGGGCAATCCGGCCGGGTACAGCTCCATTCTCCGGGATATAACCGAGCGTAAAAAATATGAGCAGGAGCTTGCCCGACTGAACGCGGATCTGAAGGCCAAGAATTCCGAGCTGGAGCAGGTGGTATATGTTGCTTCGCACGATCTGCGCACCCCGCTGGTGAATATTGACGGATACAGTCGGGAGCTCAGCACCTGCCTGCAGGAGCTCTCCCAAGAGCTGGGAAAAAATTTTCCCGCGGCCATGTCCTCGGAAATGGTAAAAAATGTGGTCCGGGAGGATGTCCCCGAGGCCCTGCATTATATTCAGACCAGCGCGGCCAAGATGGATAAGCTCTTGAGCGGACTGCTCCGGCTTTCCCGCACCGGCCGGGCCGCCCTGGAAATAAGGACTTTGGATATGAATGAGCTTGTGGCCAATGTAATCGACTCCACTGAGTTTAAGATCCGGGAGGCCGGGGCAAAAGTGGAGGTGGCTGATCTGCCGTCGTGTGTCGGGGACGCGGTCCAGGTCAACCAGGTTTTCTCCAACCTGATAGATAACGCCCTTAAATATCTTGACCCCTCCCGGCCGGGACTGATCCGGGTTTCCGGATGGAGAAAAAACGGTTTTTGTGTTTATTGCGTGCAGGACAACGGCATGGGCATAAAAGCGGATCATCTTAAGAAGATATTTGAGATATTCCACAGGCTGGACCCCGGGCAGGGAACAGGAGAGGGCTTGGGATTGACCATTGTCCGCAGAATAATGGACCGCCTGGGCGGTTCGGTATGGGCGGAGTCCTCTGCGGGCGAGGGCAGTTGTTTTTATTTGACTCTGCCCGCTGCACATGGAATTGATAATGAAGAATCAATACCGGATTCCGGGTAATGTTTTTGGGATAAATAAGGATTTCTCCCAGGAGTTTAAAATAAACCGCCCGCTTCGCTAAAGTCGCGGAGGACGCCAAGGGTAAATATTTCTGTCCGCGGGGAAACCGCGGACAGAAAAGTTGCCCGATTCCTTTCGGGATCATTGTTGTTGATCCCTGTGGTTATAGCTGGTGAAGCGATCTTTTTGAAAGCAGCTTTCCCTGCTTTCAAAAATGTTCTGCTTGGCGAACTTCGAGTCTTGAGCCCGGCACTCAGGATTTCTGAGTGCCGGGCGGGCGGTTCTAATTATTAAAGGTTAATATGGCCGAACCCATTTTGGGGAATGGCTGATTCCGGGTTTAAAATAAATCCGTGGTCCGGTATAGAACGAACAAAATAAAGGATAATTCATGTATGAGGATGTGGTTATACTCGTGGCCGAGGACGACGAGGGGCACGCCGGGCTGATCAAGAAAAACCTGAAAAGGACCGGGATAGTGAACGAAGTCCTTTTATTCGGGGACGGCCAGGAGATACTGGATTTTTTGCTTGGGGAAGGGCCGGGGGAACACATGCGGCACAATACCGCGTATGTCCTTTTATTGGATATCCGTATGCCCAAGGTGGACGGCACCCAGGTCTTGAAAAGGTTAAAGGATCATCCGGAGCTGCGCAAAATGCCGGTGGTCATGATCACCACCACTGACGATCCCCGGGAAGTGGAAAAATGCCATGAACTGGGCTGCAACAATTATATCACCAAGCCCATCAACTATGACAGTTTTGTAAATACCATCCGGCAACTGGGCCTGTTTCTGGCCGTGGTCCGGGTCCCGGAGATAAACTCGGAGTAGTTGCATGACCGAAATTCTTGATTCTTTTATTTCCGCAGCCGCCCTGGGAGGGAATACCGAGGGCCGGGTAATGGTGGTGGATGATGACCAGGGTTTCAATAACCTGCTGGTCAAGACTCTCGGCCGGGCTGGATTCAAGCCCAAATCCGTGTTCACTGGCCAGGAGGCCGGAAAAGCCCTGCAAGCCGATCCGGATCTGGTCCTGGTCCTGGATAACAGGCTGCCGGATATTTCCGGAACCGAGCTGATAAAATCCCTGCATGCCCACGGATATAACCCGCCTTTTGTGGCCATTACCGGATACGGGGACGAACAGATAGCAGTGGAGCTGATGAAACTCGGGGCCAGGGACTATCTGATAAAAGGATTTGATATCCACGAGCTGCTGCCGGAGATACTCCACCGCGTTTTCCGGGAGATTGAAACGGAAAAAAAGCTGGTCCATGCGGAAAAAAAGCTCTTGCAGAGTGAGCGGGAAAAGGCCCTTCTCCTGGAGAGTATATCCAATCTGGTTGTGTTTTACGACTCTCCGGAGCTGCGGATAAAATGGGGCAATCAGGCGGCCGCGGATGCGGCCGGGATATCCTCCGGGGATCTTGCTGGCAGGCATTGCTACGAGATATGGGGAATGCGCGATGACCCCTGCCCCGGATGCCCGGCCCTGGAATGCTTTGAAACGGGTAAGTGGGCGCAGGACCGGGAGCAGACCACCCCGGACGGCCGGATATGGAGGATAAACGCTTTTCCCGTGCGCGACAATGAAGGTGAATTTCTGGGAGTTGTGGAGGTAACCCGGGATATAACCCAACAGCAAAGAAGCAAGGAAAAGCTCATCCAGGCCAAAAAGGAGGCTGAGGCCGCGAACAAGGCCAAGTCCGATTTTCTGGCCAATATGAGCCATGAGCTGCGTACCCCGATGAATGGGATTAAGGGGATGCTCCAGCTCCTTGAGGATTCTGAAATGGACGCGGAACAAAGGGATTTTGTCCACAACGCGCTCAAATCCTCGGACCGCTTGGTGAATCTTTTAAGCGATATAGTGGATCTTTCCCGTATAGAAGCCGGCAATATCCACATAGCGGAGGAGTCTTTTCAGCCCAGGGAGGTAACGCAGGTTGCCGAGCATCTTTTCCGTCCAGCGTGCGAGCAAAAGGGCCTGGAGTTGGAGTTTAAAGTACACTCCGGTGTCCCGGATACTTTATTGGGCGACTCCACCCGGGTGCAGCAGGTCTTGAACAATCTGGTGGGCAATGCGGTCAAATATACGGATAAGGGCCGGATCGAGGTTGAAGTATGTCCGGCGGGCCAAGGGGACAGCAAAACGCAGCGGCTCCTTTTTTCCGTCTCTGATACCGGCATGGGCATTGAGGACGACATAGTGAGCTATCTGTTCAAGCCTTTTACCCAGGCGGACGAGGGTTACACCCGAAAATTTCAGGGGGCCGGCTTGGGCCTTTCCATTGTAAGCGAACTTGTTTCGGCAATGGGCGGAACCATTGCCGTGGACAGCGAATGCGGCCGGGGAAGCACTTTTTATTTTTCCCTGCCATTTAAAACACTACAGGAAGAAAAAAGGGCGGATAAGGAGTCGGATGTGCAGGAAGCCTCCGCTCCTTCCAATCACAAGGTGCTGGTGGCCGAGGATGATATGATAAACCGCACCGCCCTTACCAAAATCCTGGAAAAGCATGATTGCGCGGTCCGGGCGGTGGAAAACGGCAGAGAGGTCCTGCAGGCCCTGCAGGAGGATGTATTTGACCTGGTGCTCATGGATGTGCAGATGCCCATAATGGACGGGGTTGAGGCCACCAGGGCCATCCGCAGCGGCCAACCCGGAATAGATTCCAGTATCCCGATTATCGCGGTTACCGCTCACGCCATGTCCGGGGACGAGGATAAATTTTTGCAGGCGGGGATGGACGGCTATCTGCCCAAGCCGGTGGATATGAACCAGTTTTACCGGATACTGGACCGGGTGATGAAGTAGGGCAGGGTTATTGCGGTTTCCTGGATTCCTGATCCGTCATCCCGGTCCCTGACCCCGATCAGGAATCCAGGGTGCACTGGACTAGGCCAGCCGCGGAGGTTAATATTTCATCCCCGCTCCGTTATCCCGGACACCAATCCAGGACAGGGGTGACGGAACGGGTAATCCAGTATCCTGGTTTAACAAAACCTAAAATGTTTTGCGCAGATTCTTCGGATAAACCTAATCCATAAACGAGAACTCCATGTCCAATAAGATAAAGGTCATGGCCGTGGATGATTCGGCCCTGGTCCGGCAGACCATGCAGGATATTCTGTCCGCTGATCCCGGGATAGAATTTATAGCCGCGGCTTCCGATCCATTTGCGGCCGCGGAAAAGATGAAGCACCAGGCCCCGGATGTTTTGATCCTGGACGTGGAGATGCCGCGTATGGACGGGATCACTTTCCTGCGCAAGATCATGACCCAGTCCCCGATCCCGGTGATCATCTGCTCCACTCTTACCCAGCAAGGCGCGGAAACCACGCTCAAGGCCATGGAATACGGGGCGGTGGACATAATTGAAAAGCCGAAGCTGGGAACCAAGAAATTTTTGCAGGAATCCAGCATACTCCTTTTGGACGCGGTCAAGGCCGCGGCCAGGGTCAAGGTGAGCAAGATACGCACCCTGCGCCCCATGCAGGTGGAGAAGAAACTGTCCGCGGACGCGGTCATGCCCTCGGCGAAAAGCCGGGCCATGGCCGAAACCACGGACAAGGTGGTCCTTATCGGGGCCTCCACCGGGGGAACCGAGGCCCTGCAGAAATATCTTTTGAATATGCCCCTGGATGCCCCGGGCACGGTCATTGTCCAGCACATGCCGGAGATGTTCACGGCTGCCTTTGCCCGCAGACTGGATCATATGTGTCAAATGGAGGTCAAAGAGGCCAAAGACGGGGACGCGGTCCTGCGCGGCCGGGCGCTTATCGCTCCCGGGAACAGGCATCTCATGCTCAAGAGGAGCGGGGCCAAGTATTATGTGCAGGTAAAGGAAGGTGCGCTGGTTTCCCGGCACAGGCCGTCCGTGGATGTACTCTTTCGCTCCGGGGCCAGATATTCCGGGAAAAATACGGTGGCGGTGATCATGACCGGGATGGGTGACGACGGGGCCAAGGGTATGCTGGAGCTGCACAAGACCGGGGCCTTTTGCATTGCCCAGGACGAAAAAACAAGCGTGGTTTTCGGCATGCCCCAGGAGGCGATCAAGCTGAACGCGGTGGACAAGATTGTTGGCCTGGATCAGATCCCGTCTGCTGTTTTGGAAAAGGCCAGATAGGCAAAAGTTTGGCCCGCCTGAACCGCTTCGTCCTTCTAGATCAGTTCCATGTCCTTGAGTACCTGCAAAAGCTTTTTGTTGTCATAGGGCTTGGTCAGGTACCCGTTGGCGCCGCCTTCATAATAGGCCTGGACCACGTTCTTGGGATCATCCAGGGCGGTGGTCATAACCACTTTCGCCCCTTCTACTTCTTTCAGGCCCCGTTCTTTTTCCCGTTTGCGGAAGGCAAGAAGGGCTTGCTGTCCATCCACCTTGGGCATCATGATGTCCAAGAGGATCAGGTCATAAGGCTCGTTTTCCTGCCAGGCCAGGTCAAAGGCGTCCAGGGCTTCCTTTCCGTCCACGGCCACATGGCATTCCGCGTAAGGGGCCAGGGCCTTTTGCAGAACCTTGCGGCTGGCGAAATCGTCCTCGACAATTAGGCATTTCATATGTATGTTTCTCCTACAAAATATATAGTTAAATCTTGATCATATCCAAAAAATGTAAGAACAGATTAAGCCCAATGAATGATTCAGTCAAGAATATAAAAGGTTTTGTGCACAAGCATCTCCCCAATCTGTCCGCCCTGGGTGAAAAGGCGGCCAATGTGGTCCGGGACAAGGAAGATGATTTCTTGAGTCTTGGCCAAGCCATGCAGGATGTCAAGCAGAAATGTACTTCCTGCCAGGACACGGTGGTCAAGCTGACCGATGTTTTGAGCGGGGAAAGGATGGGGGAGTGCTCTTCCCGCATGTCCCGGGAGATGGAGCAGATGCAGAAGATATTCTCCCAGCGCAAGTTTTCCCGGCTGATGGAACAGATTGAAAAGCAGGGGGAAAGGGTCTCTTCCCTGGTCGCCTCCGAGCAGGAATTCAAGAGGATAGTCAAGCGCCTGGGCATGTTGGGCATCTCCACCCGCATCGAGAGCGCCAGGCTCGGGGAGGAGGGCCGCAATTTCGGTTCCCTGGCCGTGGATGTGGAAGGGCTGGCGGAAAAGATTATTGCCGATGCCAAGCAAATAAAAAGTACCGGAGTGCACCTGCGCGTCCAGATAGACCATGTCCTGGAAGAGGTCCGGGAAATTGACAGCACCCGTTCCCGGCTTTTGGAGGAGCTCTTTTCCGGGATCAGGCAGAATCTGGACGAAATGGAAAACATGCGTCTTGAGAGCCTGCGTATGGCCGAGAACATGCAGGAAACCGCCCGGCGGATAACCGAGGACGTAAGCGCCATTGTCTCCTCCATGCAGTTCCATGACATCACCAGACAGCAGCTGGAGCATGTGCAACACGTCCTGGAGGAATCCCGGGAAGAAGCGCAGTCGGCTCTGGCGGACAAGGATGGAGAAGAGGATTTTTTTTTAAAGGACCTGGCCACCTATATAGGCGAGGTGTGCCAGCTCCAGGCCGGGCAGATGCGCAATTCGTATAAGGAACTGGACAAGGCCTTTAATGTTCTCCGGGACAAGTTTACTTCCATCGAGGACATGGTTCAGGAAATAGTTAAAGAAATAGGCAAAGAGGACAAGGGGAGGGATGATTCCGCTTCCCGCACCGTAGTGGGGAATATAGTCCACGGTTTGAACCGGGTCCGGGACAACGTGGAGCACACCGGGAGGCAGAATGAGCGCATCACTTCCTTTATGGATGATATGCGGCGGAATATGTCCGAAATAGAGGGTTTTGTGGATGAGATCGAGGAAGTCGGTTCCGAGGTGGAGCTTTTGGCCTTAAACGCCAGCGTGAAGGCCGCCCGCACCGGAGAAAACGGGCAGGCCCTGGGAGTGATCGCGGTGGCCATCCAACATCTCTCCTATGAGGCCCGGGATCAGAGCGGAAATATAGTCAGCATCCTGCAAGAGTCCCTGCAGGCTTCGGACCAAATGGCCCGGGAGGCACAGGAGAGCTTTGATCTCCAGGAAGTAAACAGGGTCAATGAAACCTTGAAATCCCTGATTTCGGATATGCAGAGCCTGGATGAGCAGGCCTCCGGGCTGCAATCGGCAGTCCATTCCTACGCGGATCAGGTGCTGGGGTATGTAAATACGGTTTTTAATGTCCTGGAGGAAAACAGGTCCATCCTCTCCGAACTGGAGGAATTGTACCTGCAACTGGAGGATATAGCCGGCGAATCCGCGGAGATAGCTCCCAACGGCTCGGCAGAGCACACCCCCCGCCTGCAGAAGCTCCTTTCCCGGTATACCATGGAAAGCGAGCGCATGGTGCATGACATGATCTCCGGACTGGAAAGGATCGAGGAACAGAATTCCGGGGGAGAACAAGGTTCCGCTTCCGAGTCCGAGGACTGGGATAATGTGGAGCTGTTTTAGCCCTGTTTATTTTTTGGCCCGGAGTTCAGGCGCTTTATTTTGCTCACTCTGAATGGTTTCCGGGAAATGCGGATCTATAAAAGCGGCAAAAGTTGAACAGCGGAGGTTTTTATGCTTGAATATGAATTAGTAAATGAGAAAGTGGGGGCCAGACTGCTTTTGACCGGGGACGGGAGCATTGAAAACGGGGAGAAGTTGAAAGAGGCCTTCCGAACCGCCCTGGATCGGGGCGGGAATATAATCGTGGATACCAGTGGGCTTAAGAGCATGGATCTCTGCCTGGTGCAAACCTATATCGCGGCAGGAAAGGAAGCAGAAAATATGGGGGTCCATCTGGAATTGCAGGGGAAAAATATCCAGGATTACATGCAAAGGGTCGGTTATCAAGGGCACTCCTAGTTTAAGGTGTATAATTCCGGCCCGGAAAATATTATGGGAAAAATCTGTAAGGGGTTTACATGCCTAAAAAAATCATGACCGTTGATGATTCGGCTAGTGTACGCCAGATGGTCGCTTTCACCCTCAAGGAAGAGGGGTTTGAAGTAGTGGAGGCCAAAGACGGCCAGGACGCCCTCTCCAAGCTGAACAGTCCAGTGGACATGATCGTTACTGACCTGAATATGCCCAATATGGACGGTATTGAGCTCATAAAAAACGTCCGGGCCAAATCGGAGATGAAATTTATTCCGATTATAATGCTCACCACTGAATCCCAGGCGGAGAAAAAGACCGAAGGGAAGAAAGCCGGGGCCACGGGATGGATTGTCAAGCCGTTCAAGCCGGAACAGCTGATGTCTGTGGTTAAAAAGGTGCTTAAATAGGCCGGGTTATTCCGGTCTGAATCGGAGGATACTATGTCGGCAAACGAGGACAGGGGGGGACAGGCCTTTCGTGAAGAGGCCCTGGAGCTTTTGGATGATCTGGAGAATTCCCTTTTAGAGCTGGAGGAAAACCCCCAGGACGAGGACCTTATTAACCGCGTGTTCCGGGCCATGCATACCATCAAGGGGTCCGGGGCCATGTTCGGGTTTGACGACATTTCCACATTTACCCACGAGGTGGAAACAGTGTTCGATCTGGTCCGGGGAGGACAGCTCGCCGCCGGACCGGACCTTATAAATCTTACCTTTTCCGCCCGGGACCTGATTCTGGCCATGCTGGAGGGCCGGGAGGAAGAAAGCGAAGTACAGGCGGAGGAGATCATTTCCTCCCTGCGGGAACTGTCCGGAGTGGTTTCCGGGGAGGGGGAAGAAGAGGAAAAGACCGAAGAGGTCTCCGAAGGAGAAAAAAGGGCATTCCGGCCGGAAGACAGGATATACCGCGTTCGCCTTTGTCCTTCTCCGGAGATTTTCCTTTCCGGCACAGACCCGGTGTCCCTTCTGGAGGAGCTTTTCGAGCTCGGACAGTGCCGGGTGCTTATGTACGAAAAGGTTCCCCCTCTCTCGGAATTCAGTCCGGATATGTGTTATCTTTCCTGGGATATAATCCTGACCACGGATCAGGATGCGGATACGGTACGGGATGTATTTATATTCGTTGAGGAGGACGAGGCTTCGGTTCAGGAGATCTCCGAGGAGGAATCCGGGGACGACTACAAGAAAATTGGTGAGATCCTTATTGAACGTGGGGACATAAGCGCCGAGGAAGTGCAGACCATACTCAAGGCGCAAAAGCCTTTGGGCAAGATGCTGGTGGAAGCCGGGGTAATAAGCGAAAGACAGGTCCAGGCCGCGCTGGAGGAACAGAGGATGGGCCGGGAATTAAGCCAGGTCCGAAAGAAGTCCGAGGCCGCATCCACCACTTCCAATATTCGTGTTGCCGCGGACAAGCTGGATAATTTGGTGGATCTGGCCGGGCAGCTGGTTATTATCCAGTCCAGGCTCAGCCAGGTGGCCAGGCAGGAACAGGGACCGATCCTGGAGAATATCGCCGAGGAGCTGGAACGTTTGAGCGACGAACTCCGGGACAGCACCCTGGGCATCCGCATGCTGCCCATTGGGACCACTTTCGGCAAGTTCAGGCGTCTGGTCCGGGATCTATCCCAGGACATGGGCAAGGAAATCGAGCTCAAGACCGAGGGCGCGGAAACCGAATTGGATAAAACGGTTATCGAGAAACTGAATGATCCTCTGGTCCACCTTTTGCGTAACAGCATTGACCACGGGGTAGAACAACCCGCCGAGCGCAGGGCCGCAGGCAAGGACTCCTGCGGGACAGTGACCCTGCGGGCCACCCAGGCCGGGGGAAACGTCCTGGTGGAGATCGAGGATGACGGCAAGGGCATGGACCCAAATAAGCTGCGGGAAAAGGCGGAACGCATGGGCCTGGTTTCCTCCGGGCAGGAACTCGGGGACAGGGAGGCCCTGGATTTGATATTTCATCCCGGGTTCTCCACTGCCGGTCAAATCAGCGATGTCTCCGGGCGCGGCGTGGGCATGGACGTGGTCAAGAAAAATATAGAATCCCTGCGCGGACAAATAGACATTGAAAGCCGGCCGGGCAAGGGGACCAGGATCTCGGTCAAGCTGCCTCTGACCCTGGCCATTATCGACGGGCTTCAGGTCCGGGTGCAGGATGAATTTTACGTGCTTCCTTTGTCCATTGTCGAGGAATGCGTGGAGATCCGGCGGGGAGAAGAAGAGAACCAGGGCAAGGAAGTGGTCCGGATCAGGGAGGAGCTGGTTCCGTTTATCGCCTTGCGCAATTCTTTCCGTATCTCCGGGGATACTCCGGCAATAGAACAGGTGGTGGTTACCAACACCGACGCCGGGCGGGTGGGCGTGGTTGTGGATACGGTAATCGGCGAGCACCAGACGGTGATAAAAAGCCTGGGCCGGATGTACAAGGACGTGCCCGGCATTTCCGGGGCGACAGTCAAGGGAGACGGAACCTTGGCTCTGATCCTGGATATATCTCATTTGATAAAGAGCATGCATCAAAAGGCGGTATGATGACTACCACCCGGGGCCGGTCCCAGAACAGATATCAGAGCCAGCACAAGGATATGACCGCGCGGGAATTCAATGAATTGCGCGAATTTATCCATTCCGAGCTGGGTCTGCGCATCACCCCGGCCAAAAGGGGCATGCTCCAGGCCCGGCTGCAGAAACGGCTGCGCGCCCTGGGGCTGGATTCCTTTGCCAATTATAAGGAATACCTGTTCAGTCTGCAGGGTCTGGAAGTGGAGATGCCCCACTTCATGAATGTGGTTACCACCAACACCACGGAGTTCTTTCGCGAGGCCAAGCATTTTGATTACCTGCATACCAAATTGCTCCCAAAATGGGTGGAGAAATATAATTTCTCCCGCAGATTCTCCGCCTGGAGCTGCGCCTGCTCTTCCGGTGAAGAGCCGTATACCCTGGCCATTGTCTTAAAGGAGTTTTTCAGTGCCTATTCCCGGGCAGAATGCGAAATCCTGGCTACCGATATCAGCTCCGCTGTACTGGAAAAGGCGGTTCGGGCCGTATATCCCGAGGATAAACTGGGCAAGGTTTCCCTTAACCTGAAGCGTAAATATTTTTTAAAGAGCCGGGACCGGAATAAAAAACTGGTCCGAGTGGCTCCGGAAATCAGGAAGCTGGTTCGTTTTCGCCAGCTGAATATAATGCACAATTTTGATTTCCGGGAAGAGTTCGACGTGATCTTCTGCCGGAACATGCTCATCTATTTCGAGCGCAGCGACCAGGAGCATATCCTGCGCAAGCTCTGCAGATTCCTGGCCCCGGGCGGATATCTGTTTATCGGCCATTCCGAGAGCCTGACCGGGATGAACCTCCCCCTAAAACAGGCCGCACCTGCAGTTTACAGATCAATTTCCTGACCCTCCGGGTCGTGAACTTTTTCGACGTTTGCTGTAGAGTTTATCCGCCTGGTATTTTTGGATGTTAAGCTACCGGACCGGAACACACAAAATTACTGGGCAAACAAGCAGTTATGAATTTTTATTTCTTGTCCCCCCGGGCCGGAAGCCTTCTTTTTTAAACCCAATCCGGAGGCATCAATTGTACAGAAAACAGCCGGAAATTTTGCTCTATCCAAACAAGGCGACAAAGGATAAATCTTGAACTGGAGCAGCCACTATCCTCCTCATCTGGAAATGATCTATCTGCACATCGGAGATGGTGGGCTTTTCGATTACTCCTGCATGATCCAGACCGTTCTCGGCTCGTGCGTATCGGTCATGCTCATAAGCCACGACCCGGCCGCCGGGGGGACTTTCCATGCCATGCTCCCGGACTATCGTCTGCACGAAAGGGCCGGGAGCACCTATTCGGTTTATAAATACGTGAACTCGGCCCTGGACTATCTTTTGGAAAGATTCCGGAAAAAAGGGATCCGCCCCTCTGCCCTGCAGGCCAAGGTCTTTGGAGGTGCGGACCAGATCGGGATGCGGGGCATTGGGGCGGGCAAGGCCAATGTGGATATGGCCTATCGTACTCTGAAGGAAAAACGCATCCGGATAACCGCTGAGGACATAGGCGGAAAACAGGGACGCAAGGTTTTGTTTTTCCCGCACAGCGGAGAGGTCTGGATCAAAAAGATCGCCAACAGCCTAGAATAAAGCCACGGTAGCGAGCGGGCCTGCCTAATAAAAACATTTAAAAGGATAAGGCGGATAAAATCCACTTCAAACGTCGAGGAGCCCATAAAAAAATGAAAAAGGGCAGACCCTACTACTATGTCAGAGAGACCGCTAGGG
>JBKHGE010000057.1:0-12676 GCA_046539845.1 Desulfonatronovibrionaceae bacterium
ATAGAGAAGAATACAATAACTCTATCTATCAAGGCTCCTAGACATAGCGTATGGGTTTTTTATGCTTCATCCGCCTGATCCCTTTTGATGCCAAACCCCGAGCCTTTCGTTAAAAGCCTTAAAAAGGATAAGGCGGATGAAATCCATATCCAACGTCGAGGCCCCAAAAGTATATCCTTGCAAGCGGTTTTAAGTTGTAAGTGTCTGGTAAAATCAGAGTGTTACTAAACTTTTGGGTGTGTTTAACTTCAAGCTATGGCTTTTTTGCACCCGGGCCGGATTGGGACCGGATAAAATAAGTCCTTGCCATGAGTGGATCTTTGGGTTAGAAGCACATCTCAACAAGACAGCAGGTGTCCTGTTACTTTTGCTTTATTAAGCGTATAACAGCGCCTCGCCCCGCGAGGCTGACTTGCCACCTGCATTAAAGCTTTTTGATTAAAAAGGCGCAGTCAGGTAGGTAAGAAAGCCCGGGCATAGATCCGGCGCTAGAGCCGGTGTCCCATCCCCAGACCCTTTCGGGCGGATACAAGAACCGACCGGTATACAGACCATCCTCAGCGATCCCTCTTAATTGAACAAGCCGAACATTTTAGCACAAGACCTTAATCTCAGGTAGATGGGAAGCTGCAAGCTTTTTTTGTTTGCAAGACAGTCTGTTGTGGTTCTGCCTGATTTTGTCGGTTGATAAAGGAGATTGGATTATGGATTTTACCCAATTTGAACTGGATGGAAAAATACAGGCCGGGATCAAGGCCTGCGGATTTGAAAAACCCACGCCTATACAGGCGCGGGCCATACAACCAGGGCTCGAGGGCCGGGACATCATGGGCCTGGCCCAGACCGGGACCGGGAAAACCGCGGCCTTTGTCCTGCCCATACTGGAGAGGCTTATGCGCGGAAAAAGGGGACGGATTAGAAGCCTGATCCTTTCTCCTACCCGGGAGCTGGCCGAACAGACCCTGGAGCATATAGAAACCCTGGGTCGCCGCACCGGGCTGAAGGCTGTTTCGGTGTACGGCGGAGTGAGCAAAGGCGGTCAGATCCGCAAGATCAGAAGCGGTGTGGATATTGTTGTGGCCTGCCCCGGTCGTCTGCTTGATCTTATGAACGACCGGGCCGTGAATCTTTCTTCCGTGGAAGTCCTTGTCCTGGACGAGGGCGATCGGATGCTGGATATGGGATTTATGCCCGATATCCGCAAAATCTTGAAGCATCTGCCGCGCGAGCGCCAGAACATGCTTTTTTCCGCGACAATGCCCGCGGACATCAGCCGGCTGGCGGGTGATATCCTGGTCTCCCCGGCCCGCGTCCAGGTCGACCATGAACAGCCCCTGAAGCAGATAGAGCAGTGCCTGTATCCGGTCAAACAGACCCCCAAGCCGGAGATGCTTTTGCGCCTTTTGCGGGCGAAAAAGGAAAACAAGGCAACCCTGATCTTCACCCGAACCAAGCATATGGCCACCAAGCTGGCCAAACGGCTCAACACCGCCGGTCTGCGGGCCAGGGACCTGCAGGGAAATATGTCTCAGAATAATCGGCAGCGGGTCTTGAGCGGATTCAAAAGAGGCCAGTTCAATATCCTGGTGGCCACGGATATAGCTTCCCGGGGGATCGATGTCTCCCGCATAGACCATGTGGTTAATTATGATATGCCGGATACAGCCGAGGCCTATACGCACAGGATAGGACGCACCGGCCGGGCCGCCAATAACGGCGAGGTCTCGACCTTTGTGGAGCCCAAAAATTTTAGATTGGTCAAAATCATTGAAAAGGCCCAAAATAAAAGTATCCCCAAAAAATTCCTGCCCGACCCGGCTTAGCAGCCGGTTGATAATCTGCCGCTAGCGGGCTCTAATATACCCGCCCCCTGGATCCAGGGGGCGGGTATTTTAATTCCGGTCCCAGGGACTTAGCGGCCGGCAAGGAAAAGTTGGTTCCCCGACGTTTAAAATGCGTTTTGTCCACCTGATCCTTTTGGCCGCAAATCCCCTGTTCAAGGTTTTTTAGGCCCCGCCAAAGGGGGATGCTTGCCCCACAGACTTTTGCTAAAAAAATGAACAAAAGTTTTCCAGTCAAGGAAGATGGACTGCAGCGCTTGCAACTAGTTGACTTATGTGGGATAATCAACAATTAAAACCGTCTTGTTCTGTACGCAAATCTTCAGCTTTTGGAATCGCGAATATATGCCCTCAAAAGGAAAGGTCTCCTCTACAGAAAAGCTTTTACAGGTCATCCGAAAGGGTGATTCCGCACTCAAGGCGGAGGACGAGGCCCCGGCCAAGGAGATCCCCAAAGGGGGTTCTTTACTGAGAGTCAGGCGTAAAAACCATCTCGGGGTCTACCTGGCGGACAATACTGTCCATTGGGTCTGCCTGCAGCGCCATTTGGGCGGCCGGCCCCGGGTGGAGAAGGTCGCCTCCACCACGGGATCTTTTGCTGATATTGATCAGGCGGTAGAGGTCTTGCGCCGGGGAGCTAAGGAGAACGTCTTTCCGGGCGGGAAAAACGAGATTTGGGCGATTTTGGATTCCAATCAGGCAGTCCTCCACAACCTGGTCCTCCCCAAGATGGCTGAAAAGGAGATCCCGAACGCGGTGTACTGGTCTTTGAAAAAAGACCGGGCTTTTTCCGAGGGAACAGTCCTGGATTTTGAGGTCCAGGGGGAAAAGGTGGTCAAGGGGATTCCCAAACTGGCGGTTTTGGCCCTGACCTGCCCCCGCAGCGAGATAGAGCGCTGGCGGGATACTTTTGCCCGGGCCGGACTGGAGTTGACCGGGCTCACGGTTTTGCCTCTGTGCATCCAAAACCTGATCGCCAGCCAGCAGGAGGAAAAAAGGCGCAGTGAGAGTTCGTGCGCCTTTTTGCATATCGAACGCAAGCGCACCCTGATTGCTATTTTCAACCACGGCAAGCTCGGCTTGTCCAGGGAAATACGCACCGGCGTGGACTCTATGGTCGAGGCCTTGCAGGACTATAAGGGCATTCAGCCCGGTCCGGAGGAAGAACCGGTGGCCGCGGACATGGATGACAGTAAGGTGCTGAATATCGAACCCCCTCCGCAGCCCGGGGATCAGGAGTGGGAGAGGCTGTTCATGGAGGTCCTTGACAGACTGTGCCGGGACACCGGGGAGGAGTCAGCTCAGGACCAGGAGCGGGATGAGGCGTTTAGGCCGGTGCTGCAGCGCCTGGCCCAGCAGGTGGAGCGGAGCTTTTCCTATTTGACCCAGTACCAGGGACTTCCGGCAGTGGACCGGGTGCGTTTGTCCGGATATCTGGTCGAAAGCGACTATTTTCAGTCCTATCTCCGGGATCAGCTGGGAGTGGAGGTCCAGCCCTGTGCTCCTGCCTTGGGCTATGCCTCTGCCGCAGCCGGGCCGGACTATCTGTCCATTCCCGCCTTGGGAGCGGCTTTGTCCTCGTCCGCCAGGACCATGAACCTGCTGTTCACCCATTCCCAGCGCAAGGCCTTCCATAAGGAGGCCAGGATACACAATGCCCTCCTGGTGGCCACGGCTGTATTGGCTGTCTTAATTTTCGGGTATGCAAAATGGGAAACCGGGCGTCTGGAGGCGGACAAAGAAAAACTGGCCGGGCTGGAAAAAAGGCTGGCCGAGTTCACTCCAAGGGTCGAGGAGTCCATGTTGGTCCAAAAAATAAGCGCTCTCAAATCCCAGCAGGGTGTGCTCGAAGACTACGCCGCCCGATTCTCTGATTTGGCCGCGTTCCAGGAGGCAGTATCATTGCTCCCGGAGGAGGTCCAGCTTTCCGATATCAGGCTGCAGAAAGGGGAGGGAAAAAAGGGGGACGGCCAGGGCTCCCTGATTATAGAAGGCTTTGTAGCCGGATCGGAAGGCGATTGGGAGACGCGCCTTATATCCTATCTGGTCCGGTTGGGCGATTCCCGGCTTCTGGGTGATCCGGTGGTCTACAGGCGATCAACCGTGGAGTTTGAGGACCGGGGCAGGTATCTCAGGTTTGCCCTGCGCGTGTCCCTTGCGGAGTAGCAGGCATGTCCAGTCCCGGGATATTGAGGTCGATTTTGCGCCTTGGGCCGCGAATGTCCCGGCTGGCTAGGGCAAAAGGAGAACGGATTTGAGGTCGGCAAGGTCGAAAACCATACTGATTTCTTTTTTATGTGCCGGAGTGCTTGTCTTTTTGTACCTGTTCACCGTACTCCCGTTGCATATGCAGATACAAGACGTGGCCGAAGAGACAGCCGACCTGCGGGCCAGGATAACGATCCAGGAAAATTACGCCCAAGTCTATCCCCGCCTCCTTACTCAGAGCAACAAATACGATGCATGGGACTTTCCCGGGCTCGAAAAAAAGCCCCTGGACGAAAACGATATCGGGAAGGTGGTCCCGGAGCTGCACCGGATAATAGAAAAGAGCAAGCTGGGAGCGGTTTCAGTGCAGCCGATGTCCGAGTCCATAGCAGACAATGGCTCCAGCTTGCGGGTGGATATGGTCCTGCAGGGGAGCTGGGATGGGCTTCGCGAGTTCTGGACTTCTCTGGTGAAGCTCCCTTACTGGAAGAGGCTGCAGAGCCTTGAGGCCCGGGCTATCTCCGGCGACAGGGAATACCGTTTGACCGTGTGGTTCAGTTTGACCTAGAAGTGGCCGAAAGACTGCTTTTGACCGGGCCGCGGCTTCCGGTGCATTTTTGCAAAAAAGTTAAGAGGATTGAATGTCCCGCAGGGAGAAGATCATATTAGGACTGGCAGCCGCGGCCGTGGTTTTCGGGGCCTATACCTATCTTATCCCTGAAGGCGGAGAAAAGAGCAGTCGAATCTCCGGGCAGGATGTGGAAAAGAGCGAGCAGGTGGTCAGCCAGGTGGAAAACGAGTTGAGCGGCCGGGTACGGCTTTCGGACAGACAGCTTACAGTGCTTGAGAGGCTCGAGAGCCCCTGGCCGAAGGACCCTTTTTGGGACCCGGACTCTTCCGATCGGGAGAAAAAGTCCGGGGACGAGCAGACGGATGAGAAGCGCAGGATAGTTTATTCCGGATTCGTTCAGGTGGCCGGAACCAAATACGCTGTGGTAAACGGCCGGGAATACACCATCGGAGACAAGGTTAAAGACACATCGTTCACAGTGAAGGATATCTCCTCCCAGACTCTGGTTTTGCGCGGGCCGCAGGGCAGGATAAGGGTTTCCGCAGAAGGTGGGGACGAATTCCCCGGAGAAGAGAATTCTTCCAACAGGAACAGATCAGAGGATATTGATGATTGGAGATAAGCCCAAGTTAAGCCCCCTGTTTTATTGCCTGCTGCTTTTGGCGCCGGTTTTGGTTTTGTCCGGGTGCGCCAAGGACACCCCTACCCTGGAAAAAGACCCGTTTTTTGAGCGCTGGAAAGAGTTGGCGGAAAAATCCAAGGGCCATTCCCCGCAGCGGAGCAAGGAACAGGTGGATATTGACACCCGCATCTTGGGCGATTTCGAGAAAAAAAAGGTCCCAGGAAGGAAAAAACGGCCCGAACTTCCCCGGGAAAAAGTCACCCTGCATATCAACGGCGCAGACGTCCAGGTCATTCTACGCGCCCTGGCCCGGGCCGCCGGCCAGAATATACTGGTCAATTCCAGTGTTAAGGGCATAACCAGCGTACATCTGGATGAAGTCCCCTGGGACGAGGCCTTCAAAGGGATACTGGCCACCAACGGGCTGGACTATACCTGGGAAGGCGGGGTGTTGCGGGTGGTTTCCGTGGATGATCTGGAGAGTGAGTCCCGGATTCAGGCCGCCAAATCCAAGCGCAGGAGTCAGGAGGAAGAGGAAAAACAGGTGGCCGCCCTGCAGACCAAGGTGCTTTCCATTCATTACGCGGACGCGGACGCGGTCCGGGACGCACTGGAATCTTTTCTGACCAAGACAACGGAAGGAGAGCACCGGGGAAACATTGTGGTGGATAAGCACAACAACGCTTTGATCGTTCAGGCCATAAAGGAGGATATGGACAGCATCATGGAGATGGTGGATACCATTGACCGGCCTACGCGGCAGATCCACTTAAAGGCGCATATCGTGGAGGCGACCAAGAACACCGCCCGGGATCTGGGTATCCAATGGGGCGGCAAATGGAGCAAGCGCTCCTGGGGCGGAGACGGGAACGACCTTATCGGCTTGGGCGGACCGGTGGGCAAGGACGGCCAGGCCTCTTTCGGGAGCATAGACCAGGGCGGGGACACCTCCAACAGAGTGGGGCTGAATTTCCCCACCAGCCCCATAACCGGTGAGGGTATGGGGACCATGGGCGCTGGTCTGAACCTGTTTGCGGGCAACCCGGATGAAAGCGTTTTAGAGGTTCAGCTCTCCGCACTACAGTCAGACGGTAAGGCCAATGTCCTCTCCAGTCCGTCCCTGACCACTATGGACAACAAGGTGGCCTTTACCGAGAGCGGAGCCAAGGTGCCCTACGTGACCACAGACGATGAGGGTGACCGGGAGGTGGAATTCGAGGATGCGGTGCTTCGTCTGGAAATGACCCCGCACGTGATAAACGACCGCTATCTGCGCCTCGAAGTCAAGGTCCAAAAAGACGAGGTGGATTTCTCCGAGGACCGCAGGGTGGAGGGCAACCCCACCATCCGCAAGAAGGACACCCAGACCTCCCTGGTGGTGGAGAATGGAGAGACCATTGTCATTTCCGGCCTTTCCAAGCAGACCATGGACGATTCCGAGTCCGGGGTCCCCTGGCTCAAGGATATCCCCGGCCTGGGCTATCTGTTCAAAGGCGACTCCATTGCGAGCGAGATGGAAGAGCTGCTTATCTTCATCACCCCCACGGTGCTGCCTAAGAGGGAGGATATGGATGTGGCCGGGGGGCGTCCATCGGCCGACGATCTGGATGATAAACTCAAATCCACACATGACAGGCGTGCAGACACCTGGATAGAAAAGAGCAAACAGGCCCTGGACCGGGAGAAATGGCAAGAGGTGGTGCGCACCGCTTCGGTGGCGCTTTCCCTGGATCCGGGTCGGGTAGAGGGATATGTCCTGCGCGGCTGCGCTTACGCTAATCTGGAGGAGGCCAGAGCCAGTTTATCCGACTGCCGCCGGGCCCTGTTTCTGGATCCGGAGGAGCCGCAGGCCTTAAACGTCAAGGGCCGGGCCCTGGAGCAGCTGGGAAGGATGGAAGAGGCCCTGGAAAATTTTGCCAAGAGCTGCGGCATGGGTAATTCCCGGGCATGTTCCAACCACGAGCGCCTGTTTTACAAGGACCGGAATAAAAAGGATTAACAAGCCGCTGCAGCACGTTCGCCTGCAGGACTGCAGGGAGCGCCCCTGCGGCAGGGCACGGATTTTAATGGAGTATTACACCTTACTGGATCTCAAGCGCGAGCCGTTTTCCAATTCCCCGGACCCGGAATGCTTCTATCCCACGGCCCAGCATACCTTTTGCCTACAGCAGCTGGAAATAGCCATCCGCCTCCGCAGGGGGTTAAATATACTCCTGGGGGAGGTGGGCACGGGCAAGACCACTTTGTGCCGCCAACTTGTGCGCAATTTGGATCAGGCAAAGACCCGCCTGGGTCTGATCCTGGATCCCGGGGTGGATTCGGAGTCCGAGTTCCTTGCCCTCTTGCACCGGGAGCTGGGCAGCGAATGGGAACCGGAGGGGGCAAGCTCGCAGGAGGCGCGGGAGAGCCTGCATTCGTTCGTCTTTGACCGGGTGAACAACCACGGCGAGCTGATCGTTTTGCTCCTAGACGAGGGCCAGAGGATTGCGGAGTCCAACCTGGAGCTTTTGCGCCAGCTTCTGAATTTTGAGGCCAATGCGGAAAAATACCTGCAGATAGTGATATTTGCCCAGCCCGAGTTTGAAAGGGGACTTAAAGCCAAACGCAACCTCCTGGATCGGGTTAATTTTTACTATCGCCTCACTCCGATGAGTTTTTCGGAAATAAAGGGCATGATCAGGCATCGCCTGCAGGAATGCGCTGAATCCGGTAAGAGGCCGCCTGAGTTTTCCCTCCCGGCCCTGTGGGCGATTCACCGTTTGAGCCGCGGATATCCGCGGCAGCTTTTGCATCTTTGCCACCACCTCCTGCTCGGGCTGATTGTCTCCGGTAAGAGGCGGGTCGGCCTGACGGATGTCTTGGCCCACAGATTCGGTTCCCTGTCCGGCCTGTTCCGTCCACGGGCCGGGGCTTTTCTCTGGCTTGCGACCCTGTTTGTCGGCGGGGCTGCTCTGTGGGCTGTCTTTTGGGGCCCGGGTCCGCTCACCTTTGGGTTGGAAGAAAAGGATCCGGAGCATGGGGTTGTTTTCTGGCCGGAACAGGACCCGGGGAACAGAGTCCCGGCAAAAGAAGGCCCTGCCCGACAGCAAAACAGCCGCGAAGCCGCGGTCCTTGCCCCTGAGCCCCTGCCGGAAAACGGATCCGGCAGCGGTGATAATGGTTCCGGATCGCCTTTGACCCCGGAATACGGAGTGGTTGAGGTCCCCCAGGGGCACAATCTGTGGCTTATGGCCGCTAGGATATACGGGATAACCGATGAAAACCGCCTGCAACAGGAAATATTCCCGGAGATAAGGCGCCTGAACCCGGAACTGGGGCTTTTGGAGACCCTTACAGTGGGACAGAAGATTAAGTTTCCTTTTCTAGAGCGTTTTTTCCGCTCCCGGCCTGGAGGGTATCACATAAATTTTTTGCGCACCGTATCTCTTGACCGGGCGATGCAGTCTCTGATCTCCTCCGCTCCGGTCAAAAAGCGTTTGTGGTACAGGCAGACCGAGCGGGAGTATGAATTCTTCGTCCTCAGCCGCATGGGGTTTTCCTCCCCGGACGCGGCCAGGGCCTATTTGAACTCCTCCCTGGGACCGGATGAAGCACAGGGTGGGGCAAAGATCATGTCTTTTGAACGCGGCCCGGCCCGGGAGGACGCGGAAAACCTGCAGCAGTAGAGAAAGGATGGAATCATGGCCAAGCGTCCCAGACTGGGAGAAATGCTGGTAGATGCCGGGCTTATATCCCAGGAACAGCTCCGGCGTGCTCTTTCCGAGCATAAAAGGTATGGATTGAAGCTGGGTGAATACCTTATCCATAACGATTATGTCCGGGAAGCGGATGTCCTGGATCTTATCAGCCGCCAGATGCGGGTCAAAAAGTATGATCCGCAGCTGTTTACCCTGGACCCCAATCTCTCCAAACTGGTTCCTGCGGATATTGCCCAGCAGCACAAGGTGGTCCCGCTGCAGAAAAAAATGTCTTTGCTTTTGGTGGCCACCACCGATCCCTTGGATATAAACGCTTTGGATGCTGTGGAGATCGCCTCCAATATGGAGGTGGAGCCGGTGATTTGCACCGAGCAGGTGCTGCAGCAGCTGTTCAGTTCGCAGTACGGGGCCCAGATGGACGGCGGGTCGCCCCTGGAGGATATCCAGGAGGACATGGCCCTGCAGGATGGGGATTCTGCAGAAGAGGATGCCGGCGGGGACGTAGAGGTGTCCTCGTTGCAGGATATGGCCGAGGACGCCCCGGTCATCCGTCTGGTCAACTCCCTTCTGGCCCAGGCCATCCGGGACAAGGCCAGCGATATCCATGTCAGCCCGGAAAAAAAGTCTGTTCAGGTCCGCTTCCGTATAGACGGCAAGCTGCAGGAGGTGCCCGGGCCGCCGAAGAATATGTTTCTGCCCGTGGTCTCCCGGCTTAAAATCCTGGCCAATATGGATATTGCCACCTCCCGCATCCCGCAGGACGGACGCTTCACGGTGAATATGGAGGGCAGGGAAATAAACGTGCGCACCTCGACCATGCCCACCATACACGGGGAAAACCTGGTCATGCGCCTTCTGGATATGAGTGCCAGCGCTTACAGCCTGGCCGATCTGGGCCTGGCCGGCTCCGACCGGGAGAAGATGGAAAAAATTATTTCCAGGCCGTACGGGATGATTCTGGCCACCGGGCCCACCGGCAGCGGTAAGTCGACTACGCTTTATGCCGTTTTGCAGGAGATAAATTCTTCTGACCTGAACATAATCACCCTGGAGGATCCGGTGGAATACCGGGTGCCCAAGATCCGTCAGGCCCAACTGAACAGGCGGGCCGGGATGACCTTTGCCTCCGGGCTGCGCTCCATTTTGCGCCAGGACCCGGACGTGGTCATGGTTGGGGAGATCCGGGACTTTGAGACCGCGAATATCGCCATCCAGGCCGCGCTCACCGGACACAGACTCCTTAGCACTGTGCATACCAATGATGCAGCTGGAGCGGTTACACGGCTCGTGGACATGGGGGTGGAGCCTTTTTTGGTCTCCTCCTCCCTTCTGGCTGCCGTAGGCCAGCGCCTGGTTCGCCGGGTATGCAAGCATTGCCAGGAGGAATACACCCCGGAAAAAAACCTCCTGGAGTTCTGGGGGATAAGCAGGGAAGAGGCAGAGGAGATCCGCTTTGTCCACGGCAAAGGCTGTTATCACTGTAAGGACACCGGGTATCGCGGTCGCCTCGGAGTGTATGAGATTTTGCTTAATGACGAGCAGATCCAGGGCATGATCCTGCGCCGGGCCTCGTCGCACGAAATTGCCAGGGCGGCGCACAAAGCCGGGAATTTCCGGATGATGCACGAGGACGCCCTGGAGAAGGCCAAGCAGGGTCTGACTACCCTGGAAGAGATTACTTCCGCGGTCATGACCTGAATGAAGCGCCGGCAAAGAGTCTTTTGCAGGCGCATGAAGACAGAGTACAGAAAATAGATGACAGAATAATCAAAATGTTAAAAGCTAGGGATTTTGGCATCAACCCTTTTTCTCTGTTTTTACCGGGTAAAGTATGCAGTACACCTATACGGCCCTAACCGAAAACGGGACCGAGACCAAAGGGACCCTGGAGGCCAACTCCCCGGATGAGGCCCGGGAGATTCTGGCTGCCCGGGGCTATATCCCCACTGTTGTTAAGTCCGGGTCCGGAAGCGGGACTGGGTTCTGGGAGGATCTGCGGGTGCGGCTGTCCAAGGTCAAGCCGCAGCAGCTCATTCTTTTTACCAAGCAGTTTAGGACCATGTTCCGGGCCGGAATTCCGGTTATGGATATCTTCCGGACCATGGAGCACCAGACCGAGAACCGCAAACTGCGCTCGGTAATAGTGGAGATGGCCGGGATGGTCCAAGAGGGCTCTTCCCTTTACGACGCCTTTAACGCCCACCCTGAGGTATTCTCCCCCTTGTACTGCAGCATGGTTCAGGCCGGGGAGACCAGCGGGTCCCTGCCCGAGGTGATGGAGCGCCTGGTCTATCTTCTGGAGCACGAGCAGAAAGTGCGCAACGATATCCGCTCCGCTCTGCAGTACCCGATCATCGTGGTCATCGCCCTTGGAATCGCCTTTTTTGTCCTTTTGACCTTTGTCATCCCCAAGTTTGTGACCATCTTCAAAAGCGCCGGCATCGATCTGCCGCTGCCCACAGTCATTGCTATCGGCCTGTACAATTTTCTGGCCGGGTACTGGTATTGGATAATTCTGGCGCTGATCGGATTAATTATGGCTTCAGTGTGGTTTTTTCGCCGTCCCTACGGCAGGCTGCTTTTGCACACTTTTTTGCTCCGCATCCCGATTTTGGGGCCGGTATTCATGAAGTCGGCCATGTCCAGGTTTGCCAGCATCATGGCCATCTTGCAGTCCAGCGGGGTTTCGGTCTTGGATTCCTTGGATATACTTTCCCGGACCATAGGCAATTCTGCTATCTCCCTGCAGTTTGACCGCGTCAAGGAACAACTTAAGGAGGGCCGGGGCATTTCCGGGCCGCTAAAGAGCGCCAAGTATTTCACACCCATGGTCGTGGACATGGTGGCCATAGGCGAGGAAGCCGGTAATCTGGACGAGATGCTCCGGGAAGTGGCTTCCCATTATGATGAGGAAGTGGAGTACGCGGTGGGCCAGATGACCACCAATCTGGGGCCTATTCTGGTTGTCGGGCTGGCTGCTGTGGTCGGTTTTTTCGCCCTGGCCATATTCCTGCCCATGTGGGATCTGACCCAGATGGTGCAGTAGAAAGTTTGCCCGATCCCTTCCGGGATCAGTTTGTTGGAAAGGACTGCTGAACCAGCATGAGCTGTGCATGTAGAGTTTGACCAAGATGGTCAAGTAGAGGCGTGGGGGGAAAGCAGGAGACCATTGAACCGCCCGCTTCGCTCAAGGCTCGGAGGACGCCAAGGAAGAATATTTCCGTCCGCGGGGTTGACCGCGGACGGAAAGTCTGTCCAATCCCTGCCGGGATTGTTTTGGTGGAGGATGAGAAGGACCTTGAAATGGATACCAATACCATAGGTAAAGATATAGTTCACTGTGCAATCAAGGTACATTCCACGCTTGGACCGGGTTTGCTGGAAACAGCATATCAAAAATGTCTGACCTGGGAACTTGAACAGATGGGTCATGCTGTTGAATGTGAACTGGATTTGCCTGTCAAATATGGACCAATAACCCTAGAGGCCGGGTATCGTCTGGACATGCTGGTTGACGGCTGCGTGATTGTTGAAAACAAGACAGTTGATTCCTTGCTGCCAATCCATGAAGCCCAACTGCTCACCTATATGAAAATGAAAAAAGTAAATCTGGGATATCTCTTGAACTGGCACGTGCCTTTGATGAAGCAGGGGATAAAACGCATGATCCTAGCAAGAGATCATTGAACCGCCCGCTTCGCTCAAGGCTCGGAGGACGCCAAGGAAGAATATTTCC
>JBKHGE010000058.1:0-11969 GCA_046539845.1 Desulfonatronovibrionaceae bacterium
TCCAGGGCGCGGTTTTGACCTTCCGCGACGTGGATGCCCAGAAAAAGGCCCAGGAAAACCTGCAAGAGCTGAACTCCCAGCTGGAGTCCGCCTGGCAGCTGACCCGAAGGGCTTTTGACCTGAATGATACAGCCCTGGCTGTCCTGGATACCCAGGCCAAGGTGCTGCTGGCCAACTCAGCCTTGGCTTTGCTGCTCAGCGCATCAGAAAAGGATCTCCAGGGCAGGGACTTCCCGGGACTTATTCTGGGGGATGAAAAGCAAAGTGAACTGGGAGCCAAGCTGCGGGGCGCTCTGCAGCAGGGACAAGATTTTAAGGGCCTGGAATTTGATCTGGATCTCCCCCAGGGGAAAAAGACCCTGGAGATCCAGGGCCTGGCTGTGGAACTGAGAAATGAACAGCCCGGGCATATATTGTTGCGAATGATCGAAAAATAAGGGCAAAAGCGCTGGGCCATGGTTCAGACTTTGTCGAGCCCAGGGAGGGCAAAACATGCAGGACGACTCCCGGTATCCGAAATTCGAGTCCTTGCGCCGTCAGGCAGAAAGCCTGCTGCAGCACCAGGATGTGGATACCTCCGGGTATCCGGAGGATATGCTGGGGCTCATTGAAGAACTCAAGGTGTATCAGACTGAACTGGAGGTACAAAACGAAGAACTGAGAAGGGCGCAAGAGGAGCTCCGGATCCTGGAGCAGGAGTATGAAGAATTATATGAGTTCGCGCCCTGTGGTTATATCACCCTGGATGCCAAGGGGATTGTCACCCGGAGCAATCTGACCGGGGTCAGCCTTTTAAACGACACCCGCAGTGGTTTGTTCTACTCCGGCCTGAGCCGGTTCTTAGCCCCGGATTCCAGGAACGACTTCCACCGGCTTTTGCAAGAATCCAAGCAAGGGCCGGCCAGGGCTGAGCTCCGGCTTTTGCATGACCGGGAATCCTGCATCCGGATGGAGGCCGAGGCCAAGCTGGACCGGGAAGGGCAAGTCCAACAATATCGGGTCATCCTGCACGATATCTCCCAGAGAAAAAAGGCGGAGACCAAGCTGCAAAACGCCTTGGCGGAGCTCTCTGTCATCCACGAAAACGCCCCGCTGCTGATGCTGCTGGTGGATGAGGACAGACGGCTACAAAGGGTGAACAATGCGGCAGCAGAATTTGCGGGCCGAAATCCGGATGCACTGCTGGGGCTTAGGGGCGGGGAGGCCCTGCGCTGCCTGCATCATTTGGATGATCCCCGGGGCTGCGGATTTGGGGAGGCCTGCCAGTCCTGCCAAGTGCGGCAAAAAGTGCTGCAGACCTTTTCGGACGGTAAAAACAGAAAGAATATAGAGGCCTGGCTGCCGTTTTCCAGGGATGGGGAACTCATCAGGAGGTGTCTGTTGCTTAGCACCAGCTATCTGGAAGTGGCCGGCCAGCCCAGGGTATTGGTCTGCCTGCAGGACATCAGCAGCATTAAGGAAGTGGAACAGGCCCTGCAGCAGGCCAAGGAACAGGCGGAGGCCGCCAACAGGGCCAAAAGCGCCTTTCTGGCCAATATGAGCCACGAGATCCGGACGCCTCTAAACGGCGTCATGGGCATGATGCAGCTATTGGAGGGAACCAGCCTGGACCAGGAGCAGGAAGAGTACGTGCAGGACGCGGGCAATGCGGCCAGACGTCTGACCAACCTGCTCTCGGATATCCTGGATCTTTCCAAGATAGAGGCAGGCAAGCTGGAGATCCAGGCTGCGGAGTTTAGCCCCAGGGAACTGTGCGAGTCTGTGCGGGACCTGTTTCAGCTCCAGGCCCGGGGAAAGGGCCTGGAGCAGGATTTTTACCTGCATCCGGATCTGCCCCTGAACCTGATTGGGGACGAGAAGCGGTTGCAGCAGATTTTGTTCAACCTGGTGGGCAACTCCCTGAAGTGCACCAAGCAGGGCCGGATCAGCATACAGGCTTCTCCCCTGCCTCCGGCCAAAGAGACAGACGACCTCAGGGTCATGTTCAGCGTCGCGGATACCGGGGAGGGCATACCTGAAGACAAACTGCAGCTGATGTTCGAGCCCTATGAGCAGGCGGACAATTCATTTTCCCGCCAGTACCAGGGCGCGGGTTTGGGCCTGTCCATAGTGCGCAGGCTGGTGAAGTTGATGCGGGGCAATATATCCATTGAGAGCGCTCCCGGGGAAGGGACAACCGTGCATGTGGTTCTGCCCTTTACTCTGCCTGCCGGATGCAGTGAAAGGCAGCAAGAGGAGCCGCCTGGACTTAGAGGCGGACAAAGCCTGCGCATCCTGGTGGCTGAAGACCACCCCTCCAACCAGCTCTTCATTCAAAAACTCCTGGAAAGGGAAGGGCATCAGGTGAGCCTGGCCAAGGACGGCGGGCAGGTCTTGGACCTGCTTGGCGGGCAGGAATTCGATTGCGTGCTTATGGACGTGCAGATGCCGATTATGGACGGGCTGGAGGCCACGCGGCGAATCAGGACTTGTGATGCCGAATTCAAGGATGTGCCCGTTATCGCTTTAACTGCGCACGCCATGAGCGGGGATCGGGAGAAATTCCTGGAGGCCGGCATGGACGATTACCTGCCCAAGCCGGTGGAAAAGAAGAAGCTGCTGGCTGCGCTGGAGAAAAATGTGCCCGGCTAAAAGATGAATATAACCAGTGAATCGGCGTAAAGGAAATGCCCCAGCTCGTCCCCGCACCAGACCTGGACCGGCTCCCGGGCATTGAGGACTCTGATCTTGAACACCACCAACCCACAGTGCTCAGGAGAAGATACAATTTGGAATACTTCAAAACCTTTGCAAAAGAGGCCATGAACTGGCATAATTAATAATGCGGGCGCCGAGGTATTCAGGCAGTTTGGGGCCCTATCCGGCCTTGCCCCACCTGGTTTTGTCCACTTTTTGATAACACTGCGAGATGAAAATGAAGCAGCCAAAAGATTTGGGCCGCTATATGCGACCCACCAGATTTACCCTGCCAGCGTAAGACGCCATGCAACCGATCAAATCCTGGTTTGAAAGACATCTCAACAATCCCCAGGTGGTTCTCCTCACAGTCATCCTTTTGGGCGGGTTCGGAGTTATCTATTTCCTAGGCAGGATGCTGGTGCCCTTTTTTGCCGGCCTGATCATCGCCTATCTCCTGGAGGGGATAGTCAAACAGCTGACTAAAAGGGGCGTTCCCAGGTCTGTAGGGGTTACCCTCGCATTTCTGCTGTTCATGCTTCTTTTGGTATTCACAATTTTCTGGGTGATCCCGCAGCTGGTCAAACAGATTACCCAGCTTGTTCAACAACTGCCGAGCATGATCAGCTCAGCCCAGGTCCTGCTATTGCAGCTGCCTGAGCGTTATCCCAAATTCATCTCTGAAGGACAGGTCCACGAGATCTTTTCCGTCATCCGCGGCGAGGTCAGCAATCTGGCTCACAACATCTTGTCCATCTCCGTGGCTTCGGTCATGGGACTGATCACCCTCTTGGTCTACCTGGTCATTGTTCCTATGCTGGTCCTCTTTTTTCTCAAGGACAAAGAAAAGATCATGGACTGGTTTTCCGGTTTCCTGCCCCGGGACCGTTCCATGGCCGTGCAGGTTTGGGATTATGTGAACATCCAAATCACCAACTACATCCGCGGCAAAACCTGGGAGATCATCATCGTCTGGATCGGGACCTTTCTTGTCTTCTCTTTGCTCAAACTCCAGTATGCTATGCTCCTGGGAGCGATTGTCGGATTCTCTGTGCTCATTCCCTATATTGGCGCGGCAGTGGCCACCCTTCCCATAGCCATGGTCGCCTATTTCCAGTGGGGGATAGGCCCTGAGCTGGCTTGGGTGCTGTTTGCCTACACCGTCATTCAGATACTGGACGCCAATGTGCTGGTAACCCTGCTTCTGGCCGAGGTGGTAAACATCCATCCGGTGGCGGTTATTGCGGCCATCCTGATTTTTGGCGGCCTGTGGGGTTTCTGGGGCGTTTTTTTCGCCATCCCCCTGGCCACGCTAGTCCAGGCCATAATCCAAGCCTGGCCGGGGCAAAAGGATGAAGACCGGGGGGAGGGCGAAAATAAGCAGGTCCAGGCTGAAGCCTGAGGGCAAGACTGGATTAACAGCCCATAATCAAGCAAGGCGGGAAACCATTGCTTAACTTCCATAGCGGATAAAAATTCAGCCCCCCGGTTTCGGGGTTTTTTTATCCGTCCCGGATATCCCCGCCCCCAGGACAATACTCAAAGCAGCCACTCCCAATGGCCATTCTACCTGAGCATTACCGAGCACAATCAAAATAAGCGTGGACAAAACCGGAGTGACATAAGACAAAGAACCGATAACCCCCGGCGGCCCCAGCCGCACTCCGAAACTCCAGGCCATAAACGCCGCCCCGTAGGGCCCGCAGCCGATCCCCAGCGCGGCGACAAGCACGGGGGCACCTACACTAACAACAGTTTGCTCCCACAAGAGATGCAGGAAAAAGCCCACCAAAGCGGCGGCCGCGAATATCCAGGGAAAGGCCGGGATGCTCACTTCGCTGTACCTGCGCATTGTAAGCGAATACAGCACCCAAGACGCTCCGGCGGCCATCCCAGACAGGTACCCGGGGAGATGGGCAAAAGGAATATGCATATCCGAACCTCCTAAGATTAGTAGGCTCGCCCCGGCAAAGGCTATGCCTGATCCAAGCAGGGTTTCCGCATGCAAAGGTTCTCTGTCAACCACCTCCGCGCTTAAAGCGAATAGCAACGGCCAAGTATAGGTTATTAGGGCCACTTCGGCGGCCGGAGCCTTGACCAAGGCCAAAAAATAGAAAAAAAGCGCCCCGACCAGCCCACCAACCGAGCCCAGCCAAGCGGGTGCCGGCAGCTTGATATGCCCCAGCGGACGCACTCCTTTCGGCAGCCAGGACAGAGTACTCATGCAGGCAGCCACTCCAAGAGACATGACCGCCAGCTGCATCGGCGGTATCAAGGCAGTGGCTTGGCGCAATACAGGCAGCAGGGACCAGAGAACAACCGCAAACAAACCGCAGGTAATCCCTTTTATTTCCGGTGTATTTCCAAGCATATATACTCCTCTGAAATCAAACAGGACCATAACCTTTTCAGAGGATTAATCTAATTCATTACCTTGAGCAGACAAACGAAATCTCATGATAGCAACTATCAACATTTGTTATCGATGCTAAAATAGGGGACATCCTGTCTTAACCTGTTGCAGACTCTGGGATGATTGATGAAGGAGGCTGACCATGAGCCCGGCCAGGTTATCGAACCGAGTCTGACCGGAAACAGTTATGAATACAGACGGGCTTGTTCCGAGGGCAGGATTTAAACACCCCTCGACAAGCGGTCAAAGGCAGGAGGAAGGCAAGAACCGGTGAGGTTATCAGAGTTTGGTCCGTTTGAACACAAATTCCGGTAGATGGATTATGATACACATGATAAGGCGCCATACCGGCTTTATATAAACGGTGTCCTTCTTTTTTTTCACCGCTGTGACTATCCGGTCCCCGACCTCAGAGGGCTGAGCGGTCAACCTCTCCGGCAGGTCCAGCCCGGCGGTCATCTTGGTGGCCGCGAACCCGGGCTTGACCGTGGTCACACTTACTCCGGACCGAAACAGCCTGTGCCTCAGGCCGGAGAGATACGCGGACAGGCCGGCCTTGGCGCTGCCGTATATGTAATTGCTCTGCCGGCCGCGGTCCCCGGCCACTGAGGAAATGCCCACTATAAAGCCGCTTTTTTTACGCTCAAAAGCCGCGGCCACCACCTCCAGGATGCTAACGGCCCCCGTGTAATTGGTATCTATGATCCTCTGGGCCAGGAAGAAATCACTTTGCGCCTGCTGCTGATCACCCAGGAGCCCGAAGGCCAGCACAACCCCGGCAGGGCAAGGATTTAACCCGGCAAAAAATCCGGGATGCGATCCGGTGTCCAGGGCGTCGAAATGCAGGGAGCTGGCCTGGATTCCGTATTTAAGACCCAAGTGAGCGGCTTCCTTGTCCAGCTCCTGCGTGTCCCTGGAAGCCAGATAGATATTATATCCATCCCGGGCAAAGCTGCGGGCGGCAGCCTTGGCCATATCGCTATTCGCTCCGAGGATGAGCACCCATTTCTGTTTCATAGACCAAGCCTTCTTGACTGTATGGATTCAAATTTTTCCTGCAAGCCGTACTCCTTTCTAAGGGAGCAAAACTCCGGCAGGCAGGGGTAGCCCTGCTCAAACGCCTCCCTGCTTACCCGGGCATCCTTGGCCAAGTACATCCGGCCTCCGTGCTCGAGGACAATCTCATCCAGCCGGTCCAAAAAAGCAAAGAGCCCGGGCTGCATCTTAAAGTCCAGGGCCAGGCTGTATCCCTCCATGGGGAAGGACAAATAATTGTCATTGGCCGGACCGTGCAGCTTGAGCACGGCCAAAAAGCTGCCCATCCCGCATTCTGAGGTCTTTTTAAGGATCTTTTCCAAACCGGAGTAGCTTTGTCTTTTGGGCAGGATGAACTGGTACTGGACAAATCCCCGACGGCCGTAAATCCGGTTCCAGTGATTGATTGCGTCCAGGGGGTAAAAAAAGGAGTCCACATTCGTAAAGTTCAGGCTTATCCGGGAGCGGACCCGAGCGTAATACAGGGAGTTAAACACTCGCACACTGTGTTTATTGAGCACAAACCCCGGGAAATTGCACGGTACGCTCCGCATCTTGGCCGGAGTATAATCAAATCCGCCCATATCCACGAACTTGCCCACCATAAGCAATGCTCTCCCCAGCGACCGTTTCGAGGCCAGGCAATCTATCCAGGCCACGGAATAAGGCCAGTCCCGGTATTCTTCAAAGGCCTCAAACGTGTCCATAAGCGAAGCGGTCTTGATTGTGCCCTGCTCAATGACCGAAGAACGCACCCGCTCTAGATAAAAACTGACCTCCAGAATGACCCCGGTCAGTCCCATCCCCCCGCAGGTGGCTAAGAAGAGGCGCCTATTTTCCTCCCTGGAGCAGTGCACAATCCGTCCGTCTCCGAGCATCAGCCTGAGACTGTGCACTGTATCTCCAAAACAGCCGGCAACGTGGTGATTCTTGCCGTGCACATCAGCGGCCGCCGCTCCGCCGACAGTGATGAGCTTGGTCCCGGGCGTGACCTTTAGAAACCAGCCCCTAGGGAGAAAGGTCTCGACTATCTCGGACAAAAGCACCCCGGCCTCACAGGTCAAAAGCCCGGTTTCCGGGTCAAAGGAGAGCATGCGGTCCCGGGGCCTGACCGGTATATAAAGCCCGGCCAGGGCGCTGTCCCCGTAGCTGCGCCCGTTGCCGAAGGGTATAGCCGGCCCCTGCGAGCCCAGGGAGCGGGCAAGCGAACGCTCATCGGCAAAAACAAGCGGTTTGGCCTCAATTACCGGGTATTGACCCCATCCGGAAAGGCGCATCTTTTAGTCCTAAATACCAAGTGTTTGTCCAAAAAATATTTACAGGTATAACCGACTGCAAGCCCCAGGGTCCCACCTGCATACTGGGCCCCTCTGAAATCGAAAAAATAGAAAAAAACCGCTTCCGTGCCCCAGAAGATCGCGGTGGTCAAGACTCCCATCAGGCTGTAGAGACTGAACCGGACTGCGTCCTCCTGCCTGCTGCGGGCTCGATAGTAAAATATCCAGCGCTTATCCAGAATATATTTGCTCACCAGCCCGGTCAGGGTACCCGCTGCGAGCGCGGCGTAAAGCACCCACGGGCCGCGAAAAAAATGAAAAAACGGCCACTGTGAGGCCAGGTTCACGCCTACCGCGATCAGGGCGAACACATAATAGAGAAAAATTCTGGGCATCTAATCCAGTTTACCGGGTCAAAGATTATGGAAGTTGCTGCTTTCACGGCCCTCAGGCCCGTGGCGGATCCCAGCCGTATCTCCCGTGGATCACTGCACATAGAATATCCAGACAAAGCTACCTACCCATCCGGCCAGAGTAGCCTGAATGAAGAAATCCTTGAGCAGAACCTTTGTCGGGCTGCCGGTTTTGTTTTCCACAAAAGCCATCTGCATGTAACGCAAAATGCCCAGAACCACAAAGATAGCGGTCAAAAAAAGGTTGCTGCTCGAAAGCCTGGCGACGGTGGACGGGGAAATAGACCACAAAATATAGGCCAAAATCACTATGGATGCGGTCAAGACCATAGCCGAATCAAGGAACTTGAGATTGTACCCGTCCACGACCCTGCGGGTCTGATGCTTTTTGTCCTCGAATATGAGCACATCGTCGCGTCTTTTGGCCAGAGCCAGAAACAGGGCCAAAAGGAAAGTCATGACTATGATCCAGTGTGAAAGCGACACTCCGGTAGCCTGGGCCCCGACAAAAAGCCGGAGGACAAAACCGATGGAGACAAAGACCACGTCCAGGATGGGGCGGTGCTTGACCCGCAGGGTATAAGCGATATTCAGAAGTAAATACCCGGCAATAAAGGGCAAGATCTCCGGTATTGCCAGGTACCCGAGAAGCAACCCCGCAAGCAGAAAAAAAGACAGACAGATAAAGGCCTGCAGCTGGGTTACCCGGCCGGAGGCGATCGGTCGGCGGTGCTTTTCCGGATGGACCCGGTCCTCGTCCCGGTCGTACCAGTCGTTGAATATATAGATAGAGCTGGCAACCAAAGAAAAGACCGCAAAGGCGACGCATGCATCCAGAAACACCGCCGGCTCATGGAGCCGGAAGGCAAAAAAGCCGGGCAAAAAGACAAACAGATTTTTTACATACTGGTGAGTGCGGACCAGCTCGAGCACGTCCTTACAGTTCATAATACAGACCCTGCGGCAAGCGGATTAAAATTTAACTGTTGTTGAAAGCAAAGCGGGGTAGTTGCAAAAAATCAGCCATTCAGGTCAGATTGCTTCGGGCTTAGCTCTACAGCCCCTGCAAAACATACTCCGTTTCCAGTGCGGCCGCCTGCAAGACGCACATGGGTGTCAGTTCTAACGGCCCGGAAACAATTCAGACTTCCAGACAGTAAATGGGCTGACCACCTTGCTGGGGCAATGCGGCACACCTGTTTTTCTTCGGGCGTTTTTGACACATGGGTCATTAATAAACATAATTCATCCCCAAGGGTGGAATATACAACGGCTATATGCGCCTTTTCTGGGGGATAGCAGCCCAAAATGGTTTTGGTCCGCGGCTTGCAGAATTATCTATCCACAGCTCACCAAATGCAGTGCCACGTACTTGTTTTCGGGCTCTTTTGCGGGTTGGCCGGGAAAAACCATAAAACAATGCCGAAAAACAAAATGGCTTTGAACAAAAACAGCTTCAAATTTTCCGTCCCGGAGAGGATTAAAAAGGGGCTTTCCCCCCATCTGATGCTTGCTGCCGGGCTTGCTATCTTTTTTGCCTTTTTGGCCCTGCGTATCCCGGTGCGCGCCGAGTTCCTCATAAACTGGGACGCTGTCAACTACGCCCTGGGGACCAAACTCTTCAGCCTAGAGCACCATCAGCCCCATCCTCCGGGGTACATCGGTTATGTCGCCCTAGGCTGGGTCCTAAACCACCTGACCGGAGACGCCAATTCCAGCCTGACCCTGCTCAGCGCCTTGAGCGGGGCCGCAGCACCCGCCGCTCTTTTCCTTCTGGGATCGAACTTTATGCGCAGGCCCTATGCGGCAGTGGCTGCGGCAACCTTCGGACTCTCCCCGCTTGTATGGTACTACAGCGAGGTCGCTCTGGGCTATTCACTGGCCATGGCCCTGGCCCTTTTTTTTCTCTGGGCCGGATACCGGGCCTGGAAGGAAATCTCCGGGCCACATCTGTTTTGGGCCACAATCTTTCTTGTCCTTTTGGGCTCTGTACGGCAGAGCGGGGCATTGTTTCTTATTCCACTTTGGCTGTACATGGTCTGGCCCTTCCCCTGGCGCCGCCGCCTTCAGGCAGGGGCAATCCTGGTGGCCGGTAACCTGACTTGGCTTATCCCATTGATCGTCCTTGCCGGGGACGTGCACGCCTACTTCCGGGCCGCGGCCGACCTGGCTAGCTTGGCTGTTGCTCCCACTTCCCTTTTCTCCTTTGACATCTTCGGTCTGCTCCGCAACTTCTCTTTTGTCGCCGCCGGGATCCTGGTGGGCATAAACGGGGGCCTGCTCATAATTGTTTTGGCGCGCTGCACCGGATGTCGCCCCCTGCGCGGCTTGAGCAAAGGCGATAAGACATTCTTTTCCCTTTGGCTCGTTCCGTCGCTGGCCACCTATGTACTCATCCACACCGGACAACTGGGATACATCTTAATGGTACTCCCTATAGGCTTTATTTGGGCGGGGATGGCTCTTGATGCTATGGCCCGGCAGGCCCATGAGACTCACCTGCTGGCTGCAGCAAAACACCGGGCGGCTCTGGCCTGGAAAAGTCTGGTGCTCTCGGCCCTGACTGTTATGTTCGCTCTGACCAATGTCCTGGGGTCTTTGTACATACCAAACGCTACTCACACCCTGACCAGCACGGAAAACATGGATACCAAGCTGTTGGCCGGCCTGCCCAATCTGGACTCGCTCTCCGAGTCAAAGCGGGAAAGGATCAAGAACTGGGCCCGACAGTTCAATGTGGAGAAAAACGATGCATACTGGAAGGGGCTTATCCGCCTGATAGAGCGATTTGACCCGGACACCACGGCCGTGCTTGCCGAGCCCACCGGCTCGGGCAGTTTCCGGCATTTGACCTATTATCTCCCCGAATTCAGGATCTATGGGGTGGGCAAGGACATAGAAAAGGACTTCGGGTACCTGTTCAAGGCTCACAACAGCAGCAGCGACTACACCGTGCAGGGACTGGAGGAGGCGGACAGGTCCCTGCGGCTGCCGGAGGGGATCACCCGGATCATTATTCCGGACAAGGGGATATATTCCGGACTGAACAAAGACCAGGAACAGTGGGAGTTAAAAACGCTGCAGGACGGGAGCGAGGTGTTGGTCCTAGAGGTCCCGGAGCAATCCTTGCTGCTGTTTTTTGGGGACGAGGACTCGGACCGGGACGCAGCCGTGATCCCGCCGCTGCAGGACCGGCTCCACAGCCGGGCCCAAAACGGTCACCAAGACCATAGTATAACCCGCAACTAACCCCGGACAATAACTGGGCCCGAAGCAGAGAGAACCGTAGACAGGGCTTTGGCCCCGGCCATGGACAAGCTGCTACTGGCCCGCACCCGCTCCATCCAGGATATTCCCTATCTCGGACATCAACTCCTGGAACGTGTAGGGCTTGGCTATATATCCGCGGGCACCTCTGGCCAGAGACTCCCTGGCCTGGCCCTCTGAAGAGTAGCCGCTGGCTATGAGCACCTTGGCCTCCGGGTCGATGCGCAATACTTCTTCCAGACATTTAAAACCGCCCATACCGGGCATGTTCAAGTCCAAAATCACCAGCTCCACGTCTGTTTCCCGCCTGGACAACATCTCCAGGGCCTCCTCTCCGCTCTTTGCGGCCCAAGCAACATATCCGGAGGACTGAAGCATTTCCGCGGTCAAATCTAGTATTTCGGGTTCGTCATCAACCACCAGTATGGTTTCCCCGCCCTGCCGGGTGGAGGCCTCCGGTTGGCAGATATCTTCCAACACATTGGCCCCGGGCAGCGCCGGCCAGTAAATGCGAAACATTGTCTCCTCTCCGGGACGACTAACGCATTCGATATGTCCATTGTGCGCCTTGACTATCCCGTAGACCGAGGACAGGCCAAGTCCGGTTCCCCGACCCTTTTCCTTGGTGGTATAAAACGGATCAAAGATATGTTTCCGGCTGTGCTCATCCATTCCCTGCCCGGTATCCGAGACAAGCATGCATACGTAGTCCCCGGCCTCCAGGCCCGGGTACTGCCGGGCATCCAGGGAGAGGTTAAAGGTCTTAATTGACAGCTTACCTCCCTCGGGCATGGCATCTGCAGCATTCGACCCCAGATTCATGATTACCTGCTCCACCTGGGCCGGATCCGCATTCACCGGCCACAAATCTTCAGCCAGGCTTAATCT
>JBKHGE010000059.1:0-11395 GCA_046539845.1 Desulfonatronovibrionaceae bacterium
TTAATCGACTCTTCCCAATTTCCACCTCCGTCATCCCGATCAGGGACCATGAAACAACAAGAATTAGGCAACCCAATTGCCTTTTATTAAAAAGCTCTAAATTCAGACAGCTTAGTAACGCTTGCAGGGCCTTAATAACAAAATCTTGCACATGTTCGTGAAAGGAGCCTTCTTGTTTCTATGACCGAGTTTCTTGAGTAAATCTAAACCACTCACACGATCCTGCCACTTATCCTCGCAAATCCCGGTTTGCAGCGGTTGCAGGCATAAACATCTCCAGTAGCCGGCCCTGGATCACAGCGCCAGTCAGGATATACACACACAAGAACAGGGTAAATATCCACCCGAAATAGTCAATCATAATAGGCAAAAGCGGCAGCTTGACCGCTCTGGATGCAAAAAAAGCGGCCAGCAGTCCGTCCCTGGTTCCCTGAACGCGCAAGTCATGAAGCAAAGGGTACCAGGCATACATCGGTCCGTGGCTCAGAAGACCGCCGACAAGAGCCCATACCCAACCCCTTATTCCGCTTTTTCGGCCCAGGTGGCGGGCAATCCGGGCCGGGCGCAAAAAGTAGTTTATGAACGCGGTCAATAGAATTACACCGACCAGAATGGGCAGGATGCGCAAAAAAATTTTTGCAGCCTTATGCGCGGCCATGCAGGCGGTTCCGGCATCCAGAACTAGCACCCCCGCGTACAGGATCAAAACGGCCAGGAAAAAATATCCGCCCGTGAAGGTGAACCTTTTTTTGTTCATGCAAACATTCCCACGGTAAATACAGTGGCTACGGATACCAGGATGACGAATATAAAGGCCAGAACGTTTCTGATAAACACGAAACGTAAGCCGAAAACACCGATTTCGGCCGGGATCTGAACCACTCCCAGGCTGACCCAGGACAGAATAAAGGCGCACACCGCATAAAGGGACACTTCCTGGGCCAGGAGTTCGCCCCCGATTATATAGCTTACAACCGCGTTCCCGGCCGCAAACGCCCCGGCCAGGGTGCCGACAAGGGTATCCAAAACCGGATTCCCCTGAAAAAAAGCGGCCAGGAGTTGCGGATCCACAAAAACCTGAAACAGCCCCACCAGCCCGATCACCCCCACCAGCAAGGGCAGAAGGGATAAAAAGGAAAGAGAACTTCTGCGCAAAGCCGAGAGCAGGGAGGGAGACTGCGCGGAATTATCCCGAATTTCACTCATGTTTTCCACACACACTCGGGTCAGTGATTAAAGTTCATCCCACGGTTTTTGTTGCTTCTGGACTTTCCCCGGGGGATTTTTTGTACGCAATCAACGGCAGGTGCGCATATTGTATTCTTCCCGTCAAAAGGGGAGATATCCGGCAAACTAATTGCGATTAAATCCGCTCCACGTGTCGAACAACCCGCTTTTTCTAGGGCAATGTATCCACGGCAGCGAATTCCGGCTCATGCAGGGGGAGGAGGATATCCGCCATGTCCCGGACTTCAAGCATTATATCGTAGGCCTTCTGCGGGTCTGTGGGAGTGCCCGGGGGAATGACCTCCATTTCCATGGCGGTAATCTCCCGGGGAGGATAGAAGTTTTCCCGGATAAGGCAAAAACCGGTAATCACCGCCTTGCCCCGGGCGGTATCCACCACGATGCTCATGCCCCCCTGGGTATGCGCCGGGGTATGCACCATGCGGATGCCGGGGACGATCTCCCGGTCCCCGTCCAGGACCTCGACCTGCCCGTTTTCCTCAACATCCTCGATAAAATCAGCCAGATATCGAAAGTCCAGGGGATGGGGATCGTGCGCGTGCTCCAGCTCCTTTTTGTGCACGTAAAAACGGGCATTGGTGCACTTGTAATCGTTTTCACAGTGATCGTTGTGCAGATGGGTGTGCAGGACTATGTCGATATCCTCGGGCTTGAGCCCCCATTTGCCAAGCCCCTGTTCAAAGGTATAAATTCTCCCGCCGACGGACTCTTCGCGCTGCTCGGACTGGATAGGGTGCATCTCCCCGGTGTCCACCAGGATGTTTTTGTCCCCGCCCTCCAGATACCAGCAATACAAGGGGATGGTATACGGCGCTCCGTAATCGTGCTGAAAGGTCATCATGCCCTTATCGAACTGCTTGGTGCCCATGACTATGGGATGGATTTTGAACTGGGCCATACTCACTCCTCTTTTGATTGCCGGTAAAGATTTGCGTACTCAGCGTCCTGGCGGATCAATCTGCTTGTTTTTCAGCCGCATTTGCGCAAAAGTGGGCAGACCTAGGCAGCGGAAGCCTCTTCCTTTTTCACGTGCGGCTTTATGTCCAGAATGGGCGTGCCCTCGCGCATGTCAATGCCCCGGACATCAATCCTGTTTCCGCGCACGGCAAGCACTTCCACCACGGACAGCCCCACCGGATTGGGCCGGTATGGGGAACAAGTGCGAAAGACCCCTTTTTTCTCCCCGTTCAAGTGCGGCGGGCGCTGCTGCAGGGACTTGGACCTGAACTCTGGGGACTCGTGAAAGCTGAAAATAACCACGATCTCCTCTCCGGCCTGAATCCCGGTAAGCCCTTCGGTATACTTTGCATCTATCTCCAGGGTTCCCTGCACGTCGGATACCGACCAGTGCCGGGGGAGATCCCGGGCCTCGGTGTGCACCGTTCCAATAGACTGCATTGTAATCTGCATTCTCTCTCCTTGCGCCTGTTTATTGCGGCCCTCCGCTTTCTTAAATCCTTATCCCGAATCCGGGGATCTTAGGCTGAAAGGCGGTTCCTTGGACACGGAGTCCATGATTTCCTCGACCGCCTTTTCCTCCTCCTTGGAGCCGGAAACCGCAAGCCAGACCGCTCCTTCCGCGCCGCACACACCCCCGGCAGCCATGACCCGGGCCTGGGCGCCGGAAAGAGCGGCGATTGCATCCAGCTCGGTGAACACCTCGCCGGGCAAGGGCAGCATGCGCACTCCGCTGGCCCCCGGGGAATTAAGCTCTCCGGCGATCTCCCGGATACCGGAATCCACCCGCTTTTCCAGGCCGATGGGGACTATAAACCCCGTCCGCCTGCCCACAACCGCCTGCATGGCGCACACGGTGGTTCCGCCCCGGGGATGGCCAATAAGCACCCCGGCCTCCCCTTTCTTTATATCCAGGGCATTGCCGCCCTTGAGGATAACGTCCTTTGGACCTAAATCATGGATCACGTCAAAAATGGTTTGCCCCGCAAGCCATTCGCCTTTGTGCAGGATCACATCCCCGGGAAAATCGGATTTCGGGCCACCGGCTTTACTTCCCGGGGGAATACTCAGCCCGCGGTAAAAATCGGATCTAAAGAATCCGGCCTCCCGGCCCAGACCCTTTAATATCTCTTCCGCTATATACCCGTTGGTGGTCCCGGCCAGTACGGCCAGGGTGTTGTTTTCAAGCGCGAATCGGATGCGCTCCTCCCGGGCCAGGGCCAGGGCGATAAGCCTTTTTCCTGCGGCCGGGGTAACAACGAACTGCTCCATTTAACATCCTTTGGACCCGGATCAGGGGATTAAAAACGATCTAGGCAAAATTTTTCTCAAAAAGCTCATCTATGGCCAGCCGGCCGTTATCCTCCAAAAACCTGGTCCCGGTGCCGGTGAAATGGGTTCTGGAAATAACCGGGGTTTCGGTTTTCTCCCAGGCCTCTTTCATCCACTTGAACCAGGCATCCTGTTTCTGATCAAAAACATAGAGATTCTTGTTGCAGATTTTGGCGAACTCCGCTCCCCAACCGGTACCGCCCTTGACCGTCCCGTCCTCCAGGATGGTGCCCACCACAAAGACCTCTTCCCCGGAATCCACCTGCCAGCTTATGCTCTGCAGAATCTTCCGGAAAAGCGGGGCCCGGGTGAAGTTGCGGTTCATGAGCCTGGACACATAGGTCAGACTCACGTCCTTTCTGGCCAGTTCCTCACTGGTCAGGTACCTGAGCCCGCGTGTCCGTTCCGTGGAATGCCCTTCAAAGGTGAAGTTCACCTCCTGTACCCCGTATTTCTCAGCCATCTTGCCGAAATATTCCTCCGTCCCTCTGGCTCCGCCGCTGAACAACACATACTGCTCCGCTCCCATAATAAATCCTCCCAGTCATAAATACTGTTTTTGTCCATCTTGCTCCCCGCCCCCGGACAACTTGTCCGGAAGCGGTAAAAAGTTCCCATGTGCGTCAGGGATATAGGAGGTAAACATTAGCCCAGAGCAAGATTGTCTGTAAAGCTTCCGAGTGCCCGGACCGGGCAGAGGACAAATGCCCGGCCCTGGACACTCTCTCTGCTCTGCCGTATCTTTGTCTTTCTTCGGATAACGGACCGGATACCGGCCTGAGCCGGAAGCACGTTTTTCTCGGGCCCCAAAACAGATCGCACGGATCCAGACTACATGCAGATAGACGAACACGGCGGAAATATCCATAAACTGGCCCAAGAAGCGGGCTGCCCCCCGGAAGAAATCCTGGACTTCTCTGCAAGCATAAACCCCTTGGGTCCGCCGGATTGGCTCCCGCTTATGCTCCAAACCGGCACCATGTCCGTGCAGCATTATCCGGATCCGGAGGCGAAAACGGCCCGGACCCGGGCAGCAAATTGCTTCGGTGTACCTGCGGAGGAAATAGTCTGCGGCAACGGCTCCTCCGAACTTTTGGACGCCGCCTTGCGCGCCTGCTCCCGGGAGCGGGCCGTAATCCCGGTCCCGGCCTATATTGATTACGAACGAAGTGCCCGCCGGGCCGGGCTGAACACAGACGTTATCCCTTTACGGCAGCAGACCGGATTCCTCCCGGATTTCACGGCCATTTGCTCGGCCCTGAAAAACGGACCGGCCGCAGTCATCCTGGGCCAGCCTAACAATCCCACCGGAGTGACCTTTGCCCCGGACGGGTTGCGCCAAGCCGCACTGGACTTTCCGGATTCTTTGTTTATCGTGGACGAGGCCTTTGCCGATTTTGTCCCCGGTCTGGACCGGCTGCACAGCCGGCGGCCGCCAAACGTACTCACCCTGTATTCCATGACCAAATTCTATTCCGTGCCCGGCCTGCGGGTGGGGCTGGCCTTCGGTCCGGAGCGGTTGATCCGGGCGATACAGGCTATCCTTCCGGACTGGAGCGTGAACTCCCTGGCCCAGGAATTCATCCGCCGGGCACTTGAAGATCGATCCTTTTTCCAAAAAAGTGTACAGATGAACGCTTGGGCCCGGGATAGGCTGAAAAAAGACCTGGAAGATCTTGGGATCGGGGTAGTGCCGGGCCGGGCCAATTTCCTTTTGTCCCGCCTCCCAGACGGTATTTGCGCTTCAGAGCTCAACCGCTTCCTCCTCCGGGAGCACCGGATGGCGGTGCGGGTGTGCTCCAATTTTACCGGCCTGGACAAAAGTTATTTCCGAACCGCGGTGCGCCAGGAAGAAGAGAACCAAAGACTTGTTTGCGGCATCCGGGATTTTCTGCACCCCGGCCGGAGCCGGGTCATAAAAAGACCGGCGCGAAAACCACAAAAACCGGCCCTCATGATCCAGGGCACCTGTTCCAACGCAGGCAAAAGCATCCTGGCCGCCGGCTTCTGCCGCCTTTTGGCCCGGGAAGGGCTCCAGCCCGGACCGTTTAAATCCCAAAACATGTCCCTAAATTCCTTTGTCACCCGGGAAGGCCTGGAAATGGGCCGGGCCCAGGCGGTGCAGGCCCGGGCCTGCGGCCTGGAACCCTCGGTAGACATGAACCCGGTACTATTGAAACCCGGATCGGACACCGGTGCTCAGGTCATTGTTCAGGGCCGGGCGGTGGACAACATGCAGGTCAACGCATATTTCGCCTACAAGCAGGGTCTGTGGGAAAAGATCCGGGACTCGTACGCCCGGGTGCAGGAGAACGCGGACATAATGGTTTTGGAGGGGGCCGGAAGCCCGGCGGAGATAAATCTCAAGAGTCAGGACATCGTGAACATGAACTTGGCCGCTTGGGCCGGGGCCAGGGTGCTCATCGCCGGGGATATTGACCGCGGCGGGGTGTTCGCCTCCTTTGCCGGGACAATGGCCCTGCTCGAGCCTGAAGAGAGAGACCTGGTTTTGGGCTTTATCATCAATAAATTCCGGGGCCAAAAGGACCTTCTGACCCCGGCCCTGGAGCACTGCCGCCTGCACAACCGCAAATCAGTCCTGGGTATTGTCCCCTATATCCCGGATCTGAATCTCCCGGACGAGGACTCGGTCAGCCTGAAGACTTCCCCGCAGCTAGCGTTTCCGGGCCGGGAGATAAACATCGGGTTCGTGGATCTGCCTCATTTATCTAATTTCAACGATCTCGATCCCCTGAAGATGGAACCGGACGTGGGGCTGCAAGTAGTCCGGGAACGCCGGCCCGAGCATTCCGGTCTGGATGCCTTGGTCATCCCCGGGAGCAAAAACGTGATCCGCGATTTTTGGCAGTTCACGGACTGGGGTCTGGACGGGCTGGTGCAGGAACTTGCGGACCGGGGCCGTGAAGTGGTGGGTATTTGTGGTGGCTTTCAGATGCTCGGGCAAAGCATAAGCGACCCGCACCGGATTGAATCCGCTGCAAGCAGGACCCCGGGGCTGGGGATTTTATCCATGCGCACCTCGCTTGCCTCGGAAAAGCGTCTTGTTCAGATCTCCGGAATGGACCAACGCTTTTTTTGCCCGGTTTCCGGATATGAGATACACCACGGGGAGACTGAGCACGACAATGTCCTGAAACCGGTCATAACCGGGGAAAACGGATTGGTTCTGGGACTGGCCCACGAAAAGCTCCAGGTATGGGGGACATATATGCACGGAGTATTTGACGCAGACGGATTCAGGAGGAAATGGCTGGACAGCCTACGCACCCGCAAAGGTCTGAGGCCTTACTCCGGGCCGCGGGCGGCCTACGACCCAGAGCCGGCCCTGGACCGGCTGGCGGACACCCTGCAGGAGCACACGGACATCAGGACCATCTTCAAATCTTTGGGGATATGAAATGGACTTTCGGGTGGAAAAGGACAGCCTGGGCAAGAGACAGGTCCCGGTCGAGGCTTACTATGGGGTACAGACGGTCCGGGCCATGGAGAATTTCCAGATCACTGGCATCCCCATCTCCCATTACAGCCGCCTCATCCAGGCCTTGGCCTGCATCAAAAAGGCGGCCGCCCTGAGCAATCGCGAATTGGGGATTTTGGACCGGGAAAAGAGCGAGGCCATTTCCGAGGCCTGCCGCGAAGTCCGACAGGGCTTCTGGGACGAGCACTTTCCGGTGGACGTGATCCAGGGCGGGGCCGGGACCTCGGTGAACATGAACGCCAACGAAGTCATCTGCAACCGGGCTTTGGAGATCATGGGCCGCTCCAAGGGTCAATACCGGTATCTGCACCCCAACAACCACGTCAATCTCTCCCAGTCCACCAACGACGTCTACCCCACCGCCCTGCGCATAGCCTGCATCTGGTACGCCAGGGAATTGATCCCGGAACTGGAGGGGCTGAAAAAGAGTTTTGCGCACAAGGGAAAAGAGTTTTCGCATGTGCTCAAGATGGGCCGTACCCAGCTCCAAGACGCGGTGCCCATGACCCTGGGCCAGGAGTTCAGCGCCTTCGCGGTGACTATAGGCGAGGACGTGCAGAGGCTTGAGGAGGCGCTCAGGCTCCTGCACGAGATAAACATGGGAGCCACGGCCATAGGCACGGGTATAAACACGGTGCCCGGGTATTCCGAGCTTGTGAGCTCCAGGCTGGCCGACATTACCGGCTTAAAACTGGTCCGCTCCGGGAATCTGGTCGAGGCCACCAGCGACACCGGGGTCTTTGTCCAGCTTTCCGGCATCCTTAAGCGCATAAGCGTCAAGCTATCCAAAATCTGCAGCGATCTACGGCTGCTCTCTTCCGGGCCGTACACCGGTCTACGGGAGATAAACCTGCCCCCGGTGCAGCCGGGATCGTCCATCATGCCCGGCAAGGTCAATCCGGTCCTGCCGGAAATGGTCAACCAAGTCTGCTACCAGGTGGTGGGCAACGACCTGACCGTGACCATGGCCTCGGAATCCGGGCAGCTGCAGCTGAACGTATTCGAGCCCATAATCGCATTCAACCTCTTTCAGTCCCTGCAGGTGCTTACAAACGCCTGCTCCATTCTGCGCCGCAGGTGCATCGACGGGATCACCGCCAATAAGGACACGTGCATGCACATGGTCCGGGAATCCTGCGGGCTTATAACCGCCCTGGTCCCCCGTATGGGATATGAGGCCGCGGCCGAGTTGGCCCGGGAGGCGCAGCAAGAAGGCAGATCCATCTATGACCTGGTCTTGGAAAAAGGGCTTATGAGCGAGGAGGAACTCGGTGAGTGTTTGGATCCGGCGGGCATGACCTGCCCGCGCGATTTGGAGATAAAATAAAATAGAGGGTAAAAGGACTCGCGATGTATCGGGAAATTGGCCGGGCGTTTCAGGAATTCTACAAGGACAAGGGGCTGTTGAAAACCGCCGCCCTGGCCTATTACGCCACCCTTTCCTTCATCCCCATGGTCTTTTTGCTTCTGTCCATCGCCGGGTTGTTCTTCGAGGACAGCAAATGGCTGCAGGACTTTCTCTTCAGCAAACTGTCCATACTCCCCTGGGCCAAAAAGGACCTCTTGACCCAGGTGGCCAAACTGCGCAACCAGGCGGCCAACCTGGGCATTTTAAGCATCCTGTTCATCATCTGGACATCGGGCATGTTTTTCAGCGCCCTGCAGGCCAGTCTGAATTCCATCCTGGTCCCGGAAAAAAAGACCTTCAACCTGATGCGCTTAGGCCTTCCCTGGCTTACCAGCCCGATCCTCGGGGCGCTGGTAACCGCCTCCATGCTCATGGTCCATGTCTGGGGATACCTCCCTACCGGATTCATACCCAGCAAGGTCTCAGCTGGCCTATGGACCTGGATTATCTATTCCGGGATTATCTTGTTTTTGTATCAAATGTTCGCCCGCTCCAGGCCGAGATTCCTACCCAGCCTGGCTGTGAGTTTGGTAATCGGGATCTTGAGCCAGCTGATCACCAGATTCATTGCGGTCATTTTATGGAGCAAACCGGAATACAGCCTGGTCTACGGGACCCTGTCCTCGGTAATTCTTTTTTTGCTCTGGCTGAACTACAATATGGTCCTCATCCTGATCGGGGCCTATTTTTTGAAGCACTGGCGGAAAAGGAGGGAAACGTGGGAAAAGGCTTGATCTTGTCAGTATATGTCAAAGGGCTTGATCCATGCTTGAATTTTTGATTTACAAATTTTTGGTTTTCATTTCTTGGAAAATAAGCCAAAAATAGGACTTGAATAACCGAATAATAGATCCCTTTTTTCCTAACCGCCCAGGAGATATTATGATCGGCGGACTGTCCAGGATACTGCTTTATATGGGCATTATCATTATCCCCATGTCGATGGTCACAATTGGGGGCAGGGGGTCGGCTCAGGGATTTATCTATGAACTGGGCAGGAATGCGGGTCTTGTGGCGGTTATGATCCTTTTCAGCCAAGTGTTGCTGGCGGCGCGGATCAAATGGATCGAACGGCCGTTCGGCCTGGATATCCTGCTCAGATTCCACAAATACATGGGAATAACTGCCGCTTTTTTGCTGCTGGCGCATCCGCTTTTGCTGGCCGCCGGCTCTGGCCGTCTGGACCTATTGATTTCACTGAAACAGCCCGTTTACATCTGGCTAGGAAAGGCTGGCCTAGTGCTGCTTTTAGCCCATACCGGCTTCAGTTTATACTCCTCCCGGCTGAATCTGCAATTCGAAACCTGGCGCCTTATCCATGATATCCTGGCGCCGGTGCTTATCGCCGTGGCTTTTATCCATTCCCTAGCCACCGGGAGTGATTTGCAGCAGCCTCTGATGCAGGGCCTTTGGTTCGTTTTCTTGATCATTGCCGCCGGGGTTTATGGCTGGCACCTTCTTATCCGGCCGATTCGCCTCAAAAAACGCCCGTGGCAGGTGGTTGAAGTGCTGCCGGAGGCCCCCAATGTATGGACAGTAAAGCTCTCCCCGCCGGCCGGGAAAAGCATATATGACTACCTCCCCGGGCAGTTCCAGTTTATCACCTTTTATCGCGGCCGCAACCTGCCGGTGGAAGAGCATCCCTGGACCATTTCCTCCAGCCCGACGGAGAAAAAATATATTTCTTCCACAATCAAGTCGTTAGGCGATTTTACCGCCAGCATTAAAGACACCCGGCCCGGGGACACGGCTGCGGTGCATGGCCCCTTCGGCCGATTCTCGCATGTACTAAACCCGAAAGAAAACGACTTGGTGTTTGTGGCCGGCGGCATTGGGATTACGCCGCTTATGAGCATGCTTAGATACATGCGGGACAAAAAAGAAAAGAAGCGCTCTGTGCTTTTGCTCTTCGGCAACCCGAATACCGAACAGATTGTGTTTCGCCGTGAGCTCGAGAAAATCGAGTCCGGGGGAGTGCCCCGGCTGAAAGTGGTGCACGTGCTGTCGGCCCCGGAAGAAGACTGGAGCGGAGAACGCGGCCATATTGATCAGGAAAAGATCACCCGCCTTGGCGGCTCTGACCTTTCCGGTAAAAGCTTTTATGTCTGTGGCCCGCCGCCGCTGGTAAACGACGTGGTCAATACCCTGCTGAATATGGGGGTCTCGTACCGCCAAATACACGTCGAGATTTTTTCCTTCCTGGATTAATCTTTTAAAAGGAGAAGAGGACCATGCGAAAAGTTCAGCTCAAACAGACGACGATCGGCACCATTATAGTCATTTTTGTTTCGATTATTGCCCTGGCCGGGCTCCGGTCCCGGGTAACGGCCGATATGCCGCCTGATGAGGGCGCAACGCTTTTCAAATCAAAAGGCTGTGCCAGCTGTCATCTCACAGACAGCCAGGAGACCAAATCCGGTCCCGGCTTAAAAGGGCTTTTTGACCGCGAGGACCTTCCGAAAAGCGGCCGTCCGCTCACCACGGAGAATGTACACAACCAAATCATTGATCCCCATGAGAATATGCCCTCATTTGAAAACCAATTGACCAAGGAACAGATTGAGGCAATTGTCGGATATCTGAAAACACTTTAATCAGATTCCCCGTCAGGATTTGGAAAAATTCGCAGGGCTCGAATTAAATGGGTGCTTGCAGCCCGAAACGATTCCGGCTGGAGGTATTGAAAAGACAACGCTGCCGTGTACGCGATTGAAGCCCTGTTTGCGACTACAGCGCTGATTTTGGGGGCAAAAATAACGCCCTTAGAGGCAAAAGCGGACCTCCGAGGGACATATTAAGCGATATTTGAGCCAGTTATGGAGGTTTGACCCGGGTGCGGGTTCGGTAGTTAAATTTGTAAAGCCGCACTGCCAGCCAGAGTGGTGCTTGGCCAGAGTGCGGCTTCTTGAGGAGGGATTAGGATAACTAGCCTTCAGACCAGTTCTTTATAT
>JBKHGE010000060.1:0-11333 GCA_046539845.1 Desulfonatronovibrionaceae bacterium
TGGTGGAGGCGGCGGGAGTCGAACCCGCGTCCGGGAATTATCCGCTCGAGGTCTCTACAGGCTTAGTCCCGGGTTTGGTTTCATCCCGACATATTCCCCGGAACCAGAAATGTCGGGACTAGTCCGGGTAAAGTTCTCGTCACAATGTCACCGGACAGGGCATCGCGACCAGCCTGATGGTGTCGTCGTCTTTTTCAGCCTATCAGGCATCGGCTGAAAAGACGCTGGCAAATCTATGCAGCCAGAGCGTAGTCGTAGTCGTTGGCACTTGTGTGCTGTCCGCGTTTTTAACGAGGTCCACGCGGTACCTCGGCCTGCTACCTCGGCTTCAACCATCCCCGTCGAAACCATGGCGCCCCCTTACTCTTATGTATATAATGCACTTCCGGTCTACTGACAAGGGGTAAGGGTGTGTTAAATTGGCCCGCCTTTTGTAATACCCCCTATCAAGGAGGCCAGACATGCAATTTTTGCCGTTAAATACCCAGTTGGATCTACTTTCATCCGGATCTAGAGAAAGAGATTTCCAGGCCCGGGGCGATTCTTTCGCCTCGGATTTTGACAGCTTTATGCGTGCCGGGGGGAGAGAGGAGGATGCATTGGCCTCGTCCTCTTTGGATGAGGCAAGAAAAGCTGTCTCCGAACTCGAGGATAGATTTGCTGCGTGGGAACAAAAATTGGGGCCTGACAACAATGATCAATCAGATCATGGGAGCTTTTTGCAGGAAGTTGTGGACCGGGAAGATTTTGCCGCTTTAAGGGGAAAACTCGAAGAGTACGGAGTGAGTGAGGAAGAGATCTTGGAGTTGGAGAAGAAAGTGGCTGACGGTGAACTCTCCTGGGAAGGCCTTTTGGCCGAACTGGAAGAGATAAGCGCCAAGGAGTCCAAGGTAGAACTCGCCGGAGGGGACAAGGAAAGGATCCAGGTCCTGCTGCGCCAGATCGGATTTTCCGCTGACGAGGGTCGGGAGGTCTTGAAGCAGCTTGAGTCCGGAGATCTGGACAAAGCATTTTCCCGGATAATGGCCAAACTTCGGGATATGTCCGAGGACAAGCACATATCCGTGTCTGAGAGGGACTTTCAGGCCCTTGCCCGGGCCTTTGGATTGAAGGACCCGGGGTTTGAGTTCCCTTACGGCCAAAAAGGCAGATTGAATCAGGAGCAGTTGCAGCATATCCTTTCCAGCCTGAAGCAAGAGAACTTGCGGAGCAAAGATTCGGTTCTCATGCAGGGCCTGGAGGAACTCAGGCGGGGAGAGATAAGTGCAAGGGAGCTCTTGGAGCGTTTGGCTCAAAGCGGGGATAAGGATAAGGACTCGATTCTGGAAGCCGCTTTCAAGCTGGCGGTCAAGGCCAAAAAGGAAGGCAAAGAGTTTGACAGTGTTGAGGACAAAAAGAATTTTTATCGAGCAATGGCCGATCAGGAAAAGGACCGCAACGCAAAGGGAAAGTTGGGAACTGACACCCGGTCCGAAGACAAGGAGGCCAAAATTGCCTCTGAATCCCAAGGCAAACGAGCTTCAGAGACCGAGAATGCCGGAAAAGCAGTGCGGGATAAGGTAGTGCACTCAGACGGTGAGGGGAAAAACAGTCAATCCAAGGGGGAATCAGCAGCTGCCGGGGATAAAAAGGTGGATATCCGTGCTGGTCAAAATCAGGGCGGTGGAAATGAAAAAGAGCAAAATGAATCCAGGGAGAACGCCAAAAGCTGGAAGGAACTCTTGGGCAAGCTCAAATCCTCGGATGATGGCTCGGTAAAGGAAAATAACAGTAGTAAGCAGGCCTTTTTCCAGGCCACCAATCTGAATGATGTCCTTGAGTCCAAGCAGATAAAGAACCCGGCAACTGGGCAGAAGGTCCCGGCCAGCCGGATAATGGAGCAGATCCAGCAGGGGATTTTCAAAAATTTGGGCCAGGGCCGTTCGCAGATGAGCCTACAGCTCAATCCTCCGCAGCTCGGTTCCATTTCCCTTATCCTGCACGTCAAAAACAACGAGGTTCAGGCCATGATAAAGACCACGAGCCACGATGTGACGCACACAGTGCAGGAGAATATGGCTCAGCTTAAATCCAGTCTGGAACAGCAGGGTCTTAGGGTGAACCGTATGGATGTCCAGACTCAACTGCGCCAGGATTCGCACCTGCAGGACGGGAACTGGCAGGGAACTGAGCAGCATAACGAGGCCCGGGAGCGTCTGCGCCGGGGGGGACGCATGGGGTTTTTGCGCGATCTCGAAGAGCAGGGAGAAGAAATGGTCCGGGAAGTGCAAATGATAAAGTACGGAGAAAATATTTCCCAGTCCGGATTGGACATGTTTGCCTAAAAGGAGAGCCAAGACATGCAGGCAGGAGCAATGGACGATATTTTGGGTGCATATGAGCGCGAGCTGGCTGACAAGGAAAAGGCCACCGGCGACTCTTCAGAGCTGGGAAAACAGCAGTTTCTGGAACTTTTGACCACCCAGCTGGAACACCAGGATCCTCTGGATCCCATGGACGATAAGAAATTCGTGGCCCAGCTGGCTCAGTTTTCCAGTCTGGAGCAGCTGACCAATATCTCCGGCGGGATCGACTCCCTGAACAAGAATTCCGATCAGGAGGAAATGCTCGGGGCGGTGAATTATATCGGCAAGCAGGTCCTGGCCGAAGGGGATTCCATTTACAAGGAAGGGGATCAGGTGTCTTCGGTGTACTTTTCCCTGGATGAGCAGGCAGCCAATACCTATGCCAATGTCCTGGATAAAAACGGAAACATTATCCAGTCGGTCAATCTTGGATCATTCCAGCCGGGCGACTATACCTATACCTGGGACGGCAAGAATTTTAACGGCAATGAGGCCTCCAACGGGGAGTACAAAGTGACGTTCTCGGCCACTGACAGCAAGGACAAGTCGGTTATGGTGGACAAGCAGGTGGCCGGAGAGGTCGTGGGACTGGAAAGGAATGACGGTGTAGCTTCATTGGTGCTAAGCGGCGGCCGGACGATAGAGTTCTCCAGGGTAAAGGAGGTGGTCGGCGACTCGACTTCTGAAGACAGTGAGGAATCATCCGGATAACGGAATATAGATACAGGAGGAAGATATGGGACTTTCAGCATCTCTTTACGCCGGGACCAGCGGCCTTAAAGGCCACGGCGAGGCCATGTCGGTTGTTGGCAACAACATCTCCAATGTGAGCACCGTGGGATACAAAGGTTCCCGCATGCATTTCGAGGATGCCCTGAGCCAGGAGATCACCACCGCCTCCGGGGTGGGGCAGGTCGGACGCGGTGTCCAGGTGGGGGGGGTGATGGCCAATTTCTCCCAGGGTTCCCTGGAGACGACCACTGAATCCACGGACCTGGCCATTGGCGGGAACGGATTCTTCCAGGTCTCCCCTGCGGGCGAGGAGATCGACTACTATACCCGGGCCGGTAATTTTCGCTTTGACCAGGAAGGATATCTGGTGGATCCGCACGGTTATCGGGTCCAGGGCTGGGAGGTTGATCAGGATGAGACCAGTTCAGCTGCAACCGGGGAGAGCGCATCCAACGACCGGGAGGGAGTGCAGATAACCGGGGTGCCCGGAGATATCCGCTTGGAGAATTTCCAGTCCCCGCCCGAGGTCACTTCGCGAGTGGACATGATCGCCAATCTGGATTCCGGGAGCACGGACAACAGCACCAGTGCCTCGGATCCGTTTTTTGCCATGTTCGATTACTGGGACGCTGAACAGGACACCCCGCTTGGAGACAGTTTGTACGCCTATCAGAGTACCATAAAAACCTACGATGAAAACGGTACCTCGCACGACATGACCGCATATTTCGACCCGGTGAGCGAGGATATAAGCGGCACCGGCGGTAATCAGTATTGGGAATACATGGTCACAGTTAATCCGGATGAGGACAACCGCACTTTTTGGAATTCGGCAGGCAGCGAGGAAAAACGCGGTGTGCTTATGACCGGGACGCTTGAATTTAATTCCGCCGGAGAGCTGTCCAATATGAGCGGATATACCCTGAGTGATGCCTCCGGAAACGTCAACGACTTGTCTGATTGGAGCCCGGCCCAGTTCTCTCAGGATGGATATCCCATTTGCACTCCCAATTTTTTGGGCAATACGGATGCGGATTTTACCCATGAGGATGACGCCGAGAATATAGAAATAAACTTTGGCTTGAGAAACAGGGACCTGAGCGGTACAGGCTGGGATGGAACAGGCACTGACCCGGCCACCATAGGCTCGAATGTCGGGGACCTTATTGGCTTTCAGGATTCGCAGCGCAGCGCCCAGGCCATGACCAATTACAGTACCGGGTCGACAACCATATTCCAGTCCCAGGATGGATACGGCCCGGGGTATCTGGAGAATATCTCCGTGGACCGTGACGGGGTGCTTACCGGCAACTACTCCAACGGACAGGTCCTGGAACTCTACGCCCTGACCCTGGCTGATTTTAATAACGAATACGGTCTAAACCGCGAAGGGGGCAATCTCTTTTCCGAGACCAGGTCGTCCGGTCCGGCTCTTACCAACCTGGCCGGGACCGGCGGGCTAGGCACTGTGGCCTCCAATTCCCTTGAGCAGTCCAATGTGGATCTGGCCACGGAGTTCGTGAAGATGATCACCACGGAAAAGGGCTTTCAGGCCAATTCCAAGACCATAACTACCACCGATAACCTCTTGAGTACCCTGATCAATCTCAAGAGATAAACACCCATATTAGTCCCCCTGTACACAAAGCCCGGCACTCAGTAAAATTGAGTGCCGGGCTTTCGGTTTGGATTTTGCATAAGGTATTTTTAAGGTCCTTTGGTTATGGAGAGTAAAGAATGGGTAAACAGGTACTGGAGTAGATATGGACGCATTTGCCTGCCTGAAGGATAATCTACTGGCCCTGGAAAAAACCGCCCCGGAGTTTGCGGCCTGGTTTAGGGAACATAAGGACAGCTGGTCCGGCTGGAAAGATCAAGTATTTTTTAATGCCCGGGGCTGGCTGGATATAAGCCTATCCGGGAAGAAGACGCTTCTGGAGACGATCCCTCCGCAGGCATATTACTCCGATTGGAAACCGGAGTTGAGTGGAGTCAAAGGGGCGTCAATAATCTCCGGGTGCAATCTGGGCTACGGGATAAACGCCCTTTTGGGCCGCACCGCACCGGGACATAAAATCGCTGTGACCGACCCCAGTCCGCAGATGCTTGCCTTGTGTTTGGGAGTTACTGACTACCGCCAACTTTTGCTCCAGGGCAGGCTGGTTTTTTTCCCCCCGTATAAACAGGCCCAGGAAGATATCCTTTTGGGTATGAACCTCCAATTTTACCACGGTGGGGTATATTTCTGGGCGGATACCCCGAGCATGCAAATCGGACCGGAGTATGAACGGCTCAATCTGCAGTGCCGGGATGTCCTGCAGAAATACAAGGTCCAGACCGGGACGTTGCGTAGAAGACAGGACGCGATAGTCGCCAACGAGCTGGACAACTACGGCCGGGCCTTTGAAGACGGCTCTCTGGGGGATGTCCAGGGGTTTATGAAAGACAAGAGCGCGTTGGTTTTGGGGGCCGGGCCGTCTCTGGAAAAATTCGGCCCTGATCTGGCTGAAAGCGCATCAAACAAGGCGGTCTTAGCGGCCGGCCTGCAGACTCTGCCCGCCCTGGCCAGATTGGGGATAAAGCCGCATGTGTGTATGGCCATAGATTTCACTTCCGCCCTGTTAAACCCCCTGGAAAGGTTGGACAAAAAATGGCTCCGGGACATACCGTTTGTCTATTCCACCAAAGTCCATCCTGAGGTGGTCAGGCGTTACCCCGGCCCGAGGGCGGCCATGTGGACGCGGGGCGGGCTGGGCACGCTGGTGTTTAAAAACAGAGGGATTTTGCTGGATACCGGAGGTTCGGTAAATGTGGCTTTGGTTCGCCTTTTTCTGGAGATGGGGGTAAAGCGTATTGTATTTGCCGGGATGGATTTCGGCTGGAAGGGGGAATCTTCTCATGCCCCGGGACACCATGCTGCGGAACTGCGCAGAGGAAAAGGAGTCAAAGGGGTTGAGGCTCGCAAAAACGCGGATCAGGAAATCGTGTATTCCACCCCTTCTTATCTTACTTCCCTGTGGGAGCTAGAGAAGACCGTTGCCCTGCATCCGGATGTGGATTTTGGGAATCTTTTCGGCGGATATATGGACATCCAGGGGGTGCCGAGGCTGGAGGTCCAAGATCTAATAAAATCTCTAGGGTCTGACGACTCGGGCCAAGATTCACATCCCGGCGGGCTCTGCCTGTGGGCGTTCAAGGACTCCTCCAGGCCGGTCTTTGAAAAAAGAGGCGGGCAGTGGTCGTCATCTTTGCGCCGGGCGGAAAAGAGGCTGGAGCGCCTTTTTTCCCGGCCGGAAAAAAACCGGGAGGATATTAGGCGCACCCTGGCCGAGATCCGGATGTTCGTCAGCCAGGATCCCCTTTATTTGACCTATCTGCAGCCGGAGATAATGGATATAAGCGCGTTGGAAAAGTTCAATGTCCAGTATTTCCCAGCTGATCTGGTTCGTTTGAAGCAGATCGTGCAGCATATCCTGAAAAAGGTCAGGCATGTGGATCGGACGGCCGGAAATTCCGGCCTTAGCGGGGCCGCATGAATACAGAGAACAGAGTACATATAAGTCAAGTAGTTATGTGTGACGCGTTGTTTGGCTTCACCTGCTTGAATGTTTTTGCGTTTTGCCGGAAAGGGGCGCCCTGGTGCGGGCCGGAATTCGCGATTCTTTCTTTCCGCTCATCCATTAAAGGTTTTTGTTCATGATTGCGCCCAGCATGTTTTCAATGGATTCGGACAGCTTGAGTATTTCGTCCGGCGGAATCTTGCGGATGACTTCGTCTTTTTCCGGGTCAATGACCTTTACCTGCATCTGTTCCGAGTCTCGATCCACGTGGAACTCCAGCTTGACATCCAGGGAGTTTGCATATTTTTGCAGGGAGGCGGCAGTCTTTTCGATTCTCTCCGCGTTTGTCAGCTCGCTAAGTTCCTTGCTCGCGGAAGGATCTTTGTGTACTCCTCTTTGCTGCTCCCGGGAATGGTCCTGCTGAGTGCGGACCGCATTAAGCGGGCTGCTTTCATAGTGTTGCTGTGCCTCTATTTTCATAATCCCCTCCGTTGACCGGCGTCCACGCCGTGCTTGGCGTTTTTTGCCTTTTCTTTTTTATCGGCAGCAAGACGGAAAACTTTAATTAGGAAGAGTGTGGTTAAGTGATGCTTATGTGCTTAAGTGGTTAAATGAGGAAGGATTATTATCACAGCGTCTGCAGATCTTCGCAGATGAAAAAATATCAGAGATGTTAGCGGGTGGGAAAAGAAAAGAAGAGTTTGCCCGCGAATCACGCGAATAAAAGCGCAGAAAGACAGTAGCCCGATCAATGGCTAATTTTTAGACTGCCTTTTTTGCCGTGTGCGGCTAAGCAGGGCCGATCTTGTGTGTCGCGCAGCGATACCCGCGCCAAAGCATATTTTCCTTGGCACTGGGGTTAGAAATTCTTTGTTCTCAATTCCCGCCTCGGCGGCGAGTCCCCCACTAACTATTTAAGCACATAAGCACTTAACACAGCCCCCCAAACAGCCTTTTCTTTCTTGACGGGCATATCTGTTGCGGATACAAAAAAGCGCATTTTATTTTAGTTGGTTGAATATAATTGGTTGTTTCCATGCTGAACAATTTTCTTTTTCCAGTGGATTCCAAGGTCTCCACTCAGGCCATTTTGGGCCAGGCGGAACTTATCAAGAGTTTTGAACCGGAAAAGGTATTCCTCTTGTATGTGGCGCCCGGGGAGACCAAACGCATTAATAGAAAGCTGGACGCCATTGAAGAAGGGATGCACAAACTGGATTTGGCTGTAGAGCGCCAGATCCGTATCGGGCATGTCCCCAGCCAGATTGTTGCCGCCGCAGAGATCAGCCAAAGCGTTATCTGCTTTGTCAAAAAGAGGATGAATCCCTTGCGCAAGGCCCTGGCCGGGAGTGTCCTGAGCGATGTGGTCCGCATGAGCGACCAGCCGGTCCTTATTTACAGAAAAGGCCTGTTTTCCTTGGCCGGACAGAAATTGCGCAGCAGCATGTATGCCACGGACTTCATGTATTCTGACTATAAGTGCCTGCAGTATATAAAACATCCCGCATTCAAGGCCAAGCGGCTCATCCTCCTCCATGTCGGACAACGGGCCCCGGACCCGGAGACGGAGAAGAAGCGTTTGGACAATGTGTATAAAAACCTGGAGCGTTTGGCAGAAGAGTGCCGGGACAATTTCGAGGAAATCGAGAAACGGGAAGTCCTGGGGCTGGGCGTGGTCCATAAGATCCTGTCCCATGCCCGTAAAAGCACTGTAGATCTTTTGGTTGTGGGCAAACTGGACGCCCCGGGGATTGTCAGCCATCTGACCGGCTCTACCGCCGAGGCCATATACAACCGGGCATCCTGCTCAGTGCTTATCATTCCCAACAGCAAATAGTTATGCCGGTGTTTATAAAAAGAAATATTGTCTTTCTCCTGGCTTTGGCCGTTTCCCTGGCTGTAGTGGGCCTCGGGGTCTATTCCCCGGATATGCTCGATTCCGGCTCTCAAAAGGTACACAGTCTGATTATCGACAATTTCGGCTGGGGCTATCTTTTGTCCACTCTTTTTTTTCTGGTCTTTAGCCTGGGCGTGGCTTTGAGCAGCTTCGGGAATCTCAAGCTGGGACAGGATCATGAAAAGCCTCAGTACAGCTATTTCGGTTGGTTCAGCATGCTTTTTGCTGCCGGCATGGGGATCGGGCTTATCTTTTGGGGAGTGGCCGAACCCCTGAGCCATTACGTCCGCCCGCCCGCCTACCTGCAGCCTGAATCCGGTGAGGCGGCCGAGTTCGCCATGCGCCATAGCTTTTTCCACTGGGGTATCCATCCCTGGGCGGTATATATCGTCATGAGCCTGTCCGTGGCTTACTTTTCATTCCGCCGGGGTATGCCTCCGCTTATCTCCAGCTGTTTTTACCCCTTGTTTGGGGAGCGTATTTTCGGGGCGGTGGGTTATGTAATCGATATCCTTTCTGTTCTGGCCACTGTCTTCGGGATTGTCACCTCGCTCGGCCTGGGTGCGCTACAGATCACCAGCGGCCTGGCTAGTGTTACCCCTCTGCCGGATACCTTTGCCGCCACTATCGGTGTTATTGCGGTGGTAACCGTACTGTTCTTGATCTCCAGCATGACTGGGCTGGACAAGGGGATACAGATTCTCAGCAAGACTAATATACTGCTTGCCCTTTTGCTTTTGGGGTTTATGCTTGTGGTCGGTCCGACCGCTTATATTCTCAATGTCTTGACCTCGACCATCGGGGGATACTTTTCTTCTTTTCTGGATATGAGCCTGTCCACCAATCCCTTTCAGGGCTATGAATGGACCAAGGATTGGACCCTTTTTTACTGGGCGTGGTGGATATCCTGGGCCCCGTTTGTCGGACTGTTCGTGGCCAGTATCTCTCGGGGGAGGACAGTGCGCGAGTTTGTCCTCGGGGCTATGGCGGTTCCCACCCTTTTGACCTTTGTCTGGTTCAGTGTTTTCGGCGCAACCGGCCTGCATCTGGAGACCGTGAGCAATCAGGGCTTTGCCGACCGGGTCGCGGACAATGTGTCCGTGGCCCTTTTTGAACTCTTTTCCTTCTATCCATTAAGCGCGCTTTTGACCGGGATAGCCGTGCTTTTACTGATGGTCTTTTTTATTACTTCCGCGGACTCGGCCACCTATGTCTTGGCTATGATGACCTCGGGTGGAGAATTACGCCCCAAGAATTGGAAAAAGATCATCTGGGGGGTAACGGTCTCGGCAACCGCAAGCATTCTTCTTTTCTCCGGCGGACTGGATGCCCTGCAAAGGATGTCCATTACCGCTGCCCTGCCTTTTACCGCGATCATGCTCCTTTTGTGCTACTGTCTGTGGCTGGGCATGCGCTATGAATGGCGCAAGCCCCACAAAAAGGTGATCGAATTCGACGCCGCTTCCGACTCCGAATAGGTCGGATCACAGAGCCGGTTTTCCCCTGCAGATCCAATTTTTCCCCTTCGGATTTTCTGTACTGGCAGACCGTTTTTGGGGAATTCGACCCTTATTGTACGTGTATTCAGACAGGGGTCCGTTAGGTGGTCAGGGTATTGACTTGCCTTTATCCGGGTTTAAGTTTATTTTTGTTACATAGGCTGGAGAATGTTTCAAAGTATAACAGATTTTTGGAAATAAGCATGGACAATAGGCCCAGGAGCACAAAAGACGGATCGGGTCAGACCCTCCTTAGTTCTGATAATAATCGTTTTGGGGATAGGGGTTTTGAGCCCTTATCCGGAAGTAAGCCCAGGATCGTCGGCGAGACACCGGGCATTTTGGAAGTCAAAAAGTTGATTTCCAAAGTGGCCTCTTTGGACTGTACAGTGTTGATAAGCGGGGAGACCGGGACCGGCAAGGAGCTGGTGAGCCGGGCCATACATCAGAAAAGTTCCAGGGGCAGAGGGAAGTTTTTGGCCATAAACTGCAGCGCATTTGGTCAGGACCTTTTGAATAACGAGCTGTTTGGATATGAAAGGGAGACTTATTCCGGGAATGTTCGGATCAAAAAGGGGCTTTTCGAAGCCGCTCAAGGCGGCACCATTCTTTTAGATGAGATATGCGAGACCCCACCGGCCATGCAGACCCATCTTTTGCGGGTTTTGGAGGACAAACTGATAATCCGTTCCGGAGGGACCGAGGAAATCCCGGTGGATGTCCGGGTCCTGGCGGCCACCAACCAGAGGCTGAGCAAAAAAATGGAGGACAGAGAGTTCAGGCGGGACCTCTATTACCGTTTAAATACCTTTGTCCTGCGTATTCCCCCGCTACGGGAGCGCAAGGAGGACATCCCCCTTCTGGCCAATTTTTTTCTGGGTAAGTATCGCAAGGAATACGGCAAGGATATAGACCGCATTTCCGGAGAAGCCATGCAAGTGCTCATGGATTATTCCTTTCCCGGAAACGTCCGTGATTTGGAGCATGCCATAGAAAGGGCGATAATAGTCAGTGAAGAACGGGAGATCCTGCCCGAGCATCTGCCGCAGAGATTCAAGGGGCAAGATGTTGGGGGGGGGGGCAAGGAGGAAGAAACCGAATTCGTCACCCTGGCGGAGCTGGAAAAGGATTATATACGCAGGGTTTTAGGACACACCCGGGGAAACAGAAATGAGGCCGCCCGTATTTTGGGGATAAGCCGCACTTCTTTGTGGCGGAAACTAAAGGAAGACGAAACGTTCAATTGACCGGTTTAATTATCCCGGCCCCTAGAGTTGGGCAACCAAACCCCGCCCGGGGC
>JBKHGE010000061.1:0-10633 GCA_046539845.1 Desulfonatronovibrionaceae bacterium
AGCGAGCATATAAAACCCCTGACACCCTCATGTCAACAGGTTTTTATCGGAAACTGGAAAAAACCGTGCCCTAAAGCAAACACCGGCGCAGAATCAGAACTCCAGACTCTTCGGGGTACGCGGAAACGGGATCACGTCCCGGATGTTGGACACCCCAGTTATAAGCATCAGCAGACGTTCAAATCCCAGGCCGAACCCGGAATGGGGGACAGTCCCGAAACGGCGCAAGTCAACGTACCACCAGTAGTCCTGTTCTTGAAGTCCGGCTTCGTGCATCCGGGCTTGGAGCTCGTCCAAACGCTCCTCGCGCTGGCTACCTCCGATGAGCTCCCCTATCCCCGGGACCAGGAGATCCATGGCCGCGACTGTTTTGCGGTCCTCGTTCACCCGCATGTAAAACGGCTTTATCTCCCGGGGGTAATCAAAGACAAATACCGGACGCTGGAAATATCTTTCGCTCAGATAACGCTCGTGCTCGGTCTGCAAATCCGCTCCGTATTCCACGGGGTATTCAAAGCCGGCCTTGGCCTTTTTCAATATCTCCACCGCCTCGGTGTATGGGATGCGGGCAAATTCACTGCTGACTATGCCGTCCATCCTGGCCTCCAGCTCTTTGTCCACGAATCTGGAGAAAAGCTGCAGGTCCTCGGCACAAGTTTTGCGGACCTCATTTATGACCTCGCGGGTGAATTCCTCAGCCAGGTCCATATTCCCCTCAAGATCGACAAAGGCCATTTCCGGCTCGATCATCCAGAATTCAGCCGCATGGCGCGGGGTATTGGAATTTTCTGCCCGGAAGGTGGGGCCGAAGGTATACACGTCCCCCAAAGCGCAAGCCAAAGACTCGGCTGAGAGCTGTCCGGACACGGTCAGCGCGGCCCGACAGCCAAAGAAATCTTGTTCCAGGTTTGCCCTGCCCTTTTTTAGCGGCAGGTTGTCCATATCCAGGGCGGTGACCTGAAACATCTCCCCCGCCCCTTCGCAATCCGACCCAGTGATTATCGGGGTATGGATGTATCTAAAAGAACGGTCGCGGAAAAATCTGTGTACCGCAAACGAGGTCTCGGAACGGATGCGGTTCACCGCCCCGTATTTGTTGGTCCGGGGGCGCAGATGAGCGATACTGCGCAGATATTCGTCGCTATGCCTCTTTTTCTGCAGTGGATAGGTTTCCTGGTCCGCCTCGCCAATAAGACTGATCTCCGCGGCCCGAAGCTCCCATTTCTGGCCCTTACCTGGGGATTCGACCAAATCTCCGGATACCGAGACCGCGGCCCCTGTGCCTACCCGGCCCAAAACGGAATAGGAAGGGATGTCCGCATCCACAACCACCTGCAGGTTCTCCAAACACGACCCATCGTTGAGCTCCAGAAAGGAAAAGCCCTTGGAATCGCGCCTGGTACGCACCCAACCCTTGACCTCAATGTCCTGCTCCGGCTCGGCCTGATTTATTCTTTCTTTGATCTTTTTGCGCATCACCGCTCCTGTTTTCTTAATCCTGCAATGCCAGTGTCTTCCGGGACCGGCCCGGGATTTACAACATATTCAGCGGATCCAGGTCCAGCATCACCCGACATTCCCGGAAGGGTTGCATCCCCTGGCGCAGCTCGTGGAAAAAGGCCCGAATCTCCGGCCACTGATCGGCCTTGAGCAGGCATTGGTGCCGCTCCCGTCCGTTCAGCTTGTGCATCGGGGCAGGGGCAGGACCCAATAACCCGAGACCGTATTTCTTGGCAAGCCGCTCACTCAAAGCGGAAAATTGCTTCAACACCTCGTTTCTTCTCCGCCACTCCCAGGGGAATGTACAGCGGACAAGGCCCATCCTGCAAAACGGTGGATATAAAAAGCGCTTTCTCCGGGAAATCTCCGCGGAAAAAAAGGACTCATAGTCCCCGTTTCTTATATGCTGCCAGCAGTAGTGCCCCGGACAGGAAGTCTGGATCAGCACCCGGCCGGGCAGCTCACCCCGGCCGGAACGGCCAGAGACCTGAACCAGCATCTGAAACACCCTCTCCGAAGCCCGGTAGTCGGGCAGATTGAGCCCCAGGTCCCCGTCCACGACTATCACCAGAGTCACCCCTGGGAAATTATGCCCTTTGCTTATCATCTGGGTGCCCACCAGTACGCTGGCCTCGCCGGCGGAAAACTGCCTAAGTATCTCTTCGCCCCGGCCCTTTTTGCGGGCGCTGTCCCGGTCCAACCTGAGCACTCCCGCGTCGTTCAGATGAGCGCTGAAATACTCCTCCAGCTTTTCCGTGCCCTCGCCCATGGGGATAAAGGCGCTGTACCCGCAATGTTCGCAGACAAGGGGCAGGGAGGCGGTGGCCCCGCAGTAATGGCAGACTAGGCGATTGCGTTTTTTATGGTAGGTCAGGCTCACGTGGCAATCCTGGCAGCGGGCGATCTCCTGGCAGTTCTGGCAGTAAAGGAGAGGGGCGTAGCCGCGGCGGTTATGCATGATAACCGCCTGCTCTCCCCGCTCCAAGGTATGCATCAGTGCTTGGTGTACCTCTTCGGCCAGGGGGCCGTGGCACCGCGGACTGTTGTTCAAATCCACCAGCTCAACGGTTGGAAGCTCCTTACCGCTTATCCGGCTGGGCATATCCACCAGCTTAATGTCCCCGCGGGAAGCCGCCCAATAGGTTTTTACATCCGGAGTAGCCGAACCCAAGACAAGTAGGCCCCGGCTACGGCGAACCCAAAAATAACCCACTTCCTTTGCCTGATAGACCAGATTACTGTCCTGCTTAAAGGATTCATCATGCTCCTCATCCAAAATCACCAGTTTTGGGGCGTAGGTGACCATAAACAGGCTGGAGCGGGTGCCGACCAGCACCCGGGGACAGGGGCGCTTGGATAGCTTGAGAAAAAGATCAGCCCGGCAGGAAGGGGACAGACCGCCGTGATGGAGGAGTACCTCCCGGCCGGGAAGGTGGGCCTGAAGCACATCTCTCAGCTGCCTGGCCAGGGCAATCTCCGGAGCCAAAACCAAAACGTCCTCCCCACCATCCAGGGCTGCACGGGCCAACTCCGCATAGACCAGGGTCTTGCCGCTTCCGGTTACTCCATGCAGCACGGAACAGGAAGTGTTTCCGCTCCAGAGTTCCGGGAGGAGGGTGCCCACGGCCTTTTTCTGCTGCTCGGAGGGGGTGCAAACCGAATCCGCCAGCTGCCCGGTTTCGGCCGCGGGGTCATAGGCTGAAAAGGCAAGCAGGCCCTTGTCCCTAAGTCTTTTCAGTACCGGATACACGCCGGGTCCGAAACGGCGGGCCAGAAAACCCGGGGAGCACCCTCCCCTGGTCCAGATAAAATCCATTATCTCCCGCTGCCTCTTGGCATTGGGCAAAAGATCCCAGGGCGGCTCCTTTGCCGCATCCAGGATCCGATTCTCCCGCCGCGGCCTGAAGGGGGGCGGGGTGAGACGGCCGTCCAGCCATTCCCGGACCAGACCGCGGTCTGACTGCAGGGCCCGAAACCCGAACCTGCTCCCATCCGCTCCAAGGAGGCAGTCCGGCTTGTCCTTGATCAAAAGGGGGAGCATGTTGGCCAGGACCCGCCCCAAAGGTGCGGCGTGTCTTAAGGACATATCCCGGGCCAAATCCAGATAGTCTCGGCTCAAAATCGGTTTGCGGTCCAGCGGCCAGACAATACGTTTCAACCTGCCCTGCGGCGGTTCGGTCTCCAGGTTAAGGATTACCGCCAGACGGAAGGAGTCACTCGCTCCCAGCGGGATGACCGCCCGCATCCCGGGTTCCAGGCAACCCGGCGGGAAATGCTCAGGGGGTCCGTAGGTCAATTCGGAATAGGGCGGAGAAAGGAGTGCGACTGTCCATAATTCCGTGGTCATTGTGGACTGGGGCTGGCTATATCCGGAGTCCAAACCAGAATATTCCGGGTCATGGACCCAGGAAACCGGAAAAAAAGCGGTTGCAGAATCGGACCGTATCCGGAAGCCGACGCTTTCGCCTATCCCGAAATTTGTCTTTGAATTCCGGTACGGAAAACAGCTCCTGAGGCAAGGATACATTCACTCCGGTCCAATTGATCTCAATATCCAGGCTGCTGCCGTCATCTGCCTGCACAGACATAGTCCGGGGCAGGGGAAAGTTGCCCGTACGGCTGAAGTCACGCCATTGCAGGTGCATATCCGGCCCAAAATCCACACGCAAGGGGAGCATCTCTTCATTGTCCACCCACAGCCGAAGCCCTTTGTCCCCGGAGTCGTATCCACCCAAGACAATACACGGTCTGTCCCCGAGAAAGGCATATTCCTTTTTTTCCGGGTCCAGCCCGCGTCCTTTGAGCCGGGAGACGCCCTGCAACAGGACCCAGGACGGCGGGGGGCCGGTTTCAGTGCCCGCGGGAAAGGCGCCCAACACCTCGCTGCCCCGGCCCACAGAGGCGCAGAGCACCCGATTCTTTTCTTTGTCCACCCATTCGCTGCGCCACTGCCGGCCTTTCTGCCACACCCTCCACACCAGTTCCCCATCATTTGCAAAAAGGAATTCGGCCTGCAGAGAGGACACCCGACCCAGATTGTCGTGTATTTTGCTCTCAATATCTTCGGTCTCTGGGAAAAAGCCCGAAGCCGGAGCAAAGAGCAGGACCAAAAGAAAAGACAAAAATAAAACGCGGATCAAGGCAAAAGCTCCCTTAAACGGGGGGCCAGATCGTCGTGTAGATCTTCATCCCGCAGTGCGAAATATATATTCGCGGTCAAATAATCCACCCAGTTCCCAATATCAAAGCGTTGCCCGGTCATTTTCACTGCCAGCAGGCGATGGTTCCGGGCCAGGGCCTGCAAGGCATCCGTGAGCTGGATCTCGCCTCCGTGCCCGGGCTCCAGCTGTTCCAGATAGCTGAAAATCTCCGGAGTCAGGACATACCTGCCGACAATGGCCAGCCTGGAAGGGGCCTTTTCCGGATCCGGCTTTTCAAAAACCTGGCGCACCCGATACATGCCCGGGGCAAATTCCTCACCCTGAATGATCCCATACTGGGACACCCTTTCCCGGGGCACCTCAACCACGCCCACAACCGGCATGTTCTCGTTCCGGGCCACATCCACGAGCTGGCGCACTGCCGACTGCGGACTGAACAAGAGATCGTCCCCGACCATGACCGCAAAGGGCTCGTTCTTGACCACTTCCCGGGCGCAAAGGACCGCGTGGCCCAGGCCTAGCTGCTCCTTCTGGCGCACGGTAATGATATTGACCATTTCCGCCACCTCTCGGACCTGGCGCAGAAGCTCGTCTTTTCCGGAACGGGCCAAAACCGCCTCCAGGGAGAGATTGCGGTCGAAATGGTCCTCTAGGACCCGCTTTATCTGGTTGTTGACAAACACCACATCGGTAAGGCCGGAATGCATGGCCTCTTCCACCACGTACTGGACCGCCGGCTTTTTATATACCGGGAGCATCTCTTTGGGGATATTCTTGGTCGCGGGCAGAGAACGGGTCCCCCATCCGGCAACCGGAATGACCACTTTGCTTACTTTCATATCAAACGCTCCTTTAGTCTTGAGCTACCCCAGCGACAGGTCCCTGCACGCAGCTGCTGAGCCTGTAACTCCGGTCTTAAAAAGTATCTCCATACAGCCGGCGGCTCCTGGCTGTGGCCGACAGTCCTTTCTCCACCGCCCCGGCCAGGATATCAGCCTGGTCCACAACCGTCTGCTCATCTCTGCCCTCGACCATAATCCGGGCCACGGCCTCGGTCCCGGAATAGCGAAGGAATATACGGCTTTCCTCTCCCAGCTCTTTCTTGGCCGCACAAACCGCCTTTTGAATGGAGGGCACCTCCTCAAAAGGCACCTTCCTTTCCACGTGTACATTCTTCACGGTCTGGGGGAAAGGGGTAAGCAGCCCGGCCAGATCGGACAAAGGCCTTTGTCTCTCGACCATTATCTTCATAAGCTGTAGGGCGGCCAGAATCCCATCCCCGGTAGTGCTGTAATTCAAAAATATCAAGTGACCGGACTGCTCGCCCCCGAAGACCGCACCATTCTCGCGCATGGATTTTACCACGTAGCGATCTCCCACCGGGGTGCGCAACAGACGCCCGCCCTGCTCACGCATGAACACATCCAAAGCCATATTGCTCATCACTGTCGCGGCCAGGGTATTGTTGGTCAGTTCGCCCTTGTCCAGCATATCCTTGGCGCAGATGGCCATGATCTGGTCCCCGTCCAGGATCCGGCCGGTCTCGTCAACCACGATCAGTCTGTCCCCATCCCCGTCCAGGGCGACTCCCAGGTCAGCACCATACTCCCGGACCATTCCGGCGGTCACCTCCGGATACAAGGATCCGCATTTCTTGTTTATATTCAAGCCATTGGGTTCATCACCGGTGGTGATCACCTTGGCTCCGAGCTCTTCGAAAATCAGGGGTGCCACCCGGTAAGTAGCCCCGTTGGCGCAGTCCAAAACCATTTTCATCCCGTCCAGGGTCAGGTCCGGGGGAAAACTGTGCTTGAGGTACACGATATATCTGCCCGGGCTATCCTGGATCTTGCTGGCCCGCCCGATAAGCTCCGGCTGGGGATGGTCCCACTCGGTATCCTCGCTCAAGACCAGCTCGGCGATCTCGTCTTCGGTTTTGTCCGGAAGCTTGTATCCCCTGCTGTCGAAAAACTTGATCCCGTTGTCCATAAACGGATTGTGTGACGCGGATATGACCACCCCGACATCCGCGCGCATGTTCTTGGTCAGAAAGGAGATGGCCGGGGTGGGCATAGGGCCCACCTGGTACACATCCATACCCGAGGCGCAGAAACCGGAAGTAAGCGCTGTTTCAAATACATACCCGGAAAGCCGGGTATCCTTGCCGATGACCACACGGTGTTTTTTAAACCCGTTCCTAAAGTACTGCCCGGCAGCCAGCCCGAGTCTGAGCACGACTTCCGGGGTCATGGGATAGATATTCGCCTGTCCACGCAGGCCATCGGTGCCAAACAGTCTCTGAGTCATTTATCTATTATATTCCCTTTGGTTTTAATATAGTTAACTCCCAAACCAGCCCGTTAAGCTCAACCCCCTGATGTACATATATGCCTACCCACATTTTAAAGCCTCCTGGCGCGGGGTTCAAGTCTGATTTTGCTTTTCGCCCCTAGTAGCAGGATCCGGCAGACGGGAAACCGCATCCCGGGTCTCCCGGATAATGGTCAGGGTGTGCCTGGCTGAGCGTACGTCATGGACCCGGTGGATATCTGCCCCGTTTTCGGCCGCCAGCACTGTTCCCGCCTGACTGGCCGCATTGCGGTCCGCAAGCGGCAGATCAAGGAGTTTGCCCCACAAAGATTTGTTGGACAACCCGACATAAAGGGGCCGGTTAAAACGGGTAAAACGTCTCATCCCGCCCAGGATCTGCAGATTATGCTCCAGGGTCTTTCCAAAGCCTATGCCCGGATCCAGAACAATGTTTTCCTCAGGCAGGCCGGCCCGGGTCAGCCGGTCCAGTCCGGAGTCAAAAAAGGCCTCGATCTCGTCCAGGACATTTTCATATTCCGGAGCCACCTGCATATCCTCGGGCCGACCCTTGGAGTGCATGAGCACATATCCGGGTCTGTATTCAGCCAAGACATCGACCAGCCCGGGATCGAAAGCACAGGCCGAGACATCGTTTATCACGCCCGCGCCCTTTTCCAGAACGGCCCGGGCCACGCCGCTGCGGTAGGTATCCACGCTCAAAAGCGCATACGGCAGAGAGGCGCGGATCGCTTCCACTACCGGGAGCACCCTCCCGAGTTCCACCTCCTCGCCCACCGGCCTGGAAAACGGTCTGGTGCTCTCCCCGCCCACATCCACAAGATCAGCTCCGTCCCGGACCAGCTCCCGGGCGCGGGAAAGGGCTTGCTTTGGTTCGGCATAGTCTCCGCCGTCAAAAAAAGAATCCGGGGTGACATTGAGTATCCCGACAATCAAAAAAGGGGCAGGGCTTACCGTCCTGCCCCCTGCGAGCTTCCATTCCCCCTGGCCCATAAGCATTCACCCCTCTTTGGACATGCATGTCCTCAATATAGCTGCACAGCGTCTATTCCTCGAGCTTGAACTCCTTGTCTTCATCTTCTTCTCCGGAATCGGCCTCCGGATCTTCACTTGATTCACCGGCACTATCCGAATCTTCCTCCGGTGCGCCACCCTCTCCGGGCTTGCCTTCGTCCTGCTTTTTAAGGCCGCCACCCGCACCATTAGGAGGAGGCGGGAGCTTTTCACCGCGCATAAGCAAATCCACTTCTGCATTGGTCAGGGTCTCGTGATCCAGCAGGGCCTCGGCAATGGAGTGCAGGACGGCCAGGTTGTCCTGCAGCAGTCCCCTGCCCCGGTCATAGGCCTCCTGGATAAGGCGCTTTACCTCGGAGTCCACCAGCCGGGCGGTCTCTTCGCTGTAGTCCTTGTGGTGGCCGAGTTCGCGACCCAAAAAGACCTGGTCATCATTTTCGCCCACGGCCAGCGGGCCCAGGCTCTCGCTCATCCCCCATTCGCAGACCATCTTGCGGGCCATCTTGGTCACCCTTTCGATATCGTTGCCCGCGCCGGTGGTCATCTGATTGAGGACCAGTTCCTCGGCGATCCGGCCGCCAAGCAGAACAGTCAGAGTCTTTTCCAGATAGTCCCGAGAATAGTTATGCCGGTCGTCCAGAGGGAGCTGCATGGTCACTCCCAGGGCCCGGCCCCGGGGGATGATAGACACCTTGTGCACCGGATCAGTACCCGGGAGGAGCTTGGCCACCAGGGTATGCCCGGCCTCATGATAGGCGGTGGTCTTTTTCTCCTCCTCGCTCAGGATGACCGATCTGCGTTCCTTGCCCATGAGCACCTTGTCCTTGGCCTCCTCGAAATCAGTCATGGAAACGTGTTCCTTGTTCTTCTTGGCCGCGAGCAATGCGGCCTCGTTGACCAGGTTCTCCAGGTCTGCCCCGGAGAATCCGGGGGTGCCCCTGGCAATAACCGCCAAATCCACGTCCTGATGCAAAAAGGTCTTGTTGCTGTGCACCCGGAGAATCTTCTCCCTGCCACCGAGATCCGGATTGGGCACTGTTACCTGACGGTCAAAGCGTCCGGGCCGCAGCAGGGCCGGATCCAGGACATCCGGTCGGTTGGTGGCCGCGATCAAAATAACCCCTTCGTTGGACTCGAAACCGTCCATTTCCACCAAAAGCTGATTCAGGGTCTGCTCCCGTTCGTCGTGTCCGCCGCCCAGACCGGCGCCGCGTTGTCTGCCCACTGCATCCAGTTCATCAATGAAAATGAGGCAGGGGGCATTTTTCTTGCCCTGGATAAAAAGGTCCCTGACCCGGGAGGCGCCCACACCCACGAACATCTCCACGAAATCGGAGCCGGAGATGGAAAAGAAGGGTACACCAGCCTCGCCGGCCACAGCCCGGGCCATCAGGGTCTTGCCCGTGCCCGGTGGCCCCACCAAAAGGACACCCTTGGGGATCCTCCCGCCCAGGCGGGTGAACTTCTTGGGCTCGCTCAAGAACTCCACTATCTCGGTGAGTTCTTCCTTGGCCTCGTCCACTCCGGCCACGTCCTCAAAAGTTACCCGGGTAGATTCCTCGGAGAGCATCTTGGCCTTGGAACGGCCGAATGATAGTGCTTTGCCCCCGCCCCCGCCCCCCTGCATCTGGCGCATGAAGAATATCCACACCGCGATCAAGAGGATCATGGGGAACCAGGAAACGAAAATGGTCACATACCACGGCGCCTCCTCCTTGGGCTGGGCCTCGACCTCCACCCCGTTCTGGATCAGTTTGTCCACCAAGTTGGGGTCGTCCGGGGCAAAAGAGGTAAACTGCTCATCGTCCACTGTGGTGCCGGTTATATCCTGACCCCGGATCTTGACAGAAACCACCTGGCCCTGCTCCACCTTGGACAAAAAAGTGGTATAGTTCATCTTTTTCCGGGGACTCTGGGGCTGGTTGAACAGGTTGAACAAGACAACCATGACCAGGGAGATAGCCACCCATAAAAAAAGGTTCTTCGAAAAACTGTTCAACTCGGAATACCTCCAAATATACGGCTCGCTGCGGCCCGGACTCCCGGATTCGGGGATCCGCTGCCTGGCAGGCGAACGCCTGTCTAATACATACTCTTTTCGACCCGGGTCCGGAAAAGGACTGCGGCCGACTCTAGCCTCACTTCCGGGTAATTATAAACACAATTGCAGTCTTGGCAAGCAGGGCTTAACTGACTGTTTTAAAAAACCCTTATATTGCAGTCCGTTTGCAAATTCAAAGGGACGGCGTGAAAAAAATCAAGGCCTAAGCGGGATTATCCGCACCCAATAATTTGGATCTATCCCTGGTTTGCTGCCCCCGGGAGATTTAAGGACGGGCTGTCAACCTCCATACCGGCGAAAACCAGCCTTACATTCAATCTCCGAATCGAAGACTTGATACCTCTGCATCCGCAATTGTTGAGTTGGCAAACAAAAACCGCCCAGCAGAGGGGGCTGCTTGGAAAGCACGGCTAGCAGCCCAATTTTTGTCTTGATATCATCTCCAAATATGGATAAATGATGAGCCCGGATGCGGAAGCGTTTCGTCACCGGTGTGGCGCCTGGACTTCAAATCCAGTGGGCGGCCGAGAGGTCGCCGGTAGGTTCGACTCCTATACGCTTCCGCCAC
>JBKHGE010000062.1:0-9538 GCA_046539845.1 Desulfonatronovibrionaceae bacterium
CCTTTGGCGGATGACCGCCTTTGGCGGATGTTAATCTCGTCATTCCTGTCCCTGACGCCGACCATTTGGCGCGTTGCGGCCAAAGCTATTTTTCAATAGTGGTATTTGAGTTGCGCAATTTCAAGGGCATCTTCAGTGACTTTATAGATCAATCTGTGCTCATCGCTTATTCGTCTCGACCAGTAACTGGAAAGGGCGTGTTTTAAAGACTCGGGTTTGCCCATACCCTCAAATGGATTTCGTTTTGTATCTTTTATGAGGGTGTTGATGCGACGTAATATTTTTTTGTCATTTTTCTGCCAGAAGATATAATCCTCCCATGCATTGTCTGAAAAGACGAGCTTCACTCCATAAGCTCCTTTTCCTGCCCTTTGCCGTCTTCGAGCTGGGCTATTGACTCCAATAAACGTTTTGCGTTCTTCGGTGATCGCAATAAATAGGCTGTCTCTTCAAGGGCTTCATAGTCTTCAAGGGACATGATAACTACGGAATTTGAAGATTTGCGGGTCACAATAATTGGAGAACGGTCACTGCAGACTTTTTCCATTGTTTTTGCAAGGTTTTGTCTTGCGGCTGAATAGGTGATTGCTTTCATATTCTTACCTCCTGTACAATTTATTGTACGAATGTGATTTGATTTGTCAAGATAGGTAAAGGTCCCCAGCAGGGGTCTTGCCCATAGAGCGGGCTTGCGGCGCGGTTTTTTGAGCTATTTTTCTATCGGCGGGAAGATCGTAACGCAACCTATCACAGGGTTAATTGATCAAGCCGACGTCCGGTTTCCCGGTGCAAGCGGGTTTGGCTGTCGCCGAGAATGAACGGGGCCGGGTGCCGGACGATCCCATCCCGTGAGTGCTTACATCGTAACTTATTCACTTAAGCTTTTATTTTGATGCAAGCAGCCTTTTCTGAACCAGTTTGGACAGGGCAAAAGTAAGGGAAAAAATAAGCACGAAAAAAATCGGGCCGAGGACAAGGGAACCCAGCAGCCATTCCCACAGGCGGTAAAGCCCTTCTTTGCCCAGGGTCTGCAGGGAGACCTCGGTCAAAAATTCTCCGTGGCGCAGAAAATATCCGGTTTCTATGCACAGGGCGGGGACCAACGGGGGCATGCACAATTGATTGGTGGCCAGGGCGGTTATCTTGTTCAGGCGGAAGAATCCGGTAACGAGCATGACGCTTATGTAGTGCAGCCCGAATATGGGCAACGCGCCGATAAACACGCCCAGTCCCCCGGAGAGGGATAATTTGAGCGGGGTGTTCTCCTTTTCTAAAAGCAGGTGCAGGGATTTAAGCGGGTGCAGGGGGGTGATGTTCTGTTCGCTGTCCGCGGCGTACTGGCGATGTGGGATGGGGAGCATGGCCCGGGTGGTCAGCCTGGTGTTTAAAAATGATATGCGCAGGTTGTCCCGGAATTTGTCAAAATGCGAGATCCGCTTCTCCGGGCTGGGGTAGTGTACCTCCACCGGGACCTCGCGTACGTTAAACCCGGCCCAAAGGGCCCGGACCAAAATCTCCACCTCAAATGCGTAGCCCTTTTCCCTGGTCTTGAGCGTAGTCAAAAGGATCACCGGGTAGATCCTGAAGCCACTCTGCACGTCGCTTACCCTGGCCCCGGTCTGTACCCGCAGCCAGAAGTTGGAGAAAGAGCGGCCGAACCTGGAAGCGCCGGGCACGTTTTTTTCCGGGAATTTCCTGGCCCCGATCACAACGGCCAGGGGGTCCTTTTCCATCTCCGCAATCAGTTTGACCGTTTCCTGCGGCGGGTGCTGCCCGTCCGCATCAATGGTCAGGATATGGGTCTTGCCCCTGCTGCGGGCGAAGTCCGCCCCGGTCAATATGGCCCGGCCCTTGCCCATATTCCGGCTGTGGCGGATGATCTCCAGGTCCAGCCCCTGGAGCAAGGGACCTGTCTCCGAGGTACTCCCGTCATCCACGACCAGGACTTCCAGCCCAGCGTCCAGGAGGGCTTCGGCAATGAAGCGTACGGTTTCCGGGTGATTATAGACCGGAATGACCGCCAGGAGTTTGTCTTTTAGAAGCGGATCAATCTGTCCCATAAAACGCCCTTGTATCCGAAACCGCGCATGACCTTTATCCTGTCCGCGCTCTGCGCAGGGGGGAAGATGCGGTCGCCCCTGCCGGCAAATCCTTTTTCCAACTCCCGGTTCATCGCTTGAGGATCTATTCCGGGAGAAAAGTAGAATATGGGCCTGAGAAGCGGGGTTTCAGGGTCGAGCAGCCCTTCGTGTACGGCCCGGTCGTGCAAAGGGGTGTGTTTCAGGATGCGGATCCCGGAAAAGGGAAAGACCACGCATTTGTCCAGTCGGTTCAGATTGTCTATCCCCTCTCTTACGGTGTCCATGTCCTCTCCCGGCCCTCCGAAGATCACGAAATGGGCGCAGGGCAGCTTCAGCCGGGTGCATTTTTCCTGAAAGGAGAACACCGTGTCCATGCCAAAGGATTTGTTCAACCCTTGCAGGGTTTGGTCTGTGGAGGCGTCCGTACCCAGCTCTATGCATTTCAGTCCCGCCCGCTGCAAGAGTTTGAGCTCTTCAATCCCGGTTTCAGCCGGATGGAAAAACGCCGACCAGCTGACCTCTATGCCCTGGCGCAGGATTTCCTCGGCCAGCTCTAAATGGTGTCCGCCGGGATCGTTGAACACTGAATCCACGAAAAAGAAAAGCTCCGGCCGGAAGCGGGCCTGCATCTCGGCCATCTCCCCGGCCACTTCCTTAACTCCCCTTTTCCTGGGCCCGCCCGGCTCCAGGGCCGGGTACGGGCAATAGGCGCAGCAAAAATTACAGCCCCGTTTGCTCTGGAGATTCAAAATCCCGCTGGTTTGGAGATAGTGCCCGGCCAAGTGCTCGTCTATGTCCGCACCGTTGATTTCCGGTCCGGGGATGCGTCCGAACAGCTCAAAAGAGCTTATCAGCCTGGGGCAATGCTCCCCGCGCGAGAGTTTGGACACCAGCCAAGGAAGACTCTTCTCTCCCTCTCCGATTACCCCGTGGTCCGCCCCGGTGTACTCCAGAATCTCTTCGGCCAAAAGGGAAAAGCCCGGTCCGCCGATAATCACCGGGCATCCGTTCTCCTGGGCCTCGGCGGTCAGGTCCCGGGCCTTTTGTACATACCAGTTGTCCGTGCAGGAATAAGAGTCCACATTATCTATATTGCGCAGGGAGACGGCGATAAATTCCGGTTCCCAGTCCCGGATCACCTCGCGCAGGCTGCTGCCGCCACTGTTTTGGGCCAGGGGATCGAAAATGTATGCCGCGTGCCCGTTGCGGGCCAGGGCCCGCTGCAAAACCCCCAGCCCCAGGGGAAAAACCGCATAGGGTTCGGAGCAGGTGTTGGCGGAGACAAGGAGTACCCGGGCCATATTAGAGCTCGCCTTTCTTCCATCTGGAAAGGAAGCTGGAGTAGAATTCAGGCGGGCTGAGCATGTATTCCCCGTTTTTATCCACGAACATCTGTACGGAATAGCCGGCGGCCACGAGGTGGCCGTCCTGGTTGTCAATGGCGAACTCGTGGTTTATCCGGGCCGCCTCGGACCAGACCATGCCGGAGCGGATTTCGAACTCTTCCTGAAAGCGCAGAGGAAGGAAGTATTCCACATGCATTTTTTTTATCGGGGCCAGGACGTTGTGGCGGTGGAAGTCTTTGTAGCCCACCCCGTACTTGTCCCCTACCGCCACCCGGGCGTCCTCGAAAAATCCGGGATAGCGGCCGTGCCAGACAATGCCTATGCAGTCCACCTCCTCGAAGCGGACCACCCGGGATACCCGGGCGGTGAGAGGAGGCGGGTCACCCTGCTTTTGCTTGAAAAAACGGAGCTTCATCCGGATATCCTTTGCAGATCCATTCCAAAGCTGGAGGCGGGTCCTTCCGGGCCGCTTATTTGGCAGCTCACCGTGACAATATCGGCCTCTTCTTTTTTCACGCCCACCACTGCGGCAATATCCATTCCCGGACCGAGCACTGCGGAGAATTTGGCCCTATGCACCCGCATGGGCTCAAATCCTTCGCCCCGGATTTGGCCGAGCACGTCCGTGGCGATCGCGAACTGGACCACGGCCGGCAGAACCGGCCGGTCCGGGAAGTGTCCGGCAAAGCCGATAAAATCCGGGGTAAATCTAAATACGCCGCGCCAGCCCTCTTCTTGCCGAGTGGCCGGGGACAAAACGCTTTTTTTGATCTGTTCGCTTATTTTGCTGGGCATAAGCGCTTTACTTCCTTTAATTTGAGACTGACCCGGAAGTCGTCTGCAGTGTATTCCACATGCTCCGGGATGTCTTCTCCGGCATAGGCCACATACTGCTTGAATGCAACGCTCCATTCCGGGGAAGGTCCGGGCGGGGCCTTTTGCAAAAGGAGCCCTTCGGGGCTGAAGGTATATTCCACTGCTGTCTGGTCTGTCCTTAGGCAGCCCACAGTCCGATTTCCCTGTCTGTAGCAGTCCGGGTCTTTGTTCGGGGCAAAAAAGGAGCGCCTGATGCTTCTGCCGGCCTTGGAGGCAAACCCCGGGACCGACTTCAGCCCGGATTGGATGTAATCGGCCTCGGTTTGGTCCTCAGACACGGTCAGGGTGAACAACTCGGCCCCGAACATAGTCCAGACGCTTATACGGGCCTTTTTCTCCTTCAAATCCAGGCGCATGATGCCCTCCACCGGGATCTTTTCTCCGGGGAAAGCCAGGGTCCCGGCATGGCGCAAGGTATAGCCGGCCCCGGACTCGTTCCATTGTTCGGGACAGCAGACTGTTTGGCTGTCTTCCGGTTCCGGGCAGACTGGCCCGGATGCGGCGCATGCACAGGTAAGAAACAGGCATGCGGCCAAAACCAGCTTCGGTTTGCCCTGAAGAAGAGCGCTTAGCACAGCCGGGATGCGGTCGGCTGCTGCGGTCAAAAGGGTCCCCAAAGAAGGTTTTTTTTCTGAGCCGGGGGTGTTGCAGTGGGTCACTTTAATCGCCTTTGTTCGGTCGGTTTTTGGGGGTTGTTGTTTGTGTTCTTCCGGAAAGGGAGGACGAAAAGGGCGCAGATCGAGGCCGCGCCCACTCCGATCAAGACCGATATCCCCAGTGAACTCAGGGCCGGATGCCCGGCCAGGGCCAGTGCGCCGAAGGCCAGCATGGTGCTCAGCCCGGAGATGAACACCGCCCCGGGAGTGCCGGATTTGTCTCTGCTTCGTTCCCAAAAGAGCATGAATATCCCGTAGTCCACGCCCAGGCCGATGGCCAGGGGCACCCCGGCGGCGTGGAATAGGTTCAGAGGAACGGAAAACAGGGCGAAAAGGCCGGTCAGGGCCAAAACCGCACTTGCGGGCGGCAGAAAGGCCAAAAATATGTCCAGGGGCCTGCGGAAGACGAGCAAAAGAAAGGCGGCAATAACCGCAAAACCCAGCCCAGCGTAGAGAAGCAGGTCCTTTTTCACACTCTGGCCCAGCCTGCGGCCTATACCGGCCTCGGAGAGTACATGCACCCCGGGCAGGTCCTCGGCCGTACTGGACAGGGCCGCGGCAGCTTCCTGGTCCCGGCCGGCGGAGTATGTGTATACCGCGTCATTCGAGCCGATGAATACTTCCGCGAGCCCCGGCAGTCCGATGCGGCTCAGTCCCTCGGGAGTGATCGCCTCCGGCTTGGTCCGTTGGTCAGTGAGGCGCACAAAGGGGGTAAACGCCTCCGGGCGGAAGCCGAATTCCTTTCCGGCCCGGGTCAGCCATTCCCGGAGTTGCTCCTTTTTCTTCGGGGTCCAGAATTCGTGCCAGGTCTCCAGGTTTTCCCCCTGGGTCTTTTTTGCGGGCAAAAGGGGGCTTGAGGAGACGAACTCCCGGCTCACCCCCTGACTCTGCAGCTCTCGGTATAAGAGGTCGTTTAAGCGCAGACTCTTTTGCACATCCGCGCCTGCAGCCACGATCATGGTCCCGTCCCGGGCGGGTCCGGCGATCTCTTTTATCCTTTCCTCGGCGCCGCGGAGCCGATCCGGGAAATAACCCACGTTTTTAAGGTCGCCGCTGAAGCTGATAAAAGGGGAGGCGCAGGCTAGAAAAAGCAGGAAGAGGCTCCAAAAGACGATCGGCCGCTTGCCCCGGCCCGGCGGACTGAATCGGGCCAGAAATGCCGGCCCGGACCTGTTTTTTTGCACCAGCCCGGGCAAAACGAACAGGGCCAGAAAACAGGCGGCCGCTATCCCGCAGACTGCCAGAAAGGACAATTGTCTGATCCCGCTAATCCCGGAGAGGGACAGGACCAGAAACCCGGAGCAGGTGGTAAGCCCGCTGGCCATAAGCGGGGCAAATACTTTTCGGGCCGGGTTTTCCCCCTCCCCGGAGGTTTCCGCAGCCGCGTACACATGGACCCCGAAATCCAGGGTCAGACCGAGCAAAACCGCGCCAAAGCCCAAAACGATGCCCGAGAGCACGGGAAAGACCAGGCAGTAGGCGGCCGCAGCCCAGAGCAGGCTCAGGGCAGGGATCAAAAGTATCCACAGCGACCTGGGCCGGCGCAGAAAAAGGCCAAAGACAAGGAAGAGACCGGCTGCGGACAGTCCGAGGACAATATTCATATCTGAGCGGATAATCCGGGCGTTGGCCTCGGAATAGGCGTGGGCGCTGACCACGGTGCATTCAATATCCGGGGGGAGTAGGTTTGCCTGGACCTTGTCCAGGGCGTCTAGCATCTCCCGGCTTTTTTTCGAGTCGGTGGGATCCACGCTGCAGGCGGCGGTAATAAGTGCATCTTGGCCGTTTTTTGAGAGGGTGAATCCTTCTTTGGGGTCAAGGGCGGCCAAACCGCGTAGGTTTTTCAGTCCGGAGAGAAAAAAGCGGCGCAGGTTGAGGGGGTCCAGACGCACGGCGTCCTTGAAAAAAATCCCCTGGGATCCGCCGGCCAGGGCGCGGTTCTCGCGCATCCTCTTCCGGACCGCCTCATAGTTGAATTCGTCCTCCAGTTCGGACAGGGCGTCCGGGCCGAGCAGCAGGGGCAGGCGTTCCAGAAAATAGCGGAAAACAACGGTTTGGTCCGATCGGTTTAGGCCCAGCACCCGGGGGAAATATTCCCCCGGAAGCTGGTTTGCAAAGGCACCTGCCGCGTTTTGGAGTCTTTGTTCCCCGGTGTTTGGACCGGCCTCAAGCAGGATAAACACCTTGTCCGCCCACGGGGAGCCGCGGAAAAAATCCAGGTCTCGGGCCACTTTCGGGTCGTTGTCCGGGAGCATGACCGCGATATCCTCGCTTATTCGGTCCAGGCTCAGGTAGATGCAGGCCGCGGCTGCCAGGCTGAAGATTGAAACAAGGAAGAAAGCGATCTTCCGGCTCGGCTGGGGCAGGCGCCCGGGGGGTGAAAACAGGCTCATTTTCCGGAGAAAATCCCCTGGGGCAGGGAGGTGTTGGTCTGCGTGGAGTTGAACTCTATTCGGGTCCGGTCTCCGTCCGGCTCAAAAAAGGTGATCTCCTGGATGACCCCTTTTTGTCGGGACATGCGGATCACCAGTTCGGATATCGCATTACGCATGGTTTCTGCTTTCGGGACGAGGGTCAAAACCAGGGGATCTTTTTTTTTGACCTGTATGCGGTAGTTTTTTTGCAGCCGGGCCATGTCCAGGCGAGACCAGGCTATGAGCTGCTCGGACAAGATTTCCCACATCGGATTTCCGGTGGTGCTTATCTTTTGTTCCCCGGATATCTCGTCCCATTTCACCCCCTTTTTTTTGCACAGGGCAAAACCCTGCTCATACGGGGCGGTGTACTCCCAGCGCAAACAATCCGGGTCTCGGAAGTAGAATCTGCCTTTGGAACGAAGGGTATTTTCGAACATGGACAAATCTTTTTTCTGCACGAATCGGCTGGATATGGTCTTTATCTCCCGGGCCTCCCTCTGCAAAGAGTCCAATATTTCCTCTTCCGGGAAGCCGGTGGCCGCGGCCGGAAAAAGGAGCAGGAAAACAAGAATGAGCCGCTTCATGTCACCTCCAGGGGGGACCACAGTTTCAGCCTGGCTTCGCACAGGGCCTCCCCCTGCAGGGATACTAAGCCTTCGGCCACGGCGAACTCCTCGAATTCTCCGACCGTCTTTACCCGTATTTCAAGCGGGCTGGAGCAGGGCAGATCCTGCAGGGAACTGCGCTGCACCCCGACCAGAAATCCGGTCTTCAGGGTCTTTTTTTCATTTTGGGCTTGCCAGGCGCGGTATGCGGCGTAAGCCTGGGCAATCATCTCGATCCCGGCCAAGCGGTCTAGGAATCTGCCGTCGCTAAAAGGTGCCGTCGGCCCTGGGGCGGCCAGGACAAGTGCCTCGTCGCCAGAGCATTCCAGCAGTTCGTCCACCAGGAGCATGGGCGGTTTGTGCGGGATGATGTCTTTGATTTTCGTCGGAAGCTGCATTACTTCTCCTCCCCGGTTTGCCCCAGCCAGCAGAGCGGGTCCTCGGCCAGGTAGTCGCCGCTTAACTGGTAGGCCGCACCCCGACAGCCGTAGCAGGGCGGGTTGTGTTCACAGGCGGCGCATTTGCCTTTTATGTTTTTGTGGATATCTCTAAGATCCTGAAAGACCCGGCTGTTGGAGATTATTTCCTGTAACCACTTTTCCCGGATGTTCCCCCCGGACACGGTTACTCCGGGGCAGGGAAAGACCTCGCCAGTGGAGGTCACCGTGCAGGAAAACAGGTGCCTCCTGCAGGTAAAAGCGGCGATTGGCGGTTTCGGGGCCCAGTCATGTCCGAAGCGCTCCCGATCGATGCGGGCCAGATCCTCAAATAGCGGCTTTAGCTCCTCCCCGGGCACGTGCAGGCCCGGATTGCCGCAGGCCCGGCCCTGGTCGGTCAGGGTCTCGAAATAGGGGATCACCCCTTTTTCCCGTAAATAGGTCCACATGGCTGGGAGTTCGCGGTAGTTCTGGGCGCAGATGATTGTCTGCGCACCCAGGGGCAGATGGACATCCGGGTACCCGGCGGCGAACAGATTGTCCAGCCCTTGGCGGATAAGTCCTGCCGCCCCTTTTTTCCCGGCAAGGAGGTCCTGCACCCTGGGGTTTAAGCTGTTGAACTTGACAACCGGTTTGATTTTCCTCTCGGCCAGGAATTGGGCCAGGGCCAAGTCTATCCGGGTGGCGTTAGTAAAGAGTTCGATCTCCAGGCCGTTTTGGGCCAAAAAATCCAGGACCGCTTTTATCTCCGGGTATAAAAGCGGCTCCCCCCCGCCAAGGACTATGATTCGTACCGCCCCGAGTTCCCGGGCCTGAATAAGCGCGTCTTTTATCTCCGGAAGGGTGAGTTCGCGGTCCGGATGGGTCCCGTCCGCCTGGGCATAGCAGTATATGCAGCGCAGGTTGCACATCCGGCTCAGCTCCAATTCCATGGTCAGAAGACGGCCTTCTTTGCGGGTTTTTTCAATTTTTGCCTCTGTGAACTGAGGGCCCCAGCAGTTATCCATGATAAGAGAAAAACTCCGGTTTGAAATGGATTTTAGTGGTCAAGTCTTTTTAAGGATTAAATGCGCAAGCAGTCTCAATAATCCAAACCGCTACTGGGTTCAATGTGTTAAAT
>JBKHGE010000063.1:0-8306 GCA_046539845.1 Desulfonatronovibrionaceae bacterium
TAGGTATTATTTGACCTATATCAAGGCGGATGTTTTAATTTTTGTCCAGTATTACTTCAAACAATAAGGAGGAAGAGATGCAACAAATCAATTTATTTGAAGAAAACGGCTTCAGTGAAAAAGGTATGAAAAAACTGCTGGTCCACGACTCCCCGTATTTCAAGATCCTCAACTTCAATTTCCGGGCCGGGCAGGAATTGCCCCTGCATTCCCATGACATCGAGGGACAGCTGTGCATCACCGTTTTGGAAGGCGAAGGGGAATTTCTGGGTGAAAACGGGGCCACTCTGCCGGCGAAAACAGGGGATGTTCTGGTCGCGGACATAGCCGAACCGCACGGGATCCGGGCCGTTAAGGATTTGCGCGTCCTGGTGACTATCGCCCCGCCCATATAAAAACGAGATCGATTCATCGGCCATGAAAAGATTGTCCCTACTCTTCCCGGTTTTGAGTTTCGCCCTGCTTGCGGCGCATTCCCTCCGGGCCGGGGACAATTTCCTTTTTATCGGCTGGCTGGGCATGGCGGTCTCGGTCTTCTTCCTGCGCACGGACAGAGGCCGGCATGCCGCAGCAGCCGCTCTCTGCCTGGGCGGGCTCATGTGGCTGGACAGATCAGTTAGTCTTATCTCCTTCCGTCTGGCAGCGGATGAGCCCCTTTTGCGCCTGACAGGAATCCTGGCTGCTGTTTTGGCTTTGATTCTGTTTTCCGTGTGGATCCTCTTAAAAAACAGATGGAATTAAAGCCAGTTGGCTGCAACATTGAACAGTTGCCCCTAGGCAAACAATTCAGGGGCCTTGACATTGGATGTGGATCTTATCCACCTAGCGCACGGCTATTTCCTCCTTGATCCGCCCGCTCAGATCCAAAATCACGTTTATAACCGGCAGATCCGCACCGGCATCCTCCATACCCTCGAGGACAATCCTTAAAAGACCCTTGCAGCAGGGCACTTCCATGGAAAGCACGGTTACGCTTTTAATGTCCCCGCGGGAGAATACTGCCCTGAACTTATCCCGGTAAGCGGCCTGGTCGTCGAATTTAGGACAGCCGAGCAGGGCCACTTTGCCCGGAAGGAGCTCGGAGTGATAAAGCGAAGAGGCCGCGGGTGCGCAGTCCGCGGTTATCAAAAGATCCGCTCCGGCCAGAAAATCCATTTCCGGGCGAATCAGATTGATCTGAACCGGCCAATGCTTAAGAGCACTCTTTTCTCCCTGTGTACCCGGGGATTTTTCCAATACGGACAGGGCAAATACGCCCGGACACCCCGCGGCCCCCGGCCCATCTTGACCGGACCGGGGACTGTTTTGCACGGCCTGGGCATCAAAGGGCTCGGCCTCGCGCTCAATCACCTTTATGGCCCCGCTAGGGCAGTTGCCCAGGCAATGCCCCAGCCCGTCGCAATATTTATCCCCTATCAGTCGGGCCTTGCCATTTATTATTTTTATCGCCCCTTCCTCGCAGGCTGGAATGCACAGCCCGCATCCGTCGCAGAGTTCCTCGTCGATTTCCACTATCGGTCTTTTCATGTCCGTCTCCTTTATTTTGAACCTCAAGCCGCCCCGGCGGGACCCGGATATTAAAAAGATTTGATTGCGGCAAAAAACCGAAGTGCAGCATATAACCAATGTCTGCCGCCTCAAAACTCCCTGGCCGAATGTAACCTATCACAGGGTTAACTAATCAAGCTGAGGTCCGGTTTCCCGGTGTAAGCGAGTTTGGCTGCCGCCGACACAGGACGTGCAGAAGGCGGCAGCCACCTCGGAGGCGGCCAGGACGGCCGCCGAGAATGATCGACACCGGGTGCCGGACGCCCCCATCCCGTGAATGCGGCCGAATCGCTTTTGCGGCGGCCGGATCTGAGCCGGTTCCGGCTTCAGCTTGCTTTTTGAATCAAATTGGCTAAAACTGCTTTGACTTGGATCAAAAGGAGCGCAAATGACCGAAACTCTTTCCTTGCAGGATGTCTTTCTTTTTCAGGGACAGTCCCCGGAACAGGTGGAGAACCTGAAAAAAATAAGCAGCAAAATCGATCTGCCGGCGAAGCGGGAGATTTTCGTCCAAGGGGAGAAAGCAAACGGATTCTATCTGATCCTCTCCGGGCGGGTGAAGGTATACAAAATGTCCCCGGAGGGCCGGGAGCAGATCCTGCACATCTTTACCTCCGGGGAACCCATAGGCGAAGTCCCGGTATTTTCCGGGGGCACTTTTCCGGCCAGTGCGGAGACCCTGGAAGAGTGCACGCTTTTGTTCTTCCCCCGGGAAAGACTGCGTTCCCTGTTTACCACTGATCCATCCATGGCCATGAACATGCTCGCGGTCCTGGCCGGCAGATTGCGGGAATTCACCCGGACCATAGAGAGCCTGTCCTTGAAAAACCTCGCTTCCAGGCTGGCCTCCTATCTTGTGCACACCCATTCCCCGGGGCAGGGAACAGTAATCGACCTGGGGATCCCCAAAGGAGTATTGGCCAATATCCTGGGTACCTCCCAGGAGGCCCTGTCCCGGACATTCAGGCGTATGAACGAGGCCGGGATCATAAGGGTTAACGGCAGGAGAATAGAAATCCTGGATCCGGAACGGCTGTCCAGGATCGCGGAGGCCCTGGAGGAATTGGCGTAATCATGTGTCCCTTTTGGGTTCCTCGACCTTGGATGTGGCTTGTATCTATAACTGGCCGCCCCCATGGCTGCAACATGAACATTTTTTGCGCCTTGCCCTTTTCGATTTTAAAGCGACCTGCGTTATAAGGAATTTGTAGGCAACCAGATAAATTTTCTTATTGCCTGCCCTCGGCCACAGCGTATACATCTTTTCGGTGACGGATGCACAAGATCACCACTACATCTTCATTTATCTTGTATTTGACCCGGTAGTCTCCAACCCTTAGTTTCCAGTACCTTTTAAGTGTCTTTCTAAGAGGCAGACCATACTCAGCAGGGGCCGCAAGGATACGTTCCTCGATGGCCCTTTTTCCAGGACCACGTTGATTCTGGGATTTTTTGTCGGCATCTTAACTTTCCTCCTTATTCCAAGTGTCTCGCTTGTGACCCACCAAGCCAAGTACAAACCACCTAGCGGCATCTCTAACCTGTAAGATAACACAAAAAAAGGCTGCCGACCTTTATAAGGATGCGGCAGCCCTCAGTTAGGATCAGTGTTTTCTCCGGCTATTTCCCGGCCATCATGGCCTCAATATCCTCTTTGACCGAGCCGATGGGTTTGATGTCAAACTTGTCCACCAAAACCTGGACAACGTTCGGAGACAGAAACGCGGGCAGGGTCGGTCCCAGGCGGATGCCCTGAACGCCCAGGCTCAACAGGGCCAAAAGCACGGCCACCGCCTTTTGCTCATACCAGGCGATATCATAGGATATGGGCAGATCGTTGATGCTCTCCAGCCCGAAGGCCTCTTTCAGTTTCAGGGCGATCACGGCCAGGGAATAGGAATCATTGCACTGCCCGGCGTCCAGAACCCGGGGAATGCCGCCTATATCGCCCAGATCCAGCTTGTTGTAGCGATACTTGGCGCACCCGGCGGTAAGGATCACCGTATCCTGGGGCAGATTCTCGGCCACTTGCGTGTAATAATTGCGTGTCTTGTGCCTACCGTCGCATCCGGCCATGACCACAAAGCGCTTGATGGCCCCGGACTTTACCGCCTCGACCACCTTGTCCGCCAACGCCAGGACCTGATTATGGGCGAAACCGCCCACTATCTTTCCGGATTCGATCTCCTGCGGTGCCTGGCACTTCTTGGCCATCTCGATTACCGGGGAAAAATCCTTTTCCCCGCCTTCGGGCCGGTCCTGGATATGCCCGGCCCCGGCATAATTGACCACACCCGTGGTAAACAGCCTGTCCAGATAGGTATTTTTGTTCTTCACCGGGATCAGGCAGTTGGTGGTCAGGATGATCGGTCCGTTAAAGGATTCGAACTCATCGTTTTGTTGCCACCAGGAGCCGCCGTAATTGCCCACGAAATGCTCATACTTCTTGAGCTCCGGATAATAATTGGCCGGGAGCATCTCCCCGTGGGTGTATACATCCACGCCGCTGCCCTCGGTCTGTTTCAAGAGCTCTTCCATGTCTTTCAAATCATGCCCGCTGATCAATATCCCGGGATTGTCCCGGACCCCGATATTTACCTCGGATATTTCCGGATGACCGTAGGCCGAGGTATTGGCCTCGTCCAAAAGGGCCATGGTGTTCACCGCGTTGTCCCCGGCCCGCATGACCATATTGACCATCTCGTCCACGGAGAGATCTTTGGTGGTCGAGGCCAGGGCGTGCATGATAAATCCGTAGATATCGTCCTTTCCCTTGCCCAGGATGGCGGCGTGATCGGCATAGGCGGCGATGCCCTTGCAGCCGATAACCAGGAGTTCCCGCAGGGAACGTACATCTTCATTTTCCACCGCGGTAATGCGCACCTCGTCGGACAAGGCCTTGGCCTTGATCTCCTCCTTGTCTCCGGAAGACCACACAGCACAGTCCGGAAGCGGGTCGGGCAGATCCCCGTTCAGCTTTTCCTTGACCGCCTCCCGGACCCGGAGACCCTGCTTTATGCGCTCGACAATCACATCGTCATCCCAGGCCACATTGGTAATGGTGGTGAAAAGGGCCTTGCACACGAAGTTGCCCGCGTCCCGGTCCACGGTGCCCTTTTCCTGCAGCTTGTCCCCGTAGACCGAAATACCCTTGGTCACATAAATAAGCAGATCCTGAAGATCAGCGGTCTCTTCGGGTTTGCCGCACATTCCCTTGACTGTGCAGCCCTGATTCTTGGCCGTTTCCTGACATTGAAAACAAAACATGCTGCTCCCTCCTGTTTGGTTTATGTTGTGAAATATAAAATTCAATCCGCGTTTGAAAACAACCTAGACCATGGCCTTGACCATTTCTTTGATGCACATCAAATAAGCCAAAGCGATTTTACAGCCCGGTCAGGGAGTCATGAAAAACCAAGCTACTGCAAATCCAAAGCAAAAGCATCTCGCTCCCGGACCAGACTAACAATATTGGAGCCCAGAATAAAAACTTCAAAAAGTTTTCAAATCCTTCTTTTGTCTTCTTGATCTTGTACACGTTTTCTGTATATAAACAAAATTAGACTAGAGGAGGGAATAATTTATGCGCAGGTATCTAAAACCGATCCTGTTTATTGCGCTTGGACTTTTGCTAGCCTTTCCCCTGTTCAGTATGACCTATTACACCATGGTCCGAACCTCCTCCCCGCAGTTCTGCTCCTCCTGCCATGAGATCGAAGACGCCTACGACACCTGGAAAACATCCTCGCACGCCAACAATCCCAAGGGGTTTGTTGCCGACTGTATGGACTGCCATCTGCCCGCTCCGCACAACACTTTTGAATTCTTCTATTCCAAAACATACCACGGACTAAAGGACATTATAAAACACTTTACCATGGATACCTCCAAATACGATCACGCCAAGAACAGGCAAAAGGCATACGAAAGCTTTAAAAACGAGCAATGCCGCAAATGCCATCGAAATCTCCTGGAGATGCCCTACAAGAGGGGGGCAATGCTGGCCCATAAAAAGGTGCTCTATCCCGGTGAGGGCTCGAAAAAAAAATGCGTGGACTGCCATAATCATCTGGTCCATTTCCCAAAAGAGACATACACCTATGAACAAAGCGTCCGGGACCCGAAATCGTCCGGTCTGTAACTGAAACGCAAAATCGCCTTAAAAGGAGGTATACCATGCGCGCTAAAGACTGCTTGGCGGTATTAATCGCCGGTTTTTTTCTAATCCTGGCGGCTCGCCAGGCCGAGGCCGAACGCCAGCCGGACATGGACAAACAAAAGGAATTTAGGATTGAACGGGGTATGTCCAAGGAGGCCCGGGCGTGCATCCAATGCCATAAACAGGAGAACCCGGCCCTTTTTGTGGACTGGGCCAATAGCGGGCATGCCTCCTCGAACATCACCTGTCTGGACTGCCACCAGGCGGAGAAGCACGACAAGGACGTTTCCAAAAAGCACTTTGAGCAGTATAAGAGGTCGGACAACAAATGGGGCACCCAGGAGTACCGAACCCCGATTTCCGCAGTGGTCACGCCCAAGGACTGTTCCCGCTGCCACCCGGACGAAGCCGAACAATACGCCAAGAGCAAGCACGCCAACACCCTGGAGATTATCTGGAAAATCGACCCTTGGCTGAACGACGGGATGAACTCGGACTGGGAAAGGACCTCCGGCTGCTACTACTGCCACGGGACGATCCTGAAAAAGGACAAGGACGGCAACCTGGATCCGCAGACCTGGCCCAATACCGGGGTTGGCCGCCTGAACCTGGACGGCAGCAAGGGCAGCTGCACTTCCTGCCATACCAGACACGAATTCTCTGTAGAGGAGGCCAGAAAACCTGAAGCCTGCGGGCAGTGCCATCTCGGACCAGACCACCCCCAGATCGAGATATACACTGAGTCCAAACACGGGGCTATTTATGATATGTCCGGAGACAATTACAATTGGGACAGCGCCCCCGGCACCTGGACCCCGGGAGTGGACTACCGGGCCCCGACCTGCGCCTCCTGCCACATGTCCGGGGTCTCCGATCTGCAGACCACACATGACGTGACCAGGCGCCTCTCCTGGGAGATCCAGGCCCCGCTCACGGTCCGCCCGTCAGAGTTCACCGCCTTTCCTGCGGACACAAACTGGAAAGAAGAACGTGAGGACATGAAGACTGTTTGTCTGCAGTGTCACGGGGACACCTGGGTGGATGACCACTATGCCAAGCTGGACAAAAGCGTGCAGGAATACAACGAAGTGTATTACAAGCCGGCTAAAAAGATGCTGGACAAGTTATATGACAAGGGGCTTTTGGATGACTCCAAATTCTTTGACGAGAAATTGGAGGTGGAGTTCTATGAGCTATGGCATCACGAGGGCAGGCGGGCCAGAATGGGAACAGCCATGATGGCCCCGGATTATTCCTGGTGGCACGGCTTCTACGAATGCAAAAACCGCTTCAACGAATTCATGGCCGAGGCCAAGCACCTGCTCAAGACCGGGGAAAAGGCGCATAAATACGAGGGCTTCCCCAATGCGGACGGGAATACCACAAGGCCTCCGGAACTGTTTGAATAAAAAAACACGGCAACAAAAAAATGCCCATCCCCGGCAAACCGGGGATGGGCATTTTTATTAAAAAACAAAATAGCGCAGAAAGGCTACCACCCCCATCCCGGCCAGAATAGATCCAACAAAGCTGCCGGTGATCCGGGCCAGGGCTAGAGTAAAAAGCGAGGCCCAGACAAAGGGATTGGCCGCACTTACGTTCAGCTCTCCATTTTCCACCAAAATGGCCGGGGCTAGAAGCGCGGCCAGAACCGAGGCCGGAACCAGCTCCAGCCACCGGACCAGCCAGGGGGCGAGGGATCGGGAGGAAAGAGTGGCTATGGGCAATACCCGGGGGATATAAGTAACCACCACCATCCCCACTATGGTCCAGAATACTACCTTTTGATCCATTGCATGATTCCCAGGCCAAGACTGGCGGCCAGCAAAGTGGCCAAAAGAACACTCAACTGCCCTGCCCCAAGCAGAATAAAAGCAATCGAACTCACTGCGGCCAAAGTAGCGGTCAAGAATTTAACAAAAGAATCCAGCTGCCAAACCAAAAGGACCGCGAACATGGCCGGCAAAGCAAAATCCAAACCAATGGGTTTTACGTCCGTTACCAGGGACCCGGCCACAAGCCCGAGAGCAGACCCGGCAATCCAGGCACTTTGGGCTATCGCATTGACTGTAAAAACTTCCGGTCTGTACACCCCTTTTTGGGAAAAACTGCGCATATGCAGAGCAAAAGTCTCATCGGTGAGCTGGAAGGCAAACCAGTATTTCTGCACCCGAGTCCAGCCCTTGAGATAAGGGGCCAGAGCCGCAGACATAAGGAGGTGGCGCAGATTGACAATAAAAGTGGTCAAAATAACCGTGGCCGGGCCCACGCCGGAGGCAAAAAGGCCCACAGCAACCAGCTGGGCGGAACCGGCAAAGACAATTACGGACATAAACACGGTATTGAAATCGGACAGACCGCTCTTCTGGGCCAAGACCCCGTAGGCAAAGCCCACCGAAAGATAGCCGAGGATGACCGGGAGGGTCCTATAAAAGGCGCGGATAAATGTGTCTAGGCTGTCTGCATCCGTTTTCTTATCCACCGTCTAGTTGTCCTTGATAAGTACATAGATATAGGCAAAGGGCAGCAACTTGAGGCAAATACATAAAAAAAGTCCTGGCGACGACCTACTTTCCCGCTCTTAGAAGAGAAGTATCAT
>JBKHGE010000064.1:0-6823 GCA_046539845.1 Desulfonatronovibrionaceae bacterium
GGATGGACGTCCTTTATGCGCCAATAATGCTGCCGCGCAAAAGCTGGGGTATGATAATCCCCGGGAACTTGTTGAATCCGTTACCGATATAGCTTCACAGTTGTACGCTGACCCTAAGGCGAGGGACGAGATACTGCGTCTGCTGGAAACCAAGGGCACGGTGGAGGACTTTGAGTGCCGTCTGCTTCGCAGGGACGGGTCAAAATTCTGGGCTTCCCACACAGTGACAAAAGTTGAAGATCATGAGGCAAATACCAAGCATTATCAAGGGGTATTTGTTGACATAAGTCAGCGCAAGCAATCGGAAAAAGCGCAGCAGGAAAGCGAAAATAAGCTCAAAGCGCTGGCTGAGAAAAGCCCTACCTCGATAATGCTTTTTGATGAGCAGGGTCGAGTGGAATTTGTCAATGACTGGCATATTGAAAAGTTTGCCCGCAACAAACTGGGCAAGGATTATTTTCTGGGCAGGTCAGTACACGAATTCCCCGGGCTGGTTAATGCCGGAGTGGACACTGAGGTCGCCCGTATTTTCCAGGGAGAAAGCATCGAAATTGAGGAGGTCTATTTCCCTGAGTTCGCTGCAGGGGGCTCCGGGTGGGTAAGTATCAGGGCGGTTCCATTTCACCAGGACGGCCGGATCGCGGGCGGGATTCTGATCCGGGAAAATATTACCGCAAGAAAGGAACTCGAGGCTGCCTTACATAAAAGTCAGCAAAAGTTCAGATCCTTGGTGGAAAATGCCAAGGACATCATATTTTCCCATACACCGGATGGTTTCCTGACCTATCTGTCCCCGGGGACGACAGAAACGTTGGGTTATGAAGTTCAGGGCATTATAGGCAGTAATTTTCAGGATTATATCCATCCCCGGGATTTGCCGCTAGTGCAAAAGCACTACCAGGAGTTGCTTGAAAACGGCAACGCGCAAGATGGTGTTGAACATCGCATATTGCACAAAAACGGCCAATGGCGCTGGTTTCATGTAAGTGCCTCCGCCCAGAAAAACGCTGATGGCGGGATCGAATCAATAGTAGGAGTGGCCCACGACATCACCCGGCGAAAGCAGATGGAAAAGGAGCTGCAAAACATTCTGGCTGAACTTTCAGCCATTTACGAGTATGCGCCGGTGGTCATGCTTTTGGTGGACGAAGACAGACGGATACAGAAAGCCAATACAGTGGCCGCTAATTTTGCAGAACGCTCCATGCAGGAGATGCTGGGGCTTAGAGGCGGAGAGGCCCTGCGCTGCCTGCACCACCTGGATAATCCCCAAGGCTGTGGCTTCGGGGAGGCCTGCCAAAGCTGCCAGGTACGCCGGGCCGTGCTGAATACTCTTAGAGATCACAAATCCAGGAATAAATTGGAGGCCTGGCTTTCCTTTTCTTCAGGCGGTGAAAACGTAGACAAATGCCTGCTGGTGAATACCGCCTACCTGGAAATTGCCGGCCAAAACAGGGTCCTGGTCTGTCTGCAGGACATCACCTGCATCAAGGAAACCGAGCAGGCCCTGGAGCGGGCCAAACAGGAGGCGGAAACAGCCAATCAATCCAAGAGTACGTTCCTGGCCAACATGAGTCACGAGATAAGGACCCCGCTAAACGGCATCATGGGTATGATGCAGCTCTTGGAGTTAACCGAGCTGAATGAGGAACAGCAGGAGTATGTGCAGACCGCGGGCAATGCCTCCAGGCGTTTGACCAATCTGCTATCGGACATCCTGGATCTGTCCCGGATTGAGGCGGGCAAAATGCAGATCCAGCCCGAGACCTTCAGCCTGCGGGAACTGTGCGAGTCGGTAACCAGCCTGTTCATGCCCCTGGCCGGGGACAAGGGGCTGGAGCTGAAATACTCTATTGCCCCTTCCCTGCCGAAAAAGGCGATAGGTGATGAGAAACGGATACAGCAGATTCTTTTCAATCTGGTGGGCAACTCCATCAAATACACCAGGCAGGGACAGGTAAGCCTGGAGCTAACGCCTTTCTCCCCTCCGGAAAAAGAACAGAACCTGCAACTGTGTTTCCGGATACAAGATACAGGCATAGGCATCCCGGAAGACAAGCTTAAGAGCCTGTTCGAGCCCTTCACGCAGGTGGACGGCTCCATTACTCGCAGCTACCAGGGCGCTGGCCTGGGACTATCCATTGTGCGCAGGCTAGTGGGACTGATGGACGGGGATATCTCTATACAGAGCCGGGTTGATGAAGGGACCTCGGTGCAGGTGGTTCTGCCAGTTGGCCTACCCGCAGGCTCCCCCTCGACCGGGCACGAGGAAGCTGGGCCCGGGCAATCTACAGAGACGGGCCTGCACATCCTGCTGGCCGAGGATGAACCTTCCGGCCAACTCTTTGTCCAAAGACTGCTGCAAAGTGCCGGACACCGGGTAACAGTGGCTGAAAACGGGGAAGAGGTTTTAAGGTTGCTGGCCAGACATGATTTCGACTGTATTTTAATGGATATCCAGATGCCGGATATGGACGGGGTACAGGCCACAAAGCGGATAAGGGAAATGGAACAGGTAAATCGGCAAAGGGCAGAAGAAAAGCACACCGGACAGGAAATTCATCAATCCCGGAACGCCGATATTCCGGCATCCCAGCATTCGGACATCCCCATCATCGCCCTGACCGCCCATGCCATGAGCGGGGACCGGGAGAATCTCCTGGAGCAGGGCCTGGATGACTATCTGGCCAAGCCCGTGGACAAAGAAGAACTTTTGGCAGTGTTGGAGAGGAACTTGCCCGCCCCTTGACTTGCCCCGCTTCACTCCTCATGGTTATAAGTATGAGCAAAGATTATATCCAATGGTAAGCAAGGAGGTAGGTGATGGGATATAAGGCATGGATAGTGGTGGCGGACAGTGCCCGGGCCAGGATCCTGGGGGCCAACAAGCCCAGCGGAAGCGACCTTGCCGAGCTGGAGGTGAAATATCATCCCGAATCCAGGATGAAGAATGGGGAAATGTACGCGGACAAGCCCGGGCGCATGCAGTCCATGCAAGGCAAATTCCGGTCGTCCACCGGACATCCCCCGGCGCATGAGCTCGAGGCGGAGCGCTTCGCCCGGAGCCTGGCCGAGTATCTGGACAAAAGCCATCATCAAAAGAAGTTTGATCGCCTGGTGCTGGTGGCCCCGCCCAATTTTCTGGGGAATTTGCGAAACGAGGCCGGGGAACAGCTGCAAAAGGCGGTAGCAAGCGAAATAAACAAGGACCTGAGCCACTTGGAAAAGGTGGAGGATATCCGAAAGCATCTGCCGGACTATCTGTGGTAATAAAAAGTGGGAGGTTAAAAACTGGTAACTATTCAGAGATTTACTTTAAAAAAGATGTAAATAAAGTCTATTGGAGCGCAAAGTCGCGAAGTACGCAAAGCTTAAGACGCGACGCTTAAGTATTGTCCGAATCCGGGTAACGGTTTTGGACAAGGCAGCCTTTAAATTTGCTGATTCCCGGCAAATTTAAAAAACCTTGGTCCGCTTTACATATATGGTGAACAGATACAAAAATTGGGTTCCTCGCACAAATATGTACAAAATTTTATAGCCGTTATATAATCACTGCATTTTCCCAAGCCCCCGGTTTCAGCTCATGTTTTTCTTCAGAACCCGGATCAACTCGCCACCGTCCACGGGCTTGGAGATGTAATCGTCCATCCCTGAGGCCAAAAATTTTTCCCGGTCCCCGCTCATAGCATAGGCGGTCAGGGCAACAATCGGTATTTCCCGGAAATCACCTTCTGAGGCCCGGATTTTTAGGGTGGCCTGCACCCCGTCCATAACCGGCATCTGGATATCCATCAAAACGCAGTCAAATCCGCCGTCATCCAACTCTAAAAGGGCTTCCTCACCGTTATTGGCCGTTTTTACTATACACCCGGATTTCTTAAGGAACTTATTAATCACCATCTGGGTGGCTGAATCATCGTCAACCAAAAGCACCCGTTTTCCGGCCAGGGGCTGCCCGGCCTCGGATGCTGCGGATTTTTCCGCCCCCGAGCGCAGCTCTTCCGGGAATGCAAGGGGGAGACTCACATACACTGCGGTCCCTTTTCCTTTATGGCTGTCTATGGCCATGTTTCCGTGCATGAGACGGACAATCCGTTTCACCAGGGCAAGGCCCAGACCGGCCCCTTCAAATTCCCGGGTATAAGCTGAACCGGAATCATTGGCCTGGCTGAAGGTCTCCAATACCCGGCTTAATTGCTCATCCGGAATACCCTGGCCCGTGTCCCGGACCACAAAAAGCATCCGGCACTGTCCGGGTTCGATCTCGGACAATCTCCAGGCCTGCACCCGGACCCGGCCCTCGGAGGTATATTTGCAGGCGTTGCCGGCCAGGTTAAAAAGGACTTGAGTCAGGCGGGTGTCGTCCCCTATCAGTCTTTGCGGGACGGAATCCTGGATATCCACGCTAAGGGTGTTTTTATTCTTGTTGCACACATGGGCGAATATATCCCGGATGGAGTGTATAACCTCCCTTAACTCAAACTCCCTCTGCCTTAGCTCCAGCTTATCCGCCTCGATACGGCTGAGATCCAGGATATCGCTTAGAAGCCGGTTCAGCCGGTCCGTGGACTTAACAGCCAGATCTACATACTCCCTTTGCTCATTATCCAGGGGCGTGTCCCGGACAAGCTGAAGCATGCCCAAAATTCCGTTTAAGGGGGTCCTTATCTCGTGGCTCATATTGGCCAGAAACTCGGATTTGGACTTGTTGGCCGTCTCGGCCTTTTCCTTGGCCTGCAAAAGTGCCTTTTCCGCGCGCTTGCGCCGGATAATGCCCCACATTCCTTGCATGAGCAGGGTCAACTGCCGGATGTCGGAAGCGTTATACTCACTCTCCTTGTTGGCCACCCCGGCCACCAGGACTATTCTGTCCCCGTCAAAAACCGGCACATTCATGTGCCTTGTGATGGACACATGGCCCTGGGGATATCCTTTTTTGAGCGGATCTGTCTGGTAATCATTGGAAATAACCGGCTCTCTCTGGCGCACTGCCTCCCCCCACAGACCGGCTTTATTAAGGGGATAGACAAGAGGCTTGTCTCCAACCCGGCATTTTTGCATTGCCTTCCTGGACCAGCTGTGCATGGTTAGCTCACTCTCACTGCTGTTTAAAAAGGCCAGATACCCGATTTCGCTTCCAGTCAGGCGCACCGCCTCTTCCAGGGCGAAATCGGTAAGCTCGCCAGTGGGGCTGGATATCATTTTGCCCAACTTAACCAGTGCATTCAGGCGGGACTCGTTCAGGCGTATTTCCTCATCCGCTTTTTTCTGTCTAATGATGTCCCAGATCACGTCCGCCAGGTAATAAAGTCTTTCTTTATCTTTTTCCGTGTATTCCCCGGCCTTGTTCCCCACCCCGAGAATGGCCTCTATCCTGTCTTCCCGAAATACCGGGACCACCATTTGCCGGGTTACCGGGGTATGCCCCCGGGGCAGACCTTTTTTATGCTTCAAAGCATTATAATCATTGTGAATGATCGGCTTTTTCTCCCGGATGCAGTCCACCCACACCCCGGCCTGGTCCACCGGATAGTGCCTGCCCTTTCCCCCGGCCCGGCAGAATTCCTGCAGAGTTCGGCTCGACCATTGCTGCAGGGAAAGCGTCTTTTGGTCCTCGTGCACGAAATGGAAAAAGCCTATGGGGCTGTCCATCAGGGCGCAGACTTCATCCAAAGCCTTGCGCAAAAGCTCGTTCAGGGAATGGGCCGGAGCATATTCGATCAGATCCAGGCGGAGCTGAGTCGCCCGTCTGGCGAAGTATTCCTCGGTCACGTCCCTAAAGACTAGAACCACGCCGGTAATCTCACCTTGATCGTTACGGATCGGGGAAGCCGAGTCCGCGATCTGATACTCCCGGCCGTCCCTGGCGATCAGGACCGTATGATTGGCCAGCCCCTGGACGTTCCCGGTCTCAAGCACTTTTTGCACCGGATCCACACCCGGCTCCCGGGTGTGGGAACTTACTATTCGGAAAACCTGGGAAAAAAGTCTGCCCCGGGTCTGGGCAAAGTCCCATCCGGTCAGGTGCTCGGCCACGGGATTCATGTGCGTGATCCGGCCCTGTGTGTCCGCGGCGATCACCGCGTCCTCGATGGACTCAAAAGTGATACGCAGGTTCTCCTCGCTCTTTTTCCGGGCCTCTTCGCTCATTGCCCGGGTCACGATCTGCCCGATGAGCTTGGCGGATATGCCCAGCCTTTTCTTGGCCAGATCAATCAGGTACCGGGGGCGGGGCTGATATGCCCGGGCGGTTCGGTAAAGCTCCTGTTCGCTTACCTGATAGAGCTCGGCCAGTTCCCGGATTTTTTCCGGGTCCCGGGGCGGGGTGCCGTACCCGAAATTGATCGCGCCCACCACTTGATCCCCGGCGAAAATGGGCTCTGCATACATGTTTATCCCGCCGATACACTGCACATCCGTGCTTTTGCCCGATTCTATGGCCGGAAGGGCGGATTCGTTCCAGCAAAACTCATGGCAGAGCCATTTCCCAGAGGAAAGAGCCTCTTGGTTGTCCTCGGTACGGGCGAGCTCCCTGGAGGAGGCATCCATTAAGCGGCACCATCCGGAGGAAAACATGCCAAAGGCATAATCCCCGTTCAGTTCGTAAACCGCCACAGAAGTATCCAGAAGATCTATGGCATCCTCGGCTATGGCCCTGAGGGTCTCTTTGCCCACAGAGTCCAGGATAAGCCTGTACGTGTTCAACTCGGAGACGTCGCCGTAAAAAGGTTCGTATTTCCCGGGCTTTTCCGGGGAAAAATCATAGCCTTGATCCGCAGCTCGGTCGTCTGCTCCGTTAACGCCAATCAAACTTTCCAGG
>JBKHGE010000065.1:0-5961 GCA_046539845.1 Desulfonatronovibrionaceae bacterium
ATGTTTAAAATGCAGTATGACTGCAAAGTTGATGTAACAATTTCACGGATCTAGGGTAGAATGTAATCCACAGAAGATTAATATCCGAAACCATGAAAAAACCGGAGCTGGAGAAAGCTTTATTATCACTGTAAACCATTTTACATCAAAAGAGATGTGGGAACATGATGCGAGTGATCGAAATGTCTTTTTTTCTGAAAATCGCTATCAAACTGTTTATAACGCACTAATGAGTGTTGATTGCAGCGATGGAATTGAGTATGCAAAAGCTATATTAAGCGGAAAATATGGTTTTATTTGTCAATACGATAAACAATTAAATTTTGATACAATCTGGTCATCCGTGTTTGATATTTCAAATAAAAGATTATACAGAGCGGAAGGAAATCCTTCCAAGGTTAGGTACAAGGAAGATACACGTTTTTATTAATTTTTTTTCTAACTAGGCTTTTGCAGCGGAGCGCAAAAAGCGCGCACCCGTTGAAAAGCAGCGTCAGGTGTAATGAGCAAATGGACAGGCTAAAAATTGCCCTTCAGTCCGCTTGACTCCCTCAAGAACCGAGAACTTGGACTGGATGATCAGATGGTGGTCTGGCGCACTTCGGCCGGTTCCGGGGTCAAAAGCGGACAGTAGCGGTCACCTAAAACCCAAGGACGGCAGCCAAGCAAAGATACAACTTTGACAAAAGGCTGGGCAAGCTCCAGAGCGGGCTTTTTGAAATGCGCTCCAAAGTCAGGTCCGGCAAGAGACACTGGACCAGCAAAGCCCAGGTCATGACCAGAGATGCGATGGGGTCGGACCTGTACAACTTTCTGGATTGATTGACTAAAGCTGATTTGCAGGCCCCTCAAATTGTCTTAGAAAGGCATTTTCGGTGTAAAAAATCCCGATGTAAGCAATTATGCCCAGAAAGTGAACAAAGGAAAGGGCTAAAAGCTGACAGTCAAGAAAAATTTCGGCTTCGGGTGGGCGATATCGTATTATTTATTCCATTCAGGATGAAGGACTAACTATTTGGGTCGTGAAGGTAGGACATGGAAAAGATGTTCATCGTTAAAGCGAAGCAGTCCTTTTCAGGTATGGTTGCCGATATAAAAAAAAGGGCCGGAATGTTCCGGCCTTTTTTTACTCCTGGAGCATGGGTTCGCCGTTGATGTCCTTGAGTGAATTGAGAATAATCAGGATTATGTCCAATACGTACCAGATAAACAGCCCGCCCAGGGTAAAGAGCTTGAGCATGCCCAGGGTGCGATGGCCCAGATAAAAGCGGTCCAGGGCCAAGAATCCGGCGGTAAAGGAGAAGATAAGGGCTATGCTCTGGTATCTGCGGCCCTCGGTGTCCACGGCGACCCCGTCCGCGGTCTTGTTCAGGCGGCCGGAGATTATGCAGTAGGCGTCAAGGACAAACCAGAGAAAGAGGACTATGCCCACTAGTCCGGCCAGAAAGGAGAGTACCGGATTGAATCCGAAGCCCCCGCCCCGGGGTCCGAAGGTGGAGAGCATGGCGTAGTATAGGATGTAGAAGAGTGCGCTCACACCCACACGGACAAGGCCCAGCTTGTGATAGCGCATATAAAAATAGTGTGCGCCGAGGATATTGCCGAAAATAAGCAGAAACATCAAAAACACCGGATTTTTGTGCTCGCTGCCTTCCAGATCTTGGCCGTAGACATCGGTTTGTTTGTTGAAAAGGAGAAGGAAGATGTCCACTATCCACCAGATGAACAGTCCACCTAGAGTGATCAGTTTGAGGATCCCGGTTCCGATTTTGCCCAGATAAAAGCGGTCAAACCCGAAGATGCCGAAGATCAGGGCCAGCATCAGGGTGACGTGATACGATTTTTTGTGTGCCGGTTTTTCCTCTTCCTCAGAGCGCATTTTTTTCAAAAGCACGGTGTCTTTGAACTGGGTGATTTCATCAACGAAGCTCATTGGTTGGGTCATGACCGGCCTCCTTTTTGGGGGTGGAAATTTGTTTGTAAACAATTCCATTAAATGCCAGAACTTCTTTTATGTCAACGGGGTATTTGAAACCGGCGGTAAAAATACCCTAAACCCGTAGAATAGAGTTGTATTTGCAGGACGGATCAAAATGCATATAGCCACCACGCATAAAAATGCGGATTTTGACGCCCTGGCCTCGCTTGTGGCCGCGGCTTTTCTCTATCCCGGCCTTCTGGGCGTTTTGCCCGGACAGATACGGGACAATGTCAAGGCCTTTCTGGCCCTGCACCGTGATCTGTTCCCTTTGGCCCCGCGCAAGGGGCTGGATCTTTCCTGTGTCAGCCGGCTGGTGGTAGTGGACGCCAATTCCTGGAAGCGTCTGGATCGTATGGACACTCTGGTCCAGTGCCCAAATATCCATGTCTGGGATCACCATCTGTCTGGGGGTGATATCCGGGGAAAGATGGTCTCTATTCAGCCCCTGGGGGCAAACGTGACTCAGATGGTGGAGGAGATGCACGCCCGGGACTGCGCCTTTTCTCCGATCCAGGCCACTCTTTTTCTTATGGGCATTTATGAGGATACCGGCAAGCTGAGCTATCCCTCGACAACCTCCAGGGATGCTGCGGCAGCCGCCTTTCTTCTGGAGAACGGGGCGGACTTGAATGTGGCCGGATCTTATCTGTCCGCCTCTTTTGACGCCGGCCAGGCCGAAGTTTTGACTGCAATGCTTGAAAAGGATGAGCTGGTAAAGATAAGCGGATATACTGTGGGTCTGGCCGGTGTCCGGCTGGAGCAGGTCGCGGTGGATCTGGCCCCGATCGTCAGCGAATACCTGGAGATCAAAGGTGCTGATGCCGCTTTCGGGGTCTTTCGCCTGGACCAACAGAGCACTATTGTTATCGGCCGCAGTAAAGGCAGTGACCTGGATGTGGGTCGGGTGGTCTGCGCCCTGGGAGGAGGTGGGCATGCCGGGGCCGGATCGGCCTTGCTCAAAAGCGGCCGCTTTGACGAAATCAGGGATAAGGTCCGGGAGCTGATCCAGGAGATGGACCGGCCCCGGCTTGGCGTGAGCGAGATCATGTCCGGGCTCGATGGTTGTCTTGCCCCGGACATCCAGATCAGAGAGGCCCGGGATATTCTGGACAAGAGACGGGCCCGGGCCGCATTGGTTCTGAGCGGGGACAGATGCGTAGGGGTCATAAGCGAGGCCGAACTGGGCAAGGCCCGGAGCGAATCCCAGCTCAACTCCCCGGTCAAGGCCTTTATGCGCAGAGAGGTGCCCTGTGTCCACCCTGAGCAGAGCCTGCACGAGGTCATGGGTTTTTTTTCCGACATGGAAATCCCTATGCTTCCGGTGGTTAAAGATGGGACCGCAGTTGGTGTTTTGACCAGAAGCGATCTCCTCTTGCAACTCTATCACAATTTTTAGCCCCGGGTTTTGCAAACATCTGTTCTGTCGACAATTGACCCGAATACAGGTAAATATTTTACCGTATTGGCGCTATTGAGGGATTGTAAGCTGTAAATCCGGTTTTATGGATCCTTGGAAATGGATTTAAAAAGGAGTGTTTGGTTATGAAAGTAGTCAGTCTGCTCGGAAGCCCCAGAAAAAAGGGCAACAGTTCCATAATGGCTGAACACCTGACCTCGCTGCTGGCTGAAAAGCACGGGGCGGAGATCAAAAGCCATCATTTGAATAGCCTTGACTTCAAGGGCTGTCAGGCCTGTTTTATGTGCAAGACAAAGTCTGATAAATGCGTGCAAAAGGACGACTTGGCCCCGGTCCTGGAGGACGCGGCCGGATGCGACATCCTGATCCTGGCCACCCCGGTGTATTTCGGGGAAGTTTCCGCCCAGCTCAAGGGGTTTATAGACCGCACTTTTTCCTACCTGGTCCCGGATTACGGCACGAGCAATATAAAGACCCGGCTCACTCCGGGAAAGCAATTGGTCTTTTTGATCAGCCAGGGACATCCCAAAGAGGAGTTGTTTGCGGATATCTTTCCCCGCTACGACTATTTCTTTAAATGGCAGGGGTTTACCACTAATTATGTCCTTCGGGCCTGCGGGGTGTATGACAAGGGAGCGGTGGATGAAAGAAAAGATATCTTTTCCGAACTTAAGGCGATTGCCGACAGTATAATCGACCAGGTCCGCTGATGGGGGGGTATCTTAATCTGCGCCAGTGCGTGGAGGATCTGCGCGTCCGTGGAGAGCTTTTAAAGATAGATGCCCGGATTGATCCCTATCTGGAGGCGGGAGCGATCCAGAGGCGGGTGTTCAGGGCCGGAGGTCCGGCCCTTTTGTTCGCTAATGTTCGGGGTACCCCCTTTCCCATGCTGGGGAACTTATTTGGGACTGCATCCAGGCTGCGTTTTATTTTCCGCCATTCCTTGCCCGCTTTAAAGGAACTCATGGCAGTGAAATTCGACCCCCTACGCCTGTTTTCCAGACCGTTGAATCTTTTCCGCCTCCCCCCGGCCCTTTATCACGCCCTGCCCGGAAGGGCACGTACCGGACCGGCCGCCTGGGGCCGGACCACCCTTTCCGCCCTGCCCGGCCTGGTGTCCTGGCCCGGAGACGGCGGGGCATACGTCACTCTGCCCCAGGTCTATTCCGAGGACCCGGAAAATCCCGGATATATCGGATCGAATATGGGCATGTACCGGGTGCAGCTCACCGGTAACCGCTATGTACGGGACCGGGAGGCCGGGCTGCATTATCAGATCCACCGGGGCATTGGCGCCCATCACGCCAAAAGCCTGAAGCGGGGCGAGGGATTGGCGGTGAATGTCTTTGTCGGCGGCCCGCCGGCCATGACCCTGGCCGCGGTTATGCCCCTGCCCGAGGGGGTGCCGGAGATCATGTTCGCCGGTGTCCTGGCCGGGAGACGGATAAAAATGATCCGGCCGGACAGGGGTCTGCCTTTTCCTGCGGAGGCGGATTTTTGTATCCGGGGCCGGCTTTTGCCCGCAGAGAACAAGCCGGAGGGGCCGTTCGGGGATCACCTAGGCTATTATAGCCTGCGCCATGATTTTCCGGTTCTGCGCGTGGATGAGGTTTTACACCGCAAGGATGCGATCTGGCCGTTTACTACCGTGGGTCGGCCCCCGCAGGAGGACACGGTCCTGGGGGATTTCATCCATGAGCTTACCGCCCCCCTAGTCTCAGAGGTCTTTTCCGGGGTGCGCGAGATCCACGCCGTGGACGCGGCCGGAGTGCATCCCTTGCTTTTGGCTGTGGCCAGGGAGAGCTATGTGCCGTTTGCGGTCCAAAGGCAGCCGCAGGAGATACTCACCTGCGCCCTGTCTTTATTGGGCCGGACCCAGACATCGCTTTCCAAGTATGTCTTGATCGCTGCCCAGGAGGACGATCCCGGCCTGAGCCCCAAAAACATGCCCATGTTTTTTAAGCACGTCCTGGAGCGTATCGATCTGGACCGGGATATCCATTTTTTCACCCGGACCACCATGGATACCCTGGATTACTCCGGAATAAGTCTGAATCAGGGCTCCAAGGCGGTCTGGGCTGTGGCCGGAGGCAAAAAGCGCAGGCTCGGGCTGGATCTCCCCCGGGACTTGCGGCTCCCGTCCGGATTCGGCCGCCCGGTGTTATTCGCTCCGGGGATAATAGTTATTCAGGGTCCGGGGCACTCCCGGCCCCGGGACAGCTCCTCCCCGGAGATGGCCGAACTCGGCCGGGCGCTGGCCGAACAACCCGGCCTGGAAGGCTTCCCCCTGCTGGTGGTGGCAGACGACAGCAGTTTTTGCGCTTCCGGGTGGGATAATTTTTTGTGGACGGTATTCACCCGGTCCGATCCGGCCAGTGATTCATACGGGGCCGGGGAATTTATGCATTGCAAGCATTGGTCTCCGGGGAGGGCGCTTATAATCGACGCCCGGCTGAAGACCTATCATGCCCCGCCCCTTAAGGACGATCCCCAGGTGGAGAAAAGAGTGGACCGTTTAGGGGAGAAGGGCGGCCCGCTTCACGGGATAATTTAGTGACTTATT